>JBBRLL010000006.1:0-108970 GCA_038231395.1 Rhodobacterales bacterium
AGACACCCGCAGAAGCGCGCCGAGCGCTTGAGCTATGGGATGGCAACGCGCCCGACGCGCTTGCCACACCCGAAACCGACGACTATCAACCCCAAGGACTCTCGTTATGACTGAGAGACGACCGGGGGGCAGGTCATGGTCTCGACGAAATTGCCACACCCCGGGTTCCTGCAGCACCGCGAAAAGTGATTTCGGGATGGACCTTTGGTCCCGGCTGCTCTCAAGGCGGCCATCTGAATGGCCGGTGACCCGTGGTAAAACTGGACAGATCAATTCCAGCGTGTAGTATTTTCGGCAAGAGCGGCGCCCGATAGAAGGCAGCCGCCGGACAGAGCATCACATCGCATGGGAGGGTTTCGAATGGATCGACGTTCGTTTTTGGGTACGGCTACGGTGGGTGGAATAGGCGCGGCTGGGGCGACTTTGCTGGCCACTCCGGTGGTGGCGCAGGCCGCGCCAAAGGTCACATGGCGGATGACCTCGTCCTTTCCGAAATCGCTCGACACCATCTTTGGCGGGGCGGTGACCTTGGCCAATGCGGTTGCTGCGGCGACCGATGGGGCGTTTACCATTCAGGTCTTTGCTGCGGGGGAATTGGTGCCGGGCCTGCAGGCGGCGGATGCCACGGCGGCTGGCACGGTTGAGGCCTGCCACACCACCACCTATTACTATTGGGGCAAGGACCCGACATGGGCGCTGGCGACAGCGGTGCCGTTCAGCCTGAACGCGCGGCAGATGAACGCGTGGTATTACTACGGCGACGGCATCGCCCTGACCAACGAGTTCTTCAATGCCAACGGTCTGCACGCCTTTCCGGCGGGCAACACCGGGGTGCAGATGGGCGGCTGGTATCGCAAGGAAATCAACACGCTGGCCGACCTCAACGGTCTTAAGATGCGGATCGGCGGTTTTGCTGGCAAGGTGCTTAGCCCCTTGGGCGTGGTGCCACAACAGCTTGCGGCGGGCGATATCTATGCCAGCCTTGAGAAGGGCACGATCGACGCGGCAGAGTTTGTCGGACCTTATGACGACGAAAAGCTCGGCTTCGTGAAAGTGGCCCCCTACTACTATTACCCGGGTTTCTGGGAGGGCGGGCCAACCGTTTCGGCGATGTTCAACAAGGCGGCTTATGATGGTTTGCCAAAGGCTTACCAGTCGATCCTTGCAACGGCGAGTGCTGCGGCCAACGTGGATATGATGGCCAGCTATGACTTCAAGAACCCGTCCGCGCTGAAGCGGTTGGTGGCGGCAGGCGCGCAACTGCGGCCATTCAGCACCGAGATCATGAGTGCGGCATTTGAATCGGCCCAGAAGGTCTATGCCGATATTTCCGCGACCAATGCGCCGTTCAAGAAGATCCACGACAGCCAGAAAGCGTTCATGCAAGACGCCTATCTGTGGGACCAGATTGCGGAATTCAACTACGACACCTTCATGATGCAGCAGCAGCAGGCGGGCAAACTGTAGTCTGACGGTCACAAAACTCAGGCCGCCTCCGCGCTGTGGAGGCGGCTTTTGTATGCGCCGAAAGCGGCGTGACTGGCATGAAGTCCGGTGGAATCGGCGAAAGGGCCAACCGGGTTGCTTTCGCATCACATCTGCGTCGGAAATCCTGCGGATCGGCACGGCCCGCGCCGGGCTTCAGGGTGCGGGGATTTTTGGCGGGCTAAGGCCGAAGACCGGTTTGCCCAAGCCGCCGGATTGCAGTTTGGGTATCGTGATCTGGATGGTTGAGGGATCGACCACTGGGCCTTTGTAGCGCATCACCATGGCTGGGAAGGCGATGACGAGGAAGATCATCGTGACCTGGATCACCACGAAAGGCACCGCCCCCCAATAGATTTGCGCGGTGGTCACAGGTGCCATCATCAGGCCGGTGACGCGGTCTTTGTACGGCTCTTTGGGGGCGACAGAGCGCAGGTAGAACAGCGAAAAGCCAAAAGGCGGGTGCATGAAGCTGGTCTGCATGTTCACGCCAAGGATGATGCCGAACCAGATCAGGTCAATGCCAAGCTTTTCGGCGGCAGGGGCAAGCAGCGGAACCAGAATGAAGGCCAGTTCAAAGAAATCAAGAAAGAAGGCCAACACGAAGACGATGCCCGAGACAGAGATCAGGAAACCAATCTGGCCGCCCGGAAGCGAGGTCAGCAGATGCTCCACCCAGATGTGGCCATTGACGCCGTAAAACGTCAGCGAAAACACCCGCGCGCCGATCAGGATGAATATCACAAAAGACGACAGGCGGGTGGTAGAGGCTAGGGCCTGCTGGACCACGCCAAGGGTAAGGCGGCGTTTCAGGGCGGCCAGAAGCAACGCGCCGACAGCGCCCATGGCACCGCCCTCGGTCGGGGTGGCGATGCCAAGGAAAATGGTGCCAAGGACAAGGAAGATCAGCGCAAGCGGCGGGATCAGAACGATGATCACCTCTGAGGCAAGGCGGCTCATCAGGTTCAGCTTCAGGGTGCGGTCAAGGATGGCTGCGGCGTAAATCACGGCGATGGCAAGGCTGGCCCCAAAGATATCGGCGTTGTCGCCTTGCGTCGGGGCAAGGTAGCGGGTGGCGGTGTAGGCGACGGCCACCGTCACGGCGAGGGCGATCAGCAACGAGGTCACACCGTGGCCAAGGGTGCGCGCCTCTTTCGGCAAAGCGGGGGCCCAGTTGGGACGGATCAGGGTGACAAGCAGGATATAACTGCCGTACAGGCCGGTCAGAACCAGCCCGGGCACCAGCGCCCCTTTGTACATATCCCCAACCGAGCGGCCAAGTTGATCGGCCAGAATGATCAGCACCAAAGAGGGCGGGATGATCTGCGCCAGGGTGCCAGAGGCCGCAATGACGCCAGAGGCAAGGCGACGGTCATAGCCATAGCGCAGCATGATCGGCAGCGAAATCAAACCCATGGCAATGACAGAGGCGGCAACAACTCCGGTCGTGGCGGCCAGAAGTGCGCCGACGATGATGACGGCATAGGCAAGGCCGCCGCGAACCGGGCCGAAAAGCTGGCCGACCGTCTCTAAGAGGTCTTCGGCCATGCCGGAGCGTTCCAGCACGATGCCCATAAAGGTGAAGAACGGAATTGCCAGCAATGTGTCGTTTTGCATGACCCCCCAAAAGCGTTCAGGCAGGGCGTACAGCAGCGGCCAGTCAAGGTGGATGGCGCCGTCGGACACCGGGGCAAGCAACACGCCAACCACAAAGAACATCAGACCGTTGGCGGCCAATGAAAAGGCAACGGGGTAGCCTGCCAGCAGAAACACCACGAGCGAGGCGAACATGATGGGCGCCATGTTCTGGGCGATAAGGTCGATCATGGCCGCTCCAACGCTTCGACAAGCTTTTCGCCTTCAAGTTCAGCGGCTTTGTGGGCGGATATGAACGGCGTGGGATCGGGCATGTCACCGCGCATGATGGCGATTTTCTTCACGATCTCGGACAGGCCTTGCAGCGTGAGAAGAAGAAAGCCTGCCAGCAGCAGCGCCTTGGCGGGCCACAGGATCAGGCCACCGGCGTTGGAGGAAACCTCACCCGAGCGGTAGGATAGCAGGACGTAAGGGACCAGATACACGTCCATCAGCAGGACGAAGGGCATCAGAAAGAACAGGTGGCCAAGCAGGTCGATCCAGTGCTGGGTGTGGCGGGACAGTGCAGCATAGACAATGTCGATCCGGATGTGTTCGTTCTGGCGCAGGGTGTTCGCAGCGGCCAGCAGGAAAGCGGCCCCATACAGATACCATTGCAGTTCCAGAAAGGCGTTTGAGGATATCGAAAAAATCTTGCGCACCAAGGCGTTGGCGGCGCTGACAAGGATGGCTATCAGGATCAGCCAGCCGACTGACCTGCCAATGGTCTCCGTCAAGCGGTCTATCGTGCGCGACGCGACCAGCAGTGCGACCATGAAGCCTCCCCCCGCCGCTGAACAACGACTGAGGCTAGCATGGCTCAGGGGGTGGCATTGCGTCAATCGGGGTTTGCCAAGGGCGGCGTCAGGGCAAGTTCAGCAGCCATGGCTTTGATCCGGAGATGAAGCTGGCACAGGGTATTCTGGCCCGCGACCGGGACGCGGTAAAGGCTGGCAGGTTCAGCGAAACCGGGTGTCTTATATCTGACCCGGGTCGATCATACAGCTATTTAATGCTGTGGGGTTGCAGCCTGGGATCAGGCGCTGGCATAGAACACTGACGGGTCAGTCAGAACAAAACCGCTGTAGCCTCTCAAGGCAGCCGCCTGGCTTAGGATGACGACCAAGACCAGCCCTTTTCGCTACTTCAAGACGTCGTCGGAATTCATCCGCTTGACCGTGATGATGCACAGCCCCGTACATTGAGAAGGAAGTACCCTCCCACTGGCCTATTGGTCTGCGAACAGCGGCTGGTCATCCCCTGAAAGATCACCTTGCGCCCGATCGCTCTTTGCCCTGGACGGGACATTTAGGGCGGCTACTACGCCATACGGCGTCCGTCCACCGCCAGAAAAATTGCTTGGACATTGCCTCCTGTGCCTGCCCTGCAACCGCTTTATTTTGGCCACGTTGAAACTAATCCGCCCGTGTTGCGTTAATAGTAAGGGGGGGTGCAAGCAGCGCGGGCTCTTCCTTTTTGTACGCATGGAGGAGTTTGTCATGAAGTTGATAAGAACGGCAGCTTTCGCTCTGGTTCTCGGCGTGAGCTTGGCGGCAGCACAGGATGCCAGCCCCCCGGAATCCCTTAAAATCCACTTTGGTTCCGGCCAAGCCACGATCAGCGAGGATCAGCGTAAGGTCCTTGACCAGGCGGCCCGGCTGTTCCGCGAAGGCAGCCCGCTCGTGATGATCGTGGCAGGAAGCTCTGATACGGTGGGGTCGGGTGAATTGAACCTCAGCCTTTCGATCCGCCGGGCTCAAACTGTGGCTCTGGGGCTAGCCGACCGGGGGATACCAATAGAACGACTGCAGGTCCTGGGGCGTGGCGTCAGCCAGTTGGAAGTCCCAACCAGCGAGGGAGTGGCCAATGCCGATAACCGCCTCGTTACGATCACTTGGAAATAGCAGCCTGCCTCCGCGAAAGCTTGCTTGGGCGGCGGCCTGTCTCGCCCTTTTGACCTTTGCCAGCCCACTGGCAGCCAAGACTTATGCGACGGGAGAGGCCGCTTTTGCGGTGAAGGCCTATGCGCAAGCGGCTGCCCTCTGGCGTAAAGAAGCAAAGGCAGGCTCCGCGCACGCCTTCTTCCAACTCGGCCTTCTGGCGGATCTGGGCCTTGGGATGGAGCACGATGCCAAGGCGGCGTTTGCCTATTACCGGGCGGCTGCCGACCAAGGCCTTCCTGAGGCCGCGCTCAACGTCGGGGTGATGCTGGATGCGGGCTCAGGCGTGCAAAAGGACAATCTGGCGGCAAGCACCTGGTATGCCAAGGCGGCTTTAGGCGGCAACCAGCGCGCAGCCTATAACCTTGGCCTGCTTTACCAAGGTGGGATCGGCGTGCCGGCCAACCTTGACCTCGCGGCGCTCTGGCTTGGCCGAGCGGCAACTTTGCCAGCTGCCAAGGCAGCGTTGCAGCGACTGCTGTCATCTGCCGCACCCAGGCCTACTGCCACTGGTTCCCTGATGCCGACCGCTTTGTCGGCAAAGGTCCGCTACGTCGACGGCGTTCCGCGCGGGGAGTTCGTCTGGACCGCACCGCCCGGCCCGGAATCGGCCCTGTTTTGCCTGCAGGTGTTTGTTCCTGATGCAGCCAGCCAGCCTGTCGTTTCCATCGTGACTGAAGCCTCGGCAATTGCAACGCCGCTATCGGGCGATCCAGTGGCTTGGCAAGTTACCCGGATCGACCAAAACACCGGTCAGTATTGGGCGAGCGGTTGGCAGCCGGTCGGCGGGTCAAAGGCGCCTGTCATCCGCGGTCTGGTGACAATCGCCGTCAATGCGGGCGACGCCCACGCCGCATCGGCCGCCAACGCCCTTGCGAGCACTCTTCAGACCAACGGTCTGATCGTCCATGTCGCACTGAACGTCGTTCCGGGCGGCTCCAGCCAGATTGACTACCGTTTTGCCCCTGATGCTGAATTGGCGCGAACCCTTGCAGGTTTTCTGCCCGGCTTTGCCAGCGTTCCAGTCGTTCTTTCACCGGATTTAAACACGGGCCCCGGCGAAGTTCTGGTCACTTTGGTATTTGCGCCGTGATGCCAAAGTTCAGTCCTTGAAGTAAAGATCCAAGGTATGGGCCGGCGGCGCGGGGGTAAGACCGGTCATGTCCGCAAGGATGCCGTCGTATTGCCGGGCAAGGGACTTCGCGACATCGGCATCCTGGCCGCTGTAATAGGCAACTGTCGTCTGAGCGGGCACCAGATCGGTCAAGATGCGCCGCGCATCCATCAGCCCCAGGTCGTAGAGTTGCGCGCGTGTCGCGGTATCACTTTGCCCACGCGCCATGTGGATCAGGATGTGGTAGCTGCCGCCAGCCGCGAACGGAACGCCTTGCGAAATCTCGGGCGTCGAATCCGCATCGGTCACCTTCTGAAGCGGCACACCCGGTGCGACGGAGGCGACCAAATCCTGCACGCCGGGAACGATCAGCGCGCGCGTGATCTCGCGGTCGCTGTCTTTGAACGATCCATCGCCAGCGATTGAGGTGACAACGTCTATTCGCAATGGGTCAGCCGACGCGGCGATGCCACGATCACGCCGGGAATCCGGTAAATCGGGGGGAAACAGGCGGGTCACCGGACTAAGTCCAGGCGACACATCACCTTGGGGAACGGTCGCCCGCGTTCCCTCGTCGCCCTCGCGCGCGGCACCAGATTGCGGGGTTATCACTGAAACCTCAGGCCTTTCCAGTGCATCGGCAGCAGTCGCAGGCAGGGTATCGTGCATTCCTGCTGCTGCCACCTTTCCCGAAAATTGCGGCGCCGCTAAAGGCTTGATCGGATCATCCACCGTTTTCCCAAGAACAGGCGCCATAGTTTCCGGCGAAGAAAGTCCGGCCTCTGGCAGATCAGCGCGAAGGTTCCCAACCTGCACAGGGGAGGTTGCCGTTTTGATACCTGTCGCAGGCCGATAGACCCACGTAAAATTCGCTGCAAGCCCGATGATCAGCCCGGCCCCCAGTCCAATGGCCAAGCCGGCGATGGCTCTTGCAGAGGCTGGCCTTGGTCGGTTGTTAGCGTCGAAATTGGCCACAGCCGAGCGCTTTGGCGGGGCTCCCTCCACTGAGTCCGAAGTCTCAAGGCTCGCCCACTCCGACCGGATTGGTAGCTTTCGGGTCAGGTCCGGCGAAAGAAGCTTACTTTGTGGAACGTCTGCCGGCGCTGCAACCATCGCTAGTGTGGTAATCGGAACCACTTTGGGTTCTGACGCTTCCAGTGCGCGCAACGCCAGCCGGAGCTCTCTTTCCTGTCGCGCGTTGGCAAGCTTGGTTTCCCAGCTACTCGGCGCTTCTGAAAAATGGATCACGCCTTCGCTCTCAGTCGATGTGAACCGCGCCAGAACGGCAGGGGCAGGGGTCACGCCCGCCGACGTCGCGCCATTGGAACCAAGGCTCGCGCGCCGGGCCAGAACTTGCTCGCGTGCAAAGCGCGCAACACGCACACGCTCCTCCCAGTCGCTTGAGTTCAAGTATTCAGTGATGCGAGAGTGGTCGGAAACCTCGCCCGATGGCTCCGTATCCCCGGGAAGGCTTGCATTGTCCGAAAGCTCCGCCATCTGCACCCCCATTTGGTCATGCAAGCAATGCTGGGCCCAAGGCTTGCTCGCCCCGCGCCGGTCACACGTTAGACTAACGCGCGAACATAGCGAAAAGTTTCAGGTCAGACGCAGTGAGTGAGCAAGAAAGGTCCTATCGTACGCATTCGTGCTTCGTGAGGCAATGTTTGGGCTGTCCGTCGTCGGATGATCTACAACACCGATCTGATTTTGAAGCAGGGTCGTCGGATCATCGTTTGCAAGATATGCTGCTTGACGTTGTTTGTTCAAGTGCCGGGATGGCTTGCTGTTTGATGTGCCCAGCCTCATTCAAGGCTCCACTCAGTGTCCGGCATCGCCGACCAGCCTTGGAATAGTCGGCCCGGGGATGCCGCGGGGTCGACGGCGGCTTTCTGCCCTTGACTGGAACCAATGGTCCGCAACTTGAGTTCTTCATGGCAAGCTCGGCTATTGTTGCATCATCGCCCGCCGCCAGCCCGGTCATATTGTGAGGACCCTTTCCTTTGAAAACCCCAACCATCTGCGTCATCCTCAACGTCGGGTCAGGCAAACCTGATGCCAAATCGCAACCTGAGAGCATTCGCGCAGCCTTTGCCGCTCACGGGGCTGAAATCGCACTGAAAGTGATCAATGATGCCTCCACACTCGCAACTGAAACAAAGAAATTGCTGGATGAGGGGTATTTGACGATTGTCGCTGGCGGTGGCGACGGAACCATTTGCTCGGTTGCCCAAAGCCTTTCAGCCGGCAAGACCACAATGGGCATCCTTCCGTTGGGCACGTTCAATTACTTTGCGCGCTCACTGAACATTCCTGCGGAAATCGAGGCTGCGGCAAAAGTGATCGTGGACGGTCACACAATGCCGCTCAGGGTCGCGACCGTGAACGACCGGATGTTTCTGAACAACGCCAGCCTTGGCGTCTATACGACCATTCTGGAGAAACGCGAGGATATCTACCGGCGGTGGGGCCGCAGTCAGATCGCTGCCTATTGGGCCGTAATCGCGACTTTACTGACACTGCGCCGCCCGATGCGGCTCAGACTGACCGTGGATGGCAAGAGCCGCGACATTCGCTCGCCGCTGGTATTTATCGTGAACAATGCCTTTCAGTTGCAGCAGATGTCGTTGCAAGGCAAGGAGGAGATCGAAGCCGGTAAACTGGTCGTATTTATCGCTCCGGACACCAACCGGTTGGGCATGATCCGCCTTGCAGTCGCCATCGCGCTTGGCAGGGGTGCCTCGATGGAGGATTTTGAGATGCTGGGTGGCAAGGACATCATCATCGAAAGTAGCAATCGGGTGCGCCGTGGCACACGCGTCATCGCCAAGGACGGCGAACGCGAACGAATGCAGGGTCCGTTCCGGTTCTGCGTCGTTCAAAATGCACTGGGCGTCCTTGTCCCTGCCGATCTGGAGTCCGGCACACGATGAGGCGGCTCGTCCACCTTTCCGATCTGCATTTTGGCCGCGACCGACCCGAAGTGCTGGCCCCCTTGACACAATCCGTCAACGCCTTGACCCCGGATTTGGTGATCATCTCCGGTGATTTTACGCAGCGCGCAACTGACGAACAATTCATGGAAGCAGCCGCTTTCATCAAGACCCTGAACGCCCCCACCCTTTGCGTTCCGGGCAACCACGACGTGCCTTTGCACAATCTTTTCATGCGGATTTTCATGCCTTGGCGGCGGTATCGGCGCTGGATCAACGCCGATCTGCACCCGATATTTCAAGACGACGAGATCGTTGTGATTGGAGTCAACACGGTCAATCCCTTTGCCTGGCAGTGCGGCTGGTTTCGCTCTCGGGCGATCCAACGCGCGTGCGCAGCATTTGGCACTTCGGCCGATGGGCGTCGCCACATCGTCGTCGCACATCACCCGTTGGAAAATTCGCCGGGCGACGGAAAATCCTTGATGCGCGGGGCTGCTACGGGCCTGAGGCGCCTGTCGGAAAGTGGTGTCGATGCGGTCTTGTCCGGTCACTTGCACAGTTGGCGCGCCGATATTTTCGCCTATGTCGAAGGGCGTTCGTCGGCGTTGCAGGTACATGCCGGCACCAGCCTGTCAAACCGGTTGCGCGGCGAAGTGAACGACTTCAACGTGCTCGACGTCGGGAAGGATCGTCTGAGCGTGACCCGGCAGGCCTTTTCAGACAGTGCAGCGGCTTTTGAAGTGATCAGAGCGGTGACCTTCGTGAAGACGACTGAAGGCTGGAAATCCGACAAAACGGTCAGCGTGGCGGGCCGGTCAGGATGACCAGATTGTGCTGATAGTTCGAGGCTAAAAGCGCTACGATCAGGGCTGCAATCACGACGACCCCAACCTCCGATCTGCGTCGCCATTGCGACAAAGCGGGTGCCAGGTCGTTTGGCGCGCGGCCCCTTTCCGCCAACCAGATGCCCAAAAGTGCCCAAACGGCCCCAACCAAAAAGCCGCTCAGCACATCGCTCAGATAATGCACATCAAGAATGAGGCGGCTGATCCCGACCAGAAGGATCGCCGTCACCCCAACTGTGATCGCAATGCCGGCTGCAGCAATCCGTTCCCGGATGATCAGATACATGATGAACCCGAAAAAGGCGGCGCTGACTGCACTGTGCCCGCTTGGAAAAGAGTAGCTGCTTTCGCTGTAATAGGCCAACTCCGGCCGCGCCCGGGCAAAGATAGCTTTAAGCGCGTTCACCGAAATCTGGTTGCCCGCCAGTGCCATCCACAAGCTGGCAACGTATTGCGACTTCCGGCCGATCCAGAGCATGATCGAAACCGCTGCCGCCATCGCCAGTATGACGCCCCAATTTCCAAAGGCGGTCACGATGCTGAAAAGACGCACAAGCGCGGGCGTTCTAAAACTAAAAAGGAGACCAGCAGTTGCCTCATCCAGACGGACGATCACGCCATGACGTGATTCAACCAGAGCTTTGCTGAGATAAAGTAGCGCAAAAAACCCCAATGCCGCCACGGCTATCGCGATGGGCCAAGCGATGGACCGAGGGTCCGACCAACTATTTTTGAACGACTTCATTTTGCCCTCGAAAGTTCTACCATCGTCAAACCAAGCAGAAAGGCGTTCAGCTTGCCTCACGAAAGCGAGGTTGCGCTTTATCTTAGGTTGGCCGAGTGCCGCCATAAGACACGAGCGATCAGCAGATCGCAGACGATGTCCCGTCTCAATGCGTCCGCCCATGTTTGCCGCGACCGACACGCCCCAGAGTCTGGACCCGTTGCGGTCTGGTACCGCTCAGCGTGATCATTTAAACCGCTTTTCGCTCAAAGGCCACGGGGCTTTTCCAGCCGAAGGCTGAGTGACGGCTGCGGGGGTTCCTGCAGCCGTTGATGTTTTCGTAGAGGTCGACTTTGATGTCCCTGCACGTCCACAAGTTGATAGGAAAGACCAGTTTGGCTTTTAGGGATATGAAAAAAGCTCTCAACGGTCGACTTGTTTCCGGCTCGCGCTTGTAAAATTGGCCTGAAGACAAGCCGAAGCGCATGATATTTTTGTTATGTAAACATGATGAATCATCATTTGACGGATATACCATTACTTGACATCAGTTTGCCGGCTGGTGACAGGGGCGACCAAGCTGTGGTCGCCAGCCGGGTTTCAACCGCGCCCGAAGTGCGGTCTGGGAGGATAAAAAATGAAACTTTCAAGAAGGGCGCTTCTGGCGCTCGGTTCTGCTGCATCCGCGACTGCACTTGTCGGCTTGCCGGCGTTTGCGGCTTCCAAGGGCACCATTGGCATCTCGATGCCGACCAAATCCTCGACCCGTTGGATCCATGACGGCGAGTCGATGGAAGAACAGTTCAAGGCAGCGGGCTATGACGTCGACCGGCAATATGCCGAAGACGATATCCCGGCTCAACTGAGCCAGATCGAGAACATGATCACCTCTGGAGTCAAAGCCCTGGTCATTGCGGACATCGACGGCACCACCTTGTCGAACGCGCTTGCCAACGCCGCCGCCGCCGGGATCAAGGTCATCGCCTATGACCGCCTGATCCGTCAGTCCAAGGACGTTGACTATTACGCCACGTTCGACAACTTCCAGGTAGGTGTTTTGCAGGCCAATTCGCTGGTTGCTGGTCTGAAAGAGCGGTTCCCGGGCGTCAAGCCGTGGAACGTCGAACTGTTCGGCGGCTCGCCGGACGACAACAACGCCTTCTTCTTCTTTGATGGCGCCATGTCGATCCTGAAGCCGATGATCGACGCGGGCGATATCGCCGTACCGTCGGGCCAGATGGACATGAAAGTCTGCGGCACGCTGCGTTGGGATGCGGCTGTCGCTCAGGCCCGCATGGACAACCTTTTGTCGTCCAACTACGCCGACAAGAAGCTGAACGCCGCGCTGTCGCCCTATGACGGTCTGTCGATCGGCATTCTGTCTTCGGTCAAGGGCGTCGGCTACGGCTCCGGCGACCTGAAGATGCCGATCGTCACTGGTCAGGACTGCGAAATTCCGTCGATCAAGTCGATCATCGCGGGCGAGCAGTATTCGTCTGTGTTCAAGGACACCCGCGAACTGGCCAAGGTCACCGTCAAGATGGTGGATGCGGCGCTGACCGGCGGAACAGTCGAAGTCAACGATAACAAGACCTACGACAACGGCATCAAGATCGTGCCGTCTTACCTGCTGAAGCCGGTTCCGGTTGACAAGGCCAACTACAGCGACGTTCTTGTGAAGTCTGGCTATTATACAGCAGACCAGCTGAAATAATGCGCTAAGCTGCGACTTGCAGGCCATGACCGCCGCCGTGCTCCCAGCGGCGGTCATGATGTCTGTTTTGGCTCCCTTGCAGGAGCAGGAACACGGGGAAACCGATGCCGACACTTCTGGAGATGCGGGGGATCACCAAAAAGTTCCCCGGTGTCCGTGCGCTTGACAACGTAACGCTGACGGTTGAGCAGGGCGAAATTCACGCGATTTGCGGTGAAAACGGCGCGGGAAAATCCACTTTGATGAAAGTGCTGTCGGGTGTCTATCCGATTGGTACCTACGAAGGCGAAATTGTCTATAATGGCGAACCGCTGGCGCTGAAAGGCATCCGTGACAGCGAAGCCAAGGGCATCATTATCATTCATCAGGAACTGGCGCTGGTGCCGCTTTTGTCGATTGCAGAGAACATGTTTCTTGGCAACGAAATTGCGGAACGTGGCGTGATCAACTGGCCGCGCGCATTCAAAGCGACGGAGGGCTGGCTGAAAAAGGTCGGGCTGTCGGAGCCTCCGGGGGCGATTGTCGGCAAGCTTGGCGTCGGCAAACAACAACTGATCGAGATTGCCAAGGCACTGGCCAAGGACGTGCGTCTGCTCATTTTAGACGAGCCGACCGCCGCTTTGCAGGAAAATGACAGCGAAAAGCTGCTGGACCTGATGCTGGAACTGAAGGCTCAGGGCGTCACCCAGATCATCATCAGCCACAAGCTGAACGAGATTGCCAAGGTCGCCGACCGGATCACCGTGATCCGCGATGGCGCTGCGGTTTCAACCATTGCCGCCCATGACATCTCGGAAGACCGCATCATCCGCGATATGGTGGGCCGCGACATGGCGCACCGCTATCCTGAACGCAGCCCCAATCCGGGCGATGTGCTGATGGAGGTGATGAACTGGTCGTGCTGGCATCCCGAACAGGCCGGTCGGCAAATGATCAAGAATGTGACCCTCAACGTCCGCAAGGGTGAGATTGTCGGCATTGCGGGCCTGATGGGCACCGGGCGCACCGAACTTGCGATGTCGATTTTCGGCAAATCCTATGGCAAGGGCCACACGGGCGAGGTGCGCATGGGCGGCAAGGTGGTCGATGTCTCGACCGTTACCAAAGCCATTGCCGCCGGGATCTCTTATGTGACCGAAGATCGCAAGGCGCTTGGCCTGATCCTTGAAGAACCCGTCGCCCGCAACATCACGCTGGCCAATCTGGCGGGCGTGGCCATGCGCGGGGTACTGGACAAGCGGCGTGAAAGTCAGGTGGCCGAGGACTACCGCAAGCAACTGGCCATCCGCACGCCAAGTGTGCTGCAAAAGGTCGTCAACCTTTCGGGCGGCAATCAACAGAAAGTGGTGCTGTCGAAATGGCTCTTTACCGATCCGCAGGTGCTGATCCTCGACGAGCCCACGCGCGGCATCGACGTTGGCGCCAAGTTTGAAATCTATGCGATCATGAAGGATCTGGCCGAACAGGGCCGCGCTATTGTGATGATCAGCTCAGAAATGCCAGAGCTTTTGGGCATGTGTGACCGCATCTATGTGATGAACGAAGGGCGGATTGTCGGAGAACTGGCGCGCGGCGAGGCGAGCCAGGAAAAGATCATGGGAATGATCCTGAAGGGTGAAGGGAAGGCTGCGTGATGGCTGACGTGATGGTTCAAAAAAAGAGCGCAGCGGCGGAACAAAAGGGCTTGGGCGCTTTGGGAGGGCGTCTGCGCGAAAATGGCATGTTGTTGGCACTTGTCGCCATCGTGGTGCTGTTTTCGGTGCTGGTCGGGATGCAGGGCAAGACCTTCCTGCAGCCGCAGAACATCACGAACATCTTCCTGCAGAACGGCCATGTGATCATTCTGGCACTCGGGATGCTGTTGGTGATCGTTTCTGGCAACATTGATCTGTCTGTCGGTTCGGTCGCGGCCTTTACCGGCGCAGTGGCGGCGTACCTGACCGTGAAATTGGCGCTGCCGTTCTATGTTGTTATTCCCATGGTGCTGGTGGTCGGCGGCGTGATTGGCGCGGCTCAGGGCTACTGGGTCGCGTTCTGGCGCATCCCGTCCTTTATCGTGACTTTGGCTGGGATGATGGTGTTTCGCGGTGCGACCCTGTGGCTGTTGGGCGGCGAAAACATCGGGCCGTTCCCGAATGGCTTTCAGGCGCTGGCCAGCGGCTTTTTGCCGGACCTGTTGGGCATCGGCAAGCCAAACGGGCTGGCCCTTCTGGTCATCGCCGTAGCGATCGGTGTGCAGTTCTGGCTGGGTCTGCGCGCCCGGGAACGCGATGCAGAGTTTGGCTTGGCGCAAGAGCCCAGGGCGCTTTTTTATGGCCGCACCGCTATCGTGGCAGCAGGAACGGCCTTTGTCGGCTATCAACTCGCCTATTTCCGCGGCCTGCCAGATGTGTTGGTCGTTCTGGCGGTTCTGACGGTTCTATATGCCTTTCTGACTGAAAATACAACGCTTGGCCGCCGCATCTACGCCGTTGGTGGCAACGAAAAGGCGGCCAAGCTGTCGGGCATCCGCACCGACCGATTGGTATTCCTGTGCTTTGTCAACATGGGCATGTTGGCAGCACTGGCAGGGATGGAGGTTACCGCGCGTCTGAATTCGGCCACACCTAAGGCCGGCACCGGGTTTGAGCTTGACGCCATCGCATCGGTCTTTATCGGCGGTGCGTCAATGACCGGCGGGTCGGGCAAGATTGTCGGTGTTGTGGTCGGCGCTCTGATCATGGGCGTGATGAACATGGGCATGTCGATCCTTGGCATCGGCATTGAGTTTCAGCAAATGATCAAGGGCCTCGTCTTACTTTCGGCGGTGATATTCGACGTCTACAACAAGAACCGTTAAAGAGGTCTCCTGCAGCTGGATTGGGCCTTTGAAGTCCGTGAAGACCTTGGCGACATCTTTTTGCAGATGACCTGTCGTCAGGGCACGGTGCAGAAATCGGCGGATGGGATTAACCGCGTTTATCAAGCGTGGTGGCTGTGAGGCATGAGCAGACCGAACGCACTGAGTTGGTAGACCCGGAACTGGCCCGCGCATAGCAAAGCGATGAATAGCAGCAGGTCGCTGTGGATCGGTATTGAAGCCCAGATGATTTTGGGCTCGAAGCCGACTGGCAGGCGAAGGCGACAGCCTATCCATAGCGGGGAGGCGGATCAGAAAACCTTCCGGGGGACGGTTTTCCCGCTGAATGGGCAAACACGCGGTGCAAAACGCGGCTGGCGCAAGGTCCATCTCGGGAGCGACGAGCAAACGCTGGTGATCAGAACACAGTCGAGGTCACCAGTGGCGACATAGGCGACGCCCATGCCTGCTGACCTGCTGAGCCAGTTCCCTGCCGATCAGAAGATCGCAAGCGTCACCGCTGGCGGCGCGTATGATATCGGCGAATGCTTTGGTTCCATCGCCGAACAGGGTGCGGCCTCCGTCATCCAACCCGGCAAGACTGCGCAAGGCCATCTCCGCAGGTGCCGCACCGCGCAACGATGCCCTTGGCTATCGAAATACCTCGGACGTGCGCTGTGGCGACGAAAAAGCGCCTACCACCGCCGAAGCCGCGTCGAGTCGAGATATTGTGGGGATCAGAAACCGATCCGGGCGACCGTTGTCCCGACGATTGGATGCATCGTGTGAACCGACGGTCCGCGACGCGAATCTGCTGGGCCAGCGCCCCATGGCGCGGACCCTCGATTGTCAGGTCGCGGAGTTCCAGTTTCGTGCTGCTGTCCTGAACGGCTTCACTGCGCTCGGCATCCCCGCCACGGATGTCCCGGGACAAACCTGTCCGGAAAGAAGGGGCAGTCCGGCCCTCGACCGTTATGCGCAACAGAGTCCCCCTCAATGGAGAAGGACATAAATCGCCGATGTGGCCGGACTTTGGCGCAGACTTGGCAACGGTCGCATCAGACCCCCGCGTTTGAACGAACGTCAGATGTCACAGAATTGTTGCAAAACAGGAGAGCGTGTCCCGCAGGACGCCCTCTAACCCGTTGTTATGATTGGTGGAGCCAGACGGGATCGAACCGTCGACCTCTTGAATGCCATTCAAGCGCTCTCCCATCTGAGCTATGACCCCGTTCAACCTGCCGATCATTCAATCGGAGACGCTGGGCGCGTCTTGGCGGCTTAGTATGCGGGGGCGCGGGGGGGTGCAAGAGAAAACTTGCTACTCTGCCGGTTTGACCCAGCCCCACGCCCACAACCAGGTGTTTAAACTTCTTCTTCGTCGCCCGGGACTTCGGTCAGATCATCCAGCGACACGTTGTCGACGGCGTCTTCCTCCAGAAGCTCATCGTCCAGTTCCGCGTCATCGGCAGCGCCGGGCGTCAGCAGATCATCGTCGGTGTCCAGATCATCGACCAAAGCGTCATCGTCCTTTTCAGGGGCAACGCGTGCGATGACCGAAGCCGCCATCTTGCGACGCGCGCTTTCGATATCAACGACTTCGCCCGTGTAAGGGCTGACGATCGGACTGCGGTTCAGGTCATAAAAGCGCTTACCCGTGGTCGGGCAAATCCGCTTCGTGCCCCATTCGGCTTTGGGCATGGTAATCCTTGCTAGGCTGTGTGCCAGAGAAACGACCGCTTGCCATAGGGCGGGCGCGCTGTCAAAGGCTTTTCGTTGGGCTGCCGGGTGGTTGTGGCTGAACGGAATCTGGGTATTCTGACACCTCGTTGCAAGAGGTGCCATGCCCGTCCTTTCCGGCTTTCCGCCCGTTGACATCACGCTGCGACGGTCCCCCCGGACGCGGCGTTTTTCCCTGCGAGTCTCGGCACTTGACGGGCGGGTGACCCTGTCCTTGCCGCAGCGCGCCCGCGAATCCGAAGCGATGGAGTTTGCCCGCAGCCACGAGGATTGGTTGCGCAAGGCGCTGGCCAAGCAAACCCGGCCTGCGGCAATCGGTTTTGGGGCAGTCGTGCCGATTGAAGGGCGCGAGGTGACGCTTTGTCCCGGCTCTGGCCGCTCCACCCGGTTAGAGGGTGATTCGCTTCATTTGCCCGGTGATCCTGCTCAGGTTGGGACGCGCACCGCCGCATGGCTCAGGACCATGGCACGGGACCGGCTGGCTGCGGCCTCAGATCACTATGCAGGGCTGTTAGGCCGCCGCATCTCCCGCTTGACCCTGCGGGACACCAGGTCGCGGTGGGGTTCTTGCAGCCATGACGGTGCCTTGATGTATTCGTGGCGGCTGATCATGGCGCCGCCTTCAGTCCTGCGCTATGTCGCCGCTCACGAATGCGCTCATCTGCTTGAAATGAACCATTCGGCGGACTTCTGGGCGGTTGTGACCCGGCTTTACCCCGGATGGCAGGCCGAACGCGCCTGGCTTCACGCCCACGGACCGCGCCTGCACAGCTTTCGGTTCGAGGCTTGACGTCGCCGGGCCGGACTGTTTGGGTCACACCATGACAACCGCGCCCCGCCCCGCCAGTCTTCGGCTCGCCGACCCCTCTGCGCCGGCGCACGAGCGGCTGTATCGTCTGTTGCGTCAGCAGATCATGCACGGCGAACTTGCCCCCGGACTGCCGATGACATTGCGCGGGTTGGCGGCCCAGCACGCCATGTCGATGACCCCGGCGCGGGAGGCGGTGCGGCGGCTGGCGGCGGAAGGGGCGCTGACGATCTCGTCCTCCGGGCGGATTTCAACGCCGGAGCTCACTCCGGAGCGGATAGAGGAACTGGCGGCAATCCGGGCGCTGATCGAGCCGGAGATGGCGTCACGCGCTTTGCCGCGCGCCCACTTTGCCCTGATTGACCGGCTGACCGCGATCAACGCTTTGAACCAGGAAGCGGTGCTGAGCCACAACGCGGTGGCCTATGTCCGCACCAATCTGGAGTTCCACCGCACCCTCTATCTGCGCGCCCAGACTCCGGCGATGCTGGCGATCTGCGAGACGGTCTGGCTGCAACTGGGGCCGACAATGCGCGCCCTTTACGACAAGTTGCGACGGCGCGACGTGCCCCACCACCATCGGCTGATTCTGGCGGCCTTGCGAGCGGGGGATGAGCCGGGGCTGCGACTTGCGGTGCGAACCGACGTGACGCAAGGCCTGCGGCATCTGGCGAGCTAGGCAACGGTGACAGCGGTGGCGATTTGAACCGATGTGCCTGAACCGCAGCGACCTCTTTCGTGTCAGGGAACCACAACGGACGTTGCAATTCGGCCCACTTCAGCCCCTTTGCGCAAAAGCCGGGCGGTGCCCGAATAAGTCCCTGCGGCCAAAGGAGCATGCAGCTTTTTGCCCGCGGCGCGAAACAGCAGGTCCTGATTTTTCTCCAGCTTGGCCATGGTTTGCAGGAAAGTGGTGCCGTCCGGCGTCAAGATGGTGAAGTCCACCACATCCCCGGTCTGGCCCCCGAAAACTTCGGCCCAAACGACAATAGCGGGGGCGTTCTGCGGCAAAGGTTCGGTTGGAAGCCCCGCCTGAATGGCCGTGAAAGTCGGCACTTCGGCAGAGAACCCCGCAGCCAGAAACCCGCCCGCCTCATAAAGCAGGGGGCTTGACCACAGGCCGGGTGAAGATGTCGGACCACAGCTGTTTTGCGCGGGCGCGAAAGGGTCGACGGGTTTGCCATTGTGGCGGACGGTCAGGTGGAGGTGAGGAAAATCGGCGGCACCAGACTGTCCGACAAGGCCAAGAGGTGTGCCGATCATGATATGATCCCCACGGTGAACCACGACAGAGCCTTGTTTCATATGGCAATATTGCGTTTGCCAGCCATCGCCGTCATCCACGATCACGCCGTTGCCACACTCCTTGCCGGAAACCTGCGGCGCGAAATCTGCCACCCCGTCGCGCACGCCCAGCACAGTGCCGGGGCTGGCGGCCAGAACATTCACCCCCGCTGCCATGGCTGCGCGGTTCGGCAAAGCGATGTCGGTGCCGTCGTGGCCGTCATAGCTGAGCGTACCACAGGTGAAATCCCGCTCTCCCGGGCCGGGATCGCGGTCAACATAGTGCTGAATGTGGCAGGTCTGGCCCAAGATGCAATCGACCGGCCACGCCAATTCAAAGGCCCCCGCCGGTGAGGCGAGGGCCAAAGTCAGGATCAGCAACCGCATTGGTGTGCCAATCATTGGGCCAATCATTGGGCCTGTCACTCTGCCGTCAGCAACGGTGGTTTGGATCCCGTCAGGCGAGGTTTTTGCGGCTCTTCATAGGTCAGCAAGATGGCGTCATCCTTCACGCCGACATGGACAAGACCACCCTTGACCAGCTTGCCGAACAGCAATTCTTCGGCCAGCGGTTTCTTGATGTGTTCCTGAATGACCCGTCCCAAGGGACGCGCACCCATCTTGTCATCATAGCCACGGTCGCCCAGCCAATTGGTGGCCTCCGGTGACAGATCGATGTGAACGCCGCGGTCCAGAAGCTGCGCTTCCAGCTGCATGACGAACTTTTCGACGACGCGGAAAATCACCTCTTTGCCAAGCGAAGCGAAGGCTATCACCGCATCCAGACGGTTGCGGAATTCCGGCGTAAAAATACGCTCGATGGCGGCAGTGCCTTCGCCGGTGCGCCGGTCGCGGCCGAAACCGATAGCCTCTTTGGCCGCATCAGATGCGCCGGCGTTGGTCGTCATGATCAGAACCACATTGCGGAAATCAACCTGACGCCCGTTATGGTCGGTCAGCTTGCCGTGGTCCATCACCTGCAAGAGGATGTTGTAGACATCCGGGTGCGCCTTTTCGATCTCGTCCAGCAGCAGCACGCAATGCGGATGCTGATCGACACCGTCGGTCAACATACCGCCCTGATCAAAGCCCACATAACCGGGCGGCGCGCCGATCAGGCGGGAAATCGCATGCTTTTCCATATATTCCGACATGTCGAACCGCAGGAGTTCCACCCCAAGGATCGACGCCAGTTGCTTGGCAACCTCGGTCTTGCCGACCCCGGTCGGGCCAGCGAAAAGATAGTTGCCGATCGGTTTTTCCGGCTCACGCAGGCCAGCGCGGGCGAGTTTGATGGCCGACGACAGGGCGGAAATCGCCGCATCCTGGCCAAAGACCACACGCTTGAGGTTTTTCTCCAGATCGCGCAGCACTTCGGCGTCATCTTTGGACACCGATTTCGCCGGGATCCGGGCGATTTTGGCTACGACTGCTTCAATCTCTTTGATTCCGATGGTCTTTCGCCGCTTGGATTCAGTCAAGAGATGCTGCGCCGCACCAGCCTCGTCGATGACGTCGATGGCTTTGTCGGGCAGTTTGCGATCATGGATATAGCGCGCCGACAGTTCGACTGCGGCCTTGATGGCGTCATGGGTGTACCGCAGGTCATGGTGTTCTTCGAAATAGGGTTTCAGGCCCATCAGGATTTTCACACTGTCTTCTACATTCGGCTCGTTCACGTCGATCTTCTGGAACCTGCGTGACAGGGCGCGGTCTTTTTCGAAGTGTTGGCGGAATTCCTTGTAGGTGGTCGATCCCATGCAACGCAGCTTGCCGCCCTGCAACGCGGGTTTCAAGAGGTTGGAGGCGTCCATCGCCCCGCCAGAGGTCGCACCGGCACCGATAACCGTATGGATCTCGTCGATGAACAGGATCGCGTCAGGGTGATCCTCCATCTCTTTCACGACCGCTTTCAGCCGCTCTTCAAAGTCGCCGCGATAGCGGGTGCCAGCCAGCAATGCACCCATGTCCAGGCTGAAGATGGTGGCACCAGACAAGATTTCCGGTGTCTCACCCCTGATGATTTTAAGCGCCAGACCTTCGGCGATTGCCGTCTTGCCCACACCGGGATCGCCGACCAGCAGCGGGTTGTTCTTGCGACGACGGCACAGAACCTGAATGGCACGTTCCACCTCGGCCTCACGACCGATCAGCGGATCAACCTCGCCAATCGAGGCTTTGTGGTTCAGGTCGACGCAGTATTTCGACAACGCGGATTCCTTCACCTCACCAGCCTCTGCCTTTGGGGTTTCGTGGTTTTCGTCGGCACCTGACACCGGACGCGCCTCGCCGAAGGACGGGTTTTTGGCGACGCCGTGGGCGATGTAGTTGACCGCGTCATAGCGCGTCATATCCTGTTCTTGCAGGAAATAGGCGGCATTTGATTCGCGCTCGGCAAAGATCGCGACCAGCACATTGGCACCGGTCACTTCAGTGCGGCCCGATGACTGCACATGGATCGCTGCGCGCTGGATCACGCGTTGGAAAGCGGCGGTCGGAACCGCTTCTGATCCTTCGACATCGGTGACCAGAGTGGTCAGATCGTCGTCGATGAAATTCGTCAGGGTCTTCTTCAACGCATCCAGATCAACCGAACACGCCTTCATGACGCGTGCAGCATCGGGTTCGTCGGTCAGCGCCAGAAGAAGATGTTCCAGCGTGGCAAGTTCGTGGCGTCGGGCATTGGCCAGCGCGAGAGCGCCATGGATGGCTTGCTCGAGGGTTGTGGAAAATGTCGGCACTTGCTTCGTGCTCCTGTCCTGCAGGTCGGCGTGGTCCAATCGGGGATCGGTTGGGCCTGCCTTGACCGTGGCCTCATTCTCTTAAAGTTCGGTTTTCTGCGCCGATCTTCAAGTGCTAAATCAATGGAAAATGCAGTTGTATCGTGAAGGCACGAAAAAAGTGATGAGCGATGATCAGAACTTGTCCTTTCGTGCCCGGATTTCCGCAAAGACCTCTGCGTCCGACGACGTCGGCATCCCGACAGCCGCTTTGATGTGCAGCAGTCCGGCGCGCAGAAAAGGGTTGGTTGCCAACTCTTCAGACAACAGCGACGGCACTGTGGCCTGGCCAGCCGCCCGCGCAGCAGCCACTTTGGCGATCCGGTCCAACAGGGCAGGGCTGGAAGGCTCCAGTGTTGCAGCGAAGCGCAGGTTTGCGGTGGTGTATTCATGACCCGAGCAGATCAAAGTTTCCGCCGGCAGCGCCGCAAGCTTGCTCAGCGAGGCCCACATGGTGGCGGGTGCGCCTTCAAACAACCGTCCGCAGCCACCGGCCATCAGGCTATCGGCGGTGAAGGCGAGGTGAGATTCCGGGAAAATGTACGCCAGATGTCCCATGGTGTGGCCTGATACGTCGATCACTTGAGCCACTTCGGAACCGATGGTGATCTGGTCGCCCTCGGCCAAGGCACGGTCGAGGTGTGGCAGCCGGTGCGCATCGGCGCTGGCCCCCAAAACCAAGGCTCCGGTGCTGGCCACCAGTTCCGCTACACCCTGAATGTGGTCGGCGTGGTGATGGGTCAGCAGAATGAAGTCAAGCTTCCAGCCACGCGCCGCAAGGGCTGCCAGCACAGGCCCTGCCTCTGGCACGTCAACGACGGCGGTCTGGCCAGACAGCTTGTCGTGGATCAGGTAGACATAGTTGTCGGTCAGGCAGGGGATGGTGATCAAGTCCAGCATCGCAATCTCCGGTCTTGCCCCTTGCCGGATGGCAAAGCCGGGGCGAATGGGTATGGTGGTGACAATGTGGCCTTGAAAGGTGACACCTTCAATGCATTTGGACGTGCTTGACCTGCGGAATTTTTATTATCGCACGGCGCTTGGCCGGGTGGCACAACGCGCCATCCGCGACACGGTGGTTGATCTGTGGCCGCCAATGTCGGGGCAGACCGTGGTTGGCTTTGGTTTTGCGGTGCCATTGCTGCGCCCCTACCTTGACCAATCGCGCCGGGTCATCGGTCTGATGCCCGCGCCGCAAGGTGTCATGCCCTGGCCGATGGGAGAGCAGAATGTCAGCGTCCTGTGTGAGGACAGCGATTGGCCTTTGCCGACCGGCCTCGTCGACCGGCTGATCCTGATGCACGGGCTGGAGACTTCCGAGAATTCCGCCGCCGTGATCGAAGAGGCCTTTCGTGTCCTTGGTCCCGGGGGTCGCGCTTTGTTCATCGTGCCCAACCGGATCGGCCTGTGGGCGCGGGGCGACGGCACGCCCTTCGGTCACGGTCGCCCCTATTCGATGGGGCAGATGGAGGCGGAGTTGAAAAGCCATGGCTTCATGCCGGAACGCGCCATGACGGCGCTGTTCGCCCCGCCCTCGATGGGCCGGTTCTGGCTGCGCACATCTGCGTTTTGGGAGTGGATGGGGCGGCACGCGCCTTGGCTGGCAGGCGGGGTGCTGATGGTCGAAGCCTCCAAACAAGTTTACGCGCCGACGCGGGGCGGATTGGGGGCAATAGTGCGGCGTCCGTTGCGCGCGCTGGACGGGATGCCAGTGCCGCAACCCGTGCCGCGGATGGAGTGACGGGCCAAAACCGGGCGACCCAATAGCGTTTGGGATTTATCGCGGATGGGATTAGTCTGCAGGTGGGCATTTGACCCCTTTTTTATATCAAAAGAGGTTTGACGTGCGAATTTTCTAAACTGCCGTCCTGCTTTCCGTCAGTTTGACGGGAAGCGTACGCGCCGAGTCCGTAGATTTCACGACATTGCCGAGTGGTTCGCAAGGCAGCGGCCCCATCACGGTGAATGGCGTCACCTTCACCGGCTCGCCTTCGCTTTTCAACTTGAGCCAGACCTATTATCCCACAAGCGGGGGGGCGATCTGTTCGGAAAACAGCGCAAGCAGTTGCGACGGCGACATGAATGTGAACTTCAACGCCAAGGTCAAGAATGTCACCTTTCAGGCGATTGGTGAGCAACCCGGTCATGCGGTGATAGTGCATGTGCTGCGCGGCAGCACTGACCTTGGGACGATCACGCTGAATACCGCAGGCAAGGTTGATCTGAAGAGTTTTGGCAAGATCACCGGCCTTGCAATGGACGATACCAGCACACTTGGCGGGATCAACGCCTATGCGCATTTTAAATTCAAACCAGCGCCTGTGCAAGCGGATGCTCCGCCGGATGCTGCATCCGGTCCGAACCATGACCCTGCTGCGGCGAAGGTGGCAAGTGGTGCCGCCCCGGCAAAACCACATGCCAACACGGACGCTGACGCGCTAAAGTCCAGCGGCCCGGCACCGACAAAACCACATGCCACGCCCGACACTGGCGCGCTCAAGTCCAGCGCCCCTGCACCGGCAAAACCACATGCCACGCCCGACACTGGCGCGCTCACGTCCAGCGCCGCTGCGCCTGCAAAACCGCATGCCACGCCGGACACAGGCGCGCTCAAGTCTGGTGCCGCTGCGCCTGCCAAAGAGAAAAAGGCGGCGTCAGAGCATCACGCGGCCAACGGAAAGTAACGCCGAACAGTTGCAGGTTTTGCCGCTTAAGCAACTGGTCTGCCCGGGCCCCGTCTCAGCGGGCAGCGGCGTCAGGCGGTCAGTCAAATGGCCGTCGGGAGCGTATTCGGGGGCTCTGCTTTGGTCCTTGCCCCTGCGCTGAGAGGCCGGGGTATCTGGCGATTGGGCAGCAGATGGGCTGGAATGCTACAATTCGCTCTGGTTCAGGTGTGTTTTGTCGCAGGGAATCGGCCCTGAACTCAAAGCAAAACCTACTTGATAAGGCTTCTGTGCAAACGATTTGCGACATGGCGGCGCTGTAACACCCGTGTGATCTTAAGCGCTTTGGGCAGATGGGTTCCCGAACCGGATCTCATCCCGCGCTTGGGCGGGATTCTTGGTTGCGAGGTGGAAGGGCCTCTGCTATGGACGCCCCAATCTCAAAGAGACGCAGACACTATGTGTGCGCCAACGGAGGCTCTTGATCTGCCCCAAGGGCGGAAATGGGGCCCAGACAGCGGAAGGGTTGACGTGTCGGAAACAGCATCCATCTCCCTCAGCATTGCCGGGCGCTATGCCCAGGCTCTATTTGAACTGGCAAAAGAAGACGGCACTTTGATGGCGCTGGAATCGGATGCAGATGCTTTGGGTGCGGTGCTGACCGAAAGCCCCGAGCTGGCCGCCATGATTGCGTCGCCGGTGGTGAACCGCGACGAACAAAGCGCTGCCATGGCCGCCGTGGCCGTTCAAATGGGGTTGGCGACGCTGACGCAGAACACTTTGGCGCTGATGGCGCAAAAGCGGCGTTTGTTCGTGCTGCCGCAGTTGGTGCAGGACCTGAAGGCCCGCATCGCTGCGGAAAAGGGAGAAGTCACGGCTGAGGTGACCTCTGCCACCGTCCTGACCGCTGGCCAGCGTGACGCGCTGGTCGCGGCCCTCAAGGCCAACGTCGGCAAAGACATCAAACTGAACACCACCGTGGATGAAAGCCTCATCGGCGGTCTTATCGTCAAGCTGGGCTCGACCATGATCGACACGTCGGTCAAGGCCAAGCTGGCGGCTCTCCAGAATGCAATGAAAGAGGTTGGGTGATGGGTATCCAGGCAGCTGAGATCTCTGCGATCCTGAAAGCGCAGATCAAGAACTTTGGCCAAGATGCCGAAGTCGCCGAAGTGGGCCGCGTTCTGTCGGTTGGCGACGGGATTGCACGGGTTTACGGGCTGGACAGTGTTCAGGCCGGCGAAATGGTGGAATTCCCCGGTGGTATCCGCGGGATGGCCCTGAACCTTGAGGTCGACAACGTGGGCGTTGTGATCTTCGGCTCTGACCAGGACATCAAGGAAGGCGACATCGTCAAGCGCACCAAGTCCATCGTGGACGTGCCAGCCGGTGACGGCCTCTTGGGTCGCGTCGTTGACGCTTTGGGTAACCCGATCGACGGCAAGGGTCCGATTGTGTTTACCGAACGCCGGGTGGCTGACGTCAAGGCTCCGGGCATCATCCCGCGCCAGTCCGTGCATGAACCGATGGCGACCGGCCTCAAAGCCGTTGACGCCATGATCCCGATTGGTCGTGGCCAGCGCGAGTTGATCATCGGTGACCGTCAGACCGGCAAGACCGCCGTCGCTTTGGACGCCATTCTGAACCAGAAGGTCTATAACGACGCGGCTGGAGCGGACGAGGGCAAGAAGCTTTATTGCATCTACGTCGCCATCGGCCAAAAACGCTCGACCGTGGCGCAATTGGTCAAGAAGCTGGAAGAAACTGGTGCGATGGCTTACACCATTGTCGTCGCGGCCACCGCCTCTGACCCGGCCCCGATGCAATTTCTGGCCCCGTTTGCTGCAACTGCGATGGGCGAATACTTCCGCGACAATGGCCGTCACGCGCTGATGATCTATGACGATCTGTCCAAACAGGCCGTGGCCTACCGCCAGATGTCGTTGCTGCTGCGCCGCCCGCCGGGACGTGAAGCCTATCCGGGCGACGTGTTCTATCTGCACTCTCGTCTGCTGGAGCGGTCCGCCAAGCTGAACGCTGACAACGGCTCCGGTTCGCTGACCGCGCTCCCGATCATCGAAACCCAAGGCGGCGACATTTCGGCCTTTATCCCGACCAACGTGATCTCGATCACCGATGGCCAGATTTTCCTTGAGGGCGAATTGTTCTACCAAGGCATCCGTCCGGCGGTGAACACCGGTCTGTCGGTGTCGCGTGTGGGATCCTCCGCCCAGACCAACGCCATGAAATCGGTGGCTGGCAAGGTGAAGCTGGAACTGGCGCAGTACCGCGAAATGGCGGCCTTTGCGCAGTTCGGTTCCGACCTTGACGCGTCGACCCAGCAGCTTTTGAACCGGGGCGCGCGTCTGACCGAGTTGATGAAGCAGCCGCAATATTCGCCGTTGACCAGCGCTGAAATCGTCTGCGTGATCTTTGCCGGGGCCAATGGTTTTCTGGACAAGATCGCCGTGCGCGACGTGGGCCGGTATGAAGCTGGCCTGCTTAAGCATCTGCGGACCAAGGGTGCCGCGGTTCTGGCCGATATCACCAACAAGGACCGCAAGGTTTCGGGTGATCTGGAGAAATCCATTCGCGCCGAACTGGACGCTTTCGCCAAAGACTTCGCGTAGTTTAGGTCCGGGAGCAGCAAAATGCCCAGCTTGAAGGACTTAAAAAACCGGATCGCCAGCGTCAAGAACACGCGCAAGATCACGAAGGCGATGCAAATGGTGGCTGCGGCGAAACTTCGCCGCGCCCAGGATGCCGCTGTTGCAGCCAGGCCCTATGCCGAGCGGATGATTTCGGTGATGGCCGGGCTTTCCGCTTCGGTTGGGACCAGCGACAACGCCCCACGGCTTTTGGCCGGAAGCGGGTCGGACAAAGTGCATCTGTTGGTTGTCATGACCTCGGAACGAGGCTTGTGCGGTGGCTTCAACACCACGATCGTGCGCCTTGCCAAGGCAAAGGTCGCCGAACTGCGGGCGGCTGGCAAAACGGTGAAAATCTTCACGGTTGGCAAAAAGGGCCGTGAGCAGATGAAGCGGGAATACAGCCAATACTATGTGGGCCATGTTGATCTGACCGAAGTAAAGCGCGTGGGTTATGCCAATGCCCGCGACGTCACCCATCAGGTTCTGGCCAAGTTTGACGCTGGCGAATGTGACGTGGTGACGCTGTTCTACAACCGCTTCCAATCGGTGATTAGTCAGATCCCAACGGCGCAACAGGTGATCCCGGCGCATTTCGAGGCGGCTGAAACGCTTTCGACCGGCTATGACTATGAGCCGTCAGAAGAAGGCATACTGGCCGACCTTCTGCCGCGTGCTGTGACAACGCAGGTCTTTACCGCGCTGTTGGAGAATGCGGCCTCTGAACAAGGCGCGCGGATGTCTGCGATGGACAACGCCACCCGCAACGCGGGTGAGATGATCAACAAGTTGACCATCGTTTACAACCGCAGCCGTCAAGCCGCGATCACCAAAGAACTTATCGAAATCATTTCGGGCGCTGAGGCGCTCTGAGGAACCGGAGAGACATCATGTCACAAGGTAAAATCACCCAGGTGATCGGCGCTGTGGTCGACGTTCAGTTCGACGGCGCGCTGCCGGCAATTCTGAACGCGGTGATCACCGATAACAACGGCAAGAAACTGGTGATGGAAGTCGCCCAGCACCTTGGCGAAAACACGGTGCGCTGCATTGCTATGGATGCCACCGAAGGGCTGGTGCGCGGTGCTGCCGTCACTGACACCGGTTCGCCCATCAAAGTGCCGGTCGGCGAGGCCACCCTTGGCCGCATCCTGAACGTCATCGGTGAGCCGGTTGACGAACGCGGTCCGGTCAACGCAACGGAATACCGCTCGATCCACCGGCCGGCTCCGAAGTTCGATGAGCAGGCGACCGAAAGTCAGATTTTGGTGACGGGCATCAAGGTCATCGACCTTCTGGCGCCCTATTCCAAGGGTGGCAAAATCGGCCTGTTTGGCGGTGCCGGTGTCGGCAAGACGGTTCTGATCATGGAACTGATCAACAACATCGCCAAAGTGCACTCTGGCTATTCGGTGTTCGCCGGTGTGGGTGAGCGGACGCGCGAGGGCAACGACCTTTACCACGAGATGATTGATTCCAAGGTGATCGACCTTGACGACCTGACCAAATCCAAAGTGGCCTTGGTTTACGGCCAGATGAACGAGCCGCCGGGTGCGCGCCTGCGTGTGGCCCTGTCGGGTCTGACGCTGGCTGAACAGTTCCGCGACGAGTCTGGTACTGACGTTTTGTTCTTTGTCGACAACATCTTCCGCTTTACCCAAGCCGGTTCTGAAGTGTCGGCCTTGCTGGGACGGATCCCGTCCGCCGTGGGCTATCAGCCGACACTGGCGACCGACATGGGACTTTTGCAGGAACGCATCACCTCGACCAAGAACGGCTCCATCACCTCGGTGCAGGCGATTTACGTGCCCGCCGATGACTTGACCGACCCTGCACCTGCCACGTCCTTCGCCCACCTTGATGCCACGACCAACCTGTCGCGCGCCATCTCAGAACTTGGCATCTATCCGGCTGTGGACCCCTTGGACTCCACCTCGCGCCTGATGGACCCGCGGATCGTGGGCGAGGAGCATTACAACGTCGCCCGCTCTGTCCAGACCGTTCTGCAACGCTACAAGTCGCTGCAAGACATCATCGCGATCCTTGGCATGGACGAACTTTCCGAAGAAGACAAACTGACCGTGGCCCGTGCCCGCAAGATCCAGCGCTTCCTTTCCCAGCCCTTCGACGTGGCAAAGGTCTTCACCGGATCCGACGGCAAGCAGGTTCCCTTGGACGAAACCATCAAGTCGTTCAAAGCCGTGGTTGCCGGTGAATATGACCACCTGCCGGAAGCGGCCTTCTACATGGTCGGCGGCATTCAGGAAGTCATCGAAAAGGCCCAGCGTCTGGCTGCGGCCGCAGCATAAGAGGGTAAAATGGCAGGCACCCTGCAATTCGACCTCGTCAGCCCCGAGAAGCGTCTGGCTTCCATGCTGGCCACCGAGGTGCTGATCCCCGGCACCGAAGGCGACCTGACGGCGATGGCGGGCCATGCGCCCACAATCGTCAGCCTGCGCACCGGCACGTTGCGGGTGTCCAACGATCAGGGCGTCAAGTCCTTCGTGGTAACCGGTGGATTTGCCGAAATCACTGGCACCACAGTCTCGGTTCTTGCCGAACGGGTGGTGCCGTTTGAAGAAGCAACCACCCAGATCGTCGACGCCATTCTGGCCGAGGCCCGGTCCTTGGCAGAGGTGGCCTTGCCGGAAGACAAGGACGCGGCGGATAAAAACGTCGCCGATGCGCTGACTTTGCATGACGCGATCCTCAAAGCGCACTGAACGCGCATTGGCAATGCCAAAAAAAGCCCTGCTCCGGCGGGGCTTTTTCCATTTTGTTGACGTTTTGTTGACTATTTTTTCCACTAAAGTGGGTGGAAAGGCGAGTTATCCATGAAGCGCTTCGAAACGGGCAAAATAGGTATTGAGCAGGGCAGCCGGGTTTTGTTCTCGGACTTTGCGGATGGCGGGGTCATGTGGACAGGGCAGGGCGACCGGGAAAGCCGGCAGACGATTGCCTTCAAGGACAGTTTTACCGAGGCGCCAATGGTCATGGTTGGCATTTCGATGTGGGACATCGACAACCGGCACACCTCCCGCGCCGATATCACGGCAGAAAAGATCACCAAAAAGGGCTTCGATCTGGTGTTCCGCACTTGGGGCGACACCCGCGTTGCCCGCGTCCGCGCCGATTGGACAGCGATCGGCGCAGTGCGCGATGACGAGGATTGGGAGATTGAATGACGGGGCCAAGGCTTCGCCGCTTGCATTTCGGGCCCCATCTTTCCGGTCAGGACTGTGCGAATTGCTTGTCGGCCAGATAGGCCGCGTGGCTGATGCCAAGCAATGCCAGAAACCCCTGACTGATCGGCGGAAATGCGGCAATAGCACCAGTCGCCGACGATATGACTGACCAGAGGGCCCCAGCATAAATGCCCAGCACCAGCAAGGTGATCAGCAGCTTCTGAAACTTGCTGGCATCAATGTTTTGCGCCCCTTCGAAATCCCCCATCACCATGTCAACCCAGCGGGCCTCGGCCGGAGTGGCCTTCGTCAGCACCCGCCCATCCTGAGTTGGGGTCTGGCTTAGGCCCTGTTGCTTTTGCACGGCGGAGTTGGATGCCTGCACATCTGCCGCGCTTGCCGTCGTGGTCTGACCGCGCTTTTCGTCCTTGATGGCCGCAGCGGTGACGGCCGTGAAGGCCGGTAGTCCCAGAAGCGCCCAAATCTCTGGCGGAATGCCGATGTCGAGTGCCTTGCTGACATCGCCACCCTGCGCGAAATTGTGGATGCCGATGCAGGCCAGCGACCCGATCAGCAGGATCGTCCAGCAGATCAACTGAAATCGGGACAGGCTGATCCTGTTGTCATTGTCGATCAGGATGCCATCCCAACGCTTCGTGACACTTTGCCCAAGAAAGGCGCTGGCCAGGACGACCAAAGACAGCATAGCAATCCAGGCCAACTGCCCGGGAACCTTGGCCACTTCAAGAGCCAGATCGCCTGCCAGTGCTGCGGCGATCAAAAGCAAAAATAATCCCATAATGTTTCCCTCCAAGCGAAAATATCCGCAAAGAGTCTCACGAATGGCTGATTCTGGCAAATAACGGGGCTTTAACGGTCGGCTCAGGGCCGTTGGTACATGCCTTCATAGATCGGCACCAGCGTTTCAGTCTCAAACAGCGAAGACACCGACGTGCCGTTCCAGATGTTCAGGATGGCCTGCGCGAACATCGGCGCGGTTGGCACGATGCGGATGTTGGTGGAATTGCGCACCGCTTCGGAGGGTTCAATGGAATCCGTGATGACCAAAGACTTCATTGCGGACCCGGCCACCCGCTCCACAGCGCCCTTCGACAGCACACCATGCGTGATGTAGGAATGCACCTCTTTCGCGCCGTTCGCCATCAGTTGGTCGGCGGCTTTGCACAGGGTGCCCGCGGTATCCGCAATGTCATCGACGATGATGCAGACCTTGCCTTCGACGTTGCCGATCACTGTCATTTCGGCAACTTCGCCGGCCTTCTCGCGGCGCTTGTCCACGATGGCCAGTGGCGCATTGATCCGCTTTGCCAGTTCCCGCGCCCGCGCCACACCGCCGACATCGGGCGATACAATCATGATATCGCTCATTTTGTCTTTGAAGTGATGCTCGATATCCAGCGCAAAGATTGGCGAGGAGTAGAGGTTGTCCACCGGAATATCAAAGAACCCCTGAATCTGAGCGGCGTGCAGGTCCAGCGTCAGAACCCGGTCAATTCCGGCCTCGGTGATCATATTGGCGACCAGCTTGGCGGTGATCGGCGTGCGCGCTTTGGAGCGGCGGTCTTGCCTTGCGTAGCCGAAATACGGGATCACAGCGGAAATCCGGTTGGCAGAAGACCGGCGCAGCGCGTCGGCCATGATCAGCAACTCCATCAGATTGTCGTTGGCCGGGTTGGAGGTTGGCTGGATGATATACATGTCCTCGCCACGCACATTCTCGTAAACCTCGACGAAAATTTCCTGATCGTTGAAGCGTTCGATCCGCGCATCGACCAGATTGACGGACATTCCGCGGTGCATCGACATCCGGCGGGCGATGGCCTTTGCCAAAGTCATGTTGGCATTGCCGGAGATCAGCTTCGGCTCTGTTATGACGGGCATATGGTATCCTTGGCGCTCAGGTTCGGAAAGGGGGCCAGCGTGACGGATTCGTAACGTTGACACCGCTTATCAACCTTCTAGGGTCTTGCAAAGCCAAGGCAGGGGGGCGCGTGTCACATGGTCCAGATTGATTACTTCTTCGCGACGATTTCGCCGTTCTGCTATCTGGGCGGTGCCCGGCTGGAAGCGATTGCCGCCCGGCATGGCGCCTCCATCCGCTATATCCCGCTGGACGGACCGGCGCTGTTCCCTCGCACCGGCGGTAAGGTTTTGGCAGAGCGGCACGACAGCCGCAAAGAATACCGCCTTCAGGAATTGCGGCGCTCGTCCAAACGTCTTGGCATGACGCTGAACCTGAAGCCTGCCTTCTTTCCGGTCAATCCCGCACCCTCTTCTTATGCCGTTATCGCAGCGATCAAGGCCGGTGGTGGCGACCTTGCGGGCCTTGTTCAGGCCTTTCTCCGCGCCGTCTGGGCCGAAGGGCGCAATATTGCCGAGGATGATGTGGTGAAGGAGATTTTGGCCGGACACGGCTTTGACCCGGCGATTGCTGACAAATTCATGCTCGCGGCGGCTGAGACCTACGCAAGCAACCTTGATGAAGCGGTGATGCGGGGTGTTTTCGGCGTGCCGTTCTACGTCGTGGGGGAGGAACGGTTCTGGGGTCAGGACCGGCTTGATGACCTTGACCTGCATCTGGCCGGAAAGCTTTGAATGTCTGATCAACCGAACGCTGAAGACCTACTTGTTGCAGAGGTGCCGCCGCAGCGCATCTGGTCGCGTGGCGGCACCCGTCCCGTGCTGGCGCTGCACTGTTCGCTGGCCCACTCTGGTGCGTGGCGTGAACTGGCAGAGCGGCTGGAAGGCGTCACCCTGACCGCGACTGACCAGATTGGCCATGGCAAGGCTGCCCACTGGGACGGACACTCTGACATCCATGGTCAGACAACGCGGGCCTCGGTCGCTATGGCCGAACGGCTGGGGCAGGGCCGGGCGATTGACCTGTTTGGCCATTCCTTTGGTGCCACCGTGGCTTTGCGCATCGCCCTGACGCGCCCCGATCTGGTCCGCAGCCTGACCTTGGTGGAGCCTGTGATCTTTGCCGCCGCCAAAACCCTTCCTGCCTTTGCGCCCTTCCGTGCCCGTCATCTGGAGTTTGCAAAGCTGATCCGGTCAGGCCAGCGCGAGGCTGCGTTGCGCCAGTTTCACGGCGATTGGGGCACTGGCGAGGCGTTGGAGGCGCTGCCCGAACGTACCCGCAGCTATATGCTGGACCGCATCCACCTGATCGAGGCGCAGAATCCGGTGCTGCTCGATGATGCGGCGGGGATGCTGCACCCCGGCGGGCTGGAGGCGATTGGCGTTCCCGTTCTGCTGATTGACGGCGCGGAAAGCCCAGCCATCGTCGAAGCCGTCCATGCGGCTTTGGCGGAACGCCTGCCCCACGCACAGCGGCTGACGGTGCCGGGGGCGGGCCATATGGTGTCGATCACCCACGCGACCGAAATCGCCCCTGTGGTGCAACGCCATCTGGACGGCTGCTGAGGCTGGACTGCGGTCGCGCAGGGTCCATCGCTGCCCAGATGGCCCAAAGATCGGGCCTCCATAGCCCCGCACCCCGTGGGATTTAGCAGCACAGGCAGCCGTCAGGGTGCCAGAGCGTTGAGCAAGGCGTCCACATCCTCAGGGGTGGTTGACCAACTGGCGACCAGGCGGCCGGAGTCGACGCCCTCGGGCGCGGGCATCGCGTAATAGACGGCCCCCTTCTCTTCGGCGCGAAGGTTGGTGCCGGTTGGCCAGGTCGGAAACAGGATGTTGGCCGGGGCAGGATGCAACAGGCTGGTGCCCGGGATATGGGCAAGTCCCGCGACCAGCCGCGCGCCCATCTTGTTGGCTTGGCCAGCAAGGCGCAGCCAAAGGTCATCGGTCAGGTAAGCCTCTATCTGTGCCGAAAGATAGCGATATTTGGAGAACAGGTGGCCCGCGCGTTTGCGGCGAAGTTCGAACTCCCAAGCCTTGGTCGGGTCAAACAGGACAACCGCCTCGACCCCAAGACAGCCGTTCTTGGTGCCGCCCAAAGACAGCACGTCGATCCCCGCTTTCCACGTCATCTGCGCGGGTGTGGCCCCGGTGGCGAAAAGCGCATTGGCAAAACGCGAGCCGTCAAGATGGCACGGCATCTGCCGCGCTTTGGCGATGGCGGTCAGGGCGGCAATTTCGGCGGGGGTGTAGACGGTGCCAGCCTCTGTCAGGTTGGTCAGGGTCACCATGCCGCGTTGGACACCATGAACGCCAACCTCGCCGACGCGGGACAGCGCAGCGGTCAGGGTTTGCGGGGTCATCTTGCCGTGGTCGCCCGCAACCGGGATCAGCTTGGCCCCGCCCGAGAAGAACTCCGGCGCGCCGCATTCGTCGGTGGCGGCGTGGGCATCGACATGGCCAAAGACCGCCGACCACGGCGGGGTCATCAGGGCAATCGCCAAAGCGTTGGCGGCAGTGCCGGTGGCCACAAGGTAAACCTCGGCCTCTGGCGCCTCAAACACCTGACGCACAAGGGTTTTTACCCGGTCGGTGAAGGCGTCGGCCCCATAGCTGCGGGCGTAGCCATCGTTGGCCCGGGTGAGGGCTGCAAGGATTTCAGGCGCTGCGGCAGAGCCATTGTCGGAGGCAAAGAACATCAGGGTCTCTCATCTATGACATATTCGTCCCAGAGTTCTTCCGGGACTTCGACTTCCGACACCGTCCAGCCGCGCACTGACACGCCAGCCCGGTGCGTGCTTTCCGGGTCGCCGGTCAAAAGGGGGTGCCAGTCAGGCAGGTCTTTGCCCTCGTAAAGCAGGCGGTAGGCGCAGGTCTGCGGCATCCAATACACGACTTTGGGCAGGGTCTTTGGCGACAGAAGCACACATCCGGGCACATACTGGTGCCGCGTTTCATATTTCGAACACCGGCAGGTTTCTCCGTCCAGAAGTTTGCACGCGACGCGGGTGAATTCAACCTCTCTGGTATCTTCGTATTCCAGCTTGTTCAGGCAGCATTTGCCGCAGCCATCGCACAGCGCCTCCCACTCCGGCGTGGTCAGTTTGGGCAAGGGCAGGTTCCAGAATTTGGGGCGAAGGTCGGTCATTTGCAGGAGAGTGCCGGGAATTGTGGGGAATGGGAAGTCAGGAAAGAAGGACGCGTGCACGGGCGCAGTCGGCAGCCATCTGGTCCATCAGCGCGGGCAGACCGTCAAACTTCATCTCGGGGCGCAAGTAGTCGATCAGGCCGATGGAAAGGTGGTGGCCGTATAAATCCCCATTGAAATCAAAGATAAAGGTTTCCAGATTGGGCAAGTTGGTGCCGAACATCGGGCGGACGCCGATGCTGGCGGCCCCGATATAATGGCCGATTTGCGGGCCGGTCAGAATTTCAACCCTGACGGCATAGACGCCAAGTTTGGGCAGATGCAGGCCTTTGACGGACATGTTGGCGGTCGGATAGCCCAGTTCGCGACCCCGTTTTTCGCCATGGATCACCTCGCCGTCAATCCGGTGCCAGTGGCCCAGCATGGCGGCGGCGTCACGCGGACGACCCTCGGCCAAGGCTGTGCGGATGGCGGTGGAGGATATTTCGGTGCCGGCATGCTGCACCAGATCGGCGATAGTCACCGAAAAACCGTAGGTTTTTCCGAGCGTTACAAGGGTTTGCGCATTGCCCGCCCGCGCCTTGCCAAAGCAGAAATCGGAACCGACCACGACATGAGAGACGCCAAGCCCGAGGGCCAGAACGTCGCGGGCGAAGGCCTCGGGCGTCAAAGCGGCGAGGGCTTGGTTGAACGGCAACTCGTAAAGCTCCTGCACGCCCAGCTTGGCCAGACGGTTGGCGCGGGATTCGGCGTTCATCAGCCGGAACGGCGGGGCGTTGGGGGAGAAAACCTCGCGCGGGTGCGGTTCGAAGGTGACGATTCCCAAAGGTGCGGCAGTTTGGGCAAGGTCGATGACCGTCTGATGGCCAAGATGGATGCCGTCAAAGTTGCCCATCGCCACCGAAGCACCGCGCGCGTCAGGTGCAAGCCCTTGCCAATGCTGATGAATTCGCATCTTACCCCATGCGGAGGTCATGCCCCCATAGCCGAACCTGCGACGCGGCTGCCCCTTGGACGCCGCACCTGTCTGAACCACGGTATTGCCCAGCATGCGCAGGGTTTCAAGGGTGACACGGCGGGCGTGGCAGACTTAGCGCAGCTTGGGTACGGCAAAAGTGGCGGACATCTGCTGCCCGGTCAGCCACTTTTCCAGCAAGCCCTTGTTCGGGTTATCAGAATCCGATCCGAATGCTGAGGCAGAGATACCTCCGGTGACAAAAAGCGTGTCCAGACCTTCCGCCATGCCGCCCTGAATATCGGTGCCAATTCCGTCGCCGATGCACAGGATTTGCGGGCTCTGCGGGCCACCCAAAGCCTGTAACCGGCGGCGGGCAAGGTCGTAGATCGGCGGATGCGGTTTGCCGAAATACATCGTCTTGCCGCCCAGCTTTTCATAGGCCTGAGCCAGCGCTCCGGCGCAGTAAAGCCGCTTGTCGCCATAGTCCACGATGATGTCAGGATTGGCGCAAAGCATTGTTAATTCAGCATTTTTGGCCCGCATCAGGGTAAGCTTGTAGTCATCGGGCGTCTCGGTCATGTCATCGGCAAGGCCGGTGCACAGAACGACTTCGGCGGTCTCGATGCTGACACGCTCCACCTTCGCAGGCGTCAGATCCTCGGGGAAATCGGTGAAGAAGGGTTCATCTTTCAGCGCGCCGATAAAATGCACGCGGGAATAAGTGCCCGAAAACAGCGCGTATTGCGTGGCATCGCCAGAGGTGACCACCTCGTCCCAGGCGTCTCGCGGCACGCCCATGGCATCTAACTGCTTGACGATGCTGGGTTTTGGCCGTGGCGCGTTGGTCAAAAGCACCACCTTTCCGCCCTTGGAGCGAAAGCTTTGCAGCGCTGCAACCGCCGCAGGAAAGGCGGTCTTGCCATTGTGCAAACAGCCCCAAAGGTCGCAAAACACCGCGTCATAGCGGCGGCCAAGGTCAGAAAGACTGGCGATCAGGTCGGTCATCGGGCGGCCTTTCAGGTGAATTTTGGCAGATTTATTTCGGCTGCATGTTTCGCGTATGTTTTTCGACATGCAGGCCGCGCTTTGTGGTGACGGGCCAGAAAGGGTTCCAGCCCGCAAAACCACCTGTGGTCAAGGGTAGGATGGGCCATTGGCCCATGTAGCCTTACAGCTTCAGCGCCGGGATGATCTGCTTTTTGCGGCTCATGATGCCGGGCAGCACCACGGTGTCGCCACTGACTTTGACGCCGAACGAGGCTTCGGCCATCTGCCTGACCAGATCGTTGGGCACCAGAAGGGTGGCTTCTTCCTTCAGGATGTCGATCACGAACAACAAGACCTGATCGGCACCGTCTTCTTTGGCCACGCCCACCATCGAGGCCATCAGCGAAGCCTTGCGGTCCAGCACGATTTTCGGCGCGGTGGTTTCCAGCACCGAAACCCGCAGCTCTTTGCCGGCCACGTTGTATTCCTTGGAATCCATCCGCAGCAACACCGCGTCCGAAAACGCGGAGATGTCTGACTTTGCTTCAAACTGCGCGGTGGCCAGCGTGGCAATCGACACGCCAAGATCCGCCGCCAAAGCCTCCGCCACCGCCCGGTCATGCGGCGTGGTGGTGGGCGAGCGGAATTCCAGCGTGTCCGACAGGATGCAGGATAACATGGCACCCTTGATGCCGCGCGGGGCTTTGGCGAGGTCGGCGCCGATCAGGTCGTGCAGGATGGTGGCGGTGCAGGCGAGGGGGCGCATGGTGATCTCGATCGGCGTTTTTGTCTTGATGCCGCCGACCAGCATGTGATGGTCGATGATCGCCACCACTTTGGCGTCGTTGATCGAGGCGGGAAGTTCGGCGGGATTGTTGGTGTCAACGATGACCACGGTATCCTCTGCGGTCACGTCGGCAATGATCTCCGGCTTGGTCAGCATCCAGTGCTTCAGCACAAAGGCCGCTTCGGTGTTGGGTTCGCCCAAAAGGCAGGGCTGGGCCGGGGTGCCTTTGACCTCGGACAGATACCAGGCCCAGATGATGGGCGAGCCGGTGGAATCGGTGTCGGGGGATTTGTGGCCGAAAACCTTGATGGTCATGCGAGAACCTTTTGAGTGCTGATTTTGGGCGGCTTATAGGCCGCCACACCGGACTTGTCACGAGGTCTGAACGGCGCTGACTGAGACAGTCCCGACCAGTCTGCGGCTTTGGCCAAGGATATGCCAAGGGTTAGGGTTGCGCCGGATTATGCCGCGCGCTTTGCCTCAATTCGAAAGCGGGGTCACGGTCCAGCCGCGCTTTGCCAGCAAGTTCAGCACGCCGGTTTCGCCGGGCAGGTGCAGCGCGCCGAAGGCGGCGATGATCGGGCCGTTTTGCGCGCCCCGTTCCAGAACCGGGATCCACGCTGCGTTGCGCGAGGCGATGATGGCGGTATCGACCAGCGCCATCTCGCGGTCAGCCTCGGGTGCGGTCATGCCGGGCAGGGTCAGCATCTGCGCCCGGGTCAGCTCCCAATACAACCGGCTTTGGCCCGCGAAATAACTGTCGGCGAGGGTGGTGGCCATGTCGTCGGACGCCGCATCGCTGGCCACGGTCTGGGTCAGCATCGCCAGTTGATCGGCCACGGTGAACTTGGCGAAGATGCCAAGGACAGCGTCAAACGGCTCCAACGCTTTGACGGGCAGGTGCAAAACGGCGGCGCGGTCCATCAGCAGTTTGTCCAGGCCCGCGTCAGAGCCTGCCGAGATCGGGAACATGCAGGCCGGCATCTCCAGCATACTCGCCAGAAGCCAGGGTTGCATCTTGGCGGCCAGGGTCGGCACCATGCCGCGCGCTTTGAGGGCGGCCGACAGGCGCTGCCAGTCCGCGTCCGAAAGCTGTTGGGTCAGGGTCGGGCCGTTGGTCAGGAACATCAAGCTGGGGTCTTGCAGAACCTTGGCCTTCAGCGCCGTCTGTTCGCCCGGCCCCGCCTCGACATAAAGGGCGGTGGCTGTGCCAAGGTAAGGCTCCAGTTGCGCCACCATGGGCACAAAGCGCGGATCGGCCATGTGGAAGGTACCGGCAAAGAGGATGGTCTGGCTGCCCTTGGTGGCCCGCCACAGGTTGCCTTGCGCAAAGGGCACGTCGGCTTTGGCGGCAAGGGCTGCGCGTTCGCCGGGCGGCAAGGCGGCAATCAGGTTCTGGCCATGACATTGCCCGGCCTGCGCCAGCGTCGGCGTCAGAAGTGCGGGCAACAGGCCAAAAAGGAGGGCGAAGGCGAAAAAGCTACGGCAGCGCATCAGACATCCTCCGGTTGAGTGCGGGCAGTTTCGCACGTCAGCGTGAATTGGCCAAGGACTGAAGTTTGTCTCAATTGAGGCAAGCGGGGGTGTTGACAGACTCGGTCACAGACCTTACCTGAGCGTCGTTAGCACTCAACAAGTCTGAGTGCTAACCCGGATTAACCTGGAACCTAGGGAGTGTTACCAGATGGCATTTAAACCTCTGCATGACCGCGTGCTGGTCAAGCGTATCGAAGGCGAAGACAAAACCAAGGGCGGCCTGATCATCCCGGAAAGCGCCAAGGAAAAACCGGCTGAGGGCGAAATCGTCTCGGTCGGCGAAGGCGCGCGCAAGGATTCGGGCGAGTTGATCGCACCGTCTGTCAAAGCTGGCGACCGTATCCTGTTCGGCAAATGGTCGGGCACCGAAGTCAAGCTTGACGGCGTTGAACTGCTGATCATGAAGGAAAGCGACATCATGGGGATTATCTCCTAAGTCGTTTTTCACCGGCGCGTCACAGCGCCTTCATTCCATTCAAACGGGAGTTAGCACAATGGCTGCTAAAGACGTACGTTTTGATACCGACGCCCGCGACCGTATGCTGCGCGGCGTGAACATCCTTGCGGATGCGGTTAAAGTGACCCTGGGCCCGAAAGGCCGCAACGTGGTCATCGACAAATCCTTTGGCGCACCGCGCATCACCAAAGACGGTGTGACGGTTGCCAAGGAAATCGAACTGGCTGACAAGTTAGAGAACATGGGCGCTCAGATGGTGAAGGAAGTCGCTTCCCGCACCAATGATGAGGCTGGCGACGGCACCACCACCGCCACCGTTCTGGCGCAGGCTATCGTCCGCGAAGGCATGAAAGCGGTTGCCGCTGGCATGAATCCGATGGACCTGAAGCGCGGCATCGACATGGCGACCGCCAAGGTTGTGGCTGCCATCAAGTCCTCGTCGCGTCCGGTCAAGGATTCGGATGAAGTAGCCCAGATCGGCTCGATTGCGGCCAACGGCGAAACGCAGATCGGTCGCTTCATTGCGGACGCCATGCAGCGCGTCGGCAACGAAGGTGTAATCACCGTCGAAGAAAACAAAGGTCTTGAGACCGAAGTTGAAGTCGTCGAAGGCATGCAGTTCGACCGTGGCTATCTGTCGCCTTACTTCGTGACCAACGCCGACAAGATGACCGTTGAACTGGAAGACGTCTATATTCTGCTGCACGAGAAGAAACTTTCGTCGCTGCAGCCGATGGTGCCGTTGCTGGAAGCCGTGATCCAGTCGCAGCGCCCGTTGCTGATCATCTCGGAAGACGTTGAAGGCGAAGCTTTGGCGACCCTCGTGGTCAACAAGCTGCGTGGCGGGTTGAAGATTGCAGCCGTCAAGGCTCCGGGCTTTGGCGACCGTCGTAAAGCCATGCTGCAGGACATCGCCGTTCTGACCGGTGGTCAGGTGATTTCCGAAGATCTGGGCATGAAGCTGGAGTCGGTCACGATCGACATGCTGGGCCGTGCCAAGAAAGTCTCGATCACCAAGGACAACACCACCGTTATCGACGGCGCTGGTGTCAAGGCCGAGATCGAAGCCCGCGTTGGCCAGATCCGCACCCAGATCGAAGAAACCACGTCGGACTACGACAAAGAGAAACTGCAAGAGCGCGTGGCCAAACTGGCTGGCGGTGTTGCGGTGATCAAGGTCGGCGGCATGACCGAGATCGAAGTAAAAGAGCGCAAGGACCGCGTTGACGACGCTTTGAACGCGACCCGTGCGGCCGTGCAAGAAGGCGTTGTGGTTGGCGGTGGCGTGGCTTTGGTTCAGGCGGCAAAGTTGTTGCATGACCTCAAGGGTGCCAACTCTGACCAGGACAACGGCATTTCGATTGTGCGCCGTGCGCTTGAGGCTCCGCTGCGCCAGATCGCTGAAAACGCTGGTGTTGACGGTGCAGTTGTTGCTGGCAAAGTGCGCGAGAGCAATGACCCGACCTTTGGTTTCAATGCGCAGACCGAAGAATATGGCGACATGTTCGCGTTCGGCGTGATTGACCCGGCCAAAGTGGTTCGCACCGCTCTGGAAGATGCGGCTTCGATTGCGTCCTTGCTGATCACCACCGAAGCGATGATCGCGGATCGTCCGGAGCCGAAGTCCGGCGGCATGGGCGGCGGCGGCGGCGGAATGGGCGGCATGGGCGGCATGGACGGCATGATGTAATCTGCCCTCTGGGTATGTCAGGAAAGGGCGCTCCGATTGGGGCGCCCTTTTTGTTGGCGGTCCGGTGCCGGGTGAGGTCGCCCCCGAAAAGCGCTCCCACCCGCCGACCCCGCGCTTTCCGGGGGCTTGGTGTTGCGCGGATCGGACCGCAGGTTCGGGCATTACGGCAGATCTGGTCCGGGATATCGCTTGGCGAGGCGGGCAGCGGCGTGCATCAAAGGTCAACTGGGAGAACGCGATGCGGATATTGGGCTTGACCTGTCTTGTGATGCTGGCATTCGCGGCCAATTCGGTCTTGAACCGGTTGGCGGTCGGGGCCGGGCGGATTGATCCGGTGGTGTTTGCCACGGTGCGGCTGGCTGCGGGAGCCGTGGTGCTGGGCGCGTTGGTGGCGCTGCGGCGCGGTGCGGTGTTTGCCGGGTGGCGTGGGCGCTTGCCGGGGGCTTTGGGTCTGTTGGTGTATTTGTACGGGTTTTCCGCGGCTTATCTGGCTTTGGATGCTGGAACCGGGGCGCTGATCCTGTTTGGCGTCGTGCAGGTCACCATGTTTACCGGCGCTTTGGCGGGCGGTGAGGCTTTGCCCATCCAGCGGATCGCCGGGGCGGTTCTGGCACTGGCGGGCTTGGGGGTTTTGCTGGCACCGCAAGGTGGGGCGCTGGGGCCGGACCTGTCGATGGCGTTGGCCGGGGTGGGCTGGGGCGTTTATTCGCTGGTTGGGCGCGGGCAGCAGGATGCGCTGGCGGCCTCGGCGTGGAATTTCGCGCTGGCTTTGCCGGTGGGTCTGGTCGTGCTGGCGCTGTGGCCGGGGCAGTGGAGTGCGGCAGGAGTGGTGCTGGCGGTGGTGTCAGGTGGTGTGACCTCTGGCCTCGGCTATGCGCTGTGGTACGCGGTTTTGCCGCAGCTTGGGGCCGGGCGGGCGGCGGTGGCGCAATTGTCGGTGCCGTTGATCGCGGCTTTGGGCGGTTTTGCGGCATTGGGTGAAGTTCCGGGGGCGGGCTTCTGGCTGGCTGCGGTGATGGTCTTGGGCGGGATTGGCCTTGGGCTGTTACCGGCCAAGCCGCAGGCTACAGGTCTTTGACCAACCGGTGGATGGTGTGGCCGGTTTCCGGGTCGTGGCGCGAGATGCCGGTGGCGGCAAAGCCCATCCGATGCCAGAAGGCGCGCCCTTTGGGGTTGGCCTGCAGAACCGCGAGGTAGAGGTGCGGGCTGGGGCGGGCCAGGCCTTCGACATGGGTATAAAAGGCGGCACCGTGGCCTTGGTTGCGCGCCTTGGGTGACAGGACCATCAAGCCGAGGTATGCGTCGTCGGGCAGCGGAAAGCCATAGGACACTTCGGCCACGCCTGCCAGGCGCCCCTCAAGATAAAGGCCAAGGCGGTGGGATTTGGCCGGGTCGCAGCCGGGCGGGCCTGCGGTAAAGACCTGTTCAACCTCTGCTGGGCCGGGGTCGCGACCGAGCCAAAGCTGATAGTAATCGCGAGCCTCGGCCAGCACTGCCGCCACGGCGCTGCGGTCGGTGACCGGGTTCAGGGCGCGGATCAGGGTTTGAGGCATGATCTGGCAACTCCAGTCCGGTCAAGCGCGCCGGAGGGTTCGCCACAGCCCGTTGAGGCACCAAGAAACGCGAGGCGGCGAGCGGGCAGGGCGTTGGCACTTTCATTGACGACGGTGCTGATCGTCGGAACCGGGGTCCCATTTGAAAAAGGTTTGATCATGGGATCAGAGGTTCCTTTTCAAAACGGTGTTGATCGTCGGAACTGCGGTTCCATTTGAAGCGGGTGCCCGTCATTGGATCAGAGGTTCGATTGCATACGGTGCTGATCATCGGAACCAAGGTACGATTTGACAAGGGGGCTCATCGGATCAGACGTTCCAGGGGATCGTAGGTCAGGCCGTCTTGCCAGGCGGCTTGCGCCAGACTGTCGGGCTTGAAGCGGATGCGGCCGGTGGCGAGGTCTGATTGGGCAAAGAAACGGCGGTCGGTGACCACGCGGGCCGGGTCGCGCCAAGTGGAGGTGATCTCCCCTCCAATCACGGTGCAGTGAAAGAAGATATCGACCTGATGAAAGCCGGTGGCGGGGTCGTGAAACTCGTTGATCAGGGCGGGCAGACCGACGGCCACGCGCAGGCCGGTTTCCTCGTAAACCTCGCGCCGCAGGTTGTCGTGCAGCGAGGCCCCAGATTCCACACCACCGCCCGGCGCGCACCACAAATCCGACCTGCCGCCGGGAAAGGCGTTGACCAGCAACAGCCGGTTGTCTTGCAAGATCAGCGCGCGCGCGGCGAGGCGGGGGGTTTTGGTGGCCATGCCGCAAGGCTTAAGCGCGCGGGCGCGAAAGTCCAGTTCATAGTGGTCAACGGCCCCCGGCTTGACTGCGCCGGGGGCCGTAAAGTGGGCGTCAGGCCATGGCCGGGGCAGCGGTGTTCCGGTTACGCTCGGAATACAGCAGATAGGCGGACCCGCTGAGGATCAGCACCATGCCAAGCCACAGGTTGCCCTCTGGCAGGTAGTGGAAGGCCAGAAATCCGGCCAGCACATTCATCGGCAGCCGCAGGTCATCGAAGGGTTGCAGGAAGGTGGCATCGGCGGCGGCATAGGCGCGTGTCAGGAAATACTGCGCCAGAAATTGCAGGCCTCCGGCGAGCAGCAGCAGACCCAAAGCGGTGCCGGTGGGCCATTCGAAGCCGTTGGCGACCGACAAGCCAAAGTTGATCGGCGACAGCAGGACCAAAAGCCAGAGGGTGATCGCCTCCGGTCGTTCGGTGGCGGTCAGTTCCTTGGTCAGAAGCGAGGCGGCACCCCAAAGCACGGCTGCCGCCACCGGCGCCAGTGACCAGAGGTTAAAGCCCGACGACCACGGTTGCAGAACGATCATCGCGCCGCAAAACCCGATGGTCGCAGCAAACCAGCGGCCCGGGCGGACGGTTTCGCCAAGGTAGAGCTTGGCGCCGATCAGGATGAAGAACGGCGAGGTCATCACCAGGGCAATCACCTGCCAGATCTGCACGCCGTGGGCGAGGCCCAGAACAAAGGCCTGCACCCCCAAAGCGGACAAGATGACCCGGACCAGATGGACACCGGGTTTTGCGGTGCGCAGCGTCGAAAGCCCCTGCCGCAGAATGAACGGCACGGAAAACAGCATGGCGATGAAGTATTGCCAGAAGCTGTCGGTGGTGGATTTCAGCCCGAAGCCGCCATAGTCCGGGCTGCCGGTTACAGTTTGTGTCAGCACGTTGATCACGGCGAAGGCTATGCCCGCCATCACCATGAACGCCGCACCTTTAAGGTAAGTCTGATTCATGTCTGTCTCCTTACGACCACATAAATCAGGGGGATATGCCCAACGCCCCGTCCGCAAGGACAGGTTGCTGGCACTCTCTTTCATCCGGACTATACCGTCGGCCCCGGAGTTACACCGGATCTGCTGACCCCCTCCGAAGAGGGGCGCTCGCGGGCTATACCGCCGGTGGGGAATTGCACCCCGCCCTGAGAATACCGGGATCATTCCCGGCGGTGCAGTCATAGCGCCGGATGGTCTGCCGGGCAAGGGCTGCAAGATGGGCCGGTTTTGCAGGCGGGTTGTGCGCCCTTGCGCAGGGCTTTGTGCAGAGCCATATGTCCGGAATGCGCCGCACCGCCGCTCACGTTCTCGCCACCTTGGCCGTTCATGGCGGCCAGCCCGCTTTGGGGGAGGCTGTGGTGCTGTTGCACGGATTGGTGCGGACGGAATCCTCGTTCCTACTGATGGATGCGGCGTTGCGGGCGCGCGGCTATACGGTGATCAACGAAAGCTATCCGTCGACCACGGCCAGTATTGCCGATCTGGCTGCGGGCGTCGGTGACAGGGTGGCGCGGTGTGGCACGGGTGTGCGGGTGCATTTTGTCACCCACTCGATGGGCGGCATCGTGCTGCGGATGTGGTTGCAGGGTCACCGGCCAGACGCCATGGGCCGCGTCGTGATGCTGGCCCCGCCCAATCACGGGTCAGAGTTGGTGGATGCCTTGGGCGGGCTGGCGGCGTTTCGCTGGGTCAGCGGCCCTGCCGGACCGGAGTTGGGCACCGGGCCGGGGTCGGTGCCGCAAAGCCTGCCTGCGGCGGATTTTGAGGTGGGGGTGATCGCGGGCACCCGCTCGCTGAACCCGGTCCTGTCGCGCCTGCTGCCCGGGCCGGATGATGGCGCGGTCTCGGTCGCCTCAACCCGGCTGGAGGGGATGGCGGCGCATCTGACGCTGCCGGTGAGCCATTCGTTCATGATGAACTCTCCCGAAGTCATCGCCCAGACGCTGACCTTTTTGCAGACCGGCGCTTTTGCCAAGGGTTTGACGTGGAGCGCGGCATTGGGGTCGCTGCTACAGCCCAAACAAGACAAGCCGACGCCAAAGGGTGGTGCGGTTTAGGCAGGCAATGGCTTGGCAACCTGCGAGGGCCAGTCTGAGAGGGCCAGTCTGCGACGACCAGTCTGCTATGCACAGCTTGTCGCGGCCAGCCTGCGCCACCCTGCCGTTCTCGCAGTATCCGCGGAAGGTGGCGCGGCAGCCCTTCCGTCAACCGCCTTTCAGCGCGGCTTGACCCGGTTGACATGGCCCATCTTGCGGCCCGGCCTTGGGGCGCCTTTGCCATACAGGTGCAGGGCGGCATGGGCTTCGCGGGCGATCTTTGGCACCCGCAGGATGTCATCGCCAATCAGGTTCTCCATCACCACATCGCAGTGCCGCGCGCCGTCGCCCAAGGGCCAGCCGGTGATGGCGCGGATATGCTGTTCGAACTGATCCACCGCACAGCCGTTCTGCGTCCAGTGACCGGAGTTGTGGACGCGGGGGGCGATTTCGTTGACCACCAGACCCTGCGGCGTCACAAACACCTCCACCCCCAGCACACCGACGTAATCCAGCGCGTTCAGAATGCGGGCGGCCAGCAGGATCGCATCGGTCCGCTGACCGGGCGTCAGGCGTGCGGGCACCGTGGTGGTGTGCAGGATGCCGTCCTTGTGCACATTCTCACCGGGGTCAAAGCAGGCGACAGAGCCGTCAAGCCCGCGTGCCGCAATCACCGAAACCTCGTGGCTGAAGGTCACAAACCCCTCCAGCACGCAATCCTGTGCGATGCCGGCCTTGGCCGCCGCCGCACCATCGGGCGACATGATCCGCACCTGACCTTTGCCATCATAGCCAAGCCGTGTGGTTTTCAGGATCGCCGGGGTGCCGATCCGCGCAATCGCCGCATCCAGATCGGCCGCGTTGCGCACCGCCGCATAGGGAGCCACCGCAAGACCGAGGCTGGTCAGAAAATCCTTCTCCAACAGCCGGTCTTGCGATGTGGCCAAAGCGCGCCGGTTGGGTCGGATCGGCTTCAGGCTTTCCAACAGGTCCAAAGCGGAGGTCGGCACATTCTCGAACTCATAGGTGATCACGTCAACCGAGGCGGCAAAGGCGCGCAAGGCAGACTCATCCTCATAGGCCGCCGTGGTCAGGGCATAGGCCACGTCGGCTGCGGGGGCGGGCCCCGGTTCATAGATATGACAACGAAAGCCAAGCCGGGAGGCGGCCACCGCCAGCATCCGCCCCAACTGCCCGCCCCCCAGAATGCCGATCACCGAACCGCCGGGCAGGTCACTCATCCTTTGGCACCTGCGCCTTTGGGGTCAGCGGCCATTGGGTCAGCGGCCTTGGCTCCCGAATCCTTGGCTCCCGAATCCTTGGCTCCCGAATCCGTGGCTCCCGCAACTTTAGCCCCTGCATCCGATGGCCCGGTAGCCATGGGCTCCTCAGGAATCGACGCCGACAAATCCGCCCGCCACGCGTCCAGCCGCACCGCAAGATCTGCGTCCTGCAAGGCCAGGATCGCCGCAGCCATCAGCCCGGCATTGGCCGCACCGCCTATCGCCATCGTCGCCACCGGATAACCACGCGGCATCTGTACGATAGAATAAAGGCTGTCTACCCCAGCCAAAGCCTTGGTCTGGATCGGCACACCAATCACCGGCACCCGGGTTTTCGACGCCATCATCCCCGGCAAATGCGCAGCCCCGCCAGCCCCCGCAATGATCACCTGCAAACCCCGGGCCACGGCTGTCGCGCCATAGTCCCACAAACGGTCTGGCGTCCGGTGGGCCGAGACGATTTTCGTCTCATAGGCCACACCCAACTGGTCCAGCACGCGGGCAGCCTCCTGCATCGTTGGCCAGTCAGACTGGCTGCCCATGATGATCCCGACCTGAACGCCCATCCGCGCCTCCCCTGACCTGCGGGCGGATTATACCGGGCGGCCCAGCAGAGCAAGACATCTGAACGCCTCGGGCCGCTTACCACCGCATGCCCCCGATTGGCGGCTTTGCCCGCCACAGGCTCCGCGTCGGGCACAGGCACCCACACTGATTTTGGCAGGATGGCCAATTTTGGTAGGATGGGCAATCTGCCCATGGCACCTTCAGGCGATGATATCGGGAATGATGTCGTCTTCCAGCTTCACGACCTGCTCTTTCAGCGCCAGTTTATGCTTTTTCAGGCGGCGCAGGGTCAGTTGATCCGGGCGGCCCGACAGTTCCAGCGCATGGATCGCCTCATCCAGATCCCGATGCTCCCGCCGCAGCACACCCAGCTTGATGCGCAGCATTTCATCATAGTTCAGCTCGTTGGAGGCGTTCATGGTCTTGTCACGGCATTGGGCATTTGACCGTTACCCTATATCGATTCGCGCAGCACAGGCGAAAAAACTGCAAATAAAAGAATGCCAAAGCGCAGATTTCTGTCGGGACATGGGTCTTGCGGTGGGCGCCTGCCACCTCCATATTTCCATCAGGTTAAAGCCCAGGGCTGAAGCTGTCGGGTCGGGTGCCTTCGGGGCCTGTTCTGAAAATGTCGCTTGTGACAAGGACATCGCCATGACGAAACTGACTTTTGGTGCCCATCCATATCTTTTGGGCTTTGAACAGCTGGAACGGCTGGTCGAGCGCACCTCCAAGACCGCCTCGGAGGGTTATCCGCCCTTCAACATCGAGGCGACTTCGGACAACACTTACCGCATCACGCTTGCGGTCGCAGGGTTCCGCGAGGAAGATCTGCAGATCACTGTCGAGGATCGCCAATTGGTGATCCGAGGGCGGCAGGCCGAAGATATCGTCGATCGGGTCTATCTGCATCGTGGCATAGCTGCCCGTGCTTTCCAGCGCAGCTTTGTGCTGGCCGACGGGGTCGAGGTGGGCGGGGCGGATCTGGAACACGGGCTCTTGCACGTCGACCTGCGCCGTCAGACGCCCGAAACCGTGGTGCAAACCATCCGGATCGGACGGGACTGAGCGTGGGTCTTTAAAAATGGGAAATGTGATGAACACGAAATTCGAACTGCCGAACACCGCCGGACCCGATGTCCAGACCAAAGCCGGTAATCCCGCTGAAAACGCCATTGTCTATGTGCGCCCGGTGGCCGTGGCCGACCTGCCAGAGACGTTGCAGCGTCAGGCCGAGGGCTTGGCCACCATTTATTCGGTGCACCGCCCCGACGGCGAACGCCTTGCTTTGGTTGTCGACCGCAACCTGGCCTTCGCTTTGGCGCGCGAGCATGACATGGCCCCGGTTTACGTGCATTGATCGGCCTTTCAGACAATCTGTAAGCAAAATGCAGGCCTCTAACCCAAGGTATAGAGGTCTGCAAATTTGAATTTTTAGTCCTTCCGTGCCATTGCTGCACCTGCATCCTTGCGCTAGCTCCGCCTCATCACACGATGACGGGCGGTACAGGCCGCTGGATTTTGGCGTAAGAGGGCAGCAGGAATGACACTCAAAACCACCTACTCGGGCTTGCAGATCGGGCTTCACTGGGCAACGGCCCTGTTGATTGCGGCGAATTATTTCATCTCCGATGGCATGGGCGAGGCGCTGGACGCCCATATCGCCGGGGAGCCAGTGGTGGGCCTGACGCCCACTTGGCACGTCTGGTCCGGTACGGTTCTGTTGGGGCTGGTCGTGGTGCGGCTGGTGGTTCGCGTCCTGTCTGGCGAGCTGGAGGCCGGCGAACCCAAAACGCTGCAGCGTCGCGTTGCCGATGTCGGGCATTGGGTTCTGTACGCATTGATGCTGGCGGTTCCAGTGCTTGGTGCGCTGACCTGGTTTGGCAAGATGGATGCGTTTGGCAACGTGCATGTGATGGTGATGAACGCGCTGATGCTGGTCATCCTTGGTCATGCGGCGATGGCGATTTTCCACCACTATGTGCTGAAAGACGGGTTATTGAGCCGGATGACCCCGCTGCGCTGAGGAATGGCGAGATGGGCCAATGGCCCATCCTACCTTGTCCCTTGGGTCGTGTTGCCCCCTTGGTCGGGCGCGGTTGATTGTTGGAACAGGCGCAAAGTCTGAGGTGGTTGATTTGAAGTCCGGCGGTTCCACTCAGCCCCTTGGCCAAATCACATGCGGTGTTTGTGCCAGCAAACTCCGGGTCATAGCTGGGACCGCACCATCCTTCCGCGTCCACCAAAGCAAACCGCCGCCCGTGATCTGGGGCGGCGGTTGATTTTTCGCAGATAAATCGGGGGCTTCGGCCAAACCTCAGCCGGCGATCAGACCCATCGATTCCAGCTTGAGGATCACCTGATGCGCGCAGTGGTCCACTTCGATCCCGGAGGTTTCCAAGACCAGTTCAGCTTTGGTCGGCATTTCGTAAGGGTCGGAAATGCCTGTGAATTCCTTGATCTTGCCTTCACGCGCCAGCTTGTACAGGCCCTTGCGGTCGCGCTTTTCGCAGTCTTCGACGGAGGTTGCGACGTGGACCTCGATGAAGGCACCGTAAGCCTCCACCATTTCGCGCACGGCGCGGCGGGTGGCGGTGTAGGGTGCAATCGGCGCGCAGATGGCAATGCCGCCGTTCTTGGTGATCTCGGACGCCACATAGCCGATCCGGCGGATGTTGATATCGCGGTGCTCTTTGCTAAAGCCCAGTTCGGACGACAGATGCTTGCGCACCACATCGCCGTCCAACAGTGTGGTCGGACGCCCGCCCATCTCCATTAGCTTGACCATCAACGCGTTGGCGATGGTGGATTTACCTGACCCCGAAAGCCCGGTGAAAAACACGGTAAAGCCCTGCTTGTCGCGGGCCGGAGAGGTTTTGCGCAACTGCTTGACGACCTCGGGGAAGGAAAACCACGCGGGAATATCCAGACCTTCGCGCAGGCGGCGGCGCAGTTCGGTGCCGGAAATGTCCAGAACCGTGCAGCCTTCGGGGACTTCGTTGGCGGGGTAATACTGGTCACGCTCCTGCACGTAAACCATGTGCTTGAAGTCAACCATCTTGACGCCGATCTCTGCCTCATGCGTGCTGAACAGGGTTTGCGCGTCGTAAGGGCCGTAGAAATCCTTGCCGGCGGAGTTTTTGCCGGGGCCCGCATGGTCACGACCGACGATGAAGTGGGTGACGCCGTGGTTGGCGCGGATCAGGCCGTGCCAGACCGCTTCACGCGGGCCTGCCATGCGCATCGCAAGGTTCAGAAGGCTCATCGTGGTGGTCGATTGCGGATACTTGTCCAGCACCGCCTCGTAGCAGCGCACGCGGGTGAAGTGGTCCACATCGCCCGGCTTGGTCATGCCGACGACCGGGTGGATCAGCAGGTTGGCTTGCGCCTCTTTGGCGGCACGGAAGGTCAGTTCCTGGTGGGCGCGGTGCAAGGGGTTACGGGTCTGGAAGGCCACGACCTTTTCCCAGCCGAGTTTCTTGAAATAGGCGCGCAATTCGTTCGGCGTGTCGCGCTGCGATTTGAAATCGTAGTGGACCGGGGCTTGCAGCCCTTCGATCTTGCCGCCCAGATAGATCGACCCGGCGCTGTTGTGCAGGTAATGCACGGCGGGATGGGCGAGGTCATCGGCTCCAAACACCTTTGCCGCCTCGTTCGCCTTGTTCGGCGTCCATTTGTCAGAGACGGTCATCACGGCAAGGATGACGCCTTCGGCATCGCGCAGGGCGATTTGGGTGCCAGCCGCCACGCCATCGGCGAACTTTTCGGTCACGTCCAGCGTGATCGGCATCGGCCACAGGGTGCCGTCGGCAAGGCGCATGTTTTCCACGACGTCGTTGTAATCGGCCTCGGTCAGGAAACCCTGCAAGGGCGCGAAGCCGCCGTTCATCAACAGTTCAAGATCGCAGGCTTGACGCGCGGTCAGGTCCCACGACGGCATGTTGCCTGCGGCGGTTTTCAGACGGGCAGCTTCCGCTGCGGAAACATAAAGCTCTGGAATTGGGGCGTGGTTTGAAATCGACATTGGACGCTCGCTTTTGGGACAACCGGGAGGAGGGGCGATGGCACCCGCTGATGCCACCTGACGCCGCGGCTTTTGATCCTGAATGGCCGGAATAATCAAGCCGATGGGGCTGCATTCTAGGCAAAAAGTGCCAAAATGCCGCAAGAAACCGCCGATGGGGGCTGGCTTTTCGGGCAAAGCCGGATTGCGGCAAGATGGTTTTCAAAAGCGTGATGCGGGCCTTGGGCGAATTGCAGTCCATGGACGCCGGTCAAGGGCCCATGGACTGTCTTGCTTCAGGCTTTGCGCTTGCGGGCGGTCAACAGGCCAAAACCAAACAAGGCGCCAGCCAGCATGGGCAGCGAGGCGGGCAGCGGGATGGGTGAGGCATTCACCACCACCGAAGCACGGAAGGCACCCGGTCCACCCGCGTTGGTGGCGTGGAAGGTCAGGGTGTTGACCCCGGCCAGGAAGGTTGCGGCACCTTGGGTGAAGGCGTGCATCGCCTGGAAGGCGTCAAGGCCGAAATTCAGTGACGAGACTTGCGTCCCGTTCAACTCGACCGTGCCAGAGTTGTCGACGCCCCACAAACCGGCCAAAGAGGCGGTGTTCAGTTTAAAGTGGGTCAGATCGAATTTGAAAACGAAGTCCAGCGTGCCGTATTCGACCAGCGGGCTGTTGACCCAGACCCAATTGGACGCCTGCGGCGTTGCCACATGCGTATAAGAGCCGTTGTCGGTATCGACAGTGCCTGTCGGATTGATGAACCCGCCAGCCCCGGTTGACCCGGTGCCACCAGCGGCCACGGTCGACGCATTGGCGGCAATGGCCATAACGGAAACTGCGGCTGCGAGGGCGATCGTCTTGAAGATATGTGCCATTTGCTTCTCCATAAGGATGTGTGCCGGGATTAGACGGCATTTCCGGCAAATTTTAGGCGATCGGATGGCGCGGGGCAGCGATGCTGGATGGCACGACGCGCACTGTTTCCGCTGGCCCATCAACCCGACGGGATAGGCCTTGTCAGGACTGAAAACCTGAACAATCCGGGCCGGGAGGATTGCGTGTGGCTCGCGGCGCGCAATTTCGATTCGGGGCGCGTGGCCTTTGGGCGCTTGTGGATTCGAAGTGCCCTCAGCCCTCAGCCCTTTGGCGGGCCGCAGCCTGTGGGTACCGTTCGCCCAGATTGCGCGGGCGTCTCTTATGATCCTCAGTGACCCGACAGCCAGCGTTCGGCGTCGAGGGCGGCCATGCAGCCCATACCGGCAGAGGTAACCGCTTGACGATAGATGTGGTCGGTCAGGTCGCCGGCCGCAAAGACGCCGGGAATCGCGGTGCGCGTGGTGCCCGGTTCAACCTGAACATAGCCGCCGTTGTGCAAGGGCAGTTGATCCTTGACCAGCTCTGACGCCGGGGCGTGGCCGATGGCCACAAAAAAGCCGTGGCAAGCGATGTCCGCCACAACCCCGGTCAGCAGGTTGCGGGTCCGCACGCCAGTGACAGAGGCGGGGGCGTCGGATCCCAGAACCTCTGTCACCTCAGAGTTCCACACCATCTGGATTTTCGGATGTTTGAACAGACGGTCCTGCATGATCTTTTCGGCGCGCAAACTGTCGCGACGGTGGATCAGCGTGACTTTGGTGGCAAAGTTGGTCAGGAACAAAGCCTCCTCGACCGCTGTATTGCCGCCACCGATCACCACGACCTCTTTGCCCCGGTAGAAAAAGCCGTCGCAGGTCGCACAGGCCGACACGCCAAAGCCTTTGAACTTCTGCTCGGACGGCAGACCCAGCCATTTGGCCTGCGCGCCGGTCGCAAGGATCACCGCATCGGCTTTATAGGTCACGCCGCTGTCGGACTGGGCGGTGAAGGGGCGGTTTTGCAGGTCAAGCGAGGTGATGTAGTCGGAAATCACCTCCGCACCCATCGCCGTGGCATGATCCTGCATCCGGATCATCAGGTCGGGGCCCTGCACATGGGTGTCACCCGGCCAGTTCTCGACCTCCGTCGTGATGGTCAACTGGCCACCAGGCGTCAGGCCCTGCACGAGGATGGGGTTCAGCATGGCGCGGGCGGCATAAACCGCCGCCGTATAGCCCGCCGGGCCTGAGCCTATGATCAGAACCCGTGTGTGCCGCGTCTCGCCCATCTTGCCCTCACATCAAATCCAGCCGCCCCGATATAGGCAAAGGCTGCGTCCTGCGAAAGGGGGGCCTGCGCAAGGCGGGATTGCGGCTTTGACGGGTGGCCCTGGCTTTTTGTTGCGTGGTTGCGAAATATTATTGCGCAAAGGAGGGCAAAGGCGTACAGAAAATCTCAAAAGAGGAGCTGCCGATGCCGGTTTCCAAGCTTGACGCGATTGACCGGAAGATTCTGGCTGAATTGCAGGGTGACGGGCGGATGACCAATGTGGAGCTTGCCTCCCGGGTCGGAATTTCGGCACCGCCCTGTTTGCGCCGGGTGCGGACGCTGGAGACTGCGGGGTATATCAAAGGCTATCACGCCGCGATTGACGCGCGCGAGATGGGGTTTGAGGTGCAGGTTTTCGCCATGGTGCGGCTGAACAGTCAGGCCGAGGCGGATTTGGCAACCTTTGAGGCGCGGTGTCGGGCTTGGCCTTTGGTGCGCGAGTGTCACATGCTGAACGGCGAGATCGATTTCATCCTGAAATGCGTGGCGCCGGATTTGTCGACCTTTCAGAACTTTCTCACCGAGCAGTTGTTGAAGGCGGAGAATGTGGCGAACGTCAAAACATCGCTGGTGATCCGCTGCGCCAAGGATGCGCCGGGTTTGCCGTTTGACGTGCTGGAAGCGCGGTTGGAGAAGAAAGTCTGAGATCTGATTTTTCGCAGAAAAATCGTGGCCAGTGGAACCACGATTTTTCTGCGAAAAATCGAGTGTCGCAAACTTGAGGAACAGGCCACAGCTTAAATTCGTTCCCCAGAGTGGTTGACAAGCTGCACTCTACAAGGTGACGCGGATCTCTATCAGCCTTGGGCCGTTGCAAGGCTGACTTAGCGCCCAATGCAGCACATCGGGTTCCTGCGGGACCGAGGTAAAGGGCAGGTCACACGCGGCGGCAAAAGGCTCCATCCGCAGGGGCGAAGGGTGGCAGCCGATGACCTCGGTATTGGCCCCGCGCATGGCATCGGCAATCTCGCGGTAGGCGGCATTGTTCCAGACGAGGAAGGTGATCGGCAGGCGTTCATCCACGGCGGTGCGCAATTCACCGGGCGAGAATTGCAACCCGCCGTCGCCGAGCAGGCAGACGACTTTACTGCCGGGGGCCGCCAGCGCCGCCCCGACCGCCGCACCGGGACCAAAGCCCAATGCGCCATACCCGGTGGCCGCATTGAACCAGCCGCTGGGGCGATCATGGTCATAATACAGGTTGCCGGCATAGACCGGCTGGGTGCTATCACCGACGATCAGAGCGCCGGGCAGGGCCGAGCGGATCGTCTCCACCATGTCCAGCATGCCAGGGTAGGTGGCGCTCAGGTCCGCCATCGACGCCCGGGCGGTGACGCGGGTCGCAGCCGCACGTGCCGCACCATCGCCCTGCCGCGCCTGAACCAAGGGCAGCAGCGCCGCCATCGTGGCACTAGCATCGCCCAAAAGCCGCAGGCCAGCCTCACGCCGCGCCAGTTGCTTGGCATCAATGTCGATCCGGATCATCGACGGCAGTTCGGGGTAAGGTGCTACCGCATACATGTCATATTCGGTGGGGCCAAATTCGGTCCCCACGGCCAGGACCAGATCGGCTGCGGCGACCAGATCGCGCGCCGCGTCAACGCAGGGAGAGACCGGAACGCATAGCGGGTGACCGTGCAGCATGCCGCGGGCGTTGACGGTTTGCACAACCGGGGCGTCGAGCTTTTCGGCCAAGGCGCGCAGCACGGTGTTGCAGCCCCGCGCGCCTCCGCCTGCAAGGATCACCACGCGCTTGGCGATGTTCAGCCGCTTTGCGGCATCGTCCAGAACAAGCTGCGGCGGCACAATCCTTGGAGCAACTGGCGCTGGCGGCGACAAGGCGGCGCAGGGCATCGGCATCACGTCGGTCGGCACTTCAAGGTGAACCGGTCCCGGGCGGCCACTGGTCAACAGGGCAAAGGCCCAGTCAAGCGCAGGCCCGACTTCGGCCGGTTCAGTGATCTGCCGCGACGGGCACAAGGTGCTGACAAGCGCCATCTGTCCGGGCAATTCATGCAGAAAGCCAAGGCCCAGACCCTGGACCGCGCGCCGGTTGACCCCTGAAATCACCAGCATCGGAATGCTGTCGGCGCGCGCCTGTGCCATAGCGGTCAGGATGTTGGTCAGCCCCGGCCCGGTGATGACAAAGGCCACGCCGGGCTTGCCGGAAACGCGGGCATAGCCATCGGCCATAAAGCCGCAGCCCTGTTCGTGCCGGGCCGTGACGTGGCGGATTTTGGAGCCGGACAGGCCACGGTACATATCCACCGTGTGCACGCCGGGGATGCCGAAGACGACGCTGACGCCGCGCGCCTCCAGACCCTCCACCAGACGCTCTCCAACTGTTCTCATATCGCACCTGTCATCTGGCGGGCGGCGAAGGCTGCAATGCGGCGGCAGGCTTCGGCGGTTTCATCATCCGGGCGGGTCAGGCTCAGCCGCAGCCATCCGCTGAGCGAAGCCCCAAAGCTTTCGCCCGGCATCACCGCCACCATTTCCTCGGCAAGGAGCTTGCGGGAAAAAACCTCACCTGACAAGCCGGTGGCGCTGATGTCGATCACCGTGAACATGCCGGCACCCGGTTGGTGGACGTGGATGGCGTTTTGGCCGTGCAAGGCGTCGCGGATCAGCGCGGCTCTGCGGGCGAACCGTTCCGCCATGCCGCGGGCGACAGTGGAGGGGTGCGAGACCGCCAAAGCCGTCATGTCGGCGATGAAGGGCTGGTTGCCGAACAACATGGTTTCAGCGACCGGCAGCAGGCGCGCGGTAAACTGACCGGGACCGACGGCCCAGCCAGACCGGAAACCGGGGGCCGCGTGGGATTTGGAGATCGACGATACCACGATCGTGCGGTCTGCCAGTTCGGCCTCATCCAGCGGCGAGGCGAACGGGGCATCGCCAAAGATCAATTCTTCATAAACCTCATCCGACACGATCCACAGGTCATGCTCTTTTGCCAGCCGCCCAAGCGCCAGCACGTCGGCTTTGCTCAGCACGGCTCCGGTCGGGTTGTGCGGGGTGTTGAGAAACAGGATGCGCGACGCTGGCGTGATCCGTGCCGCGACATCGGCCACCTGCATGCAAAAGCCGTGTTCAGGTCGCAAGGGCACCGGAACTGTCCGCGCGCCGGCGGAGGCTATGACGCCTTCATAAGTGGCATACATCGGGTCGCCGACCAGAACCTCGTCCCCTTCCTGCACCAAGGCCAGCATCACCGCATAAAGTGCCGTCTGGGTGCCCGGAAACGCAATGATCTGGTTCGGTCTGATCACCCGGCCCGAACGGCGGGAGTACCGCTGCGCCAGAGCGGCCAGCAGGCCCGGCTCGCCTCTGCCGTTGGAATAGGCATGACGGCCCGCGTCCATCGCAGATTTGGCCGCAGCGATCAACTCCGGCGGCGGCGGCACGTCGGGCTCGCCGATGGTCAGCGACAGAACCTGATGGCCAGAGGCGGCCATGGCTTTGGCCATCGCGTGGACTTCCCATTTGGCACCGCCAAGTCCTGCAAGACGCTCGGTAATGCTGGCGTATCTCATGCTCGGTCGTCCATTTCAGGGGTGTTTGAAATAGGCTCTGCCAAAATCAGGTAGCGCGCCAGATTGACTGCGACAATGGCACCGACCGCGCGGAGGCCGATTTCAACCAGTTCGCCGCGCCTGAACTCCTCCGGCAGGGCGCACCCCTCCATCCAGAGGCCGTCAATCACCGCATTGCCCGCAATGGCCAGACGGCGCAGTTCGGCGTCGGTGCGCTCACCCGGCAGGGCTGCGATCAGGTCTTGCAGGCGGTTGCGGAAGCCCAGGTAGCCCACGGCGTGAATTTGCCGCATGGAGGGGTCGCGGTGGGTTTCCTGCAGGAACGTCGCCCACAGGATCAGCGATTCCGGGTCCACCACCGGGGGCCGCAAAGAGGCCGCCACAAAGGCTGCCAGCCGGGCGTGGGGGTCATGCGGGGCGGCAAGCAAAACGGCCGCTGCGTCTTCGGTCATCCGGTCCATCAAGTGGCGGTAGGCCGAGGCGACCAGTTGATCCTTGCCTTCGAAATAGTGACGGATCAGGCCCGCCGTCACCCCGGCCCGCAACGCGATGGCCCGCACTGTGGCCGTCTTGGCGCCACCCTCCGCCACCAGCGCCAAAGTGGCGTCGATCAAGGACTGACGGCGCTTGTCTTCAGCCTCGCGTCGGTAGGGTTTGCGGTCCTGTGTCATGCTGGGGCGGGCCTTGTTGTTCGTGCGGATAATTCATAGACATGCATTTGGCGCGCCGCAAGCACCGTGCGAGCGATTGCTGGCAAATACCGCAAAGCCACAGGTCTGGGACGCCTTGCAGGATATTATGGATATATTTCAGTGGGATCAACACCCCAGATCGCGGTCTTTCTGACCCAGCCCTTGGTGCCTTCCACCGAAATCCGGCACCAATCCGGCACGCATTGCAAAAGCTTGCCGATCACGCCCAGTTCAGATTGGTAAACGACATCGGATTTTTCGTCAGGGCCGTCGAAGGCCTGACTCATGTCCTTGGCAATCATCACGGAACGCACGCCCGACAACAGGGTATAGTGGATCCAGCCGCCCGCGCCGTCCACATCCTCGACCCGGCGCCAGTGTTCATATTCCGCTGTGATCTTCAGCGGCATGCCTTCGCGGGTGAACACCCAGTCGATGCGGTGGGTCAGCCCCGGACCGCGCCGGGCGTTGCCTTCGTGGCCTTTCAGGGTCACAAAACGCGGGATCGGCAGGTTGGTGACGGCACCCTTGCCCGGATCGTGCGGCCCGGCAGGCTCGTTCGGGTTGGCCGCACCGTTGATGCCGGGATCGGTGGCACCTTCCAACTGCTGTTCCAGCGTTGGGGTAGCCGCTGTGCTGTCTTCTGCCGCACAGGGCTGCGCCAAAGACCAGACCACCAGTCCCGCTGTCAAAAGGAGTGCCTTCATATCCGTCCTGCCCGAAGCGGCTGCGTCTTGGTGCTTTGCCCGTCGCGATCTTTCGCAACGGCCTTGTGCGCGGCCTCGCTTGCCGTCACTTTGCCACCAAAGCCGTGCGTTGGGAAGTGAGGGAGAGCGTCATGAGTCAAAGCCGGGGTCAAAGCCGTTTGTCCGTGGTGGTGACGCGCCATCTGCCGCCTGTGGTGGAAACCCGGCTGAAAGAGCTGTTCGACGTCGAGTTGCGCGACCCTGACACTCAGATGAGCCGGGAGGAACTGGCGGCTGCGCTGCAGCGCTGTGACGTGCTGGTGCCGACAATCACCGACAAGGTTGACGCAGGGTTGATCGAACGGGCCGGGATGCGGTTGAAGCTGATCGCCAACTACGGCTCGGGCGTTGATCATATCGACGTGGCGGCGGCGCGCAGCCGGGGGATACTGGTGTCCAACACGCCCGGGGTTTCGACAGAAGACACCGCTGACATGGCGATCGCGCTGATCCTTGCCTTGATCCGCCGGATTCCGGAAGGACTGGCTGCAATGCAGGCGGGCGACTGGCAAGGCTGGTCGCCGATGGCGTTTCTGGGCGGGCGGCTGGCCGGGCGGCGTCTGGGGATACTGGGCATGGGGCGGATCGGGCAGGCGGTGGCGCGGCGGGCCAAGGCGTTTGGCTGTCAGATCCACTACCACAACCGTCGCCGGTTGCGGGCCGAGGTTGAGGCGGAGTTGGAGGCGACGTGGTGGGAAAGTCTCGACCAGATGGTGTCCCGGATGGACATCGTGTCGATCAACTGCCCGCACACGCCGTCAACCTACCACCTGATGAACGCGCGGCGGCTGAAGCTGATGAAGCCCACTGCCGTCATCGTGAACACCTCTCGCGGGGAGGTGATTGACGAGAACGCCTTGACGCGGGGCTTGCGGGCCGGAGAGTTGGCGGGGGCGGGCCTAGACGTCTATGAAAACGGCCGGGTGAACCCGCGGTTGAAAGCGGTGCCCAACGTGGTCTTGCTGCCGCACATGGGGTCGGCGACCATCGAGGGCCGGATCGAGATGGGCGAGAAGGTCATCATCAACATCAAGACCTTTGCCGATGGGCACCGGCCACCCGATCAGGTCGTGCCGGGGTAAGGGGTTTGAACCGGGTGCCGGAAGATGGGCAGATTGCCCATCCTACCCGGTGGGCCGCGTGGGGGTTTGTGAATGCCCTGAACGCAGCCTGCGGGTCGGGGCACAGGGAACGGGCCAGAGGGCGGCGCTTTTGGGCCAGAACAGCCGCGTGTCACGAGATGGCGGGGTCACACGCATTTGCGGATTTTACCGCGCAGTATTGGGCATCGGGCAAAGTATCCGGGTGAAACGCTGGTAGGGTATCCTCAACAAGGCTCGGCGCACGGTCCTTCGCCTGAAGTCTGTCACGAAGCGACCGGTTAAAACCGTCCGGCACGATAGGGCGTCAGGTCCACTTCTGGGGGGCGGCGCTGCACCAGATCGGCGACTATTCTGGCAGTGATCGGGGCCAGGGTCAGGCCGATATGGCCATGACCGAAGGCGTGGATCACCTCTGGCCCGGCTTTGGAGGGGCCGAGGACAGGCAGGCTGTCGGGCAGGGAGGGGCGCAGGCCCATCCAGGTGGCGGAAGGCTCGGGCAGGTCGGGGAAGATCGCCCGCGCGCCTTGCAGCAGGCGGTCAAGGCGGTGGGGCGAGGGCGGGGCGGCAAGGCCTCCGAGTTCGACGGTGCCAGCGGCGCGCAGGCGACCGGTCATCGGGCAGAGGTAAAAGCCACGAGAGGTCGGGCACACAGGCCGGTGCAGCAGGGCGGCTGCCATGTCCCATTCCAGATGGTAGCCACGTTCGGTATCCAGGGGCACATCGTCGCCCGCCATTCTGGCAAGGGGGCGCGAATACGCCCCTGCCGCGATGACCACCGTTTTGGCGTGCACCCGCACCCCCGGTCCGTCCAGAATGATGCCGTCGAACTGGCGCGTCAGGGTTTCGACCTTTGCCGTCAGAAGGCCTGCATATTGCAAGGTGGATTGGGCGAGGCGTTGGACCATCGCTCCGGGATCGGACAGGAACGTCGCGCCGGGGAAGAAAGCGGCCCCCGGCATTTCGGGCAGGTTCGGCTCAAGCTCGGCAAGGTCGCGGGTGGTGATCAGGTCAACCTCCACCCCAAAGCTGCGGCGATGGGCCATGTCGGCCTTTGCCGCGCGCAGAGCCTTTTCGGTGTCGTAAAGGTACAGGCAGCCCGCCTGCTCCATCAGGTCCAGCCCGCCGATGCGGGCGGCGAGGTCGGCCCAGAGGTCACGCGCTCCGGCCAGAAGGGCCGCTATGGCACGCGCGTTGCGTTCTGCCGCACCGGGCAGCGACTGGCGGGCGAAACGGGCAAGCCATGGGGTCAGGGCCAGCAACGCGCCGGGACGGATCGACAGGGGAGAAGTGCGGCTGAACAAAAGCGAGGGCAGGTTTTTCAGCACATCCGGCGTGCCGACCGGAAGCACGGCATAATCGGCGATGGTGCCGGCATTGCCGTAACTGGCACCGGACCCCGGCGGATTGGGGTCGATCAGGATAACCTCCAACCCCTCGGCCACCAAAGCCTCGGCGATGGCCAGACCGACCACGCCTGCGCCGACAATGGCGATCTCACTGGAAATGTGCTGAACCATCTACCCTCAAACCCCGCATGGTGGTCCCTTCCGGTCGCGCCTGACCATGCGACATCCGACCGGCAGGACGGCACGAGCCGCGCAGACCTTACATGCAGGCGTCAAACAGCGCACGGGTGTTTTTGCGGGTCATCACGACCGGATTGCCGCCGCAGGACGGGTCTTCCAGCGCAAAGTCAGTAAGCTGATCAAGGTCGGCGTATTGCACACCCAAGGCCGACAGGGTGGCGGGGATGGCGAGCTTGGCGCGCAACTGCATCACCGCCTCATGAAAGCCCGCGTAGCCGCCATTGAAACCAAGGTAGTTGGCGGCGGCGTGGATACGGTCTTCAATCACCTCGCGGTTGAAGTCCAGAACCATCGGCATGACCACGGCGTTGGTGGTGCCGTGGTGCGTGCCATACAGCGCGCCGACCGGGTGGCTGAGCGAATGGATTGCCCCAAGCCCCTTCTGGAAGGCCACGGCCCCCATCGCAGCCGCGCTCATCATCTGGGCGCGGGCGTCAAGGTCACCGGGATTGTCGTAGACCACGGGCAGGTTTTCAAAGACCAGCCGCATGCCTTCGAGGGCGATGCCCTGGCTCATCGGGTGATAGAAGGGCGAGCAATAGGCCTCCAGACAATGGGCAAGGGCGTCCATGCCGGTGCCAGCGGTGATAAAGCGCGGCATGCCGACGGTAAGGGCCGGGTCACAGATGGTTATTCTGGGCATCAGGGCCGGGTGAAAGATGATCTTCTTCTTGTGGGTGTCGGCGTTGGTCAAAACCCCGGCGCGACCGACCTCTGACCCGGTGCCCGCTGTGGTCGGCACGGCGATGATGGAGGCGATCCGGTCGGCGTCAGCGCGGGTGTACCAGTCATCGACATCTTCCAGATCCCACACGCTGAGGTCTTTGCGCTGATGCGCCATCAGCGCGATCATCTTGCCAAGATCAAGGCCGGAGCCGCCGCCGAACGCGATGACACCGTCATGGTGGCCTGCCAGATAGACGGCGATGCCGTCGGCCATGTTCTTCTCGTTCGGGTTGGGGTCCACCTCGGAAAAGACGGCGCGGCCCAGGCCTGCGGCGTCCAGCACGTCAAGCGCCCCGGCCGTGATCGGCAGGCTGGCCAAGGCCTTGTCGGTCACCAGAAGCGGGTTTTTCAGGCCGATGGATTTGGCATGTTCGGCCAGTTCGGCGATGCGGCCGACGCCGAACTTGATGGCGGTCGGGTAGTTCCAGTTCCGGTTGGGAACGCTGTGGGTCTGGGTCATCGGTTTACACCTTCTTCAGATGGTAGGATTTCGGGCGGGTCACCGAATGGAACCCAAGGAAAGACAGGCTTCCGCCGCGACCGGTGTCTTTGCAGCCGGTCCAGCACAGCGCGGGGTCAAGGTAGTCGGCGCGGTTCATGAAGACGGTGCCGGTTTCGATCTGCGCGCCAATTGCTGCCGCCGTGTCATAGTCCTGCGTCCAGATCGAAGCGGTCAGTCCGTAAGGGCTGTCGTTCATCAGAGCCAAAGCCTCGGCGTCGTCGCGCACTTTCATGATGCCGACCACCGGGCCAAAGGATTCCTCTGTCATCACCCGCATCTTGTGGGTGACGTTGATCAGAATCTGCGGCGCAAGATAGGCGCCGCCATCATCGGCGGGGAAGTTTTTGGGGTCGATCAGCGCCTTGGCCCCTGCGGCGATGGCTTCGCCGGTCTGGTCGCGCACCACTTGGGCGAAACGTTTGTTGGCCATCGGGCCAAGGGTGGAAGCGGCGTCAAAAGGGTTGCCCAGCTTCAGGGCGTTGACCCAGGCCACGGATTTTTCAACGAAGGCGTCATACAGGCTATCATGGACATAAATCCGCTCGATCCCGCAGCAGCATTGGCCGGCGTTGAACATGGCACCGTCCATCAGCGTGTCGACCGCCGCCTCCAGATTGGCATCGGCGCGGACATAACCGGGGTCCTTGCCGCCGAGTTCCAAGCCAAGGGGTGTGAAGGTGCCCGCCGCAGCCCGCTCCATCGCTTGGCCACCGCCGACCGAACCCGTGAAGTTGACGAAGTTGAAGGCACGGGAAGCGATCAGGCTTTCAGTGGTGGCGTGGTCAAGGACGACGTTCTGGAACACATCAGCCGGGATGCCAGCGGCGTGGAAAGCTTCGGCCAGACGTTCGCCCACCAGCATGGTTTGGGAGGCGTGTTTGAGGATCACGGTATTGCCGGCAATCAGCGCGGGGACCAGTGTGTTGATCGTGGTCAGGTAGGGATAGTTCCACGGGGCTATGATAAACACCACGCCCAACGCTTCTCGCGCGATGTAGCGGCGGAATTTATCGCTGTCCTCCACCAGGGTCGGCGCAAGTGATGTCGCAGCGATCTCGGCCATATAGTCGGAGCGGGCGTTCACCCCGCCAAATTCGCCGCCAAAACGGGTCGGGCGGCCCATTTGCCAGGCAAGCTCTTCGACCACGCGGTCTTTCATCGCGTTGAGGTTGGCGACACCGGCTTTGACCAAGGCGATACGCTCGGCCAGAGGACGCGCCGCCCACGGCTTTTGGGCGGCCTTTGCCCGGGCGGCCATGGCAGCGGCGGCATCTGGCGCAAGCGGGGTGCGTTCGGCATAGACCGAGGCGTCAACCGGGGAAATCAGTTGGATGGGTTTCATTTCTTTGCCTCGTTGGGTGCGGCAGCCTCTTGCGGCCACACCAAGGTGTCATGATCGGGGTGCTGGTGGTTGGTCTGGCGAATGATCTCGTACCGCTCTGGCGTGTCACCCTCGCCATTGTCGCCCGCGCCGGTGGTCGTGGCGGGCAGGTGCAGGATGTCGGCCAGCCAGGGTTCCATTGACTCAGCCCCGTAATTGAACAGCGGTTTCATCTCGCTGTGCCGATCCAGTGATCCGATGGTGACCGAAATCCTTGGCCGCGACAGCGCCTGATAGGTCAGCGGTGTGCCGCAGTCCCGGCAAAACCCGCGCAAGGCATCGTCAGAGCTTTTGAACTCTGCCATCTGTCCGCGTGTAACGCGGAAGCTATCGGTGTGAGCGCCGGCAAAGGCCCCGAAAAAGCCGCCGACCTGCTTTTGGCACATCCGGCAATGGCAAAGCGCGGGGTTGTCCGGCTTGACGCGGAATTCATAGCGCACCGCGCCGCATTGGCAACCGCCCGTCCATCTTTCCGCGCTCATTACCGATCCTCTGATTTTGACGTCAAATTTTGATAACCGCCGCGCCAAACCCGGTGTGGTTTTGCGAGGCCGCCCATTGTCACGAGCGTTCAAACAGCCGCTGCAATTCGAAATCGGTCACCACGCGGTCGGTCTCGGCAATCTCCCATTCGCAGGCGTGGTGGTAATGGTCGATCACGTCATCGCCGAAGGCCGTCCGCAACATGGCAGAATTTTTCAAAAGGGCCGAGGCGTCGCGCAGGGTCTTGGGGATCTCACGGATGCCTTCGGCCCGGTACATGTCGCCGACCATCTCCGGCTCCAGTGCCATCTTCTTCTCGATCCCGTCCAGACCCGCCGCCAGAAGGGCTGCACAGGCCAGATAGGGGTTCATGTCGCTGCCCGGAATGCGGCATTCCACCCGGACGGCCTTGGTATGTTCGCCGCAAACCCTAAAGCCTGCGGTGCGGTTGTCAGCGCTCCACACCGCTTTGGTCGGGGCAAACATGCCGATGGTAAAACGTTTGTAGCTGTTGACGTAGGGCGCCAGAAACGCCGTGATGTCGCGGGCATGGTGCAACTGGCCGGCGATATAGTGTTTCATCAGGTCCGACATGCCGTGTTTATCGGCGTCATCGGCAAAGGCAGCCGTGCCGTCCAGCGTCCACAGGCTTTGGTGGACATGGGCGGACGACCCGGCTTTGCGATGGTCATACTTCGCCATGAAAGTCACGGACTTGCCCTTGGTCCAGGCAATTTCCTTGATGCCGTTCTTGATGATCGAATGGTTGTCGGCGGTGTCCAAAGCGTCCGAGTATTTGTAGTTGACCTCTTCTTGCCCGGCATCCGCCTCGCCCTTGGAATTCTCAACCGGGATCCCTGCCGCATAAAGCCCGTTGCGGACGGCGCGCATCACGTCTTCTTCCTTGGTGGTCTGGAAGATGTGGTAATCCTCGTTATAGGCGCTGACCGGCTGCAGGGCTTTCAACCCGCCATCGCGCAGATTTTCGTAGGAGTTGTCAAACAGATAGAACTCCAGCTCCGTCGCCATCATCGCGTTGAACCCCATGGCTTGCGCCCGGGCGACCTGACGTTTCAGAATGGTGCGCGGGCTCAGCGGCACCTCTTGGTGCGTGTGATGGTCCAACAGATCGGCCAGAACCAAAGCGGTGCCGGGCAGCCATGGGATCAGCCGCAAGGTGCTCATATCCGGCTTCATCACATAGTCGCCGTAGCCGGTCTGCCAGCTTGAAGAGGCGTAGCCCTGCACCGTGTTCATGTCCTGATCGACGGTCAGGAGGTAGTTGCAGCAATGGGTCTCTTGCCAGCCGCTTTTCACAAAGAACGCGGCGTGGAAGCGTTTGCCCATCAGACGGCCCCACATATCCACGGCGGCCACCAGAACGGTGTCGATAGAGCCTGCGTCTACGGCGTCTTTCAGTTGGTCGAAGGTCAAATTGCCGGGCATGTCCGGTCTCCCTGATGTGAGGTGCATTCGGGGGTTTTCTCCCCGCGGCTTTTATTCGGGCTTAACCGGCGCGGTCAGCTGGCTTTGGCCTGCTTTTGGATCTCCACCAGACCCATGTTGATCACCGGGGCCAAGGTTTCTGCCATAGCCTTGCAGGCGGCATCGGAGGCAAGCAGATCGTTGCGGATTTCCAGCATGGCGTTGGGCAGGCCGTAGGGCGTGGCATGCAGGCGCAGCGTATGGGTCACATCATCGGCGGCGGAATAGGGGGCGTTCAGCTCGGCGCGCAGCGGGGTTTTGCGGGCGGCGGCAAGGGTGGCCAAGGCGAGGGAAGGGTCAGCGTCATGGATCACCCCAAACTCCACCGTGCGGGGCTTGCCGAAATAGATGGGCGTAAAGGAATGCACGGTGACAATCACCGGGGCCAGCCCAAGTGCGATGCGACGGGCGATCAGACCATGCAGAGCGGTGGCCCAAGGCAGGTAAATGGCTTCGGTCCGGGCCAGACGCTCTTGGTCGGATATAACGGCATTGCCGGGGATGTCATGCACTTCAGACCGCGCGGGCATCGCCCCCTTCATGTCCGGCGCGCGGTTGCAGTCATAGACAAGGCGGCTGACCGGGGCGTGGATCAACACGCCGTCCAGAAGCCGGGAAAGCCCACGCGCCACCGCCAAAGCACCGGGATCCCAGGCGATATGGGCAAGGCGTTGATCAGCGGTCAGTCCAAGGTCGCCCCACGGCGCAGGGATGGCGTGGGACGCGTGTTCGCACACAAAGATCAGCCGCCCCTTGGCAGCGGCATTCTCGATCACGGGCGCAAATTCCGCCTTGGTCACAGCAGCCCGCATCTGCGAGTCATCCCCATCGCTTTGAAACAGGCTGGCGCTTTGCCGGAAAACTGTCAAGATTGTTTCCTGCGGGGATTTCCTGTTACGATGTTTTCTGTTTCTGGAGCGCTGTGAATGACCGTTGACGATCAGTTGCGCACGGCCTTGCCTGACCTGACGCGGGCAGAGCGGCAACTGGCCACCCATATCCTGTCGCATTACCCGGTGGCGGCTTTGGGCTCGATCACCATTCTGGCCAAGGCGGCGCTGGTCTCGACCCCCACGGTGGTGCGGTTGGCGCAAAAGCTGGGGTACAAGGGCTATCCGGACTTTCAAGCCTCTTTGCGGGGCGAGGTGGAGGCGATGCTGGTCACCCCCTTGACCAAACACGCGACGCGGGCGGGGTCGGTGCCGGACGGCCATATCCTCAACCGGTTTGCCGAGGCGGTGGTGGACAACCTGCAAGCCACCCTGAACCAGATCAACCATGCGGAGTTTGATGCGGCTGTGGCCTTGCTGGCCGATCCGGCGCGGCGGGTTTTCACCCTGGGCGGGCGGATCACCCATGCGATGGCGGATTATTTCGCCTCGCTCATGTCGGTGATCCGGCCACAGGTGACACTTTTGTCGGACAATCCGGCGACCTGGCCACCGGGGTTGCTGGATTTGGCACCCGGCGACGTGCTTTTGGTCTTTGACATCCGGCGGTATGAAAACGCGGTGTTGCAGGTGGCAGAGATGGCGAAAGAGCAGCGGGCCGAGATCATTCTGATCACCGACCGTTGGGTGTCGCCTGCCGCCGCCCATGCCCGCTATACCATCTGCTGCCATGTCGAGGCCCCTTCGGCCTGGGACAGCAACGCGGCGCTGATGGTGCTGGTCGAGACGCTGCTGGCTGCGGTTCAGAACTCCACCTGGGCCGGGACCGAGCCACGATTGCGTCGGCTGGAAGAGTTGTACGCGCGCACCCGGTTCTTTCGCAAGCATCGTTAGCCCCGCGCGCCCATCCAACTGAGGAGGTCTGGTCCACGGTGCCAGGCAGCGCCGCGTTCGAACAGGCAATGCGCTTTCGTGCTGCGGCAGGCCAACAGGGCGCGCCCCTTTGCCGGTCTGGATACTCCCGCTCAAGTCGCAAGGATCAGTAGCCGAGCGTCCGGTCCACCAGATGCAACAAGAGCAGGCCTGCTTCCGCCCGACGGATATTTTCAACCAGCACGCGGGCGGCGGAGTGGGGTCTGGTGTCCGCAGCGATATGGGGGGTGACGGTGATGTGAGGGTGGCTCCAGAATGGATGATCCGACGGCAAAGGCTCGGTCCGGAAGGTGTCAAGGGTCGCGTGGGCGATATGGCCGCTGTCAAGGGCTGCCAGCAGAGCCGCGTCATCAATCAACGCGCCACGACCGGGGTTCAGGATCACCGCACCCTTCGGCAGCATCGAAAGAGTGCGGGCGTTCAGGATGGTCTCTGTCTCCGGCGTTTTGGGCAGCAGGGTGATGACGATGGCGGCGGTGGACAGGGCTTGATCCAGACCCTCGGCACCCGAAAGAGTCGGCAGGCCTGCGATGGTTTTGGCGGTGCGGCTGTAGCCGGTCACCGGGAAGTTGAGCGATTGCAACGCGCGGGCACAGGCCAGCCCCAAAGCGCCAAGCCCCAGCATCGTTACCGGGCGCTGGCGGGCCAAGGGCGGGCAGGTCGGATCCCAGATGTGACCCGGGTTGGCGATGTGGTGATCCATTCCAAGATGGTGGCGCAGGGTGTGGCCTACGACCCATTCCACCATGCCCTCGGTCAGGCCGGTATCAACCATGCGGGTCAAGGGTTGCGTCAGGGTGGGGTTGCCCACGATCCGTTCCACCCCGGCCCACAGGCTGAGGACCGCTTTGCACGCGGTATAGGGGGTGAAGTCCTGCAAGGGTGCAGAAGGGGCGTAGATGATGTAATCGACCGCCGCAGGGTCATCGGTTTCTGTGACAATCCGGGCCTTCAGCCCGGCCTCTGCCAAAGCTTGCGGCAGATGGGTGGCGTATGCGGGCCAAAGCGAGGGGGCAGCGAACAAGATCAGCATCGGGCACCTTTTTCAGCGCAGGCATTTGCCCTGAGCGCGGCAGTTGTGGGGCAGGCGGGTCAAAGCGCGGGGGGCTAACAGGAACATTTTGGTCTACTTCGTCAGAGCGAGGCCCGCGTTGACCGCCAAGGCCAGAATGACCGTGTTGAAGAAAAACGAGCCGATCGAATGGACCAGCACGACTTTGCGCATCCCGGTTTGGGTCACCACGACGTCAGAGACTTGGGCGGTCATGCCGATGGTGAAGGAGAAATACAAGAAATCCAGAATGCTGGGCTCTTTGGTGCCGGGAAAATCCAGACCGCCGATCGGCTTTCTTGCGTAAAACAAATGGGCATAGCGGAAAGCCGCAAGGATATGCATCATCGCCCAGCCCAAAGGCGCGGCCGAAAGCGAGAACAGCGCCTCGCCAATGCTGTCATGGGCGCGGTTGAGGACAAGGAAGATCGCAGCGAGGCTGACGCCAACCGCCAGCACCGCAAGCGTCATGATCAGCGCAGCACCTTCGTCGTCGGCCGCGGAATGCCGGCGCAGGTCTTCTGCCGAAGTGCGCAGGATCAACCAAAGCATCAGCAACTCGTAGCAAAGGAAGAAGCCGTTCACCCCAACCAGCGCGCGCATCACCGCATCCAGCCCGGTGATCGTGCTGACTGCCCAAAGGGCGATGCCGAGGGCGAAGGCTATCAGAAACCGCCCGTGGCGCTGAAGCGTGGATTTCATCATCGGAGGAGCCTCTTTGTCATCAGCGGAGCCTGTGGACTATGGCGCTTTGCGCAAGGCCAAAGGCCAGCAGCAAAACCAGCGTGGCAGAGCCACCGTAAGACAGGAACGGCAAGGGCACGCCGACCACCGGGGCCATGCCCATCACCATCGACAGGTTGACCGCCAGATAGAGAAAGAAGTTCGCCGCAATGCCGATCAGCAGCAGCGCCGAGAAGCGGTCCTTGTTCTGCATCGCGTGCCACAACAGGAAAATCAGGATCACAGCATAAAGCGCCAGCAAGGATACGGCACCGATGAAGCCGAACTCCTCTCCCAAGGTGGTGAAGATGAAATCGGTGTGCTTTTCCGGCAGAAAGTTCAGCCGGCTTTGGGTGCCCTGCATGAAGCCCTTGCCGGTCAACCCGCCCGATCCCAAGGCGATCTTGGCTTGCAGAATGTTGTAGCCAGCGCCCAACGGGTCGGCAGAAGGGTCCAGAAAGGTGTCGATCCGCTTGTATTGATAGTCGTGGATCAACTGCCATGGGGTGCCGCGCAAAAGGAAAATGCCCGCCAGCCCGCCGCCAATCATCCCGATCACGGCAACGAAGTACCAAAGTGACACGCCAGCCGCGAACATCACCGACGCGCCTGCCACCACCAGCATCAAGGTGGTGCCAAGGTTCGGCTCCATCAGCACCAGAACGGCGGGCACGATGATCAAAAGGACCGGGATCAGCACCCACAAGAGCCGCGAGACGCGCTTGTCATCCAGCCAGTCGTAGTAGGTGGCCAGCATCATGATCAGACTGACCTTCATGAACTCTGACGGTTGCAGGCGGATGAAACCAAGGTCGATCCAGCGTTGCGCGCCCATGCCGACCGCACCAAAGAAATGCACCACGATCAGCAGGAAAAAGGTCAGCGCATAGGCGGCCGCCGACATCGAGCGCCAGAACCAGATCGGCGTGAAGCACATGGCCAGCGACAGAATCAGGCCCACGCCGTAGCGTTTCATCTGCGGACCGGCCCACTGGCTCATATCGCCGCCAGAGATCGAATACAGCATCAGCCAGCCTACCGCAGCACACGCGGTGATCAGAAGGTACAGGCCCCAGTTGACGTAAAACACCTTGGCAAAGCCTGCGGGGGCGAATTTCACGCGGTATTCAAGAAAACTCATGGCGTGACCCCGTTTGGTTCGATGCGTTCAGGGCGTGCTGTCATCGCCATCACGCCTTGATCTGGGCAGGTTGAGTGCCATCGGGGTTGCGCAGTTGCAACTCCTTCAGCATCGACGCAATGCGCGGGCGCTGATCCGTGGGATAGTCTTTGGGGTCTGGCATCGCCCCGGTCATGGCGCGCAACAAGGCGTCGCGGGCGATGGGGGCTGCCACAGCGGAACCGCCGCCACCATGTTCGACCACCACAGCCGCCGCATAGCGTGGCGCATCCAGCGGGGCGAAGGCTACGAACAGGGCGTGGTCCCGCTCTTTCCACGGCAGGTTGTTGTTGGTCACCACCCCGGTCTCCCGTTCAGCGGCAGAAATGTTGCGGACCTGACTGGTGCCGGATTTGCCCGCCATCCGCAGCGCCGGATTGTCGATCCGCGCACCATAAGAGGTGCCGCGCTGGCTGTTGACGACGTTCATCATGCCAGAGCGGACCGATGCAAGCTGAGAGGTTTCCATCCCCAAGGGCGGTGCGTCCTCGATGGGAACCTCTTCGCCGCCAATTGCCTTGATCAGCCGTGGCAGCACCAGACGGCCCGTCGCCACCCGCGCCGTCATCACGCACAGTTGCAGAGGCGAGGCCAGAACGAAGCCCTGCCCGATGGCCGCGTTGATCGTGTCACCGATACGCCAGTCTTGTTTGAGCTTCTGCTGCTTCCACGCTTTGGTGGGCAGGTTGCCTTCGGTGATGGCCGACATCGGCAGTTCGTGGCGCTGGCCCAAGCCCATGGTCTTGCCCATCTCTGCCATCTTGTCGATGCCAACCCGTTGCGCCACATCATAAAAGAACACGTCGCAGCTTTGCTCCAGCGCATGGGCCAGATCGACCTTGCCATGGCCGCCCGATTTCCAGCAGTGGAATTTCCGTCCGCCGAAATCAAGGTAGCCGGGGCAATTCACCGTGGTATCGACGTCAATCTTGCCATCCGCCAACGCCGCCAGCGCCGTGACGATCTTGAAAGTGGACCCCGGCGGATAGGCGCCCTGCACCACTTTGTTGGCCAATGGGCGGTGGTCATTTTCCGTCAGCAGGGCGTAGTTGGCGCCCGTGATGCCCCGCACGAACAGGTTGGGGTCAAAGCTGGGGGCCGAGGCCGCGCCGATGATGTCGCCGCTGTGAACATCCATCACGATGCAAGAGGCGGATTGATCGCCCAGCCGCACTTGCAGAAAGTTCTGAATGTCGGCGTCCAGCGTCAGGGTCAGGTCAGAGCCGGACTGGCCATCGGCCCGCTCCATCTCGCGCATGATCCGGCCAACATGGTTGACTTCGATCTTGCGGTTGCCGGCGGTGCCGCGCAGGGCGTCCTCCTCCCACTTCTCCACCCCGATTTTGCCGATCTGGAATTTGGGGATGTGCAGCAGCGGGTCGGGGCTGTCCAAGGCGGCAAGGTCGGTATCCGACACCGGGCCTACATAGCCCACCACATGGGCAAAATCCGTGTCGCGCGGGTAGATGCGCGACAGGCCGACATCGGGCGTGACACCTGGCAGAGCGGGGGCGTTGACGGAGATACGGCTGAACTCCTCCCACGACAGCCGGTCAGCCACCGGGATCGGCACGAAGGATGGATTGTGGGCGACGTCTTTCATCACGCGCGACAGGTCGGCTTCGGTCAGCGGGATCAGACGGCTCAGCCGGTCCAACACCAGTTGCACATCGCCAGCCCCTTCCCGGGAGATGACAACGCGGTAGTTTTGTTCGTTCCCGGCGATCAGCTTGCCGTTGCGGTCCGTGATCAGGCCACGGCCGGGTGGCAAAAGCTGGATGTTGATGCGGTTCTGTTCCGCCAGCAGCGCATATTGGTCGGACTGGTCCACCCCCAGAAAGCGCATCCGGCCCGCCAGCACCGCCATCGTCGCCGACATGCAGCCGCCCATGAACAAGGCCCGCCGGTTGATCCGGCGCGAACTGTCCTCCACATCGCGGACCGGGCGTCTCACATCTTCCTCCCATAGGCGTCAATCTCGCCGGTCGCAGGTTTGTGCAGGTCAAGGCCGTAGCGTGAAAAGGCGACCACAAACGGATAGGCCAGGATTGACCATAGCATCTGGACCAGGGCAAAGCCCAGAACCGGCTGCGGCAGAAACGCCAGCCCCAACACCAGACGGTTGGCCACAAAGATCGCGACCATCACGCCAGCGACCAGCAGCCATTCGACGCCAAAAGTCAGCTCGCGGGTCAGGGCCGAACGGGAGCGGATGAATTCGGCCCCCATCAGGACCATGGCGGTCCACAGGCCGGGGGGGCGCATCAAAAGGAAATCCTCGGTCAAGACCACGGCCGCGATCATCAGGGCAGACAGGTATTCCGGGCGGCGCACCATCCAGGCAAGGATCAGGCACAACAGGACGTCCGGCCCCGGCAGGTGCCCCGCCGAGGTGTCGAGGGGTAAAAGTCGCAGGAAAGTGATGAACAAAACAACAGCCAGAAAAACCAGCCGGTGCAGCCACAACTCGCCGATCCATGCCCTAATCATGCGGCACCGCAGACTTGATTTTATCCGCCATGCTAAATCTGCCCCCGGACCTTTCGCCGGTCAGGACGCGTATACCGGCCAAGACCCTGTCACCACTGAAGGCCCCTGCGCTGAAGACCCCTGCGCTGATCAAACGCCAGACGTTCGGCGATACTCTGACGTTGGGCGACACCCTGACGTTGGGCAATCCCAGTACCCCGCTCAAAGGCGCAACAGTGACAGTTGTCCCGCTGACGCCTCCTGTCCCGGCTCTAGTCATTTCGACCCCCTGTCGTGCCATCCGCAACAGGTGGCGCAGCCGCATCCGATCCGGCGGTTGCGGCGTCGTTGCTGCTTGCGGCAGGTGGCAGGCCCCGGGCGGGCATCAGCGGACCCTGAAAACCTTGCGGCAGGGGCTTGGGCGGCTCTGGCACCAAAAGCGCTCCGGCGTCGGTGATCGGCAGCGTCTCGTAACTGCGCAGGACACGCAGGAATTCAAGGCGTTGGTAGTCGGCGGCCAGGATCACCCGCAACCGCTTGTCGGCACCAAGCGCCACTTGCCCGACCAAAAGCCCCGCTGGAAAGACCGAGCCGTCGCCAGTGGTGACCACGCGGTCACCGGGTTGCACCTGATCGGGATGCTCCAGAAAGTCCAACGGTGGCAGCATCGAGTTGTCGCCGGACAGGATCGACTTTTGACCGGAGGGCTGCACGACAACGGGGATCCGACTGGAACTGTCGGTCAACAAGATCACGCGGCTGGTCCGCTGACCCACGCCGGCGATGCGACCCACCAGCCCGATGCCGTCCATCGTGGCCCAGCCGTCGTGTATGCCGTCGCGGGTGCCCACGTTCAACAGGACCGATTGGCGGAACGGGCTGCCGCTGTCGGCCAAAACCACGCCGGTGATATGGGTCAGCATCGGGTCAAGCCGGACATTGTTCAGGTCCAACAGGCGGGCATTCTTCTGCTCCAGCTGCAAAGCGGCTTCTTTCCACGCCTTCATCTGCTGAAGTTCATCGCGAAGTTGCTGATTTTGCTCGTAAAGCCGGGCGTAGGACTGGAAATTCTCAATCATTCCGGTCACCTTGGTCACCGGCAACATGGCCCATGACAGATCCGGCACCACGCTGTCGACCAAAGCGGTGCGAAAACGTTCAACCCTTGGGCTGTCGATCCGCCACAACAAGAATAGTCCCAGCAACGCCAACACCAAAAGCCCCACCAGAACCCGGCGCAACGGGCGTGAGAATTCTTCGGGGTCATAGGAGCGTGTCTTGGCCATGGGGCCTCAGCTTCAGCTTAAACCGGGCAAATGTCACACAGCAACATCAGCCCGCTCTTGATGGATTGGTGGTCGCATGAGGATAGAGGATCGCCGGTTCCGACTTATCCCCACCCTGCCTTAGCTGTCGTAGTCGATGACGTGACGCAGTTGCTTTTCGTACTCCAGCGCTTTGCCGGTGCCAAGGGCGACGCAGTTCAAAGGTTCGTTGGCGACAGAGATGGACAAGCCGGTCTGTTCGCGCAAGGAAAGGTCAAGATCGCCCAACAGCGCGCCACCGCCGGTCAGCATGACGCCCCGGTCCACAATATCAGCCGCCAGATCGGGCGGCGTGGTTTCCAACGCCTGCATCACCGCGTCGCAGATTTGCTGGACGGGTTCGGACAGGGCTTCGGCGACCTGCGCCTGATTGATCTCGGTTTCTTTGGGAACCCCGTTCAACAGATCACGCCCCCGGATCTGGATCGAGGCGCCACGGCCATCGTCGGGCATCCGTGCGGTGCCGATGGTGGTTTTGATCCGCTCGGCAGTGGACTCACCGATCAGCAGGTTCTGATGGCGGCGCAGATAGTTGATGATCGCCTCATCCATCCGGTCGCCGCCCACACGGACCGAACGGGCATAAACGATGTCACCGAGGCTAAGGACAGCCACCTCGGTCGTGCCACCGCCGATGTCCACCACCATGTTGCCGGTCGGGTCAGTGATCGGCATCCCCGCGCCAATCGCCGCCGCAATCGGTTCTGCAATCAGGCCGGCACGGCGCGCCCCTGCTGACAGAACCGACTGGCGGATCGCGCGCTTTTCCACCGGAGTGGCCCCGTAAGGCACGCAGACGATGATCTTGGGTTTGGAGAAGGTGGAACGTTTGTGGACCTTGCGGATGAAATGCTTGATCATTTCCTCGGCGGTGTCAAAGTCGGCAATCACCCCGTCACGCATCGGGCGGATGGCTTCAATGGAACCCGGCGTGCGGCCCAGCATCAGCTTGGCATCCTCGCCCACCGCCAGCACCTGCTTTTTGCCGTCCTTGACATGGTAGGCCACGACCGAGGGTTCGTTCAGCACGATCCCCTTGCCGCGGACGTAGACCAGCGTATTGGCCGTACCAAGGTCAATCGCCATGTCTGACGAAAAAAGACTGGAGAGTAACCACATGTTCAGACGCCTCGCTTTGGCCCACACCAAGCCCCGCGACTCGAAGGTGAGGCGGGCTAGCGTTGTCATATAGAGACAGGTGCGCTGGAGCGGAAGTCAAAAGACCCAGCCGGGCAAAACGGCCCCCGGCTGGCAATGCCTTGTCATTTCGCAACATTTTCTGGCACGTGGGCCAGTGTCTAGTGCGTATCCTTGTAGTTCACCGACTTTATGTCGGTATCGGGTGCCGTTTTTTGGCGGCGAACGATCAGGCGATTCAAGGCGTTCACGTAAGCTTTTACACTCGCGACCACGGTATCGGTGTCGGCGGACTGGCCGGTGGCGATGCGGCCATCCTCTGACAGGCGTACCGAAACGGTGGCTTGCGCGTCGGTGCCTTCGGTCACGGCAGACACCTGATACAGCTCCAGCGTGGCATTGTGAGGGAACAATTCGTCCACCGCGTTGAAAGCGGCATCCACCGGGCCATCGCCTGTGGTGTCGGTGGATTTCTCCTCGCCGTCAATCAGCAGGGTCAGTTCGGCCTCGCGCGGGCCTTCGGTGCCGCACACCACGCGCAGGCGCTTGACTTGCAGAAAGTCATTTTCATCCGTCGTCGCCTCATCCTTGACCAAAGCGATCAGGTCATCGTCGTAAACTTCTTTCTTCTGGTCGGCCAAGGCTTTGAAGCGCACGAAGACGTCGTTCAACTGGTTGTCGGCCAGATCAAAGCCGAGGTCTTTCAGTTTGGAACGCAGGGCTGCACGTCCAGAGTGTTTGCCCATCTGGATGTTGGTGGCGGACAGACCAATATCCTCGGGGCGCATGATCTCAAAGGTTTCCACATTCTTCAGCACGCCGTCCTGATGGATACCGCTTTCATGCAGGAAGGCGTTCTTGCCGACGATGGCCTTGTTGAACTGCACCGGAAAGCCAGAGACGGCAGAAACGCGGCGCGACAGGTTCATGATCTTGGTGGTGTCAATCTGGGTCTGATAGGGCAGGATGTCATTTCTGACCCGCATGGCCATCACCACTTCTTCCAAAGCGGTATTGCCCGCCCGTTCACCCAGACCGTTGATCGTGCATTCGATCTGGCGCGCCCCGGCCTCCACCGCCGCCAGGGAGTTTGCCGTCGCCATGCCCAGATCATTGTGGCAGTGGGTGGCGAAGACGATGGTGTCAGCGCCCGGAACCCGCGCCAGCAACATGGCGATCAGTTTGGCACTTTCGTAAGGGTAGGTGTAGCCGACCGTATCGGGAATGTTGATCGTAGTCGCCCCGGCTTTGATGGCGATTTCAACGACGCGGCACAGATAGTCATGTTCGGTTCGTGTGGCGTCCATCGGGCTCCACTGCACATTGTCGCACAGGTTGCGGGCATGGGTCACGGTGTCGTGGATGCGGGTGGCCATCTGGTCCATGTCCAGATTGGGAATCGCCCGGTGCAGCGGTGACGTGCCGATAAAGGTGTGGATGCGCGGGGATTTGGCGTGTTTCACCGCCTCCCAGCAACGGTCGATGTCCTTGTAGTTGGCCCGCGCCAGCCCGCAGATGGTGGAGTTTTTCGCCCGGCGCGAGATTTCAGACACCGCAGCGAAATCGCCTTCCGAGGCGATGGGAAAGCCGGCCTCAATAATGTCGACCCCCATGTCATCCAGCAGGCCGGCGATCTCCAGCTTTTCGGCATGGGTCATGGTGGCGCCGGGCGACTGCTCCCCATCGCGCAGGGTCGTGTCAAATATCAGAACGCGGGGTTGGGCGCTTTTGTCGGTCATATCTGGAATCCTTGGGAGTGTTTCTTAGCTTTTTGCGTGGACAGGGGTGCTGATCACCTCCGAGCGGTCGCACCCAAGGGGCACGCTCAGAGGCGGCTAAGAAGAAGCAGACCCAAGAAGGCGTGCGCTGACCGGGGCAAAAACCCCAAAGCCGTGGCGGACGTGATGCAAACCTTGGTCATGAGAAAGTAGTATAAGGAGGATTGCCGGAAAGAAAAGGGGGAAGCGCGCAAAGTGCGGGGTCGGGCGAGGCCGTGTGTTTGGCAAAGGTTGGCTCTGTCCGGTGTAGCGCAAAGTTTGGGGACTTGGCGGGGCAAGGTGCCGCACTAGGTCTGACGAAACAGGGGGATATGATGCAACAGGCTTTGGTGATCGGCGCATCCGGCGGCATCGGTGCGGCTTTGGTGGCGGAACTGACGGCTCAGGGCCAGCAGGTCACCGGCCTGTCGCGCAGCCAGAACGGGCTGGACGTGACGGACGAGGCCAGCATTGCCAAGGCGCTGTCCGGGTTGGAGGGGCCATTTCACACCATCATTGTGGCCACCGGTGCTTTGGAACTGCTGTCCTTCAAGCCTGAGAAATCCTTGCGGGCGATTGATCCTGCCGCCTTGGCTGCGCAATTTGCCTTGAACGCCACCGGACCGCTTCTGGTTTTGAAACACGCGCTGCGCCTGATGCCCCGGCAAGAGCCTTGCCGGTTTGCAGCGCTGTCCGCCCGCGTCGGCTCCATCGGCGACAATGCTTTGGGCGGGTGGTATTCCTATAGGGCCGCCAAGGCCGCACTGAACCAATTCATCCACACCGCAGCGATCGAGGTTGCCCGCAGCCATCCTCAGGCCGTGGTGGTGACCCTGCATCCGGGCACTGTGGACACTGGGCTTACCCAGTCGCACCGTGGCACCCATGCGGCCATACCACCGGCAGAGGCTGCGGCGCATCTGCTGGCCGTGCTGCAAGGCCTGAAACCGGCCCAGACCGGCCTTTTCTTTGATTGGCAAGGGGCGCAGGTGCCCTGGTAGCATTTGCCGTGCGATTCGCGCCTAAGTTTGGGCTGCACAACTCTGAGGAGAATTGGCCATAGGTCTGACGCGTATTGTTTCCGGACCCCGACCAAAGTCTGAAAAGCCACCTGCGTTTTGGTCGTAAACTTCGGTTTAGGGCCGGTTTTTCAGGGTTTTTGGCAGCCTTATCAGCCTTCAGGTCAATTTCGCACAAAGATGTTCTGGGCCATGTCGGTGTCACAGCCATAAGCAATCCCGCGCTTGGCTTGCACAGACTCCCTACAGTTCAACTTACGTAAACCTGGGTTTCGAAATCAGGGCAAACAACCACCGCATCCCGTTCCATCCCCCAACCTGCCAGGGATGCGCGTAGCTCTTCAGGCTTTACCCCTATACCGCTTGAAGCGTTTGCCCTGACCCATCCTGTCCGGCCCCGGATCAGCTTTCGGATTTGCCTTGCTGCGGGTTCGCCCGGGGTCGGGGTCGGGCAGGATCATCTTGTTTTATGCTTTTGCCTGAGACTTGCGCAGGTGAGGAGGTGTGCGAAGTGGAGACGGAGAACCCGATGAAGACCTGTCTTTTGCTGACAGCAGCCTTGATGACTGTGGCCGGAACCGCGATGGCCAGCATTACAGCAGACCAACTGATTGCGGCGTATCAGGCCAAGGGGTTTACCGGCACCTCCGCCACCACCCGGCTGACCCGGATCCAGATCGGGGCAAGCCTGCGAACCAACTGGCTCAACGTGGATGACGATATCGCCGCCGTTGCGATCCTGCGGCAAATGCAATCCAGCGATTCAAGGTCCGCTGACGTGATCTTTGACGGCTTAGGGGAGGGAGGCTTTTCGAATCACGGCGCGGGCAAAGTCGATCAGACCCAAGACGCCAAGTTTGGCGCGGCTAAGCTGGATTACACCCAAAACGCCGGCGACAACGCTTGACCGGCCCACTCCGGCTGCGACGTTTTTCCCGCAGGCTGGCACCAACGAACAGGCGACCCACTGGCACCCCTTGCCCGTGGGCCGCAGATCACCGACAAACGCCTTTGAGAACCGGGCAAGGCCGGGGTGAGATATGAACAGACGCAGTTTCGTGACCATTATCAGCGCCATTCTGGCCACAGCCGCCAGCATGGCCCTTGCCAACCCATACTCTGACAGTGTCGTGACCCAGTTGTCAAAACAGGGGTTCAGTGGGATCAGACTGGAAACCACCTGGCTGGGGCGGCTTCGCATCCTTGCCGATCGTCCTGACGGCAAACGAGAGATTGTGATGAACCCGCGGACCGGTGAGATACTGCGCGATATCTGGACGTCCAACAGCAGCGCATTGGCAACCGTCCCGATTGTGGATGATGTGGGCACCAAGACGGGGTCGTCGGGAAGCTCTGGTTCGGACAGTAGCGCGAACACGGGAGATCAATCGGGCAGCGGATCTGGCAGCAAAGATGATTCTGGAGGCAACGCAGGGTCTGGTGGCGATGCGGGTTCGGGGACCAACGCCGGTTCAGGGTCAGGGACGGATTCGGGCGCAGGTTCTGGTTCTGGAGGATCTGGTGCTGACACAGGGTCGGGCTCTGGCAGCGGTTCGGGAACTGACTCCGGGTCGGGTACAGGTTTGGGTACCGGCACGGACACAGGTTCCGGCACGGGTGCTGGGACAGGGACTGGTACAGGTACAGGTACTGGAACAGGTACTGGAACAGGTACGGGCAGCGGCACTGGATCGGGTAAGGACGACAACAAACCTGACGACAAGACCAAAGAAAAAGGTAAGTAAAGTTGCAAATCAGTAGCCCGGCCGGTTCCGATTTCCGTGTCAAAGCAAAGAAATGTCGCAAGCGTCGAGCAGGCGATGCCGATTAATGGGTCGTCTTGCAATCATTGCGTTGCTGTTTCTGGCGCAGGCACTCTGCGCCATTCTGTTTATCTCTGACATTTTTTCGTCACTGTTTGGGTTCGAGGCGGTTCCGCTGTCGTGGGAGATGCGGGAGCTTCTGGAAATCAGCGCCGCCCTTGGCCTGATCCTTGGTGCCGTTTTGGGCGGGCTTGCGATGCGCCGCGTGATTTTGGACCGCAACAGTGCACAAGAACGCTTGCGCCGCGCCTCGGGCGCGTTTCTTGACCTGCTGGAAGAACGCTTCACCGAATGGAGCCTGACCCCGGCAGAGCGTGACGTGGCCCTGTTTGCCATCAAGGGCATGTCGACGGCAGAGATTGCGGTGCTGCGCACGACATCCGAAGGCACGGTGAAAGCGCAGACCAACGCAATTTACCGCAAGGCCGGGGTGTCGGGCCGCAGCCAACTGCTCAGCCTGTTCATTGATGATCTGATGCGTGATGACACCGGAGCGATTCGCGGAAACTCCGTCAATGCTGCCTGAATTTTACCTCAATCTTCTTATTTTCACCTTAATTATTCCTTAATATCTTGGATCGGCCCGGGAATATCACGATATGGCGTGTAGGCTGTTGCCGGGTTGGAAACGCGTGCGGCAATTTCTATTTTAATTTGACTTCTCCGTAAAACCAGACGAAGGCTAAGAATTGGTTGGGGCGGAACAGGCTCTCAGAGGCCTACAAGGCAAGGAAATATAACATGCGGAAGTCTTGGCTTTCTCTCGGGGCGCTTGTGGCGGCGGCGATGTTCGCAACTGCTTCCGGTGCCACCGTTGTTCATGACGATGCTGGCACGGCAGGATCTGGCCCGCTGCGGGGCGTTGGAACTGTCACGTCCTTCTTTCAGTCCACTGGCGGCACCGGCACTATTGCGTTCGACCTTTTCGGCCGGTTGAGCCTTGATGGCGATGGTTACTACAAAGACGTGTTCACGGTTGCGTTGAACGGTCTGAACGTGTTCTCCGGCACTTGGGACATGGGTGGTGGTGGCGCCAACGTGATCTACAGCAACCTGCTTGGCTGGACTGTCAATTCCCATTCCAACGGGTTTTTTGCAGGTGGCAACACCAACGTGACGGGTCTGGCGACGCTGCTGGCTGGCACCAACACGTTCTCGGTCACTCTGGATTCGCCCGGCGGCAGCTTCGCCGGTCCGCAATCTTCCGACGACGAATCCTGGGCGCTGAACAATGTGAACATCGCTCCGGCAGCCGTGCCGCTGCCCGCCAGCTTCCCGCTTTTGGCGCTTGGCTTGGCTGGAATGGGCATTGCAGCGGCGCGCCGCAAAAAGGCCTGATCACCCCGGATCGGACCCAAGGCAGCCTCCTGACCGGGCGGCTGCCTTTAGTCTTGCGCGCTCCGCTCCTGCAAAACCTCCAGCGACACCACGTCCAGCGTCCGCCGATGGGTTGCGGCCAGATTGACCTGAGGTGCTGCCCCTTCGTGATGCGCCTGCAAGAACCGCTCGGCGCACAGACACCAGCGATCCCCCGGCTTCAGGCCGGCAAAGCCATAGTCCGGGCGCGGCGTTGACAGGTCATTGCCAAGGTATTTCGACATCGCCAGAAATTCAGCCGTCATCACCGCGCAGACCGTATGTTTGCCGCGATCTTCCGGCCCGGTGTCACAGCAGCCATTGCGGTAAAAGCCGGTGAGGGGCTGGGTCGAGCATGTCTCAAGCGGTTGCCCCAGCACGTTGAGGGAGGGTTCCTTCATGGCAGCGCGGGTCCTTTGTTGCCTACCGTAGCACTTTGCGATGCCGGTACGCCCAAGGTCAACAGGCCGTCTTGCCGCACAGAGCTGCGATTATGTGTGCAAAAGTGCAGAACCGGGAATGCTGCCGCTTTGAATACGACCGAACGGACGCGACGGTGTTGCCCATCGACATAGCGCGCCGCATGCCGGCCGGGTTCTGAGCGTACTCTGCGGTCTTCGCCACCCTTGCCGCGCCCGTTTGGCAAGAGTCGCCCACGGATGTGAGCATTCCGGAACGCCACAAAAAGGCTTTGGGATCTGCATTCAGGATTGCAAGGTCACAGTTCAGGTGCTTTGCGTCCTTCTGGTTGTCCTGTTCGGCCTTCAGCCGAAGGGTTGATTTCACCCATTCCCCTTTACCGCTGGCTTGGCGCTTTCTATAAGGTCGCCATGAGGTGGATATTCGTGATCATCGCCCGAATTATCGGCCCGGCGTCCTGAGATCAGGCGCCGGGACATTGGCATTTTGCCGCCCCTTTTCCCGATACAACGTTCAAGGACCGCCCCGATGTGCGCCGACACGCCTTCTGCCCCCAATGCCGCCCCTGACTACCGCGATACCGTTTTCCTGCCCGAGACGGATTTCCCCATGCGCGCCGGCCTGCCGCAGCGCGAGCCGGAGTGGCTGGCCCGGTGGGAGCGGATTGGCGTCTATGACCGTCTGCGGGAAAAGGCTGGCCCGGACGGTCAAAAGCGTCAGGCTTTCACCCTCCACGACGGCCCGCCTTATGCCAACGGCCACCTCCATATCGGCCACGCGCTGAACAAGGTGCTGAAGGACATGGTCGTCCGCAGCCAGCAGATGATGGGCAAAGACGCCCGCTATGTGCCCGGCTGGGACTGCCACGGGTTGCCCATCGAGTGGAAGATCGAGGAGCAATACCGCGCAAACGGTCTGAACAAGGATGACGTGGACGTGGTGGCCTTCCGTCAGGAATGCCGCAAATTCGCCGAAGGCTGGATCGACATCCAGCGGGAGGAGTTCAAGCGCCTTGGCGTCACCGGCAACTGGGCTAACCCCTACCTCACCATGAACTACCACGCCGAGGCCGTCATCGCTGACGAATTCATGAAGTTCCTGATGAATGGCAGCCTCTATCAAGGCTCCAAACCCGTCATGTGGAGCCCCGTCGAAAAAACCGCCCTCGCTGAAGCCGAGGTCGAATACCACGACCTGACCAGCCACACGATCTGGGTGCGGTTTAAGGTGGTTGCTACCGAAACCGCCGACGTTGGCCGGGTACCGGGAAGCGCGTATCACGACAACGGCGCAGTTCTGCCGGGCGATCATCTTTTTGCCTCCAGCGTTGTCATCTGGACTACGACACCTTGGACGATCCCTCAGAACCGCGCGGTCTCATTTAATCCGACGATTTCCTACGGCCTCTACTCGATTGATGAACCCAAGGAAGGCAGCAGCGCAAAACCGTTCGAAAGACTGGTTTTGGCAGACAAACTTGCTGACCAAGTGTTTGCCGCTGCAAAGGTGGGTACATTCACGCGACTTCGGACTGTGTATTCCGAAGAGTTGAACAATGTTACTCTCGCCCACCCCTATCGCGGCATCGAAGGCGGAAATGGCGAATGGGACTTCAACGTCCCCCTGCTCCCCGGCGATCACGTCACCGATGACGCGGGCACCGGGTTTGTCCACACCGCCCCCAGCCACGGCGATGACGACTACCAGATGGGCCTGAAATTCCAGCTTCCGATGACCTATAACGTCGAGGCGGATGGCAGCTACCGACGCGACCTGCCGGTGTTTGGCGGGCAGGCGATCCTGACGCCGGACGGCAAGGAAGGTCCGGCCAATGTCAGCAATATCAAGGCGCTGGCAGCACAGGGTGCTTTGTTCGCCAAGGGCAAGCTGAAGCATTCCTACCCGCATAGCTGGCGCTCCAAGGCTCCGCTGATCTACCGCAACACCCCGCAGTGGTTTGTGGCGATTGACAAATCACTGGACGACGGGCTTGGCACCTACGGCGATACAATCCGCAAGCGGGCGCTCAATTCGATCAACCAACTGGTGACATGGACGCCGCAGACCGGGCGCAACCGCCTGCACGCGATGATCGAAGCGCGGCCCGATTGGGTGCTGTCGCGCCAGCGCGCCTGGGGTGTGCCGCTGACCTGCTTCACCAAGGTTGGGGCCAAGCCGACTGACGCCGACTTCCTGCTGCGCAACCACGACGTCAACGCCCGCGTGCGTGAGGCGTTTGAGGCGGACGGTGCGGATGTCTGGTACAAGGACGGCTTCAAGGAACAGATGCTGCACGGCATCGTGGATCCTGCGGCCTATACCCAGATTTTTGACGTGCTGGACGTTTGGTTCGACAGTGGCTCGACCCACGCCTTCGTTTTGCGTGACCGGGCGGACGGCTCCGCCGACGGCATTGCGGATTTGTACCTTGAAGGCACTGATCAGCATCGCGGCTGGTTCCACTCCTCCATGCTGCAAGCCTGCGGCACCATGGGGCGTGCGCCTTACCGAGGCGTTTTGACCCACGGCTTCACGCTGGATGAAAAGGGCATGAAGATGTCCAAGTCGCTCGGCAATACCACCGCCCCGCAAACCGTGATCGACGAATATGGTGCGGATATCCTGCGGCTGTGGGTGGCGCAGTCCGACTACACGATTGACCTGCGGATTGGTAAAGAAATCCTGAAAGGCGTGGCCGACAGCTACCGCCGCCTGCGCAACACCATGCGCTTTCTTCTGGGCAACCTGAAGGACTTCACCGAGGCCGAACGCGTGCCCCATGCCGACATGCCGGAGCTGGAGCGTTGGGTCCTGCACCGCCTGGCGGAACTGGATACCGAGGTCCGCGACGGCTATGCCAAGTACGACTTTCAGGGCGTCTTCCAAAAGCTGTTCACCTTCGCCACCACCGACCTGTCAGCCGTCTATTTCGACATCCGCAAGGACAGTCTGTATTGCGACGCGCCCACCGCCCTGACCCGGCGGTCGGCCCGCACCGTGCTGGACATCGTATTCCACCGCCTGACCACATGGCTGGCCCCGATCCTCGTCTTCACGATGGAAGAGGTCTGGCTGTGCCGCTATCCCGGTGAAGAAAGCTCGCTCCACCTGCAAGACATGCCGGAAACCCCGAAAGCGTGGCTGAACCCCGCGCTGGCCACGAAGTGGGAGGGCATCCGCGCCGCCCGCCGTGTGGTGACCGGCGCATTGGAGGTGCAGCGCACCGCAAAAGTCATCGGAGCGTCCCTTGAAGCCGCCCCGGTCGTCTATATTGACAACTCCGGCTCTCTAGGTGGCATGACCGCCGACCAGTTTGCCGAGGTTTGCATCACATCGACTGTTTCGATTTCAATGGAATCCGTCCCTGAAGCCGCATTTTTCTTGCCAGATGTCATCGGTATCGCCGTCGACTTCGAACGAGCGCAAGGCCAGAAATGCCAACGCTGCTGGAAGGTCTTGCCCGACGTGGGCAGCCATTCCCACCCCGGCACCTGCCAGCGGTGCAACGATGCTTTAGGGTAGGATGGGCAATCCTGCCCATCTTGCGGGAACTGTCATCACCCCGCTCGGCCCCCTGTCGGTGACGGAGGAGGCCGGGCGGATCACCAGGCTGGACTGGCGGGTGATTGACGGCGAACCCTCCACCCTGATCATTGAAGCGCTCAACCAACTTGCCGCCTATTTCGACCACCGCCTGACCCAATTCGACTTGCCGCTGGCCTATGGTGACGGATTGCAGGGGAAGGTTGGTTTGGCGATGACAGCAATCCCCTTCGGCCAAACCCTGACCTATGGCGACATCGCCCGCACCTTGCAAACCCCGGCCCAATCCGTAGGGCAAGCCTGCGGTGCCAATCCCATTCCCATCATCATCCCCTGTCACCGGGTGCTGGGTGCCAAAACCCTTGGTGGTTTTTCGGCCAAGGGCGGCGTGGAGACGAAGGTCTGGCTTCTGCGCCATGAGGGCGCTGCGGGTCTGTTGATCTGATAGCGGTAACAAAGGGTCACAAAAGGTGACGCAGGGCGACAGCCCTGACCCTTTCGCCGTCAGCACCCGCCCGCTATCAGGGCCGAAAAGGACAGGAGCCATCATGGACAGGCAATCAGCCTTGCGCGGAGGTTGGGCGGTGGCGGCGTTCTTTCTGGTGAACGGTTTCATCATGGGTGCCTGGGCCCCGCAGATTCCCCTGATGTTGCCGCGCCTTGGCATCGGTTCTGCTGTCATGGGCCTGTTGATTCTGGCGATTGGCGTCGGGGCGGTCGGTGCGATGCTGTTTGCGGGCAAACTCATCGCCGCCTACGGATCGCGCCGGGTCAGCGTTGCCTTTGCTTTGCTTTTTGTGCCCACCTTTCCGATGATCGTCATGGGCCAATCGTTCTGGGCCGTGGTGCCCGCCCTGGTGGCGTTTGGTGCGTTCGGCGGCTGCATGGACGTGGCGATGAACGCCAATTCGGTCGCGGTGGAGCGGGCCCTGGGCCGGGCCATCATGTCCTCCTCGCACGGATTCTGGAGCGTTGGCGGCTTTTTGGGCGGGGCCTTAGGCGGGCGGGTGATCGAGACGTTTTCAGCGCAAACCGAAGCGATAGCCACAGCGCTGATCTCGGCGGTAATCGTGCTGGTGGCCGCACCGTTCCTCGCGAACGATCCGCCCCATGTCACCGAAGATGGAGCCAGGCCGCAGGCAACCATGTTCCCAAACGTGCCGATCCTGTACCTTTTGGGCGCGATGGCGTTGTCCGTGATGATGTCGGAAGGCGCGGTTCTGGACTGGGCGGCGCTTTATCTGCATCAGGAACTCGGCTCCGGCTTTGCCCGCGCCGGGCTGGCGTTTGGCTTCTTCTCCGGGGCGATGGCGGTGATGCGGTTTTTGGGTGATGCGGTGCGCAACCGCTTTGGCGCAGTGGCCACTTTGCAGATTTCCGGCCTGATCGGCGCGGTTGGCCTGATTGCCGGAGCCTTTGCGCCCAATGATATGGTGGCCATCGCAGGCTTTGGTTTCGCGGGTCTGGGCGTCGCCAATATGGTGCCGATCCTGTTTTCAGCCGCCGGAAACTGTCCCGGCATCAGCCCCGGAGCGGGCATCGCCACCGTCACCATGATCGGCTATTCGGGAATTCTGGTCGCGCCCTCTGCCATTGGCTATATCGCCCAACACGCTGGATTTCGGTTCACCTATGCGGGCGTGGCGGTCTTGCTGGCGGTGGTGGCAGCTTTGGCAGGTCGGGCAAAGGCGGCGGACGGGGTGAAAAGCCCGGCCCTCACCCTACCGGTTGACAGCGTCTAACCCTCAAACAAGTCTTGCTGACCGGGAGGTCGCGGGGCGTCCAACCCAAGGTGGCGCCACGCCTTCTGGCCCAACATCCGCCCGCGCGGCGTGCGCAGGATCAGACCTTGTTGCAAAAGGAAGGGTTCGATCACCTCTTCAATCGCGTCGCGCGCCTCTGACAAAGCCGCCGCGATGGTTTCCACCCCGACCGGACCGCCGCCGTAATGCTCGGCCAACAGGTTAAGGTAGCGGCGGTCGTTGCCGTCCAGCCCCAGATGATCCACGCCCAACCGGGTCAGGGCGTTGTCGGCAATCGCCTGCGTCAGCCGCCCGTCACCCTCCACCGTCACAAAATCCACCACCCGGCGCAGCAAACGCCCGGCAATACGCGGGGTGCCGCGGGCGCGCCGGGCGATTTCCCGCGTACCCGCCGGGTCGGTCGCCATCCCCAGAAGCCGGGCAGCGCGGGTGACGATCAGGTCAAGCTCCTCCTCGGTGTAGAACTCCAGCCGGGTTGGAATACCGAAGCGGTCGCGCAAGGGCGTGGTCAAAAGGCCAAGGCGCGTGGTGGCCCCGACCAGCGTGAAGGGCTGAAGCTCGATCCGCACCGTGCGGGCGGCGGGGCCTTCGCCAATCACCAGATCCAGCGCGAAATCCTCCAGTGCCGGATAAAGCACCTCTTCGACGATGGGCGACAGCCGGTGAATTTCGTCGATGAACAGCACGTCGCGCGGTTCAAGGTTGGTCAAGATCGCCGCCAGATCGCCGGGTTTGGCCAGAACCGGACCAGAGGTCATCCGGAACCCCACCCCCAATTCCCGCGCCATAATCTGCGCAAGGGTGGTTTTGCCCAGACCCGGAGGGCCGTGAAACAGCGTGTGATCCATCGCCTCGCCGCGCTGCTTGGCGCTTTGGATGAAGATGCGCAGATTGGCACGCGCCTCGGCCTGACCCACGAAGTCGTCCAGCGATTGCGGCCGCAAAGCGCGGTCCATGTCCTGCGGCTGCTTTTCGGGTGCAACGGTGCGGTCGGATGTCATTTACGACCTGCCATTCAATTCGGAGCCAGACGTTTCAGACTGGCCCGGATCAGGGAGGCGGTGTCAGCCTCTGGCTGTTCGGCGGAAATCGTCATCACGGCCTGCGCCGCCTCGGACTGGCTGTAGCCAAGGTTGACCAGGGCCGACAGGGCATCGGCGCTGAAGATGGCACGGGTGTTGGGCGGTGGAGGCGGGGCAGGGGCGCGGCGTTTGGTGGCGGTCGCGGCCTCAACCACCTCAAACGGCACGGCAGTGGCGGCGGCGGGCATGGTGCCGCCCAAGGTCATCATGCCGGGGGCCTTCGACTTCAGCTCCAGTATGATGCGTTGTGCCAGCTTTGGCCCGACGCCTTGTGCCGCCTGAATCGAGCGTGCATCGCCAAGCGCAATCGCGCGCGCCACACCCTCGGCCCCCAAAGCGCCCAGGATCGACATCGAGGCTTTGGCGCCAACCCCTTGAACCGTCATCAGAAGCTTGTGCCATTCGCGGTCAAACAGGGTCAGAAAGCCGAACAGTTGCAACAGGTCTTCGCGCACCAGAAGATCGGTATAGAGCGCCGCTGCCTCACCCGCCGGAGGCAGGCTGGCAAGGGTGCGGTCGTTGACGTGGATGATGTAGCCGACGCCGCGCACGTCCAGCAAAACCTGATCCAGACCCTTCCAGTCGATCACGCCGGACAGCTTACCGATCATCGCAGCGCCTTCCCAAAGCTAAACCCCACTCCCGGACCACAGCCTGTCCCAAACCGTCCTCATCCCGCAGCCCTTTTCAACGCAGCCTCAAGCCGGCCAGCACTTTGCAGATGATGCGCGTGGCAGATGGCGATTGCCAGCGCGTCGGCGGCATCGGGGCCAGCAATCTCTACCCCCGGCAGTTGCAGGCGCACCATATGGTCCACCTGCGCCTTGGCGGCATGACCGACGCCGACCACTGCCTTTTTGACCGCATTGGGCGCATATTCCCCGATCGTCAGCCCGGCCTGCGCGGGAACCAGCAAAGCAATCCCGCGCGCTTGCCCCAGCTTCAGCGTGGCCACGGCGTCCTTGTTGACAAACGTATGCTCCACCGCCGCCGCATCGGGGGCATAGCGGCGCACAACCTCGGTCAGTTGGGTGTGAAGCGAAACCAGCCGCTGCGCCAGTTCACCATCGCCCGCGTCTGAATGGCAAATGCCGTTGGCCACATGGGTCAGTCGCGCGCCCTGCACGTCTATCACCCCCCAGCCGAGGTTTCGCAAACCCGGATCAATCCCCAGAACCCGCATTTCCGCCCCTTTATTGTTTTGCAAAGGGTTAGCACGAAAAGAGAACATCCGCCAAGCGCTTTCGAAACGACGGGTTTTGATCGCCACGCTGGTGGAAAGCGGCATCCGGTTGCCCGAAAGCGACGGCCTTGCCCCGATTTTCATAAAAGCTTAATAAAAACAACAGCAACCGAGACGTTCTTGCCATGCACGGGGCGCAAGGCGGCCTTGCTTGTGCCCCGCTTGCTCTGCCTTCGTATCAGGACTAGATGCTGCTCACCAGAGACGGAAACCCGCCTCTTATATACGCAATTTGTGAAAGGACTACCGCCATGGCCGCTTTTGAGACGTCCCGCGCGGCGCCGCTTGGTGCCATCACCATCTATCGTTTGGCCCAGTCGCTGGCCCATACCGCCGAAGCACTTAAGAGCTGGAATTCGGCTCGCGTGACCCGCAAGTCACTGAACCGTCTGTCGAACCGCGAGTTGGACGACATTGGTCTGTGCCGCGGCGATATCGAACTTATCGGTCGCTGATATCTTGACCCGCAATACATAAAGGCCGCTGCAACCGCGGCGGCCTTTTGATTTGTCCAACCGATATGATTTCAGACAGCGAACCGCCCCGCGACGGGCGGCTATTTCATCGCAAGAACCGCCAGCTTGATTTTGCCAGCCAGATAGACCGTGACCGGATCAGCCTGCATCAACCAGCCGCCCGCCCGATCAAGGCCCTGGCCAGCCATCAAGGACTGCACCCGCGATTTGTAAAGATCGGATCCGATCTGGTTCAGCATGGCACCTTTCAGCATAAAGCCGCACAGCACCAGAAACAGCACGGGCGCCAGAAACGACCGGCGCTGTGGCGCGGGCTTTGCATAGTAGGAACGGCCGAGCGTGCCCGGAGCTTCAAAACCGTACCCTTTGGCGCGCGCCTTCTGAATCTTGGCAACGCGGTTGTAAAAATCAGCCATATTCGGGTCGGTCATACCAGCACTCCTGATTCCGCCCCCCACCGAAGTCAAAGATAAGGTCAGATTGCGGCAAAAGTTTGGCGCGTCGCGCGAATGCGGCTAAGTCTGGGCAGATGATCAGAGGCGACGCACGACCAAAGCCGACCATTCGCCCAAGTCCTCACGCGAGATGAGGGAGAAGCCCGCCGCGACATAGGCCGCCGTCACCGCCTCTGCTTGCACAACCAAAAGGCCGGACAAGATCACAAGGCCACCCGCAGCACAGTTTTGCGCCATATCGGGGGCAAGTTCAATCAGCGGGCCTTTGAGAATGTTGGCAAAAATCAAATCAAACGGGGCTGCGGCTTTCAACGCAGGATGCGCAAAACCGGCCGCCTCGACGCAGGCAATCCGGCCCTGCATGGCGTTGATCGCCACATTGGCTTCGGCAACATCGACGGCGACCTGATCAATATCCGAGGCGATCACCGTAGCATCCGGCAAGACCGCCGCGGCAGCCAGAGCCAGAACAGCGGTGCCGCAGCCGATGTCTGCGACGTTGACCGGGCGGACACCGTCGGCGTAAAGCCGGTCCCAGGCCCGCAGACACCCCAAAGTCGTGCCATGATGGCCGGTGCCAAAGGCCACGGTCGCTTCGATCTGCAAGGCGATGCGGTTGCCCTGCGCCAGAACGGCAGGCACCTTGTCGGCATCATGGCTGCCAAAGACGTAGAACCGGCCTGCCTCAACCGGCGACAACTCGCGCCGCACTTTGGCGACCCAATCCACCTCCGGCAGCTCTGACACGGCAAAGGGGCGGGCGTTGAAGGCCAGCGCAAACACCTCCAGCATCACCATGTCCGGCGGTTCAAGGAAATAGGCGCCGACCTCCCACAGACCGGAGTCGTCCTCGATTTCAAAGACGCCCACACCGGTCGGTTCCGGGGTCAGCTTTTCCAGCGCTTCGGCCATACCATTGGCGGCATCCTCGCCCATCAGGGTCGTCAAAGCGGTAAAGGTGGGCATGGGCGGGCCTTTCGCATCAGGGGTTGCGGCGCGCTTAAGCCCGCAGCCATCGCCCGTCAACTGCTGTTGCCGTTGACATCGCTTTGGTCGGGTCGGCGGCTGACGGCTACACAACGGCAGGAGACTGAAATCATGGCGTGCTTGGCCGAACTTTCAGACCCGATCCCGCACAAACCTCGCCGCATCTGGGTGCCACTTTGGGCGGCGCGGATCACGCAAGCAGGCCTGGCGCTGATCGACTAGGAGGGCGTGGAGGCTTTCAGTTTCCGCAATCGCGCCACCGGTCTGAACTGTCACGCGACGAGCCTCTACCCCCGTTTCCCCGCCAAAGCGCATGAGTTTGAGGCTTTGATGGAAAGGCTGATCCATGAGGCGGTTGCGTTTGCGGACAACGCTCGTGGCAAACGTGGCTTTCTGTCGCCGCCGGGTCTTATCGGGCGATGGCGCTACGGCATTTGGAGTTGTTGGTGTAAGTCGGCATGTTCCAGCCGCCCAACGCCGCAGGATTGGCGCTGTTGGCGCGGTAGTTTGTCATTTTCGCCGATGCAGGTCTGACGTCAAAGATGCAGGCCAAGAATTTTCTCAATTTTTGCATCTATCTGCGACACGCTTGTCTGGACGGGGCGGCGAAGCGAGTTTCCTTCAACGCCGCCGCGCCCTTTGCATAGGCTCGCCTGGATTATCCCACCATTGTATCTGCTGCCGACTTTGCCAGAGCAAAAGCCAGCTTCGACGCCGGGACCCGTGTGCTGATCCACAGCATCGAAGCTGATCTTCAGGGCGGTACAGTCAGCCCGCGGCCACTTTAAGCCCGATCGGGCAGCTGACGCCGGTACCCCCGATGCCGCAATAGCCCTGAGGATTCTTGGCCAGATACTGCTGATGGTAGTCTTCCGCGAAGTAGAACGCCGGCGCGGGCAGGATTTCGGTGGTGATCTCGCCGAACCCTTTTGCCTTCAGGGCAGCCTGATAGACCGTCTTGCTGGCCTTGGCGGCAGCTTCTTGCGCAGGCGAATAGGCATAGATGCCAGACCGGTAGGTGGAGCCCGCATCGTTGCCCTGCCGCATGCCTTGGGTGGGATCATGCCCTTCCCAGAAGGCTTTCAGCAAAGCTTCGTAGGTGACGACCTTGGGGTCATAGATCACCCGCACCACCTCATTATGCCCGGTCAACTGGGTGCAGGTTTCCTTATAGGTCGGGTTCGGCGTAAAGCCTGCAGCGTAGCCGGTCATGGTCAGCCAGACGCCGGGAATGTTGTAGAACTTGCGCTCCACTCCCCAAAAGCAGCCCATCCCGAACATCGCCTGTTCAAAGCCCTCGGGCACCGCAGATTTAAGCGGGATGCCGGTCAGGAAATGTGTCTCGGCGGTCGGCAGGGGTGTGGCGCGGCCGGGCAGGGCTTTGTCGGCGGTGACCATATCGGACTTGCGGCGGTCGAACAGGAACATGTGGGGCCTCCTTTGTGTGTAGGCTGAATATAGGGCGCGGGGCGGGGGCTTGGTAGGGGTACTCGCGAGGCTGTCAGGTGGGTGAAACATTTGGCGGAACGTTGCCAGAAAACGAGAGAGATTCGCCATCTAAGCTATTGAAAATATGATATATTGACAAGGGTATCGGGTTTTCGCTACGGTGATGCAACTTCGCAAGATGGGTTGAGGGTTGTCTCCGAGTTTTGCAAACGCTTGACATGACGGCGCGGGATGCGCCGCATGGGTAAGTGGTGCCGCGCTTCGATGGGAGGCAAGGCGTTGCTTGGAATCGCAATGTTGCGTTGGATTGAGCCGAAAGGGTTGCGTCTGCCGCAACGAACCGTCTAATAGACGCGAGTTTCGACGGAAAACTGAGGTGCTCTTTTGACAATTCACATCTATGGCGGCTCAAACAGTTTGTTGAAAAACGGTTGGGCCAAATATTTTACCGAATCAATTTCTGAACCTGTTCTAAATCGCTCCATTGGCGCTACAACCACCTTGATGGCCTTGTACCGTGCGCTTGATATCAGTGACATGCAGCCCGGCGATTTGGTCATCTGGGAATATGCGCTGAACGATTTTAGTCACATCAGCCGAGATTATCGGCTGGACGCGGTTTTGCGCAATCTGGAACTTTTTATCGTATTGTGTCGGAAAAGAAAATGTCGATTGGTTGCAGCCATTTTCACACCTATTGAGGAAGAGCGGGCTCCGGAACGCCACCCCTACTACGCAAGACTGACAGAGATGCTGTCGCATTATGGCGTCAGTTACTTCGATGTTTCAGCCGTGTACCGCGCCCTGTCCAATGGAATCGCGATGACTCCCGATTATTATTTTGAGCCTTTGCATTACGCCCTTGACGCCTATGTTATGGAATTCATTTCAGACGGAGTCACCGGACTTTGCGACGGGGCTACCTGCCCGGCGGATGCGGCATCGCTTTATATTGACGGTCGCGAACCTGTTTTGGTGACCGACTTTTGCACGGCCCGCTTCAAAAACTCCATCGTCGATTTGCCTGCCGCGCGGTTGCCGCTATCCATTGGAAATTTGCCGTTTGGTGAAGTGATAGGGCTTTTCTGCATGACAGATCCAATTGGCGAAACCGGCGTGCGCTGCGGTCTGGACCATCAAAGAGGGGCTGGAGAATGGTTTCGGTTTTCGACGACGGTCGTGGATCGGTACGACAAAATGGTCACGGGTGGCAAGCCAACCCTGAAGGCCGTTTCGGTCGAACATGCAACCCGGTCGCCGTGGATTGTGGGGCCGGGTGACGTTCTGACCATTGCTCCGGCCCTCGGGCGCGGCGAATACTACGCTGAGGCTTTGGTTCAGCGCAGCCTTCTGAAACCAAAGCTGGCAAGTGACGTCCTGATCACCGGAATTCTGTTGGCGGTGCAGGCGAAAAGTTAGGAGTTTCTAACGGGCAATCGCGTGCGATGGCGGGCTGAAGTGAGGGCGGGTAAATCTATGCACCAACATTGTGCAAGCTGCACTTCGTAGGATTGATTTAGATCATCACCAAAATAGCGAAAACGGTAGTCACGCCGCTCGCCACTGTACCGGACATTCTTCACGTTGGCTGAGGCTCCTCTGAGCCGCAACTTGGGCACGTCTTGGCAAATTTTGAACAATGCGGCTGCAAGAGCGGCAGGGTTTAATTTGAATTCCCCCTATCGCTAGAATAACGGGGAAATGGTCAAATTGGTTTTCACCCCTGCAACGTTCTGACGCCGTACCCCTCACCCCGCGCGCGCATCGCAGCCACTGCGGCAATACTCGCTGCGGCTGTGGTGAAATAGGGGATCTTGTCCATCAAAGCCACGCGGCGGATGTCACGCGAGTCATTAATCGCCTGGGTGCCCTCGGTCGTGTTCATCACCAAAGCGATTTCATCGTTTTTCATCCGGTCAACGATATTGGGGCGGCCTTCGTAGACTTTGGCGACCGGGGTGGAGGGCACGCCGTTCTGGGATAGCCAGGCGGCGGTGCCTTTGGTGGCGACAATTTCAAAGCCTTGGCCCGCGAGGTCACGCATCGCCGCAGCGAAGGCGGCGGTTTTGTCCATGTCTTTGATGGACACAAAGGCGCGGCCAGCATCCGGCAGGACCACGCCAGCGCCCATCTGGGCCTTCAGGAACGCCAAAGCAAAGGTGCGGTCCCAGCCCATCACCTCACCCGTGCTGCGCATCTCTGGCCCCAGAACCGGGTCAACTCCGGGGAAGCGGGCGAAGGGCAGGACGGCTTCCTTGACCGAGAACCACGGGGTTTTCGGGTTCGCGAGGGTCATCGGGTCCATCAGGGGCAGGGGGGTGTCGGGGCCCACACCTTCGGCATAGGCGGGGCGCATCGGGAAGTTGCTGAGCGGCTCACCCGCCATCAGGCGGGCGGCGATAGAGGCGATGGCAGAGTCGGTCGCTTTGGCGACGAAGGGTACGGTGCGCGAGGCGCGGGGGTTGACCTCCAGCACATAGATCACCTCGTCCTTGATTGCGAATTGGACGTTCATCAGGCCGACGACGTTCAGCGCTAGGGCCATCTGGACGGTTTGCTTTTTCAGCTCCACAACCGTGGCTTCGGACAGGGAATGTGGCGGCAGGCAGCAGGCGCTGTCGCCAGAGTGGACACCTGCCTCCTCGATATGTTCCATGATTCCCGCGACATGCACGTGTTTACCGTCGCTTAACGCATCTACGTCAACCTCGATGGCATTGGAAAGGTATGAGTCGAGTAGGACCGGGGAGGAACCAGAAACCTGCACAGCGGTGGCGATATAACGGTCAAGCTGAGCGTCGTCGCGAATGATCTCCATCGCACGTCCGCCAAGAACGAAGGAGGGGCGGATGACGAGGGGGTAGCCGACGGTTTGCGCGACCTTGAAGGCCTCGTCGCGGCTTCGCGCCGTGCCGTTGACGGGCTGTTTCAGACCGAGTTTGTGGAGCAGTTGCTGGAACCGTTCGCGGTCCTCGGCAAGGTCGATGGCGTCGGGGGTGGTGCCAAGGATCGGGATGCCCTCGTTGGCCAAGGCCTGTGCCAGTTTCAGGGGCGTTTGGCCGCCGAATTGGACGATGACGCCGTGCAGGGTGCCGTTTTCCTGTTCGACGCGCAGGATTTCCAGCACGTGTTCAAGGGTGAGAGGTTCGAAATACAGACGATCAGAGGTGTCGTAATCGGTCGAAACGGTTTCAGGGTTGCAGTTGACCATGATCGTCTCATAGCCCGCAGCTGTCAGCGCATAGCAGGCGTGGCAGCAGCAATAATCGAACTCAATCCCCTGACCGATGCGGTTGGGGCCGCCGCCGAGGATGACGACCTTTTTGGCAGCACTGGGGCGGGCTTCGCATTCCACATCGCCCATCGCGGGCATTTCGTAGGTGGAATACATGTAAGGCGTCTGCGCTTCGAACTCGGCTGCACAGGTGTCAATGCGTTTGAAGACGGCTTTGACGCCAAGGTTGCGGCGGGCGCGGCGCACTTGAGCCTCGTCGCGGCCGGTCAGATTGGCCAAACGGGCGTCGGTGAAGCCCATCATCTTCAGCTTGCGGATGCCGGACGCGTCAAGCGGCAGGCCTTTGGCGCGGATCACGGCCTCAGCGTCGATGATCTCGCGGATGCGGGCGAGAAACCACGGGTCAAAGGCGGTGATGGCGTTGATCTCGTCATCGGTCCAACCATGGCGCATGGCTTGGGCAATGTTGCGCAAACGGTCGGGGGTGGCCTGGGACAAAGCCTGCGTCACGGCGACACGGTCGGGTGCGCCCGGGATGGCTATTTCGTCAAAGCCGCTCAGGCCGGTTTCAAGAGAGGCGAGCGCCTTTTGCAAGCTTTCGTGGATGGTGCGGCCAATCGCCATCACCTCACCGACCGACTTCATGGCGGTGGTCAGATTGGGCATGGCACCGGGGAATTTCTCGAACGCGAAGCGGGGGATTTTGGTGACGACGTAGTCGATGGAAGGTTCGAACGACGCCGGGGTGACTTTGGTGATGTCGTTATCAAGCTCGTCCAGCGTGTAGCCGACCGCGAGTTTGGCGGCGATCTTGGCGATGGGAAAGCCGGTGGCTTTTGACGCGAGGGCCGAGGACCTCGACACCCTTGGGTTCATCTCGATCACGATCATGCGGCCATCGGCGGGGTTGATCGCCCATTGGACGTTGGAGCCGCCGGTTTCCACCCCAATCTCTCGCAGCACGGCGATGGAGCCATTCCGCATGATCTGGTATTCCTTGTCGGTCAGGGTCAACGCCGGGGCTACAGTGATCGAGTCGCCGGTATGCACCCCCATCGGGTCGATGTTTTCGATGGCGCAGACGATGATGGCGTTGTCTTTGCTGTCGCGCACCACCTCCATCTCGAACTCTTTCCAGCCGAGCAGGGATTCGTCGACCAGAACCTGGGCTACCGGCGACGCCTCCAACCCCGATTTCACGATGGCTTCGTAGTCGTCGCGGTTGTAGGCCACGCCGCCGCCGGTGCCACCAAGGGTGAAAGCGGGGCGGATGATGGCGGGCAGACCGACATAGTCGAGGGAAGCAATCGCCTCGCGCAGCGCTGCCGCGATATCATACTTGCCGTTGGGCAGTTTGGGGGCGGCAATGATGGTGGCTTTGGGGTTTTCAAGGCCGATGCGGTCCATCGCTTCACGGAACAACTTGCGATCTTCTGCCATCTCGATCGCTTCACGCTTGGCGCCGATCAACTCTACCTTGAACTTTTCCAAAACGCCCATGTCGGCCAGCGCCAGCGCGGTGTTCAGGCCGGTCTGGCCGCCCATCGTGGGCAACAGGGCATCGGGACGTTCTTTTTCGATGATCTTGGCCACGACTTCAGGGGTGATCGGCTCGATATAGGTGGCATCGGCCAACCCCGGATCGGTCATGATTGTGGCGGGGTTGGAGTTGACCAGAATGACCCGGTAACCTTCCTCGCGCAGGGCCTTGCAGGCTTGCGCGCCGGAATAGTCGAACTCGCACGCCTGACCGATCACGATGGGACCGGCTCCGATGATCATGATGGATTTGATATCGGTTCTTTTCGGCATGGCAGCCCCCTGTATTTCAGCGCCCGGCAGCGCAAAACTTGCCGGGTTATAGCCATGCGGGGCGGGTGTGCAAGGGGATTCCCGGCTCTCGTCGTGTGCCTTACAGGCGGATGCCGAAGCGCGCGGCGATCAGTACGGTCAGGGCATACAGCGCCACGGTTACAATGCAGCCCGAGGCGAGGGCGGTCCAAAAGCCATACCCCGCCCGCAGCATCCAGGGGATCAGCAGGAACAGCGGTACCGACGGGGCCAGATACCACAGGGTCGCGCCGACATGATCGGCCACGCGGGCTGCATCGCCGGTGTCGCGCCACAGCCAGATCATCGCCAGGACGGACACCAAGGGCAAAGAGCCGATCAGTGCCCCCATCGCTGCGTTGCGGCGGGCAATCTCGGAGGCCAGCGCAATCAGGATGCCCGAAATCGCGGCTTTTAGAAAAAGATAGGCCATGCCGGTCTCCTGCGGATAAAAAAACGGAGCATGGATGAGTGCTGGTCGTCAATCAAAAAGGGCCGGAGGTTGCCTCCGGCCCTTTGGTTTGTGTGGGCTAAGGTCAGCCGTTTTCGCCCACCGCTCTTTCGGCTGCAGCGATCGAAGCGGCGCGACGTTTCACCTCTTCGCCAACCGGCGGGCCAGTGAAGCGGCGGTTTTCCACGGCGAACCACAGGACGGCCGCAAGGATCAAGAAGCCCACGACAATATAAAGCACCACGCCACTGGGCGGCTGGATCGCGATGTAGAAGATGATCAGCATGCCGACGACCGCAAGAGCCGTCACCAGTTTGTAAAGCCCGGCACTCATAGCCCAAGGGCCGGGAGTTGGCCATTTCGGGCCGCCAAACGCCATGGCACCCACGACCAGAGGCACGGTGAACGACAAGAACAGGAACACCAGAGTGGAGTTCACCACGATGAAATACAGCGAGAAGGCCGACCCGCCCGACACCGGTATGAAACTGACCAGCAGCACGTAAAGCAGGCTCAACACCGTCGCCGTCCAGATCGCGTTGACCGGCGTGCGGTAGGTTGGCGAGACGGTAGCCAGGGCTTTTGACCCCATCGGCATGCCGCCATCCCGGCTGAAGGCGAACAGCATCCGGCTGGCCGAGGTGACCGTCGCCAGACCGCACAGCAACTGCGCGATCAGGATGCCGATATAGATCAACACCTTGAGGACTGCGAGCCCGCCCGACGGCATGATGGCGTCCATCGTGCCAAAGAACACGCCGCCGCCCGATTTTGCCCCAGCGTCAAGGTCCGGGATCGCCAGCATGATCGCACTCACCATCACCCAGCCAATCAGTGACGACGAGATCACCGAGGTGATGATCCCCGAGGGCACCGAATAGGCCGCGCGTTCGGTTTCCTCGGAGGTGTGGGCCGAGGCGTCATAACCGGTGATCGTGTAGACCGGCCACAACAGGCACAACAAGAACAGATAGGACATGTTGTCGGACTGTGGGAAAATCCCGCCGCCCGCGTCACCCGAATAGTTCTTGAAGGTCCACAGCCGCGAGATGTCGATATGCGGGGCAAGAAACAGGCAGGCCAGCACCAAAACCGCAGTCGTCACGAAGATGATGTAGCCGGAGATGTCGGTCAGCATGGTTGTGACCTTGATGCCGACATGGTTGAAGATTGCCTGCAGCACGGTGACCACGACGACGAAGCCAACGATCCATGCAGGGTCGGTGGTCATGCCGATCAGGCCGCCAAAGGTTCCCTGAAAGTAGAACGCAGTTCCGATGTTGATGGCGCCCAGAACCGTGATCAGCCCCAACAGGTTGAGCCATGCCGTGATCCAGCCGGCGAAGCGGCTGCCAAGGATTGAGCCCCAGTGATAAAGCCCGCCCGCCGTCGGGAAGGCAGAGCTGATCTGCGCCATTGACAGCGCGAAAAAGCCCGAGACGATACAGCCAGCGATCCAGGCGTAGCCCGCCGCTGCCCCACCGACCGACCCTGTCGCCTGCGAAAACGAATTGATCGCCCCGGACAGGATGCAGATGATGGAAAACGAAATCGCGAAGTTCGAGAATTTGGACATGGAGCGCGACAGCTCCTGAGCGTAGCCCATGCCATGCAGGATTTTGACGTCCTCATGCTTGTCCTTGTCGGAATAGTCGTCCGCTGCCATTTGGTATCCCTCCGAGTCGATTTATCGACGTTCTTGATTGCGGGTCTGCCACAGTCCGGCACCCACCGGCAGGAAAGCGCTGATTTTACAATCTGTCCAGCGCTGAATAGAATTTTACAGCGACGAAACGCTTTTGCAAAGGTTTTGCGCGGGTTGAGCATCTACTTATGTCGTTTTCCGGGAAAAAACGGGCAGAAGTCAGGTGGCGAAGGCGCGCCTTGGGCACTAGGTCAGGGGGATGTTTGATAAGAACGGCATCTGGCTTTCGGGTCTTGGGTTACGTGTGACGGGCGCGGGAAACCGAAATCCGCCCTGCGTCATCACGCGCTGGCTCCGTTGCCCGGTGGAGGCGGCATGATCCTGATCGAACATGGCCCAAAGGGGCAGGCCGCCTTGTTTGACGGGGCTGTGGCGGTTGTCGTGGCTTGGGACGCGGCAGAGGTGGCGCAGGCTTTGGCGGAGTTGGATCAGGCGCGGGCCCGGGGGGGGTGGGTTGCGGGCTGGATCGCCTATGAGGCGGGCTATGCGATGGAGGCGCGGTTGGCCGGGCTGATGCCTGTGAACCGCGCAGGACCATTGCTGTGCTTTGGGGTCTTTGCCGGGCCGCAGAATGCCGGACCAATGCTGGCGCGGGCAAAGGAAGATGCCCGGGTGAAGATCGCCCCCGTCGTGCCGGAGATCAGTCTTGCCGAATATGGTGCTGCCTTTGCGCGGGTGAAGGCCTATATCGCGGCGGGCGACTGTTATCAGGTCAACCTCACGTTTCCGATGGCGTCGCGGATTTTGGAAGGCTCTGCCTTGGGGCTTTACGCTGCCTTGCGCGACCGGCAAGCGGTGGGTTTTGGCGCTTTTGCCGATTTCGGGGCAAAGGTGCCTGTCCTGATCTCGCGCTCGCCTGAGTTGTTTTTCCAAACCGATGCTGCAGGCCGGATCGAAAGCCGCCCGATGAAGGGCACAGCGCTGCGCGACGCCGATCCGGTGCGCGATGCCGAACTGGCGGAGGAGTTGCGCGGGTCGCTGAAGAACCGGGCGGAAAACCTGATGATCGTGGACTTGTTGCGCAATGACATCTCACGGATTGCGCGGGTCGGCTCGGTGAAGGTGCCGCAGCTGTTTGGCGTGGAAAGCTATGCAACGGTGCATCAGATGGTCAGCCGGGTGACGGGTGAGATGGTGGCGGCCCCCAGCATGTCTGGTCTGATGCCGGCGCTGTTTCCCTGCGGTTCGATCACCGGAGCGCCGAAAATCCGGGCGATGGAGATCATCCGTGAGGTGGAGCCCGCGCCGCGCGGGGCCTATTGCGGGGCGATCGGCTGGATGGCACCGGATGGGGAAAGCTGTTTTTCGGTGTCGATCCGGACCTTGTCCCTAGCGGCGGATGGCGGGATCGTGCTGAACGTGGGCGGCGGTGTGGTCCAGGATTCGACGTGCGAGGGTGAGTGGGAGGAGGCGCATTGGAAAGCGCGCTACGTGACGGGGCTGGCGAACCGGGGCTGAAACTGATCGAAACTTTGCTGTGGGACGGACTGGCCTGCCCGCGACTGGCCTTGCATCAGGCGCGACTTGCCCGGTCGGCTGCGGCCTTGGGTTGGCCAGTGCCGGACGGTTGGGCCGGGGTGTTGTCTGGGCTGCCGGATCAGGCTTTGCGGCTGCGGGTGACGATGGAGCGCCACGGCGTTTTGGCGGTGGAGCGGGCGGCGCTGCCTGCCCCGAAAGGGGAGTGGACCGTGGGCGTGGCGGTCCAGCGTCTGCACAGTGCGGACCCGTGGCTGCGGATCAAGTCCACGCGACGGGCCGTCTATGATGCGGCGCGGGCGGGTTTGCCTGCGGGATTGGATGAGATGATTTTCCTGAATGAGCGGCACGAGGTTTGTGAGGGGACCATCACCACCGTGTTTTTTGACGCCGGGCAGGGGATGCGAACGCCTCCGTTGCGCTGCGGTGTGCTGCCGGGGGTTTTGCGGGCGGAAATGGGCGTTCAGGAACAGGTTTTGCACGGAGAGGATTTGCCAAATGTGCGGCTTTGGGTCGGCAATTCCTTGCGGGGGCTGATACCGGCACATTTGCAGTAAGATGGGCAGATTGCCCATCCTACCAGTGGCCGTCGTGGATTTAGCCGACCACATTGAACTCCGCGCCATAGGGATATTTGGTGATATCCTCGTTGCCATCTTCGGTGATGATCAGGATGTCGTGTTCGCGGTAACCACCGGCACCGGGTTGGCCTTCGGGGATTGTCAGCATCGGTTCCATTGAAATCACCATGCCGGGTTCCAAGACGGTATCAACATCCTCACGCAACTCCAACCCCGCCTCGCGGCCATAATAATGCGACAGCACGCCGAAAGAGTGGCCATAGCCGAAGGTGCGGTATTGCAGCACCTGATGCTCTTCAAAGAAGGTGTTCAGCTTGTTGGTCACCTCGGCGCAGGTCGCCCCCGGTTTCAAAAGGCTCATGCCGTAGGCGTGGGCTGCCACGTTGATCTCCCATATCCGGCGCGAGGCCGCGTCAACTTCGCCCACGAACAAAGTGCGTTCCAGGGCAGTGTAGTAGCCGGAGATCATCGGAAAGGTGTTCAGGCTGAGGATATCGCCGCGCTTCAGCTTGCGCGAGGTGACCGGGTTATGAGCGCCGTCGGTATTGATGCCAGACTGGAACCAGACCCAGGTGTCGCGGTATTCGGCATCGGGAAAGCGCTTGGCGATTTCAAGTTCCATCGCGTCACGGCCTGCCATGGCGATGTCAATCTCGCGCAGGCCCTCTTTGATGGCGTCTCGTATGGCAAAGCCGCCCACATCGGCCACCGCAGCACCTTGGCGGATCAGCGCAATTTCGGCGGGCGATTTCATCATCCGCTGTTCCATCGCACCGCGCGAGATGTCCACACCGCGTTTGGGCTTCAGGAAGGCGTTGAGCTTTTCGGATTGAACGAGGGTCAGGTGATCGGCCTCGCACCCGATGACCATGCCTTCGCCGGTGACAGAGGCCACCGCGCGCCAGTAATTGTCGCGCGCCCAGTCAGTGTAGGTGAGGTTGTCGCCGTGGCAGCGCCGCCAGGGCTGGCCAGCGTCGATGCCGGCGCTGATGGTGACCGATTTCGTCAGGGTTACCACCAGACCATAGGGGCGGCCGAAAGAGCAGTAAAGAAAGCCGGAATAGTAAGCGATCGAATGCATCGAGGTGAAAAGGCAGGCGTCAATGCCCTGCAGCTCCATCAGATCGCGCAAACCTTCAAGGCGGGCATCGTATTCCTCAGCCGCGAACTGAAAGACGCGGTCGCCTTGGTGAAACCGGTAGTGTTGCGGGCGGGTCGTTTCATTTGCCGTCATATCAGACCTCATGCCTAGGGTCTGCAAGCTGCCGGACCCCGAAAGGTCCCGGCGTGCAGGACGAAGGCGAGGGTTCTCGCAAGCGATCAGGGTTTACCCCCTGTGACGACGCCATCGTCACGGCTCTGGTTTCAAGATGACCCGGACCGGGGGGTTTGGCAAGAGCGGCCGCGAACGGTTTGCAACCCGTTTGATCCATCGGTTCGAGGCGTTCTATTGTCCACGGCGTGGCAGAGGTTCCATGCCGCGCGGCTTGATCCTTCCAAACGCGGTGAATGTTCGCCGCTTCACCCTGTGCAACTGCAACTGCGCGCTGTTGAGACGAATTGATCTTTAAACCAGGACGGTATCGAAGCGAATTTGGGCCAAGGTTTACAAAGATCGTTCGGAGGGCCAGCCCGTTGACGGCACCGTGCACACGATTTGGTAGGAAGCGGCGTGCGATTTCAGGATCAGCGTCGACAGAATGTCTGCGCCTCTCCGGAGACCAGCATGTCGTCTTTTGTCATCGCAACCAACACCACCTCCGGGCAGTTTCTGAACACCGGCGAATTTGGGTTCGTGGCACCCTCGGGGTCCATTCTGGCAGCGGTAGGGTCTGCGGTGACCTTGTCAAACAACGCCACGCTGATTTCCTATGGGGCGATGGCCTCTTCAACGGCGAGCGGGTTGGTGCTGAACTCCGTCACCAACACCAGCGTTACCATCGCCGCAAGCGGGTCCGTGGTGACGGGCGGCATCGAGCTTGCGGCGATATCAGGCACATTCACCGGCAATTTTGCGCTGCACAACGCCGGGGCGATCAGCGGCGGTCAGGGCATCAACCTGACGGCGGCTGCGTTTTCGCAAATTGATATCGCCAATGACGGCAGCTTGCAGGGCTTGGGGATCACGGCAGGCTCGGCTCTGGATCTGATCCTGAACAACACCTCGCGGGCGATCATCACCAATACAGGCATGCTGTCCACGGCGGGCAACGGGCCTACGGTCTATGCCCTGGGCGGTGGCAATGTCACCCTGACCAACACCGGCAATATTCTGAACGCCACACCAGGCCAGGCCGGCATTTATGTGTTTGGCGGTCTGACCCTGCGCAACTCCGGCTACATCGAGGGCAATGTCACCAGCACGCAGTCTTCCAACATCTTCAATTCTGGCACCATAGACGGCAATCTGGTGTGCTATTCCTTCAACGATGCTGTGCGGATCAGCGGGATCGTCATGGGCAACGTGCTTTTGGGCAACGGAGTCAACGCGTTCTGGCTGACCGGCGGGCGCGTGATGGGGCAGGTGACCGGCGGCGCGGGCAACGACACCTACCATGTTGACCGATCTGACCTGACGATTGTGGATACCACGGGCGGTCTGGACAAGGTCTATTCCTCGGTTGATTTCCAGTTGAGCGCCGGGATTGAAGAGCTGCATCTGAACGGCGGGCCGCGTGGTCTGATAGGCACGGGCACGATTACGGCCAATGTGATCACCGGTGACGCGGGTGGCGATACGCTGCGCGGTCTGGCCGGCGATGATCTGATCGACGGCGCAGAGGGCAACAACCGGATCTACGGCGGCTTTGGCGCTGACAAGATCTTCGCGGGCACCGGTGACGACTGGATCTTTGGCGGCAGCGGCAACGACGTGATCCACATGTACTTTGGCAATGACATCATCGACGGCGGTTTTGGCGAGGATGTGCTGATCTTTGATTTGCTGACCGATCCCGGCGGGGTGGTCGCCAACCTGAGCACCCGACACTACAGCTATGCCGATATGGGGGTTGTGACCGTCACCGGCATCGAGGATTTGGTGGGCACCCTGTACGCCGACGCGCTGACCGGCAACCTTCTGGCCAATGTCATCTCTGGCGGTGCGGGTAACGATACGCTTTATGGGCTGTCGGGCGATGACAGGTTGACCGGCGGCGGTGGGGCCGATGTGATGGTGGGCGGCCTTGGTGCCGATACCTTCGTCTACACGTCTGTCTCTGACAGCCCGTCCAGTGGCCGCGACGCGATCAACGATTTTCGGCCCCTGTATGACTTTATCGACCTGTCAGCGATTGATGCCGTGGCCGGAGGGGCGGATGATGCGTTCCGTTTTCTGGGCACCGCCGCGTTCACCGGTACGGTGGGCGAGGTGCGCTATCTGCGCGACGTGCCCTCTGCGACAACTTTGGTCGAGGTGCGGCTGGCCGGGTCGGTTGTCGATGATATGGACATCGTGATCAAAGGGCTGATCACCTTGAACGCCACGAGCTTCATTCTGTAGCAACCCGACCAAAGTCGAAGCCCGACCGCGGTTTTGATCCGACCAAGGTCTTGGAAAAACTGCTGTTTTGCCGGACGCAGGTCCGTGTCGCGCCGTACCCTGCTCTGTCAGTCTGAGGTCGGGAATGGAACGCTTGGCAAACTCAGAAAGAATGATCCGATGAAACTGATTTCTGCAATGGCTACCGTGGCGCTGCTTTGGGGCGGTATGGCTACAGCGAAAGACTTCAAAGACACGATCCGGCAGGCCTACACCTCTGCCGGGTACAGCAACATCGTGGTAAACCAGAAGAATGATCGCTGGATCGTGACGGCCGATGTGGCGGGCGTGTCGCACAGCTTTCTCGTCAACCGGCAGACCGGCGCTAGCACGCCGTTTGATCTGGTGGCGCAGAAGGGCGCGGACAAACGCGGTCACGACAACACCGCATCGACCAATGCCCGCGATGATACCACCGAGCATGGTTCACCTGTCCCGCATGACGGACAGGCCACCAGCGACGACGGCGCCGGTCACGATGTGACGGATTCACCCGACGCAGCGGACGAGGCCCACCACTCCACGGAAACCGGCATCAATGAACATCATGAGGCGGAAACTCACGGCGGAGCCGACTGAAGCTTGACGCTAACCGGGGGCAGTTACGCCCCCGGTACTTCACAAAAGACCCGCGAAATCCGCTGCAGAATGACGCTCCGCCATTTGCGGTTCATCGCCCCAGTTCTTGTTGACGATGCGACCGCGTTTCACGGCGGGGCGGGCGGCGATCTCATCGGCCCAGCGTTTGACGTTGGTATAGATGCCCACATCCAGAAATTCGGCTGAATTGGCATAGCTGTTGCCCAAAACCATGTTGCCATACCACGGCCAGATCGCCATGTCGGCGATGGAGTATGCGCCCGCAACAAAGGGCACCTCGGAAAGACGGCGGTCCAGCACGTCAAGCTGGCGCTTTGTCTCCATCGCGTAACGGCTGATGGCATATTCGATCTTTTCCGGCGCATAGGCAAAGAAATGCCCGAAGCCGCCGCCAAGGAATGGGGCGGACCCCATCTGCCACATCAGCCAGTTGAGCGTTTCGGTGCGATCAGGTCCGGAAGCGGGCAGGAAAGCACCGAACTTTTCTGCCAGGTGGATCAGGATAGAGCCGGACTCAAACACCCGCAGCGGTTCGGGGCCAGACAGGTCCAACAAAGCCGGGATCTTGGAGTTGGGATTGACCGCCACAAACCCCGAACCGAACTGGTCACCCTTGCTGATCGAGATCAACCAGGCGTCGTATTCGGCAGCGTGGCCCGCCTCCAGCAACTCCTCGAACATCATGGTGACCTTGACGCCATTCGGAGTGGCCAGCGAATACAACTGAAACGGATGCTGCCCGCGCGGCAGGTCCGTGTCATGCGTGGCCCCGGCGATAGGCCGGTTGATGCTGGCAAACTGGCCGCCGTTGGCCTGATCCCAGGTCCAGACTTTCGGGGGGATGTAGGGGGATGTCATGCGCGCCTCGTTGGGGGTGAGATTTCAGTCGTAACACCTGTCGCGGCAAAGGCAACGGCTTGCAGCTCAGACGGCGGCCCATGGCTGATCACGTCCGGGAAAAGCGACATGTCCGAAGGGGAATTGCGCGATCAGGCCGCGAAACACCTGACCAAGGGCGACGTCAAGGTCCAAGTCCCGCGCCCAATAAAAGGCTACGGCATCATAATCCGGCCAATCGCCAGGCTTGTCCTTGGGACTGATGTAGCAGCAGCCAAGGCAACGCGTTTCGTCATCGTTCATTACGGTATAAGCGAAGGAGTGGCCGATGGTGAAGTCGCGCTGATGCCAGGCGAGGTCGATCAGGTTCTCCTCGAGCGTCAGGCCATCGGGCCAGGTGCCGCCCGGCTCCATCGCGGCTTTCAGGCGGGGGGCGGCGGACATCACAGCGTCAAAATCCTTGACGACGTCGTGGATGGTCAACATGCGCAGGTGAAAGCCCGGACCATCGGCGCGGGCAGGGGGTGTAAAACCCTCGGGGACAATGCGTCGCTTGTACACCAGACTACCCTTTCTCTTGACAAGACCCTTTCTCCGGACCGATCCGTGCGTGCATTGGCCACTTCCTAAACCGACCGCGTGACGCCGCCGTCCACCCGCAAATTCTGCCCGGTGATATAGCCTGCACCATCCGAGGCGAGGAAAGCAACCGTTGCGGCAATTTCTTCTGACGTGCCATAGCGGCCCATCGGCACCGATTGGCGGCGGGCATCGGTGGCAGGCAGGCTGTCGATCCAGCCGGGCAGGATGTTGTTCATCCGCACGTTCTTGGGCGCGTAATCGTCGGCGAAGATCTTGGTATAGCTGGCCAATCCGGCGCGGAACACGGCTGAGGTCGGGAACATCGCGACAGGTTCAAACGCCCAGGCGGTGGAGATATTGATGATCGCGCCGCCGCCCTGCGCCACCATCAGGGGCGTCACGATCCGGGCGGTGCGGATGATCGGCATCAGGTACACCTCCATCCCCTTCACCCAATCGGCATCGGTGATTTCGAGGATCGGGGCGCGCGGCCCGTGTCCGGCAGAGTTCACCAGCACATCAATCCGCCCAAAAGCCGCCATCGTCGCATCGACCAACCGCTGAAGGTCGTCAACCGACTGGTTCGATCCGGTGACACCAATGCCGCCCA
>JBBRLL010000007.1:0-108381 GCA_038231395.1 Rhodobacterales bacterium
GACCGCCCATGTGTTTGAAGCGCTGGAAGAAACCGGCCTGTTGAAGCTGTGCGGCTTGCATACGCTCGATTCCTGCCGGATCGAAAAGGCCTTTCGCCACTTTGGCCATGACATCACCGATGAGGATCATGTGCTGGAAGCAGGACTTGGTTTTGCGGTGCGCACCAAGAAGCCGGACTTCATCGGGCGCGATGCGGTGTTGCGCAAGGCGGAAGAGGGCCTGAACCGCCGCATGGTGCAGTTCCGCCTGACCGACCCGGAGCCGTTGTTGTTCCACAACGAAGCGATTGTGCGGGATGGCAGGATTGTCGGCCCGGTGACATCCGGCAATTACGGGCACTTCCTTGGCGGGGCGATTGGCATGGGATATGTGCCGTGCAAGGGGCAAAGCGAGGCGGAGGTTCTGGCCTCCACCTACCAGATCGAAGTGGCCGGGGTGCGGCATCCGGCGGTGGTGTCTTTAGTGCCGCTGTATGACCCAAAGTCGGAACGGGTGCGTGTGTGACCGGGGGCAGGGCGCGCGTGGGCCTTTGGGATATTCATGAACAACGAAAAGGTTTATGGGAGGTTTTTGATGAAACTTTCTGAACGCCATACTGCGTTTGCCGACCTGCATCACGCCGGTTGTTTTGTCATTCCCAACCCTTGGGACGTGGGATCGGCGCGGATGATGGCGGGGTTGGGGGCCAAGGCTTTGGCGACCTCCTCTGCTGCGCATGCCTTTACCATGGGGCGGGCGGATATGGGGATCAGCCGGGATGAGGCTTTGGCCCACGCGCAGATGATCGTGGCCGCAACACCGCTGCCTGTATCGGGCGATTTTGAAGGCGGGTTCGGCGACGCACCGGAAGTGGTGGCCGAGACAGTGCGGTTGGGGGCGGAGGTTGGCCTTTCTGGGCTGTCGATCGAGGATACGGATCCCGCCGGGCCCTCGGCTTACGGGTTTGAACTGGCGGTGGAACGGATCAGGGCGGGGATTGCCGCCGCGCGCGCTTTGGGGCGGCCATTCGTGTTTTGCGCCCGGGCTGATGGGGTGATGAACGGCTTTTATGATCTGGACGAGGGCATCCGGCGCTTGCAGGCGTTTGAAGCGGCGGGCGCCGATTTGCTGTATCTGCCGGTGGCGCCGGGCAGGGCAGAATTGGCGCGGGTGCTGGCTTCGGTGAAGGCTCCGCTCAATGCATTGGCCGCCGGGCCGCTGCGCGACATGACGGTGGCGGACCTGGCTGCGATGGGGGTGCGGCGCATCTCGACCGGCAGTCAGATTGCGCGGGTGACCCATGCGGGGATCCGCGATGCGGTGGCGGCTATGCTGGCGGGGTCGTTTTCACCGCTGAAGGCGGCGGCATCGGGTAGCGAAATTGATGCGCTTTTGATGAAGGGCGCGGCGACATGAGGCCGGACCTGCGGGTGCGCGGCGGAAAGGATTTAGAATGAACGATGTGGAGATGTGCGAGCCGGCCAAAGCGCGGGCGGGTCGGTCAGGCGGGCGTTCGGCACGGGTGGCGTTGCGGTCAGCCCCCTTGGCCGATGACGTGCGCCCGGTGCGCGGTGGCATGCCCGGGGGCACCTACAAACCCCTGACCGAAGCCGGGATCGCAAAGATCCACGCCTCGGCATTGGAGGCGCTGGAGGTGATTGGTCTTGCCAACGCACCCGCCTCGGGCGTGGAAATATTGACCGGGGCCGGCGCCATTCTGGGCGATGACGGGCGGATTAGGTTTCCGCGGGCGTTGGTTGAGGATATGCTGGCGGTGGCGGCGCGCAACATCACGTTGCACGCGCGGGATACGCGGCACGACCTGCATCTGTCGGGGTCGAATGTCCATTTCGGCACGGCGGGCGCTGCCGTGCATATGGTCGATCCGATCACGTTGGAGTACCGCGACACCACGGCGCAGGACTTGTATAATGCGGCGCGGCTGGTTGATAATCTGGACAACATTCACTTTTTCCAGCGCACCATGGTCTGCCGCGATGTGATCGACAATGTCGATATGGACCTGAACACGCTGTACGCCTGCCTTGCGGGCACCAGAAAGCATGTCGGCACCAGCTTTTTTGATCCGGACGCGGTTGCACCAGCGTTTGACATTCTACATCAGGTGGCGGGCGGTGAGGACAAATGGCTGGAGCGGCCTTTCGTCAGCAACTCCAACTGTTTTGTCGTGCCACCGATGAAGTTTGCCGAGGAAAGCTGCCGCGTGATGGAAGATTGCATCCGGCGCGGCATGCCGATGCTGCTGTTGTCAGCAGGGCAGGCCGGGGCGACCGCGCCCGCACCGATTGCCTTGGCGATCGTGCAGGCGATGGCGGAATGTCTGGCCGGGGTGGTTTATGTCAACGCGATCAAGAAGGGCGCGCCTGCGATCTTTGGCACCTGGCCGTTCGTGTCTGACCTGCGGACCGGGGCGATGTCGGGCGGGTCTGCCGAACAGGCGCTGCTGACGGCGGGTTGCGCGCAGATGCACCGGTTTTACGATCTGCCCGGCGGCGCTGCCTCCGGCATTTCGGACAGCAAGCTGCCGGACATGCAGGCCGGATGGGAGCAAGGCATCACCAACACCCTCGCCGGTCTGTCAGGCCTCAACATGTGCTATGAAGCGGTGGGGATGCATGCGTCATTGCTGGGCTTCTGCATGGAAAGCCTGATCCTCGGCGATGATCTGCTGGGCCAAGCCATGCGCTGCGTCAGAGGGATCGAGGTCAACGAGGACACCACCTCCATCGACGCGATGAAAGAGGTTTGTCTGGGCGGGCCGGGGCATTACCTTGGCTCTGATCAGACACTGAAGCTGATGCAGACCGAATATATCTATCCCAACGTCGCCAACCGGATGAGCCCGAAGGAATGGAACGAGGCGGGCAAACCTGTGTTGCTTGACAAGGCCATTCAGCGCAAGAATGAGATTCTGGCGCGCTCTGGCAACGTGATCGACCCCGACATCGACGCCGCCATCCGCGCCAAATATAACATCCACTTCAAGTGAGGCGCTTAAAACGTTGTGGTGGCAGAGAATTTGGCGACGCTGAAGTCCAGCCACAAATCACTGCAACATGAAGGGCAACTTAGGGTGGGGCGCATGAATTACGGATATATCGGTCTGGGCAACCTTGGCGGGCATCTGGCGGCCAGCCTGATCCGCGCCGGGCATCAGCTGACAGTCTATGACCGCAACACTGCCTTGGCGGAGCGGCATGTGGCGATGGGGGCCAAAGCTGCGGCCACTCCGGCGGAACTGGCAGCACAGGTGGACCATTTCTTCACCTGCCTGCCCTCACCTGCGGTGTCAGAAGTGGTGCTGGCTCAGGTCTTGCCCAATGTCAGGCCCGGGGCCACCTGGGTGGAAAACTCCACCCTCGGGCGTGAGGATGTGTTGCGACTGGCAGGTCTGGCCCGTTCGATGGACGTGCGTATGCTGGAGGCGCCGGTGACAGGCGGCGTCCACCTTGCCGCAAGGGGAGAGATCACCGTTCTGGTCGGCGGTGACCCCGACCTGTTTGACCTGCACCGCCCGGCCCTTGAAGCCATTGGCAACAAGATTTTCCACATGGGGCCTTTGGGGTCGGCGGCGGTTATCAAGGTCATCACCAACATGCTGGCCTTCATCCATCTGGTGGCGGACGGCGAGGCGCTGATGCTGGCCAAACGCGGCGGGCTTGACCTGAAAACCGCGTATGAGGCGATCTCGGCCTCCTCCGGCAGCAGTTTTGTGCATGAAACCGAAGGTCAGTTGATCCTGAATGGCAGCTACGACATCGCCTTTACGATGGATCTGGCGCTGAAGGATCTGGGCTTTGCCATGGGCTTTGGCCGCGAATACGGGGTGCCGCTGGATCTTGCCTCCCAAACGCTTCAGACCTTCATGAAGGGTAAGGCGGTTTACGGGGGGCAGGCGCAATCCACCCAGATCGTGAAATTGCTGGAAGATGCGCTCAACACCGATCTGCGGGCAGAGGGTTTCCCGGCCCGGCTTGAATAGCCTTCCATTTCGGCCCAAAAGTGATCGGGGGTGCGGGGGTGGAAAGCCCCCGGCCTTCGCTTGAAAGGCATCATGATGACCGCAGACCGCCGCTTCGCCGACATGCTGCACCACCGGGCCGAACGTTTGGGGCGGGGTGATCCGGTATCACCGCCACTGGTGTCCGCCACCACGTTCCATCTGCCGGGGCTGGAAAACGCCCAATACAAATATGGCCGCATGGCGATGCCGACGTGGGAGGAGGTCGAAGAACAGCTTGCCATCCTTGAAGGTGCCAGCGTGGTTGGCTTTCCGTCCGGCATGGCTGCGATAACGGCGGCGCTGTTTTGCACGCTGTCCGCCGGGCAAACCGTGATCCTGCCCGCCGACGGCTATTACACCACCCGACTGCTGGCCAACCGTTTCCTTGAACCTCTGGGCGTCAAAATACGGCTGGTAACAACCACAGACGTCGATTCCGCTGATTTTTCAGGGGCTTCCGTGGTGTTTCTTGAAACGCCCTCCAACCCCGGTCTGGATTGCTGCGACATCTCTTTGGCCGCCCGCAAGGCGCATGCGGCCGGGGCGCGGCTGATCGTTGACAACACCACCATGACCGCCCTGCTGCAACGCCCCTTGGATTTGGGCGCTGATCTGGTGGTGGCTGCCGATACCAAAGCGCCGGCTGGCCACTCCGACATTCTCTATGGCCATGTCTCGGGCCGTGATGCGCATCTGATGGCGCGGGTGGCGGAATGGCGCAAATTGTCGGGGTCGGTGCCGGGCGCGTTTGAGGCGTGGCTGCTGCATCGCGGGCTTGAGACGCTGGAAGTCAGGCTGTCGCGCATGTGTGCCAGTGCCCAGACGATTGCGGAACGGCTGTCGGCGCATCCAAGGATCAAAGCCCTGCGCTATCCGGGTCTGCCGCATGATCCAGCGTATGACATCGCAAAACGCCAGATGTCCGGCTTTGGGTTTTTGATGAGCTTTGAACTGGAAAGCGAGGAAAAGGCCGAGGAATTCCTGACGCGCTGCAAGTATGTCACGCAAACCACCTCGTTCGGCGGCACGCATACGGCGGGCGAACGTCGGGCGCGGTGGGGCGATGCGGTGGCTCCCGGTTTCATCCGCTTTTCGGTGGGTGTTGAACCGGTTGAGCCGCTGTGGGACGCCATTGCCCACGCCTTGCAGGCCTGACCCTCCACAATAAACCTGTCACAACAAACCCGCCTCAACTGACCCTGCGCAACACGTCGCCATGCCTCGCCAGACCCTCTGGACCTTTGCACCCCGTTCCGGCATATCAGTGCCAATGAAACCGGAGACGCCGATGTCCATGCTCAAGCGCCTGCTGACCTGGTGGAACAGCCAGACCCTTGGCACCCAAGTCTTTACGGCGCGGCATGGGGTCAGAGTTGGCGATGACGCACAGGGCAACATCTATTACCAGACCGCCGATGCCAAAAAGCGTTGGGTGATCTATAATGGCGAGATGGAGGCGTCCCGCGTCTCTCCTGATTGGCATGGCTGGCTGCATTTCACCTGGGATCAGCCACCGACCAAGGCACCGCTGACACACAAGCCCTGGGAAGAGCCGCATCTGGAGAATCTGACCGGTACGGCTGCCGCCTATGCGCCACCCGGTTCGATCCGCAGCAACACGCCCGCCCCGCGCCGGGATTACGAAGCCTGGTCGCCAGAGGCCTGATAGGAATTAAACCGTTATGGCGGAAAACAAGCTAGAGATTTTTGCCGGGGCTGTGGTCGTGGCAGCGGCGATTGCGTTCGTGGCCTATGCCGGCAAGGGAACCGGCGTCGGTTCAGGGGGTGACACCTATCCGCTGCGCGCCTCGTTCCGCTCGATTGAGGGCGTCTCGCTCGGGTCAGATGTGAAGCTGGCCGGGGTCCGGGTCGGGTCGATCACCGGGCTGACGCTGAACCCCAAGACCTATATGGCCGACGCCGTGGTCTCGCTTGACAAGCATATTCAATTGCCCTCCGACAGCGCGATTTTGATTTCCTCAGAAGGGCTTCTGGGCGGCAATTACATCGAACTTCAACCGGGCGGGAATCCAGACAACCTCGCCCCCGGTGACGAGATTGAGGATACCCAGGGTGCGGTTTCGCTGGTGTCTTTGCTGATGAAGTTTGTTGGCACCAAGACCGACACCAGTGCCAAACCGCCAGCCGATCCGAAAACGCCGTGACGCGGAAATCCCGATGACTCGGTTAGCGCGCATCGGGTTTGCCCTTGCGGTCGCCTGTCTTGCCAGTCCGGCACCGGCAAAGATCGTGGTGGCCAAAGGCGGCTCGGTCCGGGTGCTGGACCGCATGTCCGACTCCGTCACCGATTTTGACCTCGCGCCCGGTCAACAACAGGTTGAGGGCAAGCTGACCGTGCAGTTGGATGAATGCCGCTATCCGTCCGACCAACCGATGGCAGAGGCTTACGCCCATCTGACCATCACCGACAGCGGTCAGGTCGACCCGTTGTTCAAGGGTTGGATGGTGGCCTCCAGCCCCGGTCTGAATGCGCTGGACCATCCGCGCTATGACGTCTGGGTGTTGCATTGCGACGTGCCTGCCGCAGATCAGGCCCCGGCTGACAGCACAAAACCTGCCACTGGCTCTGGCGGGTAATTTTCCGGCTGAAAGCGGGCTTTGCGTGTCAGGGCCAGCGCAAGACGGCGCTGATATTCGCTGCGGGCGATTTCCACGGCGCCAAGGCTGGCAAGGTGGCTGGTCAGAAATTGCACATCAAACAGCGTAAATCCCCCGGCGCGCAGGCGATGCATCAGATATGTCAGCGCTATTTTGGACCCACCCGTGGCGCGCGAAAACATGCTTTCGCCAAAAAATGCCCCCCCCAGAACCACGCCATATACTCCGCCGATCAGATGACCCTGATCCCAAACCTCCAGGCTATGGGCATGGCCTTGGGCGTGAAGAGCGGTATAGGCCGCAAAAATCTCGGCATTGATCCAGGTTTCGGCGCGGTCGGCACAAGCGGTGACCACACCGGCAAAGTCGCTGTCCACCGTCACCCGCGGCTGCCCGCGGCGGATCTGTCGGGCCAGACTGTGTGAGATGTGAAACCCCTGCAGCGGGAAGACCGCACGGCGCTGCGGGTCAATCCAGTGGATTTCCGCATCCTCGCGCCCCTCGGCCATCGGAAAGACGCCCATACCATAGGCGCGCAACAGGAGGTCGGGGGTCAGGTTCATCGGGTTCCCAAGGTCTGCCAAACCGGCTTTTACCTGCCAAACTAAGGACTTGGCGGCCTATCTGCAAGTAAACCTGTGCGACACGTCGGCACAGCAACGGAAATGCCGATCCTCCCCGTTGTAACCGCATTCACAAAGGCCCAATTTGTGTCTGTCAGGTGCAAAGGACAAGCGATGTCGGACACGGTCACGGTTGAGGCGATTACCAAGCGCCGCAAAAAGGGCAGGCTCAGCGGTTGGCTGATCTGGTCCGTGGTTATCCTGGTGCTGCTGGCCGGCGGCTATGCGTTTTTGCGGGCGCGCAGCCAGGCTGCGGCAACCGTCCATTTCACCACGGTCGAGGCGAAGACTGCCGATATCACTGTGACCGTGACCGCCGTCGGCACCGTCCAGCCGATCGAGCAGGTGGATGTCGGCTCGCTCATTTCGGGCACGATCTCTGAAATTGATGTCAAGATCAACGATCCGGTCAAGAAGGGGCAAGTGCTGGCCCGGCTTGACACCTCGTCGCTGGAGGCGGGGCTGGCCCGCGATCAGGCCACGTTGAACGCCCGCAAAGCCGCTGTGGAGGATGCGTTGGCGACACAGGAAGCGGCAGGCGAATCGCTGGACCGCGCGCAAAAGATCAACGACAAGGGACTGAATTCGCAGGAGGTTCTGGCGGCTGCCGCGACAGCCAAGCGCCGCGCCGATGCCAGTGTTGCCTTGGCCAGCTCTAACGTGCAGGTGGCCGAAGCGGATGTGAAGCTAAGCCAGACCAACATCGACAAGGCGGTGATCGTTGCGCCGATTGATGGCATGGTCCTTAATCTGCAAGCGGATCTGGGTCAGACCGTTTCGGCTTCGACCAACACCGTCACCCTGTTCACTCTGGCGCATGATCTGGGGCAAATGCAGTTGCAGGTCGATGTCGACGAGGCTGACATCGGGCAGGTTCAGGTTGGTGATCCGGCCACATTCAGTGTGGACGCCTATCTGGGTCAGACCTTCCCGGCCAAAGTGTCAGAGATGCACTTCGCCCCGCAAACCGTTGACAGCATTGTAACTTATCCAACGATCCTTGCTATCGACAACTCTGCCCACAAGCTGCGTCCGGGGATGACAGCCTCGGCCGATGTCACCGTGCAACAGGTCAAAGGCGCGCTGACGGTGCCCAATTCGGCCTTCCGGTATGCGCCGCCTGCGGCCCCGGTTGCGGCGCGAAAGACCACTGGACTGCTGGGCATGCTGTTTTCTGGTGCTGACACCGGAGGGCGGACGGCCAATGCCGAAAATGCGGTGACCAAAGACGGGTTTCGCGATCTTTACGTGATGAAAGGCGGCCAACCTTCTAAAATTGCTGTCAAAACCGGCGTTTCGGATGGTGATACTACCGAAGTGCTGGAGGGCCCTTTGGCCGTGGGTGACGCCGTGGTCACCGCGCAGGGCACCAAATGACCACGCAACCGACTGCCGGCCCCATGTTGGAACTGCGTCACCTGTCCAAAATCTACGGGCAGGCTGAGGCGAAGGTTTACGCGCTTAACGACGTCAGCCTGACCGTTGAAAAGGGTGAGTTTGTCGCCGTCATGGGCCCATCTGGTTCGGGAAAGTCGACCGCGATGAACATCCTGGGTTGTCTGGATACGCCAACCACGGGTCAATATCTGCTGTTTGGTACCGATGTGACCGGGCTTGACCGCGACCAACGCGCGCTGTTGCGGCGCCATTTTCTGGGCTTCATTTTTCAGGGTTTCAACCTGTTGGCGCGCACCACGGCCTTGGAAAACGTGGAGCTTCCGCTGATTTATCAAGGGGTTCCTGCCGAGGATCGCAAAATCCGCGCGATGGATGCCTTGCATAAAGTGGGTCTGGAAAGCCGGGCCGGTCATCTGCCGTCAGAGCTTTCGGGCGGTCAGCAACAGCGGGTTGCCATCGCCCGCGCCATTGTCACCAAACCCGGCCTGATCCTTGCGGATGAGCCGACCGGAAATCTCGATTCAGCGCGGGGTCGCGAGATCATGGATCTGCTGGTGCAGCTCAACCGCGATGAGGGGCTGTCGGTTCTGATGGTCACGCACGAACCCGACATGGCCGCCTATGCCCACCGGATCGTGACGTTCGTCGATGGCAAAATTCAGTCTGACCGGATGAGGGATGACCATGCTGCTTGAAGCGCTCCGCCTTGCGATGAAAACCGTTTTTCGCAACAAACTCCGCAGCTTCCTGACCGTTCTTGGTATCGTGATCGGGGTTGCGTCCGTGATTGCGATGGTGACGGTGGGGCAGGGGTCCAGCGCGCAGGTACAATCCGATGTCGCGGCTTTGGGGTCAAACCTGCTGATGATCCGCCCCGGCGCGCCCGGTCGTGGACCCGGTGGCGGATCAGCCGACGCGGTCCCGTTGTCCATCCAGGATCTGGATGCGCTGACCCGCGACATACCAGATATAGTGGCAGCGACCCCAGGCTCCAGCAAAGGCTTGACGGCAGTCTTTGGCCAGATGAACCACGCGGTTCAGGCCATCGGCACCGATAACGCCTATTTCGCCATCCACGGCTGGGCGCTGACCAATGGGCGCCTGTTTTCGGAAGGAGAACTCCGTACTGGAACCGCCGTATGCATCCTTGGCACAACCACATCCACCGCACTGATCGGCGATGGCAACCCGGTTGGCACCACGATCCGCATTGGAAAAACCTCTTGCGATGTCATAGGCTTGCTGGCCAGACGTGAAGCGTCGACCTTTGGACAAGACGACAATGACACGCTGATCATGCCGCTGAAAGCCTTTCAACGCCGGGTTTCGGGCAAGGCGGACGTGCAATCCATTTCCGTAACCTTCCGCGATGGGGCGAGTGCCGAGGCGGTCATTGCGCAGATCCAAGGCTTGATGCGAGAGAGGCGGCACTTAGCAGGCGATGCGAACGACGACTTCAATGTCTTTGATATGAAACAGATTTCCTCAATGCTGACCGGGATAACCGGGGTCTTGACGGGCCTTTTGTCAGCGGTGGCCGCCATCAGCCTTCTGGTCGGCGGCATCGGCATCATGAACATCATGTTGGTGTCGGTCACCGAACGAACGCGTGAGATTGGCATCAGGATGGCGGTGGGCGCGACGGAAGGCCAAGTTTTGTTGCAATTCCTGGTTGAGGCGATTGTCTTGTCGCTGATCGGCGGCATGTTGGGCATTCTGGTGGGTCTGGGCCTTGGCGCTGTCGGGTCTTACGCATTGAACATCCGGTTCCTGCCAGATTACCGGATCATCATCGCGTCCTTCATTTTCTCGGCGGTTGTTGGGGTGGTGTTCGGTTTTTTCCCGGCACGGCGGGCGGCCCGGCTGGACCCGATCGAGGCGTTGCGACATCAATAAGGCCGGCCAAAGGTGCCATCCGCAACCATAAAACAGCGACCTAGTCTGAAAGCAGAGCGCAAAAAAAAACGGGCCGCACTTGCGGCCCGAGTTGGGGAAAGCGATTAATTCAGGCGCGCCAGAATGGCTTTGCCGTTTCCATGGCCGCGCTCATCGGATCAAGGCCGATGTCTTTAAGCATGTAATCGGCCAGACCGCGCAGATCCTTCCGGGTCCGTCGGCGCAGATCCCATTGCACAATGATCAAAGTGGCGCGCAACAGCGTCCGCGAAAAGGCGGGCAACGGATGGCGGGCCAAAGTGGTCAGGTCAAGGGCGATCGGTTGAACAGTTGACATGGTACTCTCTATTGTATTGATACAAGTTCTGCTTGTCTGTATATGTATAGGTACAATAATGACCCGCGAATCGCCAGAGGACAATTGTCATGGATACAATTTGGCAGCCGGTTTTGGGGCAGGACGGTCCCAAATACCTGTCTCTTGCGCATGAACTGCGCGAGGCGATCCGGCTTGGCACCTTGGCAGAAGGCGCTCAACTGCCGCCGGTGCGCGATTTGGCCTGGGGGTTGAAGGTAACCCCCGGCACCGTGGCGCGGGCTTATCAGATTGCCACGGCCGAGGGTTTGTTGCAGGCGACGGTCGGGCGCGGCACCTTTGTGGCCGCCTTGGCGCCCAGGCTCGGTCCGGCAATTCCGGCGCCGTCTGATACCAGACCGGTCGCGGGGCGATTGGACATGCGCTCTCCCAACCTGCCGGAGGTTGGGCAAAGCGTTGAACTGGGCGATGCGTTGCGACGTATTGCCATGCAGATTGACACGCAGTGGATTGATTATACGAGTCAATCTGCTGAACTGCCCGTGCGCCGGGCCGTTCGCGATTGGCTGGAGTCTCGTGATGTTGGCCCGGTTCAGGCAGAGGACATCGTGCTGTCGCATGGCGGTCAGAATGGCGTTTCATTGGTGTTGCAATGCTGTTTGCGCGGCGACCGTCCGGTGGTTCTGGTGGAGGATTTGTGCTATCCGGGGTTTCGCTATGCGGCACGGCTTGCCCGGGCAGAAGTTCACGGCGTTGAACTGGACGAAGAAGGGATGCGCCCTGACGCATTGGAGGCCGCCTGTCGCCGCTATGGTCCGCAGGTTTTGTGTCTGACCCCGGAGGCGCAAAACCCCACCACAGCGCGGATGTCAGTGCAGCGTCGCCAAGAGATTGTATCCATCGTCCGCAGGTACAATCTGCAAGTCATCGAGGATGAATGCTATTCGGCCCGCCAAAGCGACAGCCCGACCCTGCGCGCCATGGCGCCAGAGCGGGTCTGGTACATCGGCAGCCTGTCCAAATCCGTCTCGGCCGCGTTGCGCTTTGGCTTTGTCGTCTGCCCCAGTGATATGGGTGAAGCGGGACGGCTGGCCGCACAGCAGGGCTATTTCGCCTTGTCGCGTCCGGTTTCCGCCCTGTGCATGGACCTGTTCCAATCCGGCGCAGCGGCGGAATTTCGCGACCGGGTCATGGCGGAGTTCACCGCACGCAGCCAGATGGCCGCGACCTTACTGCGCGGGTTTGACATTCGCGGTCAGATTGGGTTGCCGTTCATCTGGATGAACCTGCCGCAGGGGTGGCGTGCCTCTACCTTCACCCGGCGGGCCGAGGAAGCGGGGGTTCTGCTACGTCCGGCCGACCAATACGCCATGGTCACGGGCCGGGCACCCAATGCGGTGCGGATGGCTTTGGCGGGCGACACCTCTCGCGAGCGGCTGTCAGAAGGGTTGCAAAGCCTTGCCGGGCTTTTGGTGCGCCCGCCGAACGATATGGCGGTTTGACTGTTGCGCCGCAGACTCATGCCGCAGTGCGGCGCGCGCGCTTTCCCGATAAGGGATTGACGGATCAGCGTATTCCCGCTCACACTTGACGCCGGGGCAAAAACGAGCAGTCAAAAAACGCCCGACGGAAGGAATAAAATGGGACTTCAATCCACATTTCATGCGCCGTTTGGCGCAGATTTTCTGGGTTGGCGCGTGTCACGTGCTGGCCGAACCGAGATCGTTTACGAAGACGGCGCAGCCCATCGTCAGGTCTGGCGTCTGACCGGCGCGCCGGATGAAAACCTTGTTGAGGCGATGAAACTGGCGGTGGCTTCGGCCCATGTCGTGCCCTGCCTGATGGAAGAGTTGAAGAAACGGGCGATAACGGTGGAAGGTGGCAGCGTTTAGCCCGATTTTTCCGCATCAGCCTTGCCAGACGCGTTTCAGGCGATCAAACTCATGGCATCAAAAGGCTTGCGTGATGTCGCGCAAGCTGCTTAATTTGATCAAACGTTGAAAACAACGATGCGACAACCAAAAGTTGACGGGGTGATTGATGTCTGAACCGCGACAGCGGAGCCGCTTCTGGGGGTCAGAGGCTTCAAATGGCCTTGCGCTGATCAGCCCCACGGCGTTGTACGCGATCCTGCTTCTGGCCGCACCTTTGGCCGCCACGCTGATCTATTCCGTTTTGACCGACGGCTATCTGACGGTGATCCCGCATTTCCAGCTGTGCAACTACGTGGGGGAATGCCACTCGCAACTGGCAGACGGCACGCAGGATCCTGCAACCTATCTGGGGGCGTGGTCTGATCCCATAGCCCAGACTTTGCTGCTGCGGTCGTTGATCGTGTCCACTCTGGTCACGGCGGCTACGGTGCTTTTGGCCTATCCGGTCGCTTATTTCGTCAGTTTCAACGTGGACTCCTCCAGAAAATCGCTGTGGTTGTTCCTGATCACCATCCCGTTCTGGACCTCTTACGTGATCCGGGTGTTCATGTGGAACGTGATGCTCAGCCGGACCGGGGTGATCAATTCGGCCTTGCAAGGCCTGCACATCATCAGCGACCCGTTGCAGATGAGCTTTACGATTCAAGCAATGATCGTGACTCTGGCCCATTCTTACGCGCCATTTGCCATTCTGCCGATCTACGTGGCCTTGGAAAAGATTGACCGCAGTTTGCTGGAGGCGGGCCAGGATCTGGGTGAGACGCGCTTCACCACCTTCCTGCGCGTCACCTTGCCGTTGTCGATGACGGGGGTAATAGCCTCGGTGCTGATCGTGTTCATCCCGACGATTGGCGATTACGTGACGCCCAACCTGATTGGTGGCGGCAAGATCCCGATGATTGCCAACATGATCGAAAAGCAGATGCTGAAAGCGGATAACCGGCCCTTGGGGTCCGCCATCGCGGTGTCTGCGATGCTGGCAGTGGGCATTGTCAGCATGGCGTTCTTGTACCTCAACCGGCGCTATCTGAAGGGGACGCCGAAATGAAAATCGTTCCCTTCAAACTACCGGCTCTCAAAATCTATACCATCGCCTATCTGATCTTTTTGTATTGCCCGATCGTGATCCTGCCGCTGTTTGCCTTCAACAATTCTGCCGCCGTGGCGTTTCCGTTGCAGGGCTTTACGACGCAATGGTTTCAAAACATCTGGGTCGATCCGCAACTGTGGACGGCACTGGAGAACAGTCTGGTGGTCGCGATCTGGACCTCGGTTCTGTCGGTCATCTTTGCGATTTTTGCAGCCCGGGCCAGCACGCGCTACAGGTTCCCCGGTCAGGCACCGCTGCTCGGGTTGATCATGCTGCCGATGGTGCTGCCGGATATGATCATGGCGATGGCGTTGCTGGTGGTCCTGTTGGCGATTGGCGTGCCTTTGTCCAAGTTCACCATCATTCTGGGCGACGTGCTGATTTGTACGCCCTTTGCAATGGCCATCCTGACCTCGGCCTTCCAAAGCCTTGACAGGTCTTTGGAAGAGGCCGCCTATGATCTGGGTGAGGGGCCGATTTCCACCTTTTATCTGGTCATTCTGCCCCTGGTGATGCCCGGCATCATCTCTGCCCTTCTGATCTGCTTCACCATCTCGATTGACGAATTCATTGTGGCGAACTTCCTCGGTTCGGGACAGCCGCTTTTGTCAACCTTCATCTACGGGCAACTGCGCTTTCCGAAATATGTGCCCAATATCATGGCTTTGGGAACGGTTCTTGTGGGGGTGTCCGTGGCCCTACTGGCCTTGGCCGAGTTTTTCCGCCGCCGCGGCTTAGCCCGCACCGGCGCCAAGGATACCGGAGGCTTCCTGTGACGTCTGACAAATCCAACATGCCTGATGCGCCGATGATCGAGTTCAAGGACGTCCACAAATACTACGGCGATTATCACGCCCTGCGCGGCATCACCGCCACGATCAAGGCTGGTGAGTTCTTCTCGCTGCTTGGCCCCTCTGGCTGCGGCAAAACGACATTGCTGCGCACGATTGCGGGGTTTGAAGGTATCTCCTCCGGCGTCGTGCTGATTGATGGCAAGGACATGGCAGATGTGCCCGCCAACCAGCGCCCGACCAACATGGTGTTCCAAAGCTACGCCATCTTCCCGCATCTGACGGTGGAACAGAACGTCGGCTTTGGTTTGCGCAAAGACCCGCGCTCAAAACCCGAAAAGGCCAAGGCGGTGGATGAGGCTTTGACGATGGTCGGTCTTGCGGGCTTCGGCAAGCGCGCCGCAACCGCCCTGTCGGGTGGCCAGCGTCAACGCGTGGCCCTCGCCCGCGCCCTGATCCTGAAGCCCAAGGTTCTGCTTCTGGATGAACCTTTGTCGGCTCTGGACAAGAAACTGCGCGAAAATATGCAGGTCGAACTGATCAAGCTGCAACGGCAGGTTGGCATCACCTTCATTCTGGTGACGCATGATCAGGAAGAAGCGCTGGTGATGAGCGACCGCATTGCCGTGATGTTTGAAGGCCAGATTGCCCAGTTGGACAGCCCCGAAAAGCTGTACCGTCTGCCCAAAACCCGTGCCGTGGCGAACTTCATCGGCACGATGAACTTCCTGCCCGCCAAAATCCTGTCCGAATCCGGTGGCCTGACCGAGGTCGAAGCGCAGGGTCTGGGCCGTCTGGTATTGGACGCCGAAAAGCAGGTGACGGGTGCGGCCTCACCCAGCGGTGCCACTCTCGGTTTTCGCCCCGAAACCGCCACCCTGCTGTTTGAGGGCCAGACCGCCACCGACCGCGAAAGCATGGCCACGGTCGAAGAGGTCGTCTACTACGGCGACATGACCTATTACGACGTCAAGATCGACGGCACCGACGCTCCGGTCCGCCTGTCGATGCGCAACGTTTTTGGACGCCCGGTGCTGGACATCGGCACGCGGGCACGCGTGGGGTGGAGTGCTGGCGCTATGGTCCTGTTCCGCTGATCTGCGGTTCGGTTCAACTGGTCCTGAAATGCACACGCCGTGGTCCGGCTCTGCTGAGGGAACGGTCTTAGCGGTCGCCCGGCAGCAACCCCAAGCCGCGCAGATAAATTCCGATGCCGCTTTCCAGCAAATCCTCCGGCGTGAAGGGTGATTTGGCACCGGGATTGCCGCGCATGAACAACTCCACCACGCCGTGGCTCATCGCCCAGATATGGGCTGAGAACATCGAGGCCGGCGGCCGCCGCCCCACCGGCATGTTCTGCGACAACTGTTCCGCCGCCCGCTCCAGCACATCGCGGGCCTTCTGCGCCATCTGGGCAAGCTCTGGATGCGCGTTGAACGACAGCCCGCTTTCGAACATCGCCATGTAGTGTCCGGGATATTTGCGGGCAAAGGCCAGATAGGCCCGCCCGGTCGCCTCAAACGCCGCCAAGGCCGTGGGTTTGCCGCCGTTGTAGGCAAAGTCCATCAGGGCGGCGAAAATGTCGTAGCCCTGCCGCGCCACCTCGGCAATCAATTGATCGCGCCCGGCGAAATGCCGGTAAACGGCGGCGGGTGTCACTTCAACCGCCTTTGCCGCCTCCGACAGGGTAAACCCGGTCGGCCCCTTTTCCGCAATCAGCTCCAGTGCGGCCTCAACCAGCGCCTGCCGCAGATTGCCGTGATGATAGCCTTGCTTCACGTGCCGTCTTTCATCTGTTCCTGACTATCGTACGGGGGGTCTGGGGGTGTGACCCCCCCAGCCGGGTCCGCCTCGCGCCTACGTGCAGATCAGCCCCGGTCCGCCGCAGATCTTGGCGTCGATCGCCCCGATCACGGCGGCATCTTTGCCCGGAAACTCCATCGCGTTCAACACGGTCTGGATCGCCGCAATCCTTGCCCGCAGTTTGTCATCCGACAGGATCACCGTCCACGGCGCGTAACTGAAGTTTGACTTCGCCATCGTCTCGGCAATCGCTTGCGAATACTCCCCCCACTTTGCCAGACCGTCGATGTCGATCTGGCTCAGCTTCCATTGCTTCAAGGGGTCACGTTCGCGGTCCAGAAAGCGTTGCAACTGCTCGGCGCGGTTGACCTCCAGCCACAGCTTGACCAGCACGATGCCTTCATCGGTGATCATCCGTTCGTATTCCGGCAGCTGACGATAGAACTTGCTGCGCTGTTCGGGGGTGCAAAAGCCAAACACCGGTTCGACGATGCCGCGGTTGTACCAGCTGCGGTCATAAAGCGAGATCTCGCCGGTGGTGGGCAGCTGGTCCACATAGCGTTGAAAGTACCAGCTTGCAGCCTCACGTTCGGTCGGTTTGGCCAGGGCCACCACGCGGGCGACGCGAGGGTTGAGGTTCAGGCGCATCGCCTCGATGGTGCCGCCTTTGCCAGCAGCGTCGCGGCCTTCGAACACCACGATCAGGCGTTTGCCCTTGGCTTTCAGGTCGTAATGCATCCGCACCAGTTGCAGTTGCAGATTGGCCATTTGCGCTGTGTAGTCTTTGGTCTTCATCGCGTCGCGGTACGGATAGGCTTTCGAGAGGACTTCATTCTTGTCCGCATCGTCAATCGCCTTGCGCACCTCTTTGGGTGCGGTGGTCTTGTAGTAGCGTGTGATTGCGCCGTCGAATGGCAGGTCCATGGTCGTCCTCCCCTATCATTTTTCTGCGGTTCCACAGTGCACGACGTCATGCGCAACCGCCTGGTATGTTTGGCCAGACCTGATGTGTAAAACGAAGGCGGGGCCTAAGTCCACCCGGCGCGCAAGGCAGCACGGGTCACAGCCTCTACCACCGCCTCGGGATGGGTGTGGTGCGGCATGTGACCGGCATCGGGCACCAGCGTCAGCATCGCCTGCGGGATCAGGGTGGCAAGGGGAACCGAGTGGATCGCAGCCGGTACGATGGTATCGACAGCGCCGTGGATCAGTTCGACCGGCAATCGCAGGCCGGGATAGCGGGCTTTCATCTGTACTACACTGGAGAACAATCCGTTCACCTGCATGGCATTGGCCTGCAAATGGCCAAGCGGCAATGCCAATGCCGCCCCGCTGCGCACCGCGTAATCCGGTGGCGGCGGATTTGGCGCAAAAAGGCCGGGCAGCATGCGGTCAAGATAAGCATCCGAGACGACGGCGGTGGCCAAAGGCAGGATCAGGGCGCGGCCAAGCGCGGTCTCGGTCAGCCGGTAGGTCCAGTCAAGCTTGCCGGGCCATGGCAAAGACGCCGCTGACACCAACACCAAGGCCGCTGCCGCCAATGGGCCGGTCACCTCCAAGGCCCAGGCCAGTGCCACCGCCCCGCCATAGCTTTGGCCCAGAACGATCGGCATTTTTACCCCAAGCTGTGCCGCAGCCGCAGCCAGATGCCGGGCCTGATCCGCTGGAGAAACCCCGCCAGACCCCATGCTTTGCGAATGGCCCAGACCGGGGCGGTCCAGCGCCGTGACGCGGTAATGTGGCGCCAACCGCTCCATCAACGGCAAAAGGTCGCGCAACTGGCCCGAAGCGCCGTGGATCAGCACAACGTCGCGCCCGGTGCCCATGCTCAGCGCATGAACCCGCAGCCCCGCGACCGTGATGATCTGGCCCAACGGCGGAAAACGCCGCCGGATCGCAGCCCCCCGTGAGGTAACGCGCCAGACAAGTGCCGCGAAAAGCGCAGCCAATACCGCCAAAATCAACAAGGTCACGTCATGTGCCAATCTTGTTCAGATCAAACCAGGTGGTCTGGTACAGCTCGTTCACCCAGTTGCCGTACATGAGATGAGCGTGACTGCGCCAGCGGTTGGACGGCGCGCGGCTGGGGTCGTTGCCGGGATAATAGTTCATCGGAACGTTGATCGGTGTGCCTGCGGCCACGTCGCGGTCATACTCCTGCTTCAGCGTGCCGCTGTCATATTCAAAATGGTTGAAGATGTACAAAGCGCGGTGGGCGGCATCCTCGACCAGACAGGGGCCGGTGTCAGGACTGCCAAGAAGCGTGCGCAGGCCGGCCCCGTCGATGTCGGCTTGGCGTTCCTCGGTCCAGCGGCTCACCGGGATCACGCATTCATCCGAAAAGCCGCGCAGATAGGGCGAGGTCGGCGCGAGGTTCAACTGCGGAAAACAGCCGAACGCCTTGTGCGGCAGCATGTGCTTTTGCACGCGGTGGAAATGGTAAAGCATCGCCATCCCGCCCCAGCATACCCCGAAGGTCGAGTGGACATGGCTTTGCGTCCAGTCCATCACACGCTTGAGTTCGTCCCAATAGGTCACCTCTTCGAACGCCAGATGTTCGATGGGCGCACCGGTGATGATCAGCCCGTCAAACTTTTCGCCACTGGCCTCGACCTCGGCAAACGGGCGGTAGAACATTTCCATATGTTCGGCGGCGGTGGTCTTGGTCTGGTGTTCGGTCATGCGGATCAGTTGAAAGTCGATCTGAAGCGGCGTGGCCCCGATCAGTCTGGCAAACTGGTTCTCGGTCTGGATCTTCTTGGGCATCAGGTTCAACAGGCCGATCCGCAACGGGCGAATGTCCTGACTGGCGGCACGGTCAGGCGAGATGACCATGACGCCCTCGGACCGCAGAACGTCAAAGGCCGGCAGGTTTTCGGGAAGCGTGATGGGCATGGCAGTCCTTTGGTCTTGGGCGCGTGAGGTAATCGGTCAGGGGCGACGTTCAAGGGCCTCGGCTATCAGCGCGTCGAAGTCTGACGGCGATTTGACCGCTGCCACCTCCTCTGCCGTGACGGTCACCCCCCACCGCGCCATCGCCTGATAGCGCGGCTGTCGGCTTTCCAGCAGGCGCGCATAGCCAAACCGTAAAAAGGCGTCGGGGTCGACCTGATCGGGGCCTGTGCCGTGGCGGGTCAGAAACTCGCTCCACACCTGCATCAGGAAAGCCGGGCGGTAGTACATCGGCTTGGGTGAGCGGTCAAACCGGCGGCACAGTTCCGCTGCATGGGTGTCAGTGCCTTTGATCCAGACCAGCAGCAAATGGTCCGATATTTCGCGCATCACGGGATCAGTGGGTTGATCCGCCTCCACCACCTCGCAGATCGAGCCGGAGGTGTCGCAGATGAAATGCGGATAGCCGTAGATTTCCTTGGCCCGGGCAATGAAGCGGGTGGTGTCCAGCATGGCGGCAACTTCCGCCTGCCGGTGCTGTTCCTGTCTGCGCTGATATTCGGCCAAATCCAGACCGCCCTTGGCCAGATCGCCCGGCTTGCCAAGATAGGTCGACAGGGGGGCCAGATTGTCAAAGGTGATGTTGGAGGCGATGTAGACCGAATCCGTCATCAGAAGTTCGCGCAGCAAGGGCACCTTCATCGCCTCTCGCTTGAAGTTGTCGGCGATGTATTCGCCCATGTAGCGGGTGCCGATCCGGTAATCGACCGAGTAGTGGAACCAGCCAGCCTGTGTCCGAGGCGCGTCGCGCAGCATGTTGGACAGCGTGGTTTTGCCCAGACCTGACATGCCGAACAGCAGCACCTGTTTGTGCGGGGCGGAAAGATAGGCTGAGGCGGTCTGGTAAAGCATAGGCAAGTCCTTTGGCAAGCTGCCGGGGTTTCACACGCCTGCACGCTCGTGGAGCATTTCCAGAAGCGCACCTCAGACGGCTGTGTCCTTGGCGTGTAGCCCGGCGCGGCGAAAGATTCACGCAGAAAATCGGGTGGCAATCCAGGCCAGCGGGCGGCCATCTATGGTCACCATGCCAAGCGTCAGCAAAGCCAGACCGGCGAAGGCCTGCGGCGGCAGCGTCTCGTTCAAAAAGGCAGCGCCAACCAGAACTGCTATCGGGGCAATCATCAGGGTGACAAGACCCAGATTGCCCGCACCCGCCTCGGCCAGAACGGTGTAAAACAGCCGGTACGCCACGGCCGACGCCATGACGGCAAGGTACAACAGGGCCATAATGGTGATGGGCGACGGGGCAGGGGGCAGGCCGTTCAGAACGAAGGCTGCGGGCAGCATGATCAGGGCGGACGCGGTCAGCATGGAGGCCGCGCCAACCTCGGGCCGCACGCCTTTCAAGGCGGCGCGGCCATAGGCGGCGGACACCGCATAGGACAGGCCCGCGCCCAGAACCGCCCATTGGCCCAGCGAGGTCGGGTCAAGGTGGGTCAGTTTGTCGGGGCCAAACACCACGCAAACCCCGGCCAGACCAAGCAGGACACCGATTGCGCGGCGCAGGCCCAGACGCTCATCCGGAAAAATCGCAGCGGCGACCAAGACCGAAAACACGGCGGTGGAGGCGTTCAGGATGCCGGCCAGACCGGAGGGAATTTGCGTCTGACCCCAGACGATCAGGCTGAACGGGATCACGTTGTTGGTCAGGCCCAGCACCAGCGCATCGCGGGCAAACCGCCAGCCTTTTGGCACCGGCAATCCGGTGGCGGCGATATAGACCCACAACAGGGCAGCCGCCACGCTGACCCGGAACGCCACTGTGGTGGCCACCGGCATCTGCACCAAAGCCAGATGATTGGCCGTAAACGACCCGCCCCAGATCAGCGCAAGCAGGATCAGAAGGCCCCAGCCTTTCAGGCTGAGCCGTCGTTGGGCCATGATCGGGGAATTGAGCGTTTTCATGGCTCACCTCTGGCCGCTTCACCCAACAAACGCCACCCGGAACTTGCGAAAAGCACCGGATGGCCAGAGGTGGTGTGCATCAGTTCTCAGGGTTCGCAGACATACCGCAATTGATAACCAAACGATTGCTCACAAAAGGCCTGGCCGTACCCTGACATACCCAAAGCGGGTCATTCTTCCCGAACGGTTGGTCACAAAACCTTTGCGCCCGCGACCCGATGATCCGCACCCTTTGTCATATCAGAACGATCGGTCATGAACCTACCCCGTCAGAACGTGTAACCGATCTTCACCCCAAAACCGGTGGCTGAGTTGCCGCTGAACTTGGTGCCGGTGCTGTCAACCGCGCTGCCGAACTTCACGTATTGCACGCCAGCGGTGATCTTGATCCTGTCTTGCGTGAAGATCACGCCGAGGCCAATGCTTTGGTAGCCATCCGTCGGCGACAGCCGCGAAGATATGCCGCCCGTCGAAGCCTCGTATCCGAGCGAGCCGAAGATTGACAGATGATCGGTCAACTTGCGGCCAAGACCCAGAGTGTAGGTGACGACGTCATGGTCAAAGCCGGTGATCTCGCCGCCCAATGGGGCAGGCAGCGCGGAAAATCCCTTTGGCTTGACGTGCCATTTCGACCACTCCGCCCAACGGACCGACCCGAACAGCAAGGTGTCCTTGGCAATCCCGGTCTGGGCATCCAGCGTCAGGCTCTGCGGCAGGGTGATGTCAGTGACCGAGTTCAAAGTTCCCCCCACGACGACCGATTTCTCGGTGGTGGCGAATTTGTGGGTCACCGCAGAGGTATAGGTCAGCGCCACCCGCAGGGCGATTTCCGGCTTTTCATAGGCCGCCCCCAGCACGTAGCCAAATCGTCCGTCATTGCTGGCTTTCGCTGTATAAATCCCGGTGCCACCCATCAAGAGATTTGGGATAATGATATCGGCGGAGGAGTTCAGGTAGCGCAGGCCGCCAAAGACCGAAGCGCCGCCGCCAAGCCGATATTTCAGGAGGGCGGTGGTTTCGATGGTGTTCCAATGCGCCTCAAGGCCCTTATAGGCACCAGCGGTGTATTTGGCATCTGCTCCAAATGGTTGACCTATCACGATGGCATAGGAGAGCTTTTCGTTGATGTCGTCTTTGAAACCGAAGGACAGGTTTGTGAAGCTTTGCGCCATGTTGCCGGTAGAGCCGCCGCCAAAGGCCGCAATGTAGCCGCCCTTGACTGCAGGCGTCACGGCTTTGAGGCTGAACGCGGCAGTGCGCCCGGTCTCGAAAAGGATATTGTAGTCAAGCGCGCCACGGTCGATGCCGCCCGCCATGCCTTGTGTGGCGCTGAACGTGGCCAAGGCGAAAAGCCCCGGTGCAAATCTGGTCATGGTGTCCCTCCCGAAAGACGCGGCTAGCCGTCTGCTGCGACCTTGTCCTGCGTCACCCAAGGCTAGGCCCGACCGGGCCTGCGGGTCAACAGGTCTGCAAAATGACCTTGCGTCGCGCCGTACCAATCTAGGGGCGAAACTGGGCGCGGATGTTCAGAAGGATGCCAGCAAAGATGACAGCACCACCGGCCAGCACGTAAAGATCAAAGGGTTCGGCGTAAAACAGCGCACCGATCACCGCGATCAGAGGCAGGCGCAGAAAGTCGATGGGCACGACAAAGCCCGCCGGAGCCAGCGAAAGCGCGGTGGTCAGGCTCAGGTGGGCTGCCACGCCGCACAAGCCGATCAGCGCCAGCCAGGGCAAAGTTTGTGCTGTGGGCCAGGTGATGTGGCCATCATAGCCTGCCGCAATCAGTCCGAAAAAGAACTGCATGAAGGTCAGCCAGAACAGGATGCCGATCACGCTGATGCCCCGCGTCAGGCGTTTGGTCATGATCGAGACGGCGGCAAAGCACACCGCAGCACCCCCTCCCGCCAAAACGCCCCAGCTGAGCGCATGGCCCGAACCCAGATCCGGATGGGTGGCAATCAGGATCCCTACAAAGCCCAGAGCGGCGGCGCCAAGGCGCGGGGCCGTCAACCGCTCTGCCAGAAACACCGGCGACAGCAGGATCACCCAGATCGGCGAGGTAAACTCCAACGCGAAAACCTGTGCCAATGGGATCAGCGTCAGGGCGATAAACCACAGGTTCTGACCGGTGAAATGCACGATATTGCGCAGGAAATGGCCGGACAGGCGTTGCGTGGTGACCTCATGCAGCCTGCCTGTCATCAGACCCACCGCAACCACCAGCACAAAGCCGAAGGCTGATCGCACCATCAGCACCTCAAAACTGTCATGCACGGCGCTGACATTGCGGGCGGCAATGGCCATCAGGGAAAATGAGACGACCGACCCCATCATCCAGGCCGCAGCCCGCCACAGCCGGGTGTCAGCCATGGGAGAAGTCACTTGGGCAGCCCACGCGCTGATCGGGAAATATCGTCTTGGCCGGGATGCAATCCCTCCGTCCGGCCTTGGGCAAAGTCAGGAACCTGGCCGCAGCCAAAGTGACATACATCTGCTCAGCCTTGTGCAAGGCCCAAAACGTCTCAGCCATCGGTGCCGTCCATCCGGTCGGCCTTGCGCAAGGCGGGGAACATCTGCGCCCAGGCTCCGGTCACGATGATGGTGCCGATCCCGCCGAAGGCCGCCGCCAGCACCGGGCCCACAAAGCGCGACAGGACACCGCTTTCAAACTCTCCCAACTCGTTGGAGCCTGAAATGAACAGCCCCGACACCGCCGAAACCCGACCGCGCATGTGATCTGGTGTGACGATCTGGATCAGGGTCTGCCGCACGTTGACAGAGATCATGTCGCCCGCCCCAAGCACCGCCAGCGCCAGCAGCGACAAAGGCATCGAACGGGAATAGGCAAAGACAATCGTGGCCAGACCAAACGCCGCCACCCCAAGGAACATCTTGACCCCGGCAGCGCGTTGAATGGGGAACAGCGTCAGATAGCCCGACATCAACAGCCCGCCCACCGCTGGCCCCATCCTGAGGAGCGCATTGCCCATCGGGCCTACATGCAGAATATCGGTGGCAAAGGCCGGCAACAGCGCGGTCGCACCGCCCAAAAGCACGGCGAACAGGTCCAGCGAGATGGCGCCAAACACCACCTTGTTCTCCCAGACATAGACCAGCCCCTCGCGGATCTGGGTCAGCGGGTGACCATCCTGCCGCTCTGGCGTCGTGTTGGCTTTGACTGACGCCACCAGAACAACGCCAACCCCATAGGCCACTGCAGTCACCCCGTAGGCCACCGCGATGGAACTGGCGATCAACACCCCGCCGATGAACGGCCCGACGATCACGGCTGTCATCCAGACCGTGGTGGAGAATGAAATCGCCTTGGGCATGTCGGCGCGTGTCACCAGCATCGGCACCAGCGCCGAAGCCGCCGGCGACAGAAACGCCCGGGCGGCACCGAACAGGGCGGCAATCACGAAAATGACACTCAACTGCGGAGCGGTCTGCATCGAAATCACAGTCAGGGCCACAACACCCAAGACTTCCGCCAACAGGGCATACAGCACAATCGCCTTGCGGTTGATGCGGTCAGCCAAAGCCCCGGCAAACAGGGTCAGCACGAACATCGGCACGAACTGGCACAGGCCTACCATGCCAACCATGAATGCGCTTTCCTCGATTGTCATGGTGGCGCGGGCGATGTGATAGACTTGCCAGGCGATGGTGATTGCCTCGATCTGCGCGCCGAACTGGATCGGGATCATGCCAAGGAAATAGCGCATGTAGTCGGGATGACGGGTCAGAAAGCGGATCGGATTGTCGGCTGTCGATGCGTCTGATTTGGGAATGTCGGCCATGAAACACCTGCGCGGTTGCGCGCGGACCATGCCGCCGGGGGCGCGTCGCTGCAAGGGCGAAACGGCGGAGAAAGCGATTGCGACGGACCCTGAGGGCAAACGCCGGAGGGATGCACACCCTCCGCACCGCCGCCGGATATTTGCGCCAACAGGAAAGGGGTCAGGGCAGGATCAGGACCTTGACCTCTCCGGGGCGCGCCGGGGCCGCGATGGTGGCGGCGGCTTCGGCAAGCGGGATGGTGCGCGAGATCAGTTTGGCCACGTTCACTCTACCGCTGGCAATCAGGGCTGCGGCGCGGCTTTGGGTGAACGGGTTGATGAACGACGGGATCAGGCTGATTTCGCGGAACAACAGGTCGAACGGTTCGATCTGCACGGTTTCGCCCTGCGCCAACACGCCCAGAATGACGACACGGCCGCCCCGGCTGCACAAAGACGCCGCCTGTTCCACCGTTTCGGCCACGCCAGCGCATTCGACGACAAGGCTGGCCCCTTCTGGCCAAAGCGTGCGGGCCTCGGCGGCGGTCGCAGCGGTTGTTGCAGCACCAAGCTCCTGTGCCAGGTCACGCTTGGCGCTTTGCCGGGTGATCAGCATCACCTCCGCCCCGGCCAGACGCGCCAGTTGCACCGCCAGCAGGCCGATAACGCCGCCACCCAGCACGATAACCCGCTCGCCGGGTTTGGGCGCGCCAAGGTCAAGCCCGTGCAAAGTGCAGGCCAAAGGCTCGCAAAACGCACCATGCAGCGGGTTCATTGTGTCCGGCAAAAGGTGGGCACGGTGGGCAGGCAGTCTGGCATAGTCGGCAAAGCCACCGTCAAGATGGATGCCGATGGCGCGGTTGTTGCGGCACAGGTTGACGCGGCCGGTCCGGCACTCCGGGCAAAAGCCGCAGGGGCAGTTCGGATCGCAGGTGACCCGGCCACCAAGGGGCAGAGTGACGCCAGCGCCCCGCGCCGTGATGATGCCGCTGAATTCGTGGCCAAGGGTGACGGGCGGGGCCGACGGGAACTCACCCTTGAACAAATGCCGGTCGGTGCCGCAAATGCCCGCAGCCTCAACCCGGATCACGATGTCGCCGGGCCCCGGTTCCGGCTGCTCCACGGTCACCTGACGCACGTCGCCCACCCCGAAAAGTCGCACGGCTTGCATGATGGCCTCTCCCCTTGCATCCACAGGCTTCATCAACGCGCGCCATCAGGGTTTGGTCAAGAGGCACCGCCTTGGTCAGCCATGTTCGCCCATTCACAAACCACCTGCGCAAACAGCCCTGTTGTCTGGAAGCCCAACCCATTAGGTCTGGCAAAACCCGAAACGGAGTCCCCGATGAACGCGCCCCTTCCCAGTTCCCGCACGTCCGACCACCCGATTGATCCGTTGTTTCTGGACCGCCACTCGCCGCGTGCCTTCACCGAGGCGACCCTGACCGAGGCCGAGGTGCTGACCCTTTTGGAGGCCGCACGCTGGGCCCCCTCCGGCTCCAACCTGCAACCGTGGCGCTTTGCCTACGGTCTGCGCGGCGACGCGGGCTTTGCCAAGATTGCAGAGGCTCTGGTGCCTTTCAACCGCTCCTGGGCCGAGAAAGCTGCCGCTTTGGTTGTCGTCGCCTCCAAAACCACGCTGGAGCGGGACGGTGCCAACCACCCGAACGCCTCTCACGCCTTTGATGCCGGGGCCGCCTGGATGAGCCTGGCCCTGCAAGCCCACCTCAAAGGCCTGCACGTCCACGCGATGGGCGGCTTTGACAAAGTCAAAGCGGCCGAACTGCTGAACCTGCCCGAGAATCACGACTTGCACGCCGTGGTTGCCATCGGTCACAAAGGCACACCGGACTTGCTGCCAGAGGTGCTGCGCCCGCGCGAACTGCCCACGATGCGCGTGCCCTTGGTCGAGATCGCCCGGCGCGGCACGTTCTGAAATCCGGCCAAAGACCGGTAGCTTTTGAAATCGTCGCCCTGAAAACGGAGCCGTCCTGAAAAGGGATCGCCTGCAGGCTGGGCGGTTCAGAAAATCGGCCTGCCCTCCAAACCGCCCCCTTCGTTGGTTCTCATATAAACCGGGGCAGGAGGCTGGCCCCCGATCTCGCCGCGTCCGCCGGAACCGCCGGTCAGTCGCCAACTTCCTCCAGCCGGAAATCGCGCAAGATACTCCGGGTCGCGGCAAACCAGGCGCTGTCACGGGTGCGCGCCTGATGGGCGTCAAAGCTGGCGCGGTCACGGAAGGCTTCCATCACCTCATAGACCATCGGATCATCGGTCTCGCTGACCTCAAATGTCAGGCATCCCAGTTCGGCACGGGTGAACCGGATATGTTCGGCCAGATGTTGGCGCACCGCCTCAGCCTCAGCTTGCGTCATGCAGATCAATTGACCGCGCAGTCGAACCATCATTTTTCCCGTCTGTTTGCCGCAATTCGCACAAGGCCGCCCGGTTTTCGTTCGCCGAAAAATCCTAACCTACTCCAGTTCAATCGTGCCCGGCGGTTTGGAGGTGACATCGTAGAACACCCGGTTCACCCCCTTAACCTCCTGAATGATCCGGGTCATGGTTTGCCCCAGAAACTCGTGCGTAAAGGGATAGTAATCCGCCGTCATGCCATCAACCGAGGTGACAGCCCGCAGGGCCAGCGCATAGTCATAGGTCCGGTGATCGCCCATCACGCCCACGGTTTTCATCGGCAAAATCGCGGCGAAGGCCTGCCAGATCTCGTCGTAAAGCCCATGTTTGCGGATCTGGTCGATATAGATGGCGTCGGCCCGGCGCAGGATGTCGAGCTTTTCCGTCGTGATCTCTCCGGGGCAGCGGATCGCAAGTCCGGGACCGGGGAAGGGGTGGCGGCGGATGAAGGCTTCTGGCAAGCCCAATTCGCGGCCCAAGGCCCGCACCTCGTCCTTGAACAACTCGCGCAAGGGTTCCACCAGTTTCAGCCCCATCTTTTCCGGCAGACCACCGACATTGTGGTGCGATTTGATGGTGACAGAGGGGCCGCCGCTGAACGAAACCGATTCGATCACATCGGGGTACAGCGTGCCTTGGGCGAGGAATTTTGCCCCGCCGACCGCATGGGCGTGCTTCTGGAACACGTCGATGAACAGGCGGCCAATCGTCTTGCGTTTGACCTCCGGGTCCGACACTCCCGCCAAGGCCCCCAAAAACAAGGCACTTTCGTCGGCATGGATCAAGGGAATGTTGTAGGTGTCGCGGAACATGGTCACCACCTGTCCCGCCTCGCCCAATCGCAGCAGCCCGGTGTCCACGAACACACAGGTCAGCTGGTCACCGATCGCCTCATGGATCAGAACGGCGGCCACCGAACTGTCAACCCCGCCGGACAAGCCGCAAATCACCTTGGCATCGCCGACCTGATCGCGGATTTTCTGGATCGCCTCGCCCCGGTAGGCCCCCATCGTCCAATCGCCCTTGAACCCCGCCAACCTGACAAAATTCTCGTAAAGTCTGGCGCCTTTGGGGGTGTGATGCACTTCTGGATGAAACTGCACGGCATAGAAGTGGCGCGAGACATCGGCGGTGATGGCGAAGGGTGCATTGGGCGAGGTGCCATAGACCGCAAACCCCGGCGCAATCTGGGACACATGGTCGCCGTGGCTCATCCAGACCTGTTCCTCACCCGCGCCGAACCAGCCCTCCAACAGCGGCAGCTTGCCAACCGGCGTCACATAAGCCCGGCCAAACTCTGCCGTGCCATGACCGCCCTCAACCTTGCCGCCCAGCACATGCATCATCACCTGCTGGCCGTAGCAAATCCCCAAAATCGGCACGCCAAGGTCAAACACCCCCTGCGGCGGCATCGGCGCACCCGGCGCATAGACCGAGGCTGGCCCGCCCGAAAAGATCACCGCTTTGGGCGCAAATTCCCGCAAAAACCCCTCATCAATCTTGGTGTAGGGGTGGATCTCGCAATAGACACTCAGTTCCCGCAGCCTGCGCGCAATCAACTGCGTGACCTGAGAGCCGAAGTCGATGATAAGAAGGCGATCATGTTGGGTCATGCGCCCGCGTAGCTTTTGAGCGGGGAAATCGCAAGAGGCGGAATCGCCGGGGCCGGCTGAGACGTGCCTGGCCAACCGCCGGGGGTTTCACGCGCACGGACCCCCGTGGGATATTTATCAACGGATGAATGCTGACAGGCGCGTCGTTTTCAGCGGCAATCGATGTCGCTTTTGGTGCGCAAGCGGCGCATTTACCGGGGGCAAGGGCAGCGCTTGCGGTCATAAAGACGGCCAGCGGGTATGGAGGCTTTGATGAGCGATACGGGTGCAGGACGCAGGGTGCGCGGCGGTGGCGGGGCCACACGGCGGGCCGAACGGACAGCGGTCAGCTTCGAGACGGCGCAATATATCCAGCGCAACATCCCGAATTTCGAGATCCTCAACGAAGAAGCGCTGCAAATCATTGAGTGGAACGCTGAGACTATTCTGGAAGAGATCGGGGTGAATTTCGTGGAAAACCCCGCCGCTTTGGCCCGTTGGCGCAATGCCGGCGCCGATGTGAAGGGCGAGCGGGTGCATATCCCACGCGGGCTGGCGCGGAAACTGTGTTCCACAGCGCCCGCGACCTTCACCCAGCACGCCCGCAACCCGGCCCGCAATGTCGAAATCGGTGGCCGCAATCTGGTGCTGGCCCCGGTCTATGGCCCGCCCTTCGTGCGCGATGCCGAAGGCGGCCGCCGCTATGCCACGATTGCCGATTTCCAGAACTTCGTGAAACTGGGCTATATGTCCAAGTGGCTGCACCACTCCGGCGGCACAGTGTGCGAGCCGACCGATATTGCCGTCAACAAGCGCCACCTCGACATGGTGCTGGCCCATATGACGCTGTCTGACAAGCCTTACATGGGGTCGGTGACCGAACCTTCCCGCGCCGCCGATACGGTGGCCATGTCGAAGATTCTGTTCGGCAGCGATTTTGTCGATCAGAACACCGTGATCACCTCGCTCATCAACATCAACTCGCCGATGACCTTCGATGGCATCATGATGGGCGCTTTGGAGGTCTATGCCGAGGCCAATCAGGCGACCATCGTTTCGCCCTTCATCGTGGGCGGTGCCATGGCCCCGGTCACCGTGGCGGGCACCCTGACACAGGTTCTGGCCGAGGTTCTGGCCGGTGTCGCCTATTCCCAACTCGTCCGCCCCGGAGCGCCGGTCATCGCCGGGGCCTTTGTGACCTCGATTGACATGAACTCCGGTGCGCCGACCTTCGGGACGCCGGAAGCCGCCCATATCACCTATGGGGCCGGGCAACTGGTGCGGCGGTTGGGGCTGCCCTACCGCTCTGGCGGCGCGTTCTGCGGCTCAAAACTGCCCGATGCGCAGGCGGCCTACGAATCGGCCAACAGCCTGAACATGGCGTTGCTGGCCGGTGTGAACTTCATGCTGCACGCCTGTGGCTGGCTGGAGGGCGGCCTTGTGTCCTCTTACGAGAAATTCGTGATGGACGCCGACCAGCTTGGCACCCTGCACCATCTGGCCCAAGGCATCCACATGGACACCAACGGTCAGGCGATGGACGCCATCCGCGAGGTTGGCCCCGGCGGTCACTATCTGGGCTGCGAACACACCCAGGCCAATTTCAAGACGGCGTTCTGGCGGTCGGATCTGTTCGACTACAAACCGTTCGAGACCTGGGCAGAGGACGGCGCGCGCGACACGCAGGCTCTGGCCACTGAACGCGTCAAGAAGATGCTGGGCGATTATGTGCAGCCGTCCCTCGACGAAGCCAGGCAAGAGGAGTTGGAGGCCTATGTCGCCACCAAGAAAGCCTCGATGCCGGACGCGTTTGTCTGAAGCTGGCTTCTTCAAGGCGGGCTTGCCTTAAAGTGGGCTTCCATGACGCCTGAGTTTTCAGCCAAACCCTGATCTTTTGTTGGGCAAATTGCAGATCTGAAAAAGGCCGAGCGTGGCGCCGACGTTTTGGCACAGCGCCTTGCCACCAAATTGGTCAGGTTTTGGAAACAATCAAAAGCCCGCGCTGGTCATCACCAACGCGGGCTTTGCAACGTTCAGGCAGACCGACACCCGGAACACGGTAGGATGGGCAATCTGCCCATGCCGCCTGATCCGGGCCTTAAAACCTCAAATACCCACCACAACGCGCGGCAGCAAACGCACCTCGGACATCAGCGCAATCAGCACCTCGATGTGACGCGCCACCGAATAGCCCGCATCGCCGCTTTGCCGGTTTTCCTCCAACCGCTCCTCTTCGTTCAACAAACGCGGCACCGAACGGTCTGGCGAGGGTTGCTGGCCGTCCAGAAGTCGCTTCAGGTCGCGCTCTCGCCGGTAATCCTGCAGGCCAAAGCGGGCCGCCCGGATCAACAGTTGCGGGCGGCGCAGGTCAGACAGCAAGGCGCGAAAATCGGTCATGGCGGCAACTCCGGTCAGGTTTTGTTTCGACCCGTCCATCATGCAGCAACACAACCGGGCGTTGCATAACCACCATTTCCAGCGCGCGATGCTTACCACTTTGTTTAAGAATTCGAAACAATTATAGCGATTGTCTCAGATATTAACCATTGGGTAATCAATGCCACTCACGGTTGCAAAAGTGCACAAATCGAACATCCGGCCTGTCGGGCCGATCCCGGACACCCACATGCAATCCAATCTGAGCGCCCAACTGACCCTGCCTGCCTGGATACCGGACGCGGTGCGGCTTTATCTTGACCACACCGAAACCGGCCTGTCGCTGCGCGCCATTGCCCGGCGCGACGGCCGACATGCCTCCACCGTTCTGCGCCAGGTCCGCCGTTATGAGGGCCGCCGCGACGATCCTTTGCTGGACGAAGCGCTGGTGGCTCTGGTGCGGCAGCAGGGACCCGTCCCCTTAGATCCCGTCATGAAGGATGCCCCGATGTCCGCTCCAATCCGCCACCAGACCCAGGCTTTGGATGAAGCCACCATCCGCCGCGAAGGCCGCCGTATCCTGCGCCGGCTGGCAGAGCCGGGCTCGGTGCTGGCCGTTGCCCCCGATATGGAAAAGGCCGTGGTGATGCGCGACTTCCCCGATGGCAGGTCAGCCCGGACCGGCGTGGTCGACCGCGCCTTTGCCCAAGCCTTTGCGCTGAAAGACTGGATCACCATCCGCAAAGCCGGGCGGGTGACCAGCTACGAGATGTCGGCCACCGGACGCATGGCCTTGAAACGGATGATCGAAGAGGAGGAAAGCGGCCAGATGGGCCTAGCTGAAGCTCCGGCGGCCTTTGAGGGCGGGTTCCAGAGCGCATTCGCCGGGCAGCATCGCGACTGGGCGGAAAAGGACATAGCGACCGAGGATGGCCCGCGCCGGATGCGTTACAACCTCGCCGAAAGCCCGGTGGCGGTGCTGGGGCGCAGGCGCGACAAGGACGGCAAGGCGTTTCTGGAACGCGATCTGATCGAAGCCGCTGAACGCCTGCGCGAGGACTATGAACTGGCGCAGATGGGCCCCCGCGTCGCGCAGAACTGGGAGCGGTTTCTGACCGGTACCGCCGGTGGTTTCCGCTCTGACAGCGGGCTGGCCGAAGGCCCGCGTGCGGCACGTGACCGCGTGTCACTGGCCCTGCGTGACCTTGGCCCGGGTCTGGGCGACGTGGCCCTGCGGGTCTGCTGCTTTCTGGAAGGGGTGGAGGCGGCAGAGCGCCGGATGGGCTGGGCCGCGCGCTCTGGCAAGATCGTGCTGCGTATCGCCCTGCAACGCCTGCGCCGCCATTATGATGAGACCTATGGCCGCTCTGGTCCGTTGATCGGATGACAAGCCCGATTCGAATGACGCAAATGGAGCATGGGCAGATTGCCCATCCTACCCTGTACGCGGACCAGCGCCAGTGACGTGGGTCAGACCGCGTTTCAGCGGAGCCGTCAAACCATGCTGCTTGGCCCGACGGTGCAACGGTCCGATGCTCAAACATCGGGCGATCACCTGACACCTGCCGCATCGGAGATTTGCAATTCAGGCCTCAACCCGACGCCGGCTCAGGTGATCTTCTTGGCGCTCACCGTGCCCTCATCAATGCAGGACTTGGCCTTTTCAACCTCTAGCTCGATGGACTTGAACTGCTTGAGGATTTCGGTCTTTTCCTTGAGAAGTGCTATTTCCGCCTTGAATTTCTTTTTCAACGCCTCGGCTTCCGCCGCGATAGCCTCCAGTTTGGCAAAGGTGCGCTTGGCCTTGTCAACGTAGGACAAGGGCGTGGTATCCATCCCTGCGGGCACGGTTTGCGAAGACGGGTTCTTGTCCTGATCCTTTTTCAGCTTCGCTTCGAACTCTTCCTTTTTCAGGATGCTCGCGTTGATGCTGCCACCATATCGCGCGGCCTCTTTGACCAAGGCACCCAGCTTTTTGTCGGTCAGGGGTTGCGGAACCTCCAGTTGGTCTTCCGGGTCCTTGCCCTTCTTCAAGGCCTCAGCGATCAGGTGGTCGATCAATTTGTCATATTGGCTGTCAAACACCGTCATGTATTTCGGCACCTGAAAGCGTATGTTGTTGGCTTCGGTCAGCGCGCGCACCGTCTCCACCAGATCAAGCCGCAGTTTCTTGACTGCATCGCGGGCGGGATTTTTGTCCTTGGATTTCTCGGCCGCCAGCGCCTTGGCCATCTGCGAGGCCAGATCAGCCCCCGCAGCAGCACCCGCCTTGCAGGTATCGCAATGGCCCAGCAAGTCCTTCAGGTCAGTCACCAGCAGCTTGCGGTCGCCATCAAGCTGTTTTTTGGCATCGGCAAAACCCTTGTCCTTGAGGAACTCCGCCAGTTTCTTGGAGATGACCCCGGCCTCGTAGGCCGCAATCGCCGCTGCCCCCAGCTTTTTCTCATGCGCTTCCATCGCCTTGTCGAGCGACTGCAACCCTTTCCACAGGTCCTTGCAATCCTCCAATGAGGATTTCGTCAGTTTGGGTTCCAAAGATTTGTACGCGGCAACCAGTTTTGTCCAATCGTCGGCCATAATTCCCCGCTTGCGGTGCAGGACCGCGTTGCATGATCAGATGCGACACGAGAACAACTTTTCATCGCGCCCGTCAAAGGATATGTCTGGGGCATCGACCAAAGGAACTGACGGATGACCGAACGCGATCTGAAGCTGCCCGAGGCGCGTCACCCCGAAAAGGCGCACAGGGCCGACAATCCGCAGCCGAAAAAGCCGGACTGGATCAGGGTCAGGGCGCCCACCTCGGAAGGCTACAAGAAAACCCGTGACATCCTGCGCGACCAAAAGCTGGTGACTGTCTGTGAAGAGGCCGGCTGTCCCAATGTGGGCGAGTGTTGGAGCCAGGGCCACGCCACCATGATGATCCTTGGTGACATCTGCACCCGGGGCTGCACCTTCTGCAACATCGCCACGGGCAAACCGCGGGACGTGAATGCCTTTGAACCGGGCCGCGTCGCGCATGCCGTGGCCGAACTGGGGTTGCGGCATGTGGTGGTGACCTCGGTCGACCGGGACGATCTGGACGATGGCGGTGCGGAACATTTCGCCATGACGATCCGCGCCATCCGTCACCGCGCGCCCGGCACCACCATCGAAGTGCTGACCCCGGATTTCCTGAAATGCCCGCCCTCCGCGCTTGAAACCGTGGTCGCAGCCCGCCCCGATGTCTTCAACCACAACCTTGAAACCGTGCCGGGTCTGTATCCGGAGGTGCGCCCCGGTGCCCGCTACTTCGCTTCTCTGCGGTTGTTGCAGCGCGTCAAGGAACTTGACCCCACCCTGTTCACCAAGTCCGGCATCATGGTGGGTCTGGGAGAGGATCGCCCCGGTGTTTTGCAAGTCATGGATGACATGCGCGCCGCCGATGTGGATTTCCTGACGATCGGTCAGTATCTGCAACCGACCCCGAAGCACCACCGGGTTGACCGGTTCGTCACCCCGGACGAGTTCAAATCCTATGAGGCAGCGGCGTGGGGCAAAGGCTTCTTGATGGTCTCAGCCACCCCGCTGACCCGCTCCAGCTACCACGCCGGCGACGATTTCGTCCGCTTGCGGACCAATCGTCTGGAAAAGCTGGACCGGGCTTAGGCGCGTTCGGGTAGGTCGGTTCGGGCAGGTCGGTTCGGGCAGGTCGGTTCGGGCAGGTCGGTTTGCGCAGGTCGGTTTCGGCTGGCCTTGACTCAGGCCGGTGGAATGAACGCCTGCTGGGTGGCAAGAAACACCGGCAACGCCTCGCTCGCGGCGGCGTGGGCGGCAAGGGCAGGGTAGGGGAATAGGGTGATCGTGCCGGGATGCGCCTCGGTTGCGTGGCGTAAGACGCAGGCCACCGCAATGTCCGCATGCCCCGGTTTTTCGCCAAACCACCACGGCGTGGATAGGGCGGCGCGGTCGGTTTCCAGAACTGCCAGGGTGGCTGCGATCTGGCTCAGACAGCGTTGCTCCCAGATCGCGGATGCCTTGTCATGCAGGGTGCGCTCGTAGAAAAGGCTGACCGCCTTGTCGGCCAGACCACAGGCCAGCGCCGCCACTTTCAGCGCACGGTGACGCGCGGGTTCGTGGCGCGGAAACAGCACCTGATCCTTGCGCGCAGTCCGGTCGAGGTAATCGATGATCACCGCGCTGTCGATCAACACGTCCCCGTCGTCCAAAATCAAGTTAGGCACCCGGATCAGCGGGTTAAAGCCTTGCACCTGATCGGCATTGCTGAAAATGGACCACGCGCGATGCTCGAACGCCATATCGTACAGCCGCAAGGCAATCCCCACCCGCCGCACGAAGGGGCTGTCATATTGGCCGATCAGGATCATCTTGGACGCTCACTTCTCATTTGACGGCTGGAATTGCCTTCAGATAGGCCACCACAGCCCGCACGTCGCTTTCCGGCAGATGGCCCATATTGTCAACCACATGCGCCATCTGGCCGCCGACCGCGTCAAAGCTGGGCGTAAAGCCGGTGGTCAGATAGGCGTAGATGTCATCGGCGGGCCAGTCAAGCTTGCCCGAGGTCACGTTCGGCACTTTGCCCTTGCCATCCGGCGAAGGCCCACCCGCCATCCAGCGCGACTTGTCCAATCCGCCCAACGGGTTGCGCGGCGTGTGACACTCGCCACAATGCGCCATCGCCTCGGCAATGTAGCGACCGCGCGTCACGTCATCGGCCAAGGGTCCGGTCAGCACATAGCCGGTTCCGCCAAACAGCAGCTTCCAGATCCCCAGACTCCGCCGGATGGTGAAGGGAAACCCGACCTGATGCGGCTGGCTGGGTGTGGCCGAGGCGGGAAGGGTGTCAAGATAGGCCTTCAGGTCAACCAGATCCTGCGCCGCCATCTTGGCATAGGCCACGTAGGGCATCGCGGGATATTCATGGCTGCCATCCGGCAACACGCCGTCCTGCAAGGCATGTGCAAAGGCGGCAAGCGTCCAGCCGCCGATCCCGGCCTTCGGGTCGGGTGAGACATTGGGGGCCACAAACGTCCCAAACGCCGTGGCAAACTGCTGCCCGCCGGCCAGAACCAACTGATCCGCCCCCTTGGCCCCGGGCGCCATGTGACAGGAGGCGCAGCCAGAGGCCCAGAAGATCACCTCACCATGCACCTTGTCACCGGTCAGCTTTTCCATCGCCGCAGTGGGCCGCAGTTCGGGGGCCGACAGATACCAGCCCACAGCGGCGGCAAAGATTGCCAGCGCCAGCAGAGTTCGCAACATCTTTGCCATGGTTTGCCCTGCCAATCCTGGTGAAACCGTCTCACAAGTTCTGCCAGACGGCAAGTCGGACAGGCCTTTGACACACCGTGCCGTGAACCTGCGAAGGTCGTGCCGGAACGTTTGACCTGAAGCCGCCCTACTCGGTAAACCGGACCTTGCCGATATAGGGCAGGTTGCGGTTCCTTTGGGCAAAGTCGATGCCGTATCCCACGACAAACTCATCGGGAATGACAAAGCCGGTCCAGGTGGCCTTGATGTCCACCTCCCGTCGCGACGGCTTGTCCAGCAGCGCGCAGACCGCCAACCTCCGGGGTTCGCGCGCCTGCAACAGCTTGCGGACGTGGTGCAGGGTGTAGCCGGTGTCCACGATATCCTCGACCACCAGCACATCCTTGCCAGCAATCTCGCCCCTTATGTCCTTCAGGATCCGCACCTCCCGGCTGGAGTGCAGCGAATCCCCATAAGACGAGGCTTCCAGAAAATCGACCTCCACCGGCAAGGCAATCTCGCGGACAAGGTCGGCGATGAACACGAAAGACCCGCGCAACAGCCCGACCACCACCAGCTTGTCGGTGCCCTTGTAATGCTCTGTGATCTCGCGGGCCAGTTCCTCAACCCGGGCCGCAATCGTCTTGGCGCTGATCATCTGGTCGATGACATAGGGACGTTCGGGCATGCGGCCTCCACCAATTGCACTCAATCACTCACGTGGTTTTGCGCGGATCCGGATTCCCATTGGCCACGCAACACTCTAAGGCTAACCAAAACGCACGGGCGGCGCACTGGCAAGGGGCAATTGGATCGGATGACACGGCACCACGAAGAGAAGTTCCTGCCCTATACCCCGGCACAGATGTTCGATCTGGTGGCCGATGTCGCCCGCTACCCGGAGTTTTTGCCGTGGACCGCCGCCGCCCGCATCCACTCCCGCCTGCCGATCACGCAAGGCGGCAACCTGGGCGGCGAAGTGCTGGAGGCCGATCTGGTGATTTCCTTCAAGCTGTTCCGCGAGAAGTTCGGCAGCCGGGTGACCCTGCTGCCCGCCCATTTACCAGCGGGATCACCCACGGGGTCACCCTCCGGAGGCCGCATCCTGACCGAATACCTTAACGGCCCGTTCCGCCATCTGAAATCAGAGTGGAGCTTTGCCGAAGCCCCGCCTGACCGTCCCCCAGGCTCCTGCAAAGTCGTCTTCGATGTGGATTTCGAGTTTCGCAACGCTTTGCTGACCGCCGTGATCGGCTTTGTGTTCAACGAGGCAATGACCCGCGTGGTCCGCGCCTTTGAGGCGCGCGCACAGGTGCTGTACGGGCGCAAAATCCCCTAGAGCGGACTTGAACGGCCTGCCAAAACGGTGAACCTGAACAGGAAAACCCGGCGATCTGACACGCCCCGGACCCCGGACCACCGGTAAGCGACACCCTGCCGTGCCGCGCGCCGTTTATCTCGAAAACATACAGAAACCTGACGCCAAAACCACGACCCATCTCAGGACACATCCCACGCAACCTCAGCGGCAAAACCCGTTGACCCGGCGCAGGCGGTAGGTCCGCACCGTGATCCCGGCGGCGGTAAAGGGCACCAGAGTAGGCGGCCCGACCTCGTCAAACAAGGTCGCCGCAACCGCCGGATCATCGCTGGCATTTTCGACCAGAAGGGCAGGTTGACCGCATAGTGCAGCGGGGAAAGCGCCGCGAAATCCCCAGCGATACGGTTCGGTCACAGCGCGCACCGGCAAGTCGGGAAAGGCCACGAACATCCGCCCGGTCACGCTATAATCAGTCGTGGCGATCCACAGCGCACCCTTCTCCTGCGCCGCTTGGGCGATCTGGGGCAGAGCTTGCCAACCTCGCATCTGGTTGGCAGGATTGTCAACGTTTCCAATCGGTTGCCATGGGTTGAGCATGACGGCCATCAGTCCAAGGGACAGGACGGCCCCGCTCCACCCGGCGGTTTTGCGCCACGCCTCAGATCCGGCGGCCACCACGGCGATGACCCCCATCGCTGGCATCGGCCAGTTCAATTCGACCGTGCCGTGCAGGGCGTGGACGGCGAAATAGGCCAGCAAAGGCAACACCGACCACAAGATCAGGGCCCGCCCCTTGCCGGGCCAAAGTGCCACGCCACGCAAGGCGAGGATGCCAATTACCGGCGTGGGCAGCACCAGCATCATCAACAGATATTGCCCAAGGTTCCAAGGGGTTAGCCCAGATTCTATGATCCGCCCGAATTGCCGCTCAAATCCCAGACCATGATGATCGACGTTCCACAGGATCAAAGGCAGAACCGGAATAATCGCGCAAACCACCGCCAGATAAGGCCCCGGCCTGCGCAAACTGCTGCGCCCGGCGCGGGTAAAGACCAGCCAGCCGAAAAAGCCTACCGTAAGGAAAAGGTTGGTGAATTTGCTCATCACCCCCAGGCCGCAGGCCAGACCTGCCAAGGCCCACCAGCCGATCCGCCAGCGCGGCTGACCCCACCGCAACGCCTCCTCACCTTCGGTGGCTTTGACGGCGCAATAGGTCGCCAACATCCAGAAAAACGTCGAAGGCACGTCCGGCGTGGCGAAGCTTCCGACCCCAAGTATCAAAAATCCAACGTTAAAATAAAGTGCCGCCCGGGGGCCCGCCTCTCGACCGGCGATAGCCGCCACCAGCAAGGTCGCCCCAGCCATTGCCAGCATCGGCACCACGCGCAGGCCAAACGGGGTAATCCCGAACAGCGCCGTTCCGGCCCGGATCATGGCGGCGATCATCGGCGGATGGTCGTAATAGTCCCAATCCAGGGCGGTGGACCAGAGCGCATAATAGGTCTCGTCCCCGATCATCGGCAGCACGGCCGCCATGACCAGATGCAGGGCGCCAAACCCACATGCCACCAAAAGGACTGACCGGTTCATCTTTGTTCCGCCGATTTGGGCGCAGGTTTGCAGCCCCTTCAACCGCGCGGCTTACAGGAAGCGGCAAGCCATGGTAAGGCACCGCCTCCAAAAGCTGATGGCCCCGAAAACTCGACGGCCCCAGAACGTGATGGCCCCAGAACGTGATGGCCCAAAAACCTGAAGGCTTGAACCAGAGGCGTATGATGTTTGATCTGACCGTGGTCGTCCCCACCTTCAACGAGCGTGACAACGTGGGCCCCTTGGTCGATCTGATCGCCACAGCGCTGGCCGGGCGGGCGTGGGAGGTGGTCTTTGTCGATGACGACAGCCCTGACAAGACCGCCGATGTGGTCCGCGCCATCGCGGAAACCCGGCCCAATGTCCGCCTGATCCACCGCACCGGGCGCCGGGGGCTGGCGGGCGCTTGTATCGAAGGGGTCCTCTCATCCTCCGCCCGGTTTTGCGCGGTGATGGACGCCGATTTGCAGCATGACGAGACGAAGTTGGCCGAAATGCTTGATCTTTTGACCGCAGACCCTGCGTTGGATCTGGTGATCGCCAGCCGCAACATCGCTGGTGGCAACTCTGCCGACGGGTTTTCGGCCACCCGAAAGCTGGGCAGCGATTGGGCGACGGCGCTGACCAAACGGGCGTTGAAGATCACAGCCTCTGATCCGATGAGCGGGTTCTTCATGGTGCGCCGCTCCAGCTTTGCCACGGTATCGCAGCAGCTACAGGTCGCCGGTTTCAAGCTGCTGGCGGACCTGTTGTCGGCGTCCAATGGCGCGTGGAAAATGGCAGAGGTGCCCTATCAGTTCCGCCAGCGCCAGTTTGGTCAGTCCAAAATGGACCGCGCCGTGGCGTTGGAGTTTCTGGGCCTGCTGATTGCGCGCAAGACCGGCGGGGTGGTGTCGATCAAGTTCGTGCTGTTCGGGATCGTCGGTCTCTTGGGGGTCTTTGTGCAACTGGCCGTGGTCGGGCTGGCGCTGCACATGGCCGTCTCCTTCGGCTGGGCACAGTTTTGGGGCGTGGTGGTGGCGATCGCCTCAAACTTCACGCTCAACAATGCGCTGACCTACCGGGACCGGTCGTTGAAGGGCTGGGGTTGGCTGAAAGGGCTGGCGAGCTTTTACCTCGTCTGTTCGTTCGGCGCTTTGGTGAACATTGGGTTGGCGCGGCTTTTGTTCGGAGTGGCACCCTACTGGCCTTTGGCGAGTGCGGCCGGGGCTGCGGCGGGAGCTGTCTGGAACTTTATGGCATCGTCGCTGGTGACGTGGCGGTCACGCTAAGGCCAAGCCGGTACTGCCTCGGCAATTCCAACCGCAATCGTCCCAAAGCCGCGCCGAACAACGCTGTCGTTTGGCCGTTGACGTGATGGATCGAGACCACGAGAGCCTTGAAGCAATTGAAAAAGCCGTGATCAGCCTGCGGCAATGATCTGGATTGTTTGGAAATACGCGCTGCCGGCGAAGGCGGCGTTCGGCTGGATAGAAGGGCAAAACCGCGCAAAATTTGCGAAAACCTTGCCGGAACGCGACATTTGTGGCAAAATATGTTGAGTGACTATTAATTCCGGCTCGGCCCCCTTGTATCTGGCACGAGTGGTCTGCCTTTTTTAGGCGGTGCTGATCACAGCCTAAGCGATATTCAGGCCGCGCCGTCACGTCAACAACAGCCCAATGATGCGTTCAGTTTGGGCAAGCGGGTATTCTGGTTCGGAAAGGGAATTGCACCATGACAGTGATAACGCTCGATTTCTCCGTTTCTTACCGCGCGATTACCAATGACGACATCCTGCTTCTAAATGACCGGCTCCCGGTCGGCTATGGGGACGTCGGCATTCCCGAAGATCAGGTCATTTTGATTGATGCCGCAGGAAACGCGACCACGGTTCCTGCGACCAACCTGTCAAAGGACCTGACGCCCTATATCTGGCAGCATTTTCCCGCTGCCGACCATATGGATCTGGTCAATCTCGCCGACAACAGCAAACCCTACCTGCGGTTTCCTGTCGGTGTGGATCCGCCACCGCTTTGGGAGAACTACGTCGACAAAATCTATATTGATGACCAAAACAAGTATTTTGACGACACAAATGCTTTCATCGTCGCCGTGGGTGCTTGGGTTAATTACGTTCAATCTCATTTTTTCAAGGCCAGCACGGCTTTTTCAGGCGACGCGGGCGGCACGGTTGGCCAGTTCTCGTCAACCACCTCCAGCTTCATCGAAAGCTTTACCCACGCCGCCAAATTCTTCGCCACCCATATCATCGGCAGCGACTTTAACGACGATTTCAGCGGCGGCAACTTCAACGATACGCTGGATGGCGGCGCTGGAGACGACCAGATTGAGGGCTTGGGCGGCAATGACATCATATCGGGCGGGACCGGGAACGATGTGATATTTGGGGGAAACGGCAACGATCAAATACAGGGCGATGCAGGCAACGATTATCTGCATGGTTGGACCGGCAATGACCTTTTGCTTGGTGGAACGGGCAATGACACGTTGGACGGCGGCTCTGGTTCAGACGTTCTAAGAGGATTCACCGGAAATGACATGATGTATGGCGGTACCGGCCAAGACACGCTGTCGGGTTATTCCGGCGCGGATGTTCTCGACGGCGACGATGGCAATGACATGCTGATGGGCGAAGATGGCAATGACACGTTGAACGGCGGCACTGGCAATGACGTGTTGTTTGGCGGCAATGGCAATGATGCGCTGTCGGGCGGCGATGGCGCTGACAGTCTGGTGGGCGGCACGGGTTCGGATTTCCTGCGCGGCGGCTTTGGTCATGACACCTTGGTCGGGAACAGCGGAAACGACGTGTTCAATTTTGTGGCCAAGGGCGCGGACCATTACGACCATATCGTGGATTTTCAGCATGGCGTCGACGTCATCCAGTTGACCGCTGCGGTCTTTGCCGGCGTGCATGCGACGGTTGACGTGCAGGAATTCAGGCTGGGCACCGCCGCGCAGGATGGCGACGATCGCATCATCTATGATGCCGCGACCGGACGCCTTTACTATGACCCGGATGGCACGCTGCACGGAACAGCCAGTGCGCCGCAGGTGCTTTTCGCCATCCTGGACAACCATGCCGCTTTGTCGTTTCAGGATTTCATCGTGGTGTGAACCGAAGGGCCGACACGGCAGCAAGACATTCGCGCGATAGCCAAGACATTACGTCGCCAATAGCGATTGCATCAACAGTCCCAAGGCATGTTCGCGCGCTGCCAGCCTGACCGCGTCCCGCCCCAAGGCTCCGAACTCGACCGTGTGCACCTGCGTGGTCCTGCCAAGCCTTGCGATGCCAAAGCACACCCGGCCCTCGGGCTTGAACTCTGACCCGCCGGGGCCCGCGATGCCGGTGATGGACACCGCGAGCCCGGCTGTGGAGTGGGCCAGTGCGCCCGCTGCCATCTCTGCGGCGACCTGCTCTGACACCGCGCCATGCATCTTTAGCGTCTGAGCGCTGACCCCAAGCATCGTCATCTTCGCAGCGTTGGAGTAGGTGACAAACCCGCAATCAAACACGTCCGAAGACCCGGCGATGTCGGTCAGCCGTGCGGCAACCATGCCGCCGGTGCAGCTTTCGGCGGTGGCGATGCGCAGGCCACGCAGCCGCGCCGCTTGCAGAAGGGCTTCCGGCGTCATGGACGGTGCAGGAAAATCAGGGGCAAGTGGTACAGTCCGGCGAGGATCACTGTGCTGATCCCGGCAAACAAACCAGCCCAAAGGTCATCCAGCATCACCCCCGCCGGATCATGCCTGCGATCAGCGCGGCCAATGATCCAGGGCTTCCAGATGTCGAACAGCCGGAACAGGGCAAAGGGAAACACCCACGCAGGCCACGGCAGCCATCCCACATAGCCGCGCGACCAGAAGCCAGCGGCCACGAACAACAGGGTCAGCCATTGACCTGCCACCTCGTCTATCACCACCTCGGAGGGGTCCTCGCCGGGTTGCAAAGTGGTGGCGCAGGCCCAGAAGCCAAGGGCCGTGATCCCACAAGTGGCTAAGACCAGCGCCGGAAATCCGGCAAAACGGTCAATGACCATGCCGACAATCAGCGCCACCGCCGAACCCCATGTGCCGGGCGCAGGGCGCATCAAGCCCACGCCAAAGAAAATCGCCAGACGCCGGGCCAATGCAACCGGCGTCATCGTGCCACCAGAACCGCCGTTGCCATTGCCGCTATCCCCTCCTCGCGCCCGGTGAACCCAAGCCGTTCCGAGGTTGTAGCCTTCACGCTGACGCGGTCCAGTGCGATGCCCATGATCGCAGCCAAGGCCTGCCGCATCGCCACAGCATGAGGGCCGATCTTGGGGCGCTCGCAGATCAAAGTGACATCGGCGCTGGAGATCGCGAAACCGCGTTTTGCTGCGAGTTCGGCGGCATGGGCCAGAAAAATCCGGCTCGCGGCCCCTTTCCATTGCGGGTCAGAGGGTGGGAAATGCTGGCCGATGTCGCCCGCTGCCAGCGCGCCATAGATTGCATCGGTCAGGGCGTGCATGCCGACGTCGGCGTCGGAATGGCCCAGCAAAGCGCGGCCATGCGGCACCTTGATGCCACAAAGCCAAACCCCGTCGCCCTCGCAAAAGGCATGGACGTCAAAGCCGTTGCCCATCCGCACATCCATTTTAACCTCTTGCATGCTCTTCGCCACGATCGACCCGACCACCAGCGGCCCAATATTGTTCTGCCCAGCCTTAGCCTCTGCCGCCACTGCGGTGTCAAACGCCATCATCTGTTCGGCCCGCTCAAAGTCGCCGGGAAAGGTCAGCTTCAGGTTGGCCTCGCTGCCCTCGACCATCACCACGTCAAGCCCCGCCGCCCGCGCCACCGCCACGTCATCCGCAGCCTCACCGGCAAAGGCGCGATAAGCGGCGAGGATCGCCTCAAACCCGAAGCCCTGCGGTGTCTGGGCGCGAAACAACCCCGTACGGTCGCGGGTGCCGGTGACCAGCCCGGAGGCCCCGGTCCACAAAGCATCGGTGACCGCCAAAGCAGGGGCCGCGCCCACCGTGTCCTGCAACGCCGCCAACACGCGGGCCACCACCGCCGCCGAAACCATCGGACGTGCGGCGTCATGGATCAACACGCGGGTGACACCCTGGCCTGCCAAAGCCTCCAGCGCGTTGCGGACCGAGGCAGTGCGGTTCGCCCCCCCCTCCACCAGCAGGGCGTCGCTTGCCGCAGCCACCGCCAGATCCCAGTCCTCGCGATGAACCACCAGCACCCGCCGCAATCCGGCAAAGGCGTCCAAAGCATGCGCGACCACAGGCCGCCCGGCCAGCATCCGCCATTGCTTGGGGACGCCGCCGCCGGCCCTTGCCCCGCGTCCTGCGGCCACGATGATTGCGGCTGTCGTCATGTCACCTGCCCTTTTTAAAAGCTTTAACGGAAATGGTGCACAGATGGAAACCATGGATCGAATTGCGGCGACGGACCCGCCGTCAGAAATGGCCAGACTGCGGAGCGGGGCAGTTGGCGAGGCTCAAAGGCCAACGGCGCCGGGCGGACCGCGAATGTCCAAACTTGCTGTGGTGCGCCATGGTTAAAGCCTGTAAACCGCTGATTGGCTCCAAAGAGCGCCTATAATTTAATCAATGCCCGAATTTGAGGCAATAACTCGCCCGCTTCCCTTTGCCATTCAGCCGCCTCCGCCTTACCTACTGAAGATGCTCATGAGGAGTTATTTGTGCCGTCCGATCCGCTTTCCCTTGACCCACCGGTGATCCTCGCCCCGATGGCGGGTATCACGGACCTGCCGTGGCGGCGGGTGGTGGCGGGATTCGGGGCGGGTCTGGTGGTGTCCGAAATGGTCGCCTCGGAAGAGGTGATGCGCAACACCCCCGAAATGCGCGCGCGCGCCACTGTGGATTTGGCCGAACTGGGCTTTACCGAAGCGCATACTGCCGTGCAGCTGGTCGGGCGTGAAGCCTATTGGATGGCCGAAGCGGCCCGCTTTGTGGCAGGGCAGGGCGCACGGGTGATCGACATCAACATGGGGTGTCCGTCCAAACGAGTGACCACTGGCGCTTGCGGGTCCGCCCTGTTGCGCGATCTGGACCACGCGCTGCGGTTGATCGAGGCTGTGGTGGGCGCGGTTTCGGTGCCGGTGACGCTGAAAACCCGGCTGGGTTGGGATGACGCCAGCCTGAACGCGCCAGAGCTTGCCAAACGGGCCGAAGCGGCCGGGATCAGGATGATCACGATCCACGGGCGCACACGGTGCCAGATGTACAAAGGCACGGCCAACTGGGCGGCGATCCGGGCGGTCAAGGACGCGGTGACCATTCCGGTGATTGCCAATGGTGATATTGTCGATGCGGGCACGGCTGCGGCGGCTTTGGCGGCCTCGGGGGCCAATGGCGTGATGATCGGGCGCGGGGCGCAGGGCGCGCCTTGGCGGCTGGCAGAGATATCGCACGAATTGCACGGAACGCCTGCGCCTGTGGTGCCACGGGGGGCAGCTTTGGCGGGGTTGGTTTGCGCGCATTACGAGGCGATGCTGTCGTTTTACGGCACCACTCTGGGCTCCCGTTGCGCCCGCAAACATCTGGGCTGGTATCTGGAGGCGGCGGGGCTGGCCGATTTCCGCGATCAATTGTTGCTCAATGACAATCCGCGCCAGGTGCTGCACCTGATCGACCGCGTATTCTCGCAGTCCGAAAGGCAGGCCGCATGACCATTTTTCCCTCGTTTGAGGTGATCTGGGCCTCTTTGCCGATGCCAGCGCTGGTGATCGGCAAGACTGACCTCATTCTTGCGGCCAATGCAGCGGCGGAGACCTTTCTGAACACCTCTGCCAAGACCCTTAGCGGGCAAAGCGTCACCGAAAAGCTGCTGGTGGATGTGGACATTCTGGACGCCCTGACCCGGTCACGCGCCAATCAGGCGGTGGTCAACATCAATGACGTCCGGGTTGCCGCTTTTGACCGCGTGACACAACACTGCCTGATCCAGATTGCCCCTTTGCAGGACACCGTCGATCAGGTGCTGATCCTGATTTCTCCGCGTGAGATGGCGGACCGGATGGGACGCGCGCGCAACGCCTCCTCTGCTGCCAAATCGGCGATCGGCATGGCGGAGATGCTGGCGCATGAGATCAAGAACCCACTTGCCGGGATTTCGGGGGCTGCACAACTGCTGTCGATGAACCTGAAGCCGGAAGACCGCGAGATGACCGATCTGATCGTGGAAGAAACCCGGCGTATCGTCAAATTGCTGGAGCAGGTTGAACAGTTCGGCAACCTGCGCCCGCCGGACCGGCGCGCCGTCAACATTCATGACGCTTTGGACCGCGCCCGCCGCTCTGCCCAAGTCGGTTATGCCAGCCACATGATGATTGTTGAGGATTACGACCCCTCGTTGCCGTCGACCTGGGCCGACCCCGATCAGCTGATGCAGGTGTTCCTGAACCTGATCAAAAACGCCACCGAAGCCGCCCGTGACCGCCGGGGTACGATCCGGTTGCGGACGTTTTACGATCTGGCGCTGCGGCTGCGGCGCAAGGACGGCACCGGCGCACTGCTGCCCTTGCAAGTGGAAATCATAGATGACGGCCCGGGGATTTCGCCCGACATTGCCGCCGACATTTTTGAGCCCTTTGTGTCGGGGCGTGAGAATGGCACGGGGTTGGGTCTGGCCCTCGTCTCCAAGATCATCACGGACCATGGTGGCTTGATCGGGGTGGAATCGACGCCGGGGCGCACCGTGTTCCGCCTGTCATTGCCGCTTGCCCCGAAAGACACGATGACGCCGGAACAGTCGGAGGCCGAAAAGTTTGCGGCCAAAAAATTGGCGCCCGAAAAAGTGCAGGCTGCAAAATTGTTGAATGAGAAGTTGAAGGAGAAGTAGGATGGATGGCACTGTTCTGGTCGCAGATGACGACCGCACGATCCGCACGGTGCTGACGCAGGCATTGACGCGTGCAGGCTGCAAGGTCCACGCGACCTCCAGCCTAATGACGCTGATGCGGTGGGTGGAAGAGGGCAAGGGCGACCTGGTGATTTCCGACGTCATCATGCCCGATGGGAATGGGCTGGAGGCTTTGCCGCGCATCAGCCGCATCCGCCCCGGCCTGCCGGTGATCGTGATCTCGGCGCAGAACACCATCATGACGGCGATACAGGCGGCCGAAGCGGAGGCGTTTGACTACCTGCCCAAACCCTTTGACCTGCCTGACCTGATGAAACGCTCTGCCCGCGCGCTGGATCATAAGCGCAGGGTGGCTGCGGCGGTGGTGAACCCGGTGCGAGAGCCGGGCGAAGATCTGCCTTTGGTGGGGCGCACGGCCTCGATGCAGGCCCTGTACCGGCTGGTGGCCAAGGTGATGAACACCGACCTGCCCGTGTTGATCACCGGCGAATCAGGGACCGGTAAAAGCCTGATTGCGCGGGCGATCCATGATTTCTCGGATCGCCGCTCGCAGCCCTTTGTTGTGGCACAGGCAGCGGATCTGGGCGGCGTTGACGGGATTGCCTCGCTCGTGGCCAAGGCGCGCGGCGGTACTTTGCTCATCGACGAAGTGGCGGACTTTGACGAGGACGGGCAGGCGCGACTGGTGCGGATGCTGGATGTGGCCGACGACCACGCGCCACGGGTTCTGGCCACCTCGCAAGCCGATCTGTCCCAGAAGGTTGAAGAGGGCAAGCTGCGCAAGGACCTGTTCTACCGGCTGGGCGGCGTCAGTTTCAACGTCCCGCCCTTGCGCGAACGGGTTGAGGATATCAACCTGCTTGCCGACCATTTCATGACACGGGGCGAGCGCGAGATTGGCACGGTGCGCAGGCTGTCCACCGAGGCCCGCAACATCCTGCGCGCCTTTCCGTGGCCGGGCAATGTGCGCCAGCTGGAAAACGTTCTGAAACGGCTGCTGGTCACCTCTTCGGAGCCTGACATTGGCGGACCGGAACTTGAATCCGCCCTTGGTGGGCCACAAACCGCCGAACCGGCGCGGGCGGGTGCAGTAGAGAATGAGAAACTTTCGCAATCCGTCGCCCGCCACCTGAAGCGCTATTTCGACCTGCACAACGGGCAATTGCCGCCAAATGGCGTCTACGACAGGATTTTGCGCGAGGTAGAGTTGCCTTTGATCGAAATTGCGCTGGATGCCACCGCGGGCAATCAAGCTAAATGTGCCGATCTTTTGGGGATCAATCGCAATACTTTGCGCAAGAAGATCACAGACCTCGATATCCGCGTGACTCGCCGCCGCAAGCTGATGTAATAAAGCAACAGCAGAGTGTCACGGGCGTAGCGTCGCTTGAAAGGCACCGGGTGTGGCGGGCAGGACGCAGGTTCGGCCCCTTGGTAGGGTTGAATTTTGGTTCAAGAGGCAGGCGTTTCCTGGTGGCTGATGGGCGTGTCGCGGTTTCGGCGGCAACGGCAGGTGCAAACCGGCATGACGCTCGGTTTGGTGTTTTTGGGCCCGCTGATGGCGGTGGCCACCTTTCTGGCCTTGGGCCCGCTGAACCAGACCGCATCGTCAAACGGACTGCGGCTGACCTTGCTGGCCGATCTGGTCTATGTGCTGGTGCTGGCAGCGCTGGTCTTGCGGCGCGTGGTCCAGATGGTGTCAGACCGCAGAAGCCAGTCGGCGGGCTCCCGGCTGCACCTCCGCCTGACCGGGGTGTTTGCCATTGTGGCCCTGATTCCCACGGTTCTGGTCGCCGTTTTTGGCGTGCTGACGGTGAACATCGGGCTGGAGGGCTGGTTTTCCGACCGGGTCCGTTCGGTCGTCGGCGCGTCGCTGGAGGCGGCGCAGGCTTATGAGGTGGAGCAGTCGTCGACCCTGACGCAGGATGTGCAGACCTTGGCGACCTACCTCATGCAGACCAAAGCGCAGGATTTTCTGGTCGATGACGGGGCGATCCGGCCCATTTTGGCGCAAGGTCAGGCAGCTATTCAGCGCGGGCTGAAGGAAGTCTACCTGATCACCGCGACCGGAGCGCTGAAAACCCGGGGCGAAAAAAGCTATCTTTTCAACTTCGTGAGGCCCACTGACGCGCAAATGGCACAGGCGCAGTCCGGTGGTGTGGTTTTAATCGAGGACTGGCCCAATTCTGAGTTGCGGGCCTTGGTTCGGTTGCCGAATTTTCCGGACCGCCTGCTTTACGTCTCTCGCAAGGTCGATGGCAAGATTTTGGGTCTGTTGGACGAGACGCAACAGACCGCCTCGCTTTACCAACAGCTGGAAAGTGACCGGGGCAAAATTCTGTTCAATTTCGGCCTGTTATACCTCGGCTTTGCGGTAATCCTGATCATCGCCGCCGTGTGGGGCGGCCTGTGGTTTGCCGAACGGCTGGCGCGTCCTGTCGGGCGTTTGGCCGGGGCTGCGCAACGTGTCGGTGCGGGTGATCTGGAAGTGCAGGTCGAAGAAGAGGAAAGCGATGACGAGATTTCGATGCTCGGCCGTCTGTTCAACCAGATGACCCGGCAATTGAAAGGTCAGCGTGAAGCGTTGATCGAAAGCCACGCGCAGACCGAAGCCCGGCGGCGGCTGTTTGATTCGGTGCTGTCCAACGTGACCGCCGGCGTGATTGGCTTGGATGCTTCGGGGCATATTGAATTCGTCAACCGGGCCGGAATGCGGATGCTGGACCTTGTGGCTGAACCCACGATGGAGATGACGCTGTCGCAAGTGGTTCCGGAATTTTCCAGTCTTTTTGAACGGTTGCAGGCCGATACGGGTTCTCTTTTGCAAGACGAGGTTCGCATCTCACGTCGTGGTCGGCTTGAAAGCTTGTTGGTGCGGATGAGCGAGCGTTTGGGCGAAGACGGTGGGATTGAGGGCTTTGTGGTGGCGTTTGATGATGTGACGGAACTGGTTTCGGCGCAAAGGATGGCCGCTTGGGGCGACGTGGCGCGCCGTATCGCACATGAGATCAAAAACCCCCTCACCCCGATCAGGCTGTCGGCTGAGCGTATCCGCCGAAAATACCGGACTCAGGTCGCTGACCCAGAGGATCTGGAGCAGTACACTGACATAATTGTCAGGCAAACCAATGATTTGCGGCGCATTGTTGATGAGTTTTCCAAATTCGCCAGGATGCCGGAACCGGACCGTCGCGAAACCGACTTGACGGCTTTGGTCAAGGCCGCCGTGATGTTGCAGGAAAATGGCCAACCTGACGTGACATTTCACACCGAACTGCCGGAAAGGCCGGATGTGATGGAGCTGGACGGCACGATGATCGGGCAGGCGATGATAAACCTGATCAAGAACGCCGGAGAAGCCATTGAGGAACAAAGGGAAAAGTCGAAAAATCCATTCTTTGTTCCCGAAATTCACGTCAGCCTGCAAGCGTTTGATAGCCATTCGGTGATCAAGATCGCTGACAACGGCACTGGTCTGCCACCTGACCGCAGCAGATTGTTCGAACCCTATGTTACCACACGCGAAAAGGGCACTGGCCTTGGCCTGCCCATCGTCAAAAAGATCATCGAGGAACACGGCGGGACGCTGAACCTTTCGGACGCGCCCGTTTTCGCCGGCAATGACCATGCGGGTGCTTTGGCAGAAATTCGGCTGCCAAGGGCCACAAGGTCAAAATCCGTTGCCGGACGCAATCAAGCCCAGGGGGTACTATGAGCAACATTCTGATCGTCGACGACGAAAGAGACATCAGGGAACTGATCGGGGATATTCTGAAGGACGAAGGCTATGCCATTCGTCTTGCAGGAAATTCCGACGATTGCATGGCGGCGATCAACGACGAACTGCCCTCGCTGATCATCCTGGATATCTGGCTGAAAGACAGCCGGATGGATGGAATCGACATTCTGAAATCCGTCAAGCGCGACAATCCTGACGTGCCGGTGGTGATCATCTCTGGCCACGGAAACATTGAAATTGCGGTCGCGGCAATCAAACAGGGGGCCTACGACTTTATCGAAAAGCCGTTCAACATTGATCAGTTGATGGTGGTGGTCAGCCGGGCGATGGAGACCGCGCGTCTGCGCCGCGAAAATGCCGAACTGCGGCGGCGTGATGTCACCTCCTCTGACATGCTTGGATCAAGTCCGGCCTTCAAGGGCTTGAAAGTGCAGTTGGAAAAGGTCACCAAGTCGAATGGTCGGGTGATGCTTTCGGGGCCTGCGGGCTCTGGCAAGGAACTGGCGGCGCGGTTCATTCACGCCAATTCCAACCGGGCCTCTGCGCCCTTCGTCTCGGTTTCCTCGGCAACGGTGGAACCCGAGCGGATGGAGGAGGTTCTGTTTGGACGCGAAACCAGCGAAAGGGGCGTTGAAAAAGGCCTGTTGGAACAAGCGCATGGCGGCGTGGTCTATTTCGATGAAGTGGCTGATATGCCTTTGGGAACCCAGTCGAAAATCCTGCGCGTGCTGACCGAACAGCAGTTCACCCGGTCCGGCGGGTCCGACAAGGTTCGGGTCGACCTGAGGGTGATTTCTTCGACCTCACGTGACCTTCGCGGCGAAATATCGCAAGGGCGCTTTCGGCAGGAATTGTATGACCGCCTGAACGTGGTGCCGATCCAGGTGCCCAGTCTGGAAGAGCGGCGCGAAGATATTCCGGAACTGACCAAGCATTTCATCGAGATGTTTCACCGCACCCAAGGTCTGCCGCAGCGGGTTCTGTCGCCGGAAGCCGAGGCGATGCTGCAAACGATGGGATGGCCCGGCAACGTGCGCCAGTTGCGCAACGTGATTGAGCGGGTTTTGATTCTGGGCGATGGCGCGGGGCCGGTGGAGCCGCGTGAATTGCCGGGGCCGGAACCGGTCGGCGATTCGGGGCAACGGATGGTTTTGGGCGGTGCTATGGCCACTTTGCCGTTGCGTGATGCCCGCGAAGTGTTCGAGCGCGAATATCTGCTTACCCAGATCAACCGGTTTGGCGGGAATATCTCCCGAACAGCAGGATTTGTCGGGATGGAACGGTCCGCGCTGCACCGCAAGCTCAAATCATTGGGGGTTGTATCCTCCGGCAAGGGTCACGCAGGGGAGGCCGACGACGACGAGTAAATTAACCACTGGAAACTGCCGAAATCAGCCGCCATACTCGCGACGCGGCTGCCAAGACAGCCAAGGGACAGAACTAAAACAACAGACCCCCCGAGAACGACAAGAACAAGGGCTAGAAAAATGGCTGCCGACAAGCAAAATTTGCAAGACGCGTTTCTGAACCATGTCCGCAAGGCCAAGGTTCCCGTGACGATTTTCCTGATCAATGGTGTGAAGTTGCAGGGCGTGATCACGTGGTTTGACAACTTCTGCGTGCTTTTGCGCCGGGATGGCCAAAGCCAACTGGTCTATAAGCACGCGATTTCGACCATCATGCCGGGCGGTCCGATCAACCTGTACGAAGGCGAAGAGTGATCTCTGATCCGAACGACGACGACGACATCCCGGACGATGACGTCGATGAGGTTGAGGTGGGGCGTGAGCCTCGGGGATTACATGACACCGCCACGGCGGACACCCGGGCTTATGTGGTCCACCCGGACCTGAAAACCACCCGCAAGCGGCGGCTGGCAGAGCACGGGCTTGCCGAAGCGGTGTCTTTGGCCGCCGCTTTGCCCGGTCTGGATGTGGTGGGGGCCGAGGTGGTCAGGCTGGCGCGGGTGGCCCCCGGCATGTTGTTCGGCACCGGCAAGGTTGAAGAACTGAAAGCGCGTTTTACCGCATCCAACGTGGCGTTGGTGTTGATAGACGGCACCGTCGGCCCGGTTCAGCAGCGCAACCTTGAAAAGGAATGGGGTCTGAAGGTGTTGGACCGCACCGGCCTGATCCTTGAGATTTTCGCCGACCGCGCCCGCACCCGCGAAGGTGTGATGCAGGTCGAACTCGCGGCGTTGTCCTACCAACGCTCGCGTCTCGTGCGGGCCTGGACCCACCTTGAACGCCAGCGCGGCGGCTTTGGCTTTGTCGGTGGCCCCGGCGAGACGCAGATCGAAACTGACCGGCGCGCGATTGATGACGAGGTGATCAAGCTGAAACGTCAGCTGGGGCAGGTGGTGAAAACCCGCGAACTGCACCGGGCAGCGCGTCGCAAGGTGCCGTTTCCGATTGTGGCACTGGTAGGCTACACCAACGCGGGCAAATCGACGTTGTTCAACCGGATGACCGGGGCCGAAGTTCTGGCCAAAGACATGCTTTTCGCCACGCTGGACCCTACGATGCGCGGTGTCACTCTGCCCGGAAAAGAGGGTGGGGCGGGGCGCAAGTGCATCGTGTCGGATACGGTGGGCTTCATCTCTGATCTGCCGACGCAACTGGTAGCCGCCTTTCGCGCAACCCTTGAGGAGGTGCTGGAGGCTGATCTGATCCTGCATGTCCGTGACATCAGCCACCCCGAAACCGCTGAACAGGCTGCCGATGTGGCCGATATTCTGACCTCCCTCGGCGTCAAAGCCGATACCCCGCAGATAGAGGTCTGGAACAAGCTGGACCTTGTGCCACCCGAAGCCCGTGCTTCGCTGGAAGTGGCCCAAGCCAACCGAGAGCGGGTCTATGCGATCTCTGCCTTGACCGGAGAGGGTTTGCCCGCGCTTCTGGACGCCATCTCTGCCGCCTTTGACGAGGCCAGGACGGAAACCGAGTTGACCCTGACCTTTGCGCAAGGTCGTCAGCACGCCTGGCTTCACGCCGAGGATGTGGTGGTGTCAGAGGCACAGACCGATGAGGGTTGGCAGGTGCATTTGCGATGGACGCCGCGTCAGGAAGCGCGGTTTGCGGCGCTGTGACGTGTAAGCTTTAAGTGCGTCATGCCAAATTGTTTGGCCGGGGCAGGATAAAATAGTCGCTATGCGACCAGACTCCGTCAATGCAGAAGGTGTTGTCCGCATGATGGCTAGGCCGAAAGCCCAAACGGATCAGCAGTTTGCGAGAGGCGTCGTTGCGCGGGTCAATATCTGCCATCAGGTGATCCACGGGCCAGTTTGCAAAGGCATGGTCCACAACTGCCTGCATCGCTTCGGTGGCAAAGCCCTGGCCCCAATAGTCCGGGTGAAAGATATACCCAACCTCGGGCAAGACGCCGCCGCCCGCCTGGCCGATGACCTTGCCGCGATATTCGACGGCAAATTCCACTGAGACCGCCGGATCGCGCGCCACGGTTGCGGCCAGCCAGTCTTGCGTGGTTGCAAGGTCGAGGTGCGGCGGCGTGGACCAATAGGCCATAGCATCCGGCCGTCGCAGGATGTCATGGAAATCTGCCAGATCCGTCATGCGCGCAGGACGCAGCAGCAAACGTTCGGTGCAGATCACGGCGCGGGCACCAGATGGGTGATGCCCACGGCACCTGCACGGGCCAGATCGGGGTCCAGTGTCATCGGGATATATTCGCCGCGCCGCCAAAGCTCTGACAGGTCGTCATAGTGGCGCGACAGCGGGTGACCAGATTCGCCGGTTGCAATGATGAAGACAGAACTTTCCGGGTCGGCAAAGTCGTAAACTCCACGATAACCGCCGCCATGAACGTTCTGGTAGGGGTCCGGTCCGGTGCCCTTGGTTTGCCCGCGCATCAGGGTGTTGTCGCCGCCAGACGTGCTTTGGCGGATGTTGACGAAGTAGTGGATCAGCGGCACCTCGCCCAGCACCGGGTGGTCATGCGTCGCCTCATGCGCGTCGCCCCAACGCCAGCTTTCGATCTTTCTGCCATATTTTTCGGACAGTTGCAGCAAAGCGTCGTCCAGTGCCACCTTGGCAATGTCAGAACAGCTTTCCACCGCAGCCGATTGCACCACATCGCACCACACCGCAGCGCCATCGACGTTACGGTACACGCGGTCGATGAAATCGGGGTTTACGTGCGTGATGACGTCAGCCAGTGGGCCAATCTCATCCCGTGTCAGGTGGTCTTGCAGGGACCGCAGCCACGCCTCGGCAATCAGGGGTTCGGGCAGGTGTTCGTTCTCCTCGCCGTTCCACTTGGCAAGCAGCGCAAGGGCATCCTGCCGCATCCGATCCGGGGTGCCTTCGGGGGCTGCCTCACCGGTAAACCACAGGTCCTTGCCGATCAGCGGCAACAGGGTGCGCACGGTGGGCGAGACGGTGTCCAACTGCGCCTCCACAAAGCTCTCACGGGTGTGCACTTCGCGGGTTTTCATCAGGGTCAGCCAGCGTTGAATGCGCTGCGTATCCCCCCAGTCAAAACTGACATTGTCGGGGTAGGGCTTGTCGGTGATCTTGTTGTTGGTGTTGCCGATCAGACCCGAGGGCGGGTTTTTGACGAGCGGATTGTCGGCAAAGGGCAAAAACCCCTCCCACCGGTTCTGTCCCTGCCAGCCCGGCGCGGGCATCCGGCCTTGGGTCACGTTGGCCGCATCCCGTTTGGGCATCTTGCCAATCAGTTGCATGGCGATGTTCTTGCCATCGACCAGCATGAGGTTTTGCGAGGGGGCGACAAAACCTTGCGCCACCGTGATCGCCTCGTCGACCGAATGCGCCCGCATCAAAGCCATCGCGGCGGTCATTGAGGCGTCGGCCCCGTCCAAAGCCGTCCATTCCAGCGCTGCCACCGTGCCGGGGGCGGTTACGGTATTCAGGTCGTAATGGGTGCCGGGCAAAATCGGCCCCGCCTCAGACCAGCGTTGGGTGATCGTGACCGGGGCTGCATCCTTGACCGTGATGATGGTGCGGCGGGTGGCAAAGTCCTTCGGGCCAGTGGCCGTCAGATATTGTTCAGGGTTGGCGGGATTGATCTTTTCCATGATCAGATCCTGATCATCCAGATAGCTGGAGGTCAGGCCCCAGCCCAGCTTTTCGCTTCGCCCCAACAGCACAACGGGCATGCCCGGAATTGTCGCCCCAATCACATCGCCAGAGGCCAGATGCAGCCGCGCCAGATACCAGATCGAGGGTGCGGTGAAATTCAGATGGGGGTCGTTGGCCAGCAAGGACCCTCCGGCAGCGGACCGGCTTGGCGCGGCTGCCCATGCGTTGGAAGCTCCTGCAAGCCCGGCGGAGTGGAACGGCGGCAAGGGTTGGTCAAGGTCGGCCATGCGGTGCGGTTCGCCCGGGATCACGCCCGGCATCAGCTTCGAATACTGCGGCAAGGCCGCGATGGCGGGGCCAGAATTATCGGGCAGGATGTCCTTCAGCCGGGCGGGTGCGATCGCCATCGACATCTCGGCCCGCAACACTTCGCTGTCCAGATGCGAGGACAACTGCAACGCCATCAGCTTGATGATGGCAATCGAGTCGGCAGGGGCCCAGGCGTCGATCTGACTGGAGAACAGGAAGAACTCTGGCGCGCCACGGCCCAAAGCGCCCGTGTTGACCTGCCCGATCCAGGCGTTGACGCCCGCCGCATAGGCCTGCAGTGCGGCCTTGGTGTAGCTGTCTTGCGCGCCGACCGACGACAGCGACAGCGTATACAGGTCCAGCCGCCGCATCAGCTCATCGGTTTTCAAGGTCTTGGCCCCGAAAATCTCGGACAAGCGCCCCTGAACCGTGCGGCGCAGCAGGGTCATCTGCCACAGGCGGTCCTGAGCATGGGCAAAACCAAGGGCGTAGTAAGCATCGTTGTCGGAGGACGCGAAGATATGAGGCACGTCGGACGTATTGCGTACGATCTCCACCGGGGCAGCGATACCAGAGACGTTCCATGTCGCGTTGTAGTCGGGAAGCGAGCGCGACAGGAAATAATAGATCACCAGAAGCGCCAGAGCAGCCAACGCGATCAGGGCGACAAAACCGCGCAGGGTCCATCGAAAGGCGGTCAGCATCGGGGTCATCCTTGACGTCTGCAGCGAAATATCCCTCTAGTCGATCCCGGTATCCGGGGCAATCGGCGCCGATGGACCTGTGGGAGCAAGATCATGGCGAAACTGGCGTTTCTGGGCTTGGGGGTGATGGGGTTCCCGATGGCGGGGCATCTGGTGGCCAAGGGGCATCAGGTCACGGTCTACAACCGCTCGCCCGCCAAGGCCGCAGCCTGGGTCACAAAATTTGGCGGTCATTCAGCGGAAACCCCGGCTTTGGCGGCAAAGGGGGCGGAGTTTGTCATGGCTTGCGTCGGCAACGACGACGATTTGCGCGCGGTATGTCTGGGGGCGGAGGGGGCTTTTGCGGGCATGGCGTCAGGTACCGTGTTTGTGGATCACACCACCGTATCGGCAGAGGTGACGCGAGAGTTGGCGGCCTTGGCAGAATCGCAAGGCAAGGGGTATGTCGATGCGCCGCTGTCGGGCGGGCAGGCCGGGGCGGAGAATGGCGTGCTGTCGATCATGTGCGGTGGAATGGATGCCGACTATGGCCGTGCGGAACCGGTGATGCAGGCCTATGCCCGGATTTGTCGGCGGTTGGGCGGGCCGGGCTCTGGGCAGTTGGCCAAGATGATGAACCAGATCTGCATTGCCGGGTTGGTGCAGGGTCTGGCCGAGGCTTTGGCCTTTGGCGAGAAGGCGGGCCTTGATGGCGCTGCGGTGGTGGAGGTGATCAGCCAAGGCGCTGCGGGGTCGTGGCAGATGGTCAACCGTCACAAGACGATGCTGGCCGACACCTTCGACTTTGGCTTTGCCGTTGACTGGATGCGCAAGGATCTTGGTATTTGTCTGGCCACCGCCAACCAGATTGGCGCAAGCCTGCCGGTCACGGCTTTGGTCGATCAGTTCTACAAGGACGTACAGCGGATGGGGGGTAACCGAAACGACACCTCCAGCCTGATCCGCCGTTTGAGATAGAGGCATGGGCCAATGGCCCATCCTACCCTGTTCCATCGGTTCGACGCGATGCCCGCAACGGAACCGCGACACCGGTTGGCATCAGGTAGGATGGATCTTCAGCCCATGCCTGCCCGAACGGATTTGCCTTTACGGAATGATCCGACTGTATTTCACGCCTTGCAACGTGGCACCGGCGATCAGGCCTTGCTGGCCAAAAATCAGGGCCACGACCGGGTTCAGTTCGGTGGTGTCTTTCCCGATGCTCGCCCCTTGCTCCGGCGTGGCATAAGTCACTCCCGCACCTGCGGCCCAACCCGATCCTGCCCGGAACACTTGCAAGGAATCCTGGGTCAAAAAGAAGATCGCATGGGCATATTGCTGCGCCCCGATCTGAAACCCGATCGAGGCAGAGGTGGCAGAATAGTAATCCACCGTCACATCATTGATCCGCAGCGCGCCACGGCCATAAGAGCCGCCAACGCCAAAGCCGACCTCGGTGACCAGCGGGATGAACAGAACGCCTTTGGCGGTACGGGCCAGATCTTTGGTGCCGGGATAGCGCGAATACAGATAGTCCCGCGTCGCATCGACCCGCGCATCAATCTTTTGACTGGCGTTGGAGCCGATGCCGTTGCCAAGGATCGACCCGTCACAGGCCGCAAGCCCAAAGGCCGCACAGCCCGATACCACAAAATTCCGCCGGGAGATGGTCATGTCACTGCCTCGCTGCTCATCCGGGCTCTTTGACCCTTACAAACGATAATAGCAGGCCAGCGGCCTTCCGCCAAGCGGCGTGGCGCTGTTCAGCCGTCTGTCGCCGATGGTCCTCTCAGGGTGGCCGCGTTCAAGGACTGAATAATCCGGGACATCGACGAGATTGGCAGGGCAAAAAGCGCGGCTGGCCACAGCTTCGGGCCGGCGGATGCAGGCTCGCTTAATATCGAGCGTCAGACAGAACCGGCGCGGATCGCCTTTGCAGCCTCGATGGCGAAATAGGTCAGCACCCCATCGCATCCGGCCCGTTTGAAGCACATCAGGCTTTCCATCATCGCCTTTTCACCGTCGATCCAGCCGTTCAGCGCCGCCGCCTTGATCATCGCGTACTCACCACTGACCTGGTAAGCATAGGTCGGCGCGCCGAAGGCGTCCTTGACCCTGCGGCAGATGTCCAGATAGGGCATGCCGGGTTTGACCATCACCATATCCGCACCCTGAAGCAGATCCCGTTCCACCAACCGCAACGCCTCGTCCGAATTTGCGGGGTTCATCTGGTAGGTTTTCTTGTCACCCTTCAACGCGCCGGTAGCCCCCACAGCATCGCGGAACGGGCCGTAGAAGGCCGATGCGTATTTGGCGGCATAGGACAGGATGGCCACGTTGGAATGACCCGCCCGCTCCAACGCCTGACGGATGGCACCGATGCGGCCATCCATCATGTCAGACGGACCAAGGATATCGGCACCGGACTCGGCCTGCGCGAGGGCCATCTTGACCAAGCATTCCACGCTGTCATCGTTCAGGATAGTGCCATCCCGCACCAAACCATCGTGCCCGTTGGCGTTATACGGGTCAAGCGCCACGTCCGTCATCACAGCGATATCCGGAACCGCCGCCTTGATGGCACGGATGGCGCGGTTGGTCAGATTGTCAGGGTTCCACGCCTCTTCGCAGCCATCGGTTTTGACTTCGGGCAAGGTATAGGGGAACAAGCAGATGGCGGGGATGCCAAGGGCTGCCGCCGCCTCCGCCGCTTTGACCACCAGATCAACCGAACGGCGAACCACACCCGGCATCGACGCGATGGTTTGCGTCACCCCAACCCCATCGCACAAAAACACCGGCCAGATAAGGTCATTCACCGACAGGGTGTTTTCCTGCGCCAAAGCCCGCAGCGGGGCAGAGGATCGCATCCGGCGGAAGCGGGTGGCGGGGTGGGGGGCAGAGATCGGGCGCATAACGACCTTTGATCATGGCTTGGGGCTTGCAGGTTTCGCGCCTGACTGACATGGAATGGCCAAAGGCTCAAGGGCTGCTGAAGGGACTGTAATTGACCTGGTATCAGATACTGGTCGAGATGATCGACCTGCGTTCTTTTTCGAACCTGTGGTATTGGATCGTGCTGGCCGTCATCTGGTCTTCGGCGAGCCATTGGGTGCTTGGCGTGCCTTACGACATGGTGCTGCGCGCCCGCAGGCACGGCGGGCAAGCCCAGGCGGATATGGAAACCCTGGTGCGGCTCAACACCGCCCGCATGCTGTTTCATTCGCGCGAACGGGGCGCCTGGCTGGTGGGGGCGGTCAGCTTCATGATCACCGTGCTGGCGTTGCTGGGGTTCGCCTACAAGATCGAATTCGCCCAAGCCGTGCTTTTCCTGTTCGTGCCGCTGTGTGGCTTGGGATATCTGTCGCTGCGGTCGGCCATCAAGGTGGAGGCCGGGGAGGCGCAGGGCGAGGCCTTGCTGAAACGGCTGCACTACCATCGGCTTTCCGTGCAATTTCTGGGCGTGATGGCGATCAGCGTGACGGTGTTTTACGGGATGTATTTCAACTCGCATTTTCTTGCGTCGCACTGACCGATGGCGGACCGAATACTTCTAGGTGGCGCGCCCGAAGGCTATGACGCCCGGTTGCTGGCCAAAGAGCTCGCGCGCGGTCAGCCCGTGATCCACATCGCCCGCGATGACCGGCGGATGGAGGCGATGAGGGTCGCGCTGTCCGTGATGTCGCCGGGCATTGTGGTGCTGGAGTTTCCGGCCTGGGATTGCCTGCCCTATGACCGCGTCTCGCCCAACCCCGACATCGGGGCGCGGCGGATGGCCACCTTGGCCGCACTGGCTGCGGGTCTGTCAGCGCCCTTTGTCCTGTTGACCACCCTGAACGCTGCAAATCAACGGATTCCGGCGCAGTCAGTGCTGGAGAAGGCTTCTTTTGCCGCCGCGGTGGGCGACCGGGTGGACGAGGTGCGGCTGAAACGGTTTCTGGCCAACATGGGGTTTTCGCCGGTCTCTACCGTCAGCGAACCGGGCGACTACGCCCTGCGCGGCGGTATCGTCGATATCTTCCCACCAGGTCGCGGTTGTCCGGTGCGGCTGGATTTCTTTGGTGACACACTGGACGGCATCCGGCGGTTTGATCCGGCCACGCAACGCACCACGCAAAAGCTGAAGTCGGTGGAGTTCGCCCCGATGTCAGAGGTGTTGCTGGACGAGGCTGCGATTGCACGGTTTCGCCAGAATTACCGGGTGGCGTTCGGGGCAGGTGGCTCGGATGACCCGTTGTACGAGGCAGTGACCGCGGGCCGCAAACATCAGGGAATGGAGCACTGGCTGCCGTTTTTTCATGAACGGCTGGAGACGTTGTTCGACTACCTGCCAAAAGCCTCTGTCATGCTGGATGATCAGGTGACGGCGGCGCGCTTGTCTCGGTGGGAGGGGATCGAAGACCAATACGACGCCCGCCACGAGGCGATGACAGCAAAGGGGCGGATGGACACGGTCTATAAACCCTCCGCGCCAGAATTGCTGTATCTGGACGACGCGGCATGGGAGGCGGCTTTGGCGAGCCACCGCGTGGTACAGCTTTCGCCCCTGTCGCAGGCGCCCGGCCCCGGTGTTCTGGATGCCGGAGGGCGCATCGGCCGCAGCTTCGCCCCAGAGCGTCAGCAGGAAAGCGTCAGCCTTTTCGGGGCGTTGGCGGAGTATCTTCGCGTCGAATTGCGCGAGCGGCACGTGGTGATTGCGTCCTATTCCGACGGAGCACGCGAAAGGCTGAAAGGGCTTCTGGAGGACCAGAAGGTAAAAGGTGCAAAGGAAATCAAGGACTTCCGCGAGGTACCTGAAGGACACGGCAGCCTGTTTTTGATGGTCTGGGGACTGGATGCGGGCTTTGCGGCGCCGGGCCTGACCGTCATCTCGGAACAAGACGTGTTGGGCGAACGCATGGTCGGCAAGGTCCGCCGCAAGCGCAAGGCCGACAACTTCCTGCGCGAGGTGGACACCCTGACGGTCGGCGATTTGGTGGTGCATGTCGAACATGGCGTTGGGCGCTATCTGGGCCTTGAAACCATCACCGCTTTGGGTGCACCCCATGCCTGCGTCGCCTTGGAATACGCTGAAAACGCTAAGCTTTATCTGCCGGTGGAGAATATCGAACTTCTGTCACGCTATGGGCACGAAGAGGGGCTGTTGGACCGTCTGGGCGGCGGTGCGTGGCAGGCCAAGAAGGCGAAACTCAAGGAACGCATCCGTGAGATTGCTGACAAACTGATGCGGGTGGCCGCCGAACGCGCCTTGCGGCATGCGCCGATCTTGGAAGCGCCGCATTCGATCTGGGAGGCGTTTGCCGCGCGCTTCCCCTATCAGGAAACCGACGACCAACTGGCCGCCATCGCCGATGTGGTCGCCGACCTGGAAAAAGGCTCACCCATGGACCGGCTGATCGTCGGCGATGTGGGCTTTGGCAAGACCGAGGTTGCGATGCGCGCGGCCTTTGTTGCGGCCTTGTCAGGGCAACAGGTGGCGGTGATCTGCCCCACAACACTTTTGGCCCGCCAGCATCATCGCAGCTTTGTCGAACGGTTTCGGGGATTTAACATATCCATCAAACCCTTGTCGCGCTTTGTCAGCACCAAGGATGCCAATGCCAATCGGGCCGGGATGGCAGATGGCTCGGTTGATATCGTCATCGGTACCCATGCCTTGCTGGCCAAGGGGATCAGCTTCAAGACCCTTGGTCTGATGGTGATTGATGAAGAGCAGCACTTTGGCGTCAGCCACAAGGAACGCTTGAAAGAGATGCGGTCAGAGGTGCATGTGCTGACCCTGACCGCGACGCCGATCCCCCGGACGCTGCAACTTTCCCTGACCGGGGTGCGCGATCTGTCGATCATTGCGACGCCGCCGGTCGACCGTCTGTCGATCCGCACCTATGTGTCCGAGTTCGACACCATCACCATCCGCGAAGCGTTGCTGCGCGAACATTATCGTGGCGGGCAAAGCTTTTACGTGGTGCCGCGCATCTCTGACCTGCACGAGATCGAGGATTTCCTGAAAAACCACGTCCCGGAAGTCACTTATTGCATCGCACACGGTCAACTTGCTGCGGGCGAACTGGATGACCGGATGAACCAGTTCTACGACGGCAAATACGACGTGCTTCTGGCGACCACGATTGTGGAATCGGGTCTGGATATTCCCACCGCCAACACGATGATCGTGCATCGGGCTGACATGTTCGGCCTGTCACAGCTGTATCAGATCCGCGGTCGGGTCGGGCGTTCAAAAACCCGGGCCTATGCCTACCTGACCACCAAACCGCGTGCGCCGCTGACCCCGCAAGCCACCAAACGGCTGCGGCTGCTGGGCAGCATGGATAACCTTGGGGCGGGGTTCAATCTCGCCTCCCACGACCTTGACCTCAGGGGGGCTGGCAACCTGCTGGGTGAGGAACAATCGGGTCATATCAAAGAGGTAGGCTACGAACTTTACCAACAGATGTTGGAAGAAACCATCGCCAAGATCAAATCGGGCGAGTTGCAGGGGCTGTCGCCCTTGGATGATAGCTGGTCACCGCAGATCAACCTTTCGGTGCCTGTGATGATCCCGGAGGACTACATCCCCGACCTTGACGTGCGCCTTGGCCTGTATCGCCGCCTGTCCAACCTTGGCGCCAAGGTGGAGCTGGAGGGTTTTGCGGCGGAGTTGATTGACCGTTTTGGCCCGCTGCCCAAAGAGGTGAACACCCTCATGGTCATCGTGCGCATCAAGGCCCTGTGCAAGATGGCGGGCGTCTCTCGGCTGGATGTTGGACCAAAGGGCGCCAACGTGCAGTTCCACAACGACAAATACGCCAATCCGGCCGGGTTGGTTGAATTTGTGAAGGCGCAGGGCCCTGCCGCGCGGATTGTCGGCAACAAGATCGTCCTGATCGGCGACATGAAGACCGAGGCGGAGCGGATCAAAGGCGCGTTCAACATCGCAAAGGAATTGGCCGAAAAGGCCAAGGTGATCAAGGGCTAAGCGCGGTAGTTTGAGGCAGCCGTTCAGCGGACCCGGCTTGCGGGTTTCACACCCCTCAATTAGCAGCTTCTTCTCTGGACAGCAGCAAACTGCACCCACCCGTGGGATATTTAGGAACTGATGCAACGGTAAGACGCGGTCGTCTTCAGATCGGCCGCTTTTTGACTTGGACCATCAGGATCAGGGCGAGAATGGAGAACGCCATGACGGCGCTGAGCAAGGGGATCGGGGTGCCGTTGAAGGCCTGACCCACCGGAATTGCGATGGCGGCCGCCGCGACGGTGGAGATCGCAGTGATGACCGATGCGGCGAAGCCTGCGATATGGCCAAGATCCTCCATTGCCAAAGCGCTCAGGTTGCCCATCGTAAGACCCATCATGGCAAACAGGCCAATCGCCCAGATCATGAAGAGGATGAAGGCGAGCCAGATTGGCAAAGCACCAGAAGCGATGCTGACCAGCACCACGAAGGTCAGCGCCACCTGAGCCACGTAGGTCGCAACCAGCACGCGGCGCATCCCAAGCCGCACCACGACACGCGAGTTGATGAACGACCCGCTCATAGCGCACAGGGCGATGACGGTGAACCAGATCGGAAAGGTGTCGGCCTTGTTGAAATATTGCTCGAATACACCTTGGATCGAGGAGAGTTGCGAGAAAAGGCACGACAGGGTCAAGGTCTGGCAAAGCGTGGTCAGAACGGCGGTGCGGTGGTGGAACAGTTCTGTGACAGCGCTCCACAACAAAGCGACCTGCAGGGGGCGGCGGGCTGCGGGCGGCAGCGTTTCGGGTTGGCGCAGGAACAGCCATGTGTTCATCGTCAGCGAAAACACCATGATCACAAGGAAAATATCGCGCCAGCCGGCGACCAGCAAGACGCCCTTGCCCATCAAGGGGGCGACGGCTGGCACCAAAGTGAAGACCATCATCACGAAAGAGATGATCCGCGCCATATCGCTGCCTCTGTACAAGTCGCGCACCAAAGCGGTGCCGACGGCGCGTGGTCCGGCGGCACCAAGACCCATCAGGACGCGGGCGATCAGCAGGGTTTCCAGCGATGGGGCAGCAAAGCACAAGGCGGCGGCGAGGATGTAGATGACTGCGCAACCGATCAGCACCGGCTTGCGGCCAAACGCGTCTGACAGGGGGCCAGTGATCAGCGTGCCAAAGCCCATGCCCAGAACGAAGCTTGTCACCACAAGCTGGGCAAGGTTGGGGCTGGCCGGCGAAAGTTCTGCCGCGATGGTGGGCAAGGCCGGCAGCATCGAGTCGATGGCGATAGCGACCGTGGCGAACAGCATGGCAATCAGCGCCACAAACTCGCGCTGCGACACGGATTTAGGTGACGCCGATTTTGGCGAAACCGATTTTGGCGGTACCCGTTTTGGCGAGGCGGCCTTGGGCGACATTATGTCAGACATTGGCGGCCGTGGCGGTCTGGGCGGACAACTTGGCCAGTTCGTCGATCACCTGACCCCACATTTCAGGTGGTTGCGCGCCGGACAGAACATATTGATTGGCGATCACGAAGGTCGGCACCGCGTTGACGCCGCGCTGGCGGGAATGCGCCTCACGCGAACTGATCAGATCCAGGTCGGCATCGGAAGCCAGAAGGCGCGCGGCCACGTCGCGCTCCATCCCGGCCTCGGCCCCCAGATCGGCCAGCACGTTCAGATCGCCAATATCGCGGCCATCGACCCAATAGGCGCGCATCAGCGCAGAAACCATCGCGGCTTGCCGTCCCTCCAGCCCGGCCCAATGGATCATCCGGTGGGCGTTCAGCGTGTTGGGGATGCGCTGCGGCACGTCCGGGTCCATCTTGGACCCGGCCTCAGCCGCCATATCCTTGAGGCGTTGGTGGATCTGATCCAGCTTTGCCGTACCGCCGAACCGGGCGGCCAGATAGTCGCGTTTGGCCACGCCTTCCGCCGGCATTTCGGGGTTCAGCTGAAACGGATGCCATTCAATTTCAAAGCCGTGTCCGGGGTGCGCCGCAAGTGCGCGTTCCAGATTGGCCTTGCCCAGATAGCACCAAGGGCAGACTGGGTCAGAGAATATATCCAGTTTGGTCATGGCAGCCTCGACGATTTGGTTTGCGCCTGTTTCGGTCCGATATCGCCGGAAGGTCAAGCGGTATTGCTGTGATAAACGGTGCGTTGGCGCGCAGAACCTCCGCCGTTTCAGGCCAAGGCTGCGTCCTTGGGTCGCAGCGCCAACCAGATGAGCGCCCCGCCCGCCAGAACCAGAAACGGCAGCATCGCCATGTTGACCGATTGCCAGCCCGCTTGAACCGACCCGCCAGAGCAGTTCATCAGCCCACCCGAGGAGAAGCTGGCCAGCGTGACACCTCCGAACACGATGAAATCATTCATACCCTGCATGCGGCCCCGTTCGGCAGCCGTATGCGACGCGGTCAGCATCGTGGTCGCACCGATGAAGCCAAAGTTCCAGCCGATGCCCAACAAGATCAGGGCGCCAAAGAAATTCTCCAACTGCACGCCCTGCATCGCCACCAGCCCGGCACAGGCGAGGATCACGAGGCCGATTGCCATCACCTTCTCCACCCCGATCCGGCTGATGACCTGCCCGGTGAAGAACGAGGGCATGAACATTGCCAGAACATGCGCCATCACCACGTTGGCCGCGTCCGCCGTGTGATACCCGCAGCCCACGACCGCCATGGGCGACGAGGTCATCACCAGGTTCATCAGGGCGTAAGATACCGTGGCCACGATGACCGCCACAAGGATGCGCGGCGACCGCAAAAGCTCCATCCGCGACCGGCCTTCCATCGTGCCAGTGTGACGCATTGGTTTGGGGATATTCAGGGCGGCAAACAGAAAGACACCCACGCAATTCAGCGCAATCACCGTCAGGTAGGTGCCCAGAAACGGCACCGCCATGCCTTGAGCGGTCAGTTTGACCAGCTGCGGCCCGGTGATGGCAGAGATCAGTCCGCCCGCCAGCACCCAGGAAATCGCTTTGGGCCGGAACGCCTCCGACGCGGTATCAGCGGCGGCAAAACGGAAAAAACCCTGCGAGGATTGGTAAATCCCCGCCATGAAGGCCCCCAGCAGAAACAACGGGAAAGAGGCGATGGCCAGACCCCAAGCCGAAATCCCGCCGCCCAAAGCCCCACCAATCGTGCCCAGCACAAAGCCCGCCCGACGCCCATAGCGCGCCATGATCGCCGACATCGGGTTGGCCGCCAGCATTGAACCTATCACCATCAGGCTGATCGGCAGCGTGGCAAGGCAGGCATTCGGTGCAAGCTGCTTGCCAGCCAGCCCGCCTACGATAAAGATCATCGGAAGCTGCGCCCCAAGGATGGCTTGTGCGGCAACCAGAACCAGAACGTTGCGCTTGGCAACAGCATCAGAGGCGTTTTCCATGACCGACATGCGTAGGCAAACCTCTGGGTGGGGGCAAGGGCGAAAGCCGCGCTTGGGTGAGTTTCGGTGATTGGGCGCATCATCATCGGCCCCGATTGCGTGGCCGAAGGTGCCGACTGGTTGGCGCGCAATCATCCGGCAATGGCAAAAATCCTCTTGGAAACCGGGCCTTTGCCGCTACGGCGTGGTCCGGATGGGTTTGCGGCCCTGTTGGATGCGATCGTGGGGCAGCAAGTCTCTGTGGCCTCTGCCCGCGCGATATGGGGCCGGTTGGAGGCGGCTGGTCTGACCGTTGAGGATGGGGTTGCCGAAGCGGGCATAGATCACTTGCGAAGCGTCGGCCTGTCGCGGCAAAAAGCGCGATACGCCAAGGCTTTGGCCGACGCCCGGCTGGACTATGCTGGGCTGCGCACCGCCCCGGATGCCGAAGTGATGGCCATCCTGACTGCCGTTCCGGGGATCGGCCGCTGGACCGCCGAAATCTATACCATGTTCGCCCTTGGCCGCGCCGATGTTTTTGCGCCCGGCGACCTTGCCTTGCAGGAGGCGGCCCGGGTGGCATTTGGTCTGGCGGAACGCCCGTCGGCCAAAGCCATGGCAGCGCTGGCCGAAGTGTGGAGTCCTTGGCGGGCAGTTGCGGCCCGCGCATTGTGGGCCTACTACCGCGTGGCAAAATCACGCGAGGGCATCAGATGACACGGGTTCTTCGATTCGGCCGCAAACCGGCCTTGAACGGGCAAGCCAAAAGTCTGGTTGTGTTTTTGCATGGTTACGGCGCGGATGGTGCCGATCTGTTGGGCCTCGCAGATATGCTGGCACCGCATTTGCCCGACACTGCCTTTGTGGCACCCGACGCCGCCGAGCGTATCCCCGGCGCGCCCTTTGGCCTGCAATGGTTTGCCATTCCGCGTTTTGACGGCTCCAGTCGGGAGGTGGCTGAGGCGGGGCTGCAACGATCGACCGATGACCTTAATACCTTTCTGGATCAAAGGGTGGCTTACGAGAAGGTCGGTCCGCAGGTACTTGCGGTGATTGGCTTTTCACAAGGTGCCATGATGGCGTTGCATGTGGCGCCGCGCAGGGATGTGGCGATGGCTGCCGTGATCGCAATCTCTGGCCAACTTCTGCATCCTGAACGTCTGACCGCCGAAACCAGGGTCAAGCCACCGGTTCTGGTGATGCATGGCGACGAAGATCAGGTGGTCGATTTCAGCGAAATGACCGCCGTCTGCAACGCGCTGGTTGCCGCCGGTTTCGACACTTACGGCCATGTCATGGAGGGGTCCGGCCACGGCATTGCGCAAGATGGCCTGCAAAAGGCGCTGGCTTTCCTGAAGAAAACTTTGCCGCGCTGATCAGTTCATGTGGCAGGTGAGAATAGACCGGTAAGCCTATGATATTATTCCATTAGCGCCAAAATCTTGCCCGTGCCGCCGGTCTGCACGCGAGGATCCTGGTGTTCAAACTCAACCCTGCCCACCATTCGCAAGATAGGCCGCGCAGCCGGTGAGGGCGGCGTAATCATCCTCGACCACCCAGACCGGAAACGTGGTCAGGAAATCGTGGAAGCGGCCCTTGTCGGTCAGACTGTCAGCCAGACCCATGGGCGCCATATAGGTTGTCAAGGCGCGCGCCATGCCGCCGATCAGAAAAATTCCGCCATAGGGCAGATGGATCAGCGCGAGGTTTCCGAGGGTCGAGCCGAGGACGTGGATATAGAGCCGCGCCGCCTCGACCGCCAAAGCGCCACCAGCGGCAAGTTCCGCCATGATATCAGCCGATTTCAACAGCTTGGGGGTGCCGGCCTCGTGCGAAACGAAGGCATAGACATGTTCCAGACCACGGCCCGCCAAAGCGTCCTCGACGCCGGCAAAACCATGGGCGTGGTCGCCTGTTGTCTCGATGAACTGGGCGAGAGCCAAGTCGCGGGCATTGCGGATCGGCATCGACGCATGACCGCATTCCGATGGCGGCACCACGCGGCCCCAAGGTGTATTGTGAACCGGAGCCGCATTAACTCCGGTCCCCAACCCCACGACAAGCATGGAGGAATTGGGAACTGCACTGCCCGGAACAATCGGGCGCAAGTATTCCGGTGCGATATGGCCAAGCGCCTGACCTTGCGCTTGCAGATCGTTCAGGATCGCCACTTTGGTAGCGCCGGTGGCGCGTGTCAGCAGGCCATGGTCGATGATCCAGGACAGGTTGGTCATCTCTGCCACGCCATTTTTAACCGGACCGGCGGCGGCAACACAGGCACCTTCGACGGAAACGATCCCAGCATCTTTCAGATAGCGGGTCAGGATCGGCTCCAGACCCTCATAGTCGGCATTCGAGAATTTGGCGACCGAGTTCGACCGCACCACTTTGCCGTCCGCCAATGCCACACGCGTGTTGGTGCCGCCGATGTCGGCAAGAATGGTGGTCATGAGGTGCCTCGATCATTGCGCGCCAAAGCACGGGCCAGCGCGTGGTAGGAGGATTTCGGGGTGCGCTTCATCGTTTCAAAATCCACATGAACCAGTCCAAAGCGCTTTTCATACCCCTCGGACCATTCGTAATTGTCCAAGAGCGACCAGTAGAAAAAGCCCTTCACATTGGCACCTTGCGCAATGGCGCGTTTGGTCGCTGCCAGATGGGCAAAGAGATAATCCTCACGAATTCGGTCACTTATGACGCCATCTTCAAGGTGATCGGCGTTGGCCATGCCGTTTTCGGTGACATGTATTGGCAGGTCACCCACATAGTCGCGCGCCATCCGAACCAGGAAGCTCTCCAAACCCTCGGGGTAAATCTCCCAGCCCATCTGAGTTTTGGGCAAGGCGCCGGGCACATCTTGCAGACTTGGCCATGGTGTTTTGGCGGCAGCAACGGAATGTCGGGTGTAATAGTTGACACCAAGCCAATCCAGCGGCTGACCGATCAGGTCCATATCGTTCTGCCAGCCATCGGGCATATGAGAGGAAAGGCCTGCAAGTACGGCTTCTGGATAGGTTTTTTGAGTGATGCCTTCGATGAACCAACGATTGAAAATGCCATCCCAAAGGTCAGCGGCGGCAATATCCTCAGCCGTTTGGCTGGCAGGATCGGTGTGATCGAAGTTCAGGACGATTCCGAGATTTTTTTGCCCCATGCCGCGCAGCCGCTGTGTGGCAGCACCGTGCGCCAACAGGATATGGTGCATCGCGCGAGCGGTCGCGCGAATGTCGCGGTGACCGGGCGCGTGGATGCCCATGAAATGTGACAGCCATGCGACGCACCACGGCTCGTTGATCGTGGCTATCGACTCCACCCGGTCGCCCAGACGTCGGGTGATGGTTTCAGCGAAATCGGCGAAGCGGAAGGCAGTATCGCGGTTGGTCCAGCCGCCAAGGTCCGCCAAAGCCGAAGGCAATTCCCAGTGGTAGAGGGTTTGAAACGGTTTCAAGCCGCGCGACAGCATGCCGTCGACGAGTTTATCATAGAAATCAAGCCCCTCCGGGTTGACGTTCACACCGTCAGGCATGACACGCGACCAAGAGGTTGAAAATCGGTAGGCGTCCATATTGGCGGCTTGCAACAGGTCAAGATCGGCGGGCCAGCGGTGGTAATGGTCGCAGGCCACAGCGCCATCTTCAGCGCGGACCACATTGCCGGGGGTTGCTGCAAAAGTGTCCCAATGGCTGGAGCCACAGCCGTCAAAGCTGGACCCTTCGATCTGATAGGCCGCCGTCGCAGCCCCGAAAACGAAGCCGTCCGGAAAGTCAAACCTTGTCAGTCTATCAGGGAAAACGAAGGGCATAGGCTGGGTTCCTAAGGCTGTGGCGCAAGCATCATGCAGGCTGGTTGGATTGCAGTGGGGCAGGACCAGTGGACTGGCCGATGATCAGTTCCGCCTCCAGCAGCCGGTGTTGCGGGGCGGCATCTGGCTGGTTTATCACTTGCAACAACATTTCGGCGGCCAGCTTGCCGGCCTCTTTCACTGAAGACCGGGTGGCGGTGAAAATCGGCACATCCTCGCCGTTGCGCAGATAGCTGAGGTCGTCGTCAAAGATGATGACGGAAATGTCACGCCCCATCTTCAGCCCGCGCCCTTCAATCGCCCGGCGCACCCCCATGCCTTGCAGCATTGAGGCACATAAGAATGCCGTCGCCGGAACCGGTTGCGACAGACCAGCCTCAGCGGCGCGCCAACCCTTGACCTCCGTCATCTCTGTAGAGGTGATTAGCCACGGTTCGTTCGCGATTCCGCGGGCGGACAAAGCGTCGGTATACCCGATACGACGGCGCACCGCGAAATCCATCACCTCCAGCCCGTTGACCAAAGCGATGCGGCGATGGCCAAGGTCCAGCAAAAACTCGGTGGCGCGCTGAAAGGCGCGACGGTTGTTCACATCGACCCAGTTGTAATCAATATCGGAACCGGTGGAGCGGCCATGCACCACGAACGGCAAGCCAAGGTCCTTGAGGGTGCGGATGCGGCTGTCGTTGGTTTTGGGGGCGTGGACGATGACGCCGTCCACCGTGCCGCGCGACATGAGGTCACGGTAGGTGGTCTCCTCCAGCTCATCGGGCACCACGGACAGGATCATATCAAAACCGTTGCGCGCATAAACCTCACCCGAACCGGCGATGAAGTCCGAAAAGATCGGGTTCATGATCTCTGACCGCGTGTCCAGCGGGATCACATGCCCGACAGCCAAAGCGCGCCCGGTGGCAAGCCGGATGGCACGGGAATTGGGGCGATAGTTGTGGCGGTGGGCGGCGGAAATGATGCGTTCCCGCGTGGCCTCATTGACCTCGGGGTAGCCGTTCAGCGCGCGGCTGACAGTTGTGGGCGACAGGCCCAGTTTGGCGGCGAGTTCCTTGAGGTTCATCGTTGAGGTTCTTCGGGCTTCTTGGGGATTGGCCGGGTTAACAAGGTTTTCGGTCTGGGCAGCTCCGAATGGCCTGAAACGCGGGCGGCTCAAAGCACGTTGTCGTTTGCGTAAACGATTTAGATTGGCTTGGATAGGGTTTTCTTGGCGGGCAGTCCGGCTTGAAAAGCGGTTTGGAAGACAGAAATTGGTCCGTCAAAGGGATTCCAGGGGTTATTCGCGCTAACCGGATCATCAGGAAACACGCCAGTCTGGCAACAGGTCGCAGTCTGGCGAAAATATGATGCAGGGTATTTCAGGTGTGCAGGCCGTCAAGGTTCTTCTCTCTGCGTCGGCGCTTGGAGAACCGCACTGAGGGACGTTTCTTGATGGCAAAAACAACATCGGCCACCAAATGTTAGGTGGCCGATGTTTTCGGGTCGATTACTTCCGGTTTTCGCGTTTGCGGTCGTTCGGGTCGAGGAAGCGTTTGCGCATCCGGATGTTCTTTGGCGTCACTTCGACCAGTTCGTCGTCGTCAATATAGGCAATTGACTGTTCCAGCGACAGTTTCACCGGCGTGGTCAGGCGCACGGCCTCGTCGGTGCCAGAGGCCCGCACGTTGGTCAATTGCTTGCCGCGGAGCGCGTTGACTTCGAGGTCGTTGTCACGGTTATGCTCTCCGATGATCATGCCGCCGTAAATCTGTTCCTGCACACCTATGAAGAAGTGGCCGCGATCTTCCAGCTTCCACATCGCGTAAGCGACGGAAATGCCGCTTTCCATCGACACCAGAACACCCTGACGGCGACCTTCAATCGCTCCCTTGTGCGGGGTCCAGCCGTGGAATACCCGGTTCAGAACGCCAGTGCCCCGGGTGTCGGTCATGAACTGGCCATGATAGCCGATCAACCCGCGAGACGGCACATGTGCGATGATCCGGGTTTTGCCGACGCCAGCCGGTTTCATCTCCACCATGTCACCCTTGCGCGGGCCGGTCAGTTTTTCAATCACGGCGCCGGTGTATTCGTCATCCACGTCAATGGTGACCTCTTCGACAGGCTCGTTCTTGACGCCGTCAATCTCGCGGAAAATCACGCGGGGGCGTGAGATGGAAAGCTCAAATCCTTCGCGCCGCATGTTTTCGATCAGCACGCCCATCTGAAGTTCACCACGACCGGAGACTTCGAACGCATCGCCACCGGGGGTGTCGGCGACTTTGATGGCGACGTTGACCTCGGACTCGCGCATCAGCCGTTCCCGGATGACGCGGGACTGCACCTTGTTGCCGTCTTTGCCAGCCAGCGGCGAGTCGTTGATGCCGAAGGTCACGGTGATCGTCGGCGGGTCAATCGGCTGTGCAGGCAGGGCCACGTCAACCGACGCATCACACAGCGTATCGGCCACGGTGGCCTTGGTCATCCCGGCGATGGTGACGATGTCACCGGCCAAAGCCTCGTCCACCGCCGTCATGTTCAGACCACGGAAGGCCAGCACTTTGGTTACACGGAAGTTTTCAATCTTTTCACCAGTGCGGGTCATCGCCTTCAACTGGGTGCCCACTGTAAGCCTGCCAGCCTCAATCCGGCCCGTCAGAATGCGGCCGATGAAAGGGTCAGCAGACAAGGTGGTCGCCAGCATCTGAAAGGGTTCGCCCGCACGGGTGATCTGCTTGGGTGCAGGGACATGGCGCACGACCATGTTGAACAGCGCGTCAAGGTTCTTGCGTGGCCCATCCAGACTGTCATCCGCCCAGCCGTTGCGGCCAGAGGCGTAAAGGTGGGGGAAATCAAGCTGCTCATCTGATGCGCCCAGGTTGGCGAACAGGTCGAACACTTCGTTCAAAGCGCGCTCTGGCTCCGCATCGGCCTTGTCGACTTTGTTCAGCACCACAATCGGGCGCAGCCCCAGTGCCAATGCCTTGGCAAGCACGAACTTGGTCTGCGGCATCGGGCCTTCAGCGGCATCTACCAGCAGGCAAACCCCGTCCACCATGCTGAGGATCCGCTCCACCTCGCCACCAAAGTCGGCGTGGCCGGGGGTGTCGACAATGTTGATGCGGATGCCGTCATGTTCCACAGATGTACACTTGGCCAGAATCGTGATGCCACGTTCCCGCTCGATGTCATTGGAATCCATCGCACGTTCAGAGACTTGCTGCCCTTCGCGGAACGAACCGGACTGTTTCAGAAGCTCGTCAACGAGCGTGGTTTTGCCATGGTCGACGTGCGCGATAATGGCGATGTTGCGAAGCTCCATCGGGAAGGTCACTTTCAGCTTTTCTGCGGTTGCGAGCGCCTTACCCGGTTTGATGGACAAAGGCTAGGGGCCAGAGAACCGAAAGGTCGGCAAACCAAAGGCCGGAGGTGTTGCCCCCGGCCCAAAGGTAGGATGGGCGATGCGCCCATGTCAGCCGACGCCTTTACCCGACCAGCGCCTTGTCCAGATATTCGGCAACCTTTTCCAGATAGCCGATGGTGGTCAGCCATTTCTGATCGGGTCCAACCAGCAACGCGAGGTCCTTGGTCATCCAGCCGTCTTCAACTGCGTCGACTGTGACCCTCTCCAGTGTTTGAGCAAAGCGCATCAGTTGGGAGTTGTCATCCAGTTTGGCGCGGTGCTTCAACCCACCGGTCCAGGCGAAGATCGAGGCAACAGAGTTGGTCGAGGTTTGCTGGCCCTTCTGGTGCTGGCGAAAGTGGCGGGTGACGGTGCCGTGCGCCGCCTCTGCCTCGACAATCTTGCCATCCGGGCTAAGCAGAACCGAGGTCATCAGCCCTAGCGAGCCGAAGCCTTGCGCCACGGTATCGGATTGCACATCGCCGTCATAGTTCTTGCAGGCCCAGACATAACCGCCTGACCACTTCATCGCAGAGGCCACCATATCGTCGATCAGGCGGTGTTCGTAGTGGATGCCTGCAGCTTTGAATTTGGCGTCAAACTCCTCGGCAAAGACTTTGGCGAACAGGTCCTTGAAGCGGCCGTCATAGGCTTTGAGGATGGTGTTCTTGGTTGAAAGGTAAACCGGCCAGCCCTTGAGGAGACCATAGTTGAACGACGACCGGGCGAAGTCGATGATGCTGTCATCAAGGTTATACATGCCCATGTAGACGCCAGCCGAAGGGGCGGAATAGACGTCACGTTCAATCGTGGTGCCGTCGTTGCCCACAAACTTCATCGTCAGCTTGCCCGGACCCGGAAAGTGGAAATCGGTGGCGCGGTACTGGTCGCCAAAGGCATGGCGGCCGATCACGATCGGTTTGGTCCAACCCGGCACCAGACGCGGCACGTTCTGGCAGATGATCGGCTCACGGAAGATCACGCCGCCAAGGATGTTGCGGATGGTGCCGTTGGGCGATTTCCACATCTGTTTGAGGTGAAACTCCTCAACCCGCTGCTCGTCAGGGGTGATCGTGGCACATTTGACGCCGACGCCGTATTGCTTGATCGCGTTGGCGGCGTCGATGGTGATCTGGTCGTTGGTGCGGTCACGCTCTTCAATGCCGAGATCGTAATATTTCAGATCAATGTCCAGATAGGGCAGGATCAGTTTCTGTTTGATGAAATCCCAGATGATCCGGGTCATCTCGTCGCCGTCAAGCTCGACGACGGGGTTGGCCACCTTGATCTTGGTCATGCGCGTGCCCCTTGGCTTTGTGCGGATTCGGCTGTTTTCGATGTAGTCGAATTCACGACCTGTGGGAAGGCGGTATGCTACGGTATACCGAGACCCAACGCCGACCTATGCGTCAAGGTCGAGGTTTGCGATGAAATCTTTGACCACCGCAGTGGTCGCGTGGACTTTGGCATCTTTCCGCAGTTCGTTCAGCGCATCGGCGGCGGCAACCATTTCGGGTATCGGATGGCAAACGGTGGCCGCTTCGATGTCAGGAAAGAAAGCCTCCAGTCCCAGATGGCTGGACAGGGTCGCATGGATTGGCGCGAAAGCGTTGAGAAGGGCTGGTCGATGGATCGGGCCAAAAAGCTCTACCTCGCTGTTGGGCGCATAAGGCACACGCCCCATCGCGCCCAACACATACTTCAGGATCGGCATATGATGGTCATGCGCCTTGTGATTCGCCTGACGCACAATCTCGGCAAAAGCATAGGGAACCGAGGTGTTGGCCCGCGCCGAATGATCCTTGGGGGCAAAGTCGATCTGGGATTGCTGGAAGAAATCGGCGACAGAGCCACCGGCAGCCATGACGTCATTGTAATTGCGCACGACCATACGCGCTTCGGGCAAGGCTTTTGACCAGCGCAGCACGACGTGGTCATAGCGAAAATCAATCGTCTGGTAGTAGGTTTCATGCGCGCCAAACCGCAGAGGTTTGACCTTGGCGCCGAATTTCAGCCGTTGCAGGTGCCAGGAGGCAAGATATTCATCAATCCGCCGCAGGTTCAGAACGATGCTGCACTCATGGTGGCCAAACCGCGCCTGCATGCGTGGCATGATCTTGCGCGTCCCTTTTTCGGCAAAACGCGACATGACTTCGGAACAAATAATCGTATGTCGGGGTTCCATTGCGTTCATCTGATCTTCGATCATCTGCAACATATAGAACCCGGCTGGCAGGTTGGGGTGCCATTTGGGAACCGGGTGTTCCAGAGCCTCGCTCATGAGACGGAACGCCAGCGCGTTGTGCGGTTCGCGCACGTTCAGGCCTTGGGCTTCAGTTCCCTCTTGCCCGCGCAAGATGGCGATCAGATTGGCCGCAGATCCTTGCGATTCGACGGAAGGGTACAGGATGCCGTCGCGTAACAAATTCGCGAAATTGTTGGCCAGATAGGATTGCAGCGCGGTTGAGCCGGTCTTGTGGTGACCGATAAAGAACGCAACTTTCATGAGGGATCCTGAAGGGTTCGTCAGAGATAATCGGATGATCTTGGGCCGCACCTTATCGGTCTTGGTCAAGGACAAAAAGGCTAAACCTGACCTGTTCAAAGGCAGTCAGGTTGCTGCACTTTGTGGGCCCCGCTGTGAGGTCGATCCACGAAGGTTCACGTGACGCAGTTGTGTTTCTGTGAAAGCCTGCGGCAAATCTGGCCTTACGGCGGAGGAATGTCGGCGTCCAGATCGAAAAACGCGCGTGTCTTGTGGCGAAGCCAGTCCCAAAGACGTGGAGCACCACGCGCGATTTTGCTGCCGACCCGTTCGTCAAGTTGCGCAGAGGTCACGTTGTATTCAACCCAAGTTCCACCGCCTGACATCAGATTGGCCATGACCGGCTGCACGCGGTCCAGCGATTTTGCGAAGATGGCGTCAGGGGTTTGGGCCGCCTCGAACTCTTGCCACAACGAATGAAGTTCGGCCCGCAGATCATTGGGAAGTAGTCCAAAAATGCGAATCGCCGCTTTCGCTTCAGCGTCTTGGGTGGCCGCAGACCCATGCGCCTTACCGCCTGCGGAATGGATCGGCACATCGCCTACATCAATCTCCACCAGATCATGCAGCAAAAGCATCCGGATCACGCGGTCAAGGTTGACATCGGGTCCGGCCTGATCGGCCAGAACCATCGCATAAAGCGCCAGATGCCAGGAATGTTCGCCCGAATTCTCGCGCCGCGATCCGTCGACCAAAGTCGTGGCACGCAGGATGGACTTCAGCCGGTCGGCCTCGTTCAGAAAGGCGAATTGTGCGTCCAGCCGTGTGGAAGCCCGATCTGCCATCAATGACCGCTGTCCGATCCACGCGGAGCTACCGGGGCCACACCACCCTCACGCTTGGCTTTCAGCGCTGCATCGACAAACTTGCGCGCCCGTTTCTCGGCAATCTGCACGCGGTAGGCGGTGGTGTAGGATTCCAACAAGGTCGGCGACGCGTCACTGACCACTTTGGCCACCTTGTCGAAAAACTTCTCGTCGCCAAGTTCCTCTGCCGCTTTGATCACGTCGCGGGCCAAAGCGTCGCCCATTTCCTCGATGGAAGGCATTAGCGGGTCACCTCGCCCAGCCGGCGTTTCACATAAGTTGTGACAGTGTTGATCATCGGCTTCATATGGGCTTCTTCGTCCTTGAAGAAGTGGTCAGCGCCTTCGATCTGGTCATGGGTGATCGTGATGCCCTTTTGCTCATGCAGTTTGTTGACCAGCGTCAAGGTGTCCTTCGGCGGGGCCACTTTGTCAGCGGTGCCGTTGATGATCAGACCAGAGGCGGGGCAGGGCGCCAGAAAGCTGAAATCATAGAGATTGGCCGGGGGGGAGACGGAGATAAAGCCGGTGATCTCGGGCCGCCGCATCAAAAGCTGCATGCCGATCCACGCGCCAAACGAAAATCCGGCAACCCAGCAATGTTTCGCGTTCTGGTTCATGGTTTGCAGGTAATCCAGCGCCGAAGCCGCGTCCGACAACTCGCCAATGCCCAGATCATACTCGCCCTGACTGCGCCCGACGCCGCGGAAGTTGAACCGCAGGACAGAGAAGCCAAGGTTGTAAAAGGCATAATGCAGGTTATACACCACCTTGTTGTTCATCGTGCCCCCATAGTTTGGGTGCGGATGCAGAACGATGGCAATCGGCGCGTCGCGGTCCTTTTGCGGGTGATAACGGCCTTCAAGACGCCCCTCGGGGCCTGCAAAGATAACTTCGGGCATTGTCCCTCGTCCAGTCAGGCCCCTGTCAGCTTCCGATTGTTGACAAAATCGGTCAGATAACTTAGAACCATTCCAAAGGCAGCCCAGTGCCGCCTTCTCGTTCCGGTTTCAGGTAATGGCCGGGGCGGCTCACGTCAATGGGAATGCCACGCATGGGAACGCAGAGATGAAGCTGTCCACCAAAGGGCGCTATGCGATGGTGGCTTTGGCCGATCTGGCGCTGGCCGAGGCCAAGCCTAACAAGGGGGATGAGCTGATGTCCTTGGCAGAGATTGCCAAGCGGCAGGACATTTCTTTGCCCTATCTGGAGCAGTTGTTTGTGAAACTGCGGCGCTGCGGATTGGTAGAGGCCGTCCGTGGCCCGGGTGGCGGCTACAAACTGGCTCGGCCGCCCGCCGAGATCCGGGTGTCAGAGATTTTGACGGCGGTGGAGGAGAATGTCGACGCAATGCATGCCGGAGCAGGGGCGTCGGGCGGCGTATCCGGAACCCGCGCACAAAGCCTGACCAACCGGCTGTGGGAGGGGCTTTCGGCCAATGTCTATGTGTTTCTGCACCAGACCCGGCTGTCCGACGTGATCCGCAACGAGATGCAGCCTTGTCCGGCGGTTCCGGCGTTGTTTGCGGTGGTGGATGAAGACTGATGGCTGGGGCATTTCCACTCCCAGACCCCGGAGGATATTTGGGCGGGGATGAATGAGTAACAGAACCTATCTGGATTGGAACGCTACAACCCCGCTGCGGGCTGAAGCGCGGGAGGCGATGATTGCGGCGATGGACGTCATCGGCAATCCATCCTCGGTGCATGGCGAGGGGCGGGCGGCGAAGGCATTGATCGAGCGGGCGCGAGGCCGGGTGGCTGGGGCTTTGGGGGCGGAGGGGGCGGATATCGTCTTCACTTCTGGTGCGACCGAGGCCGCCGCAATGGCCTGCGCGGGTCGGGGTTTGCACTGTGCGGGGGTGGAGCACGATGCAGTTTCAGCCTGGTGTACGCAGGATCTGAAGGTTGAAGCCTCGGGCCGGGTCATTGTGCCCGAACCGGGTGCTGCTGCCATGCAGTTGGCCAATTCGGAAACCGGCGTGCTTCAGGATTTGCCCGAAGGGTTGGCGGTATCGGACCTGACGCAGGCGTTTGGCAAGGTGCCTTTGGCGTTCAACTGGCTCGGCTGCCAGACGGGGCTTGTGTCAGCGCACAAGCTGGGCGGACCCAAAGGCATCGGCGCTTTGGTTTTGCGGCGTGGCGTGGATTTTGAACCGGTGCTGAAGGGCGGCGGGCAGGAAATGGGGCGGCGGGCCGGCACGGAAAATCTGGTCGGCATCGCGGGTTTCGGGGCGGCGGCTGAGGCTGCGGCGCGAGATTTGGCGGATGGGGTCTGGGACCAGGTGGCCGAACTTAGAAATACTCTAAATCAGGCGTTGTCCTCGGACGGAATTAATACTATTTCTGTCGGGAATAGGGTTGCGCGGCTGCCGAACACCCTGTGCCTGATCGCCCCGCACTGGAAAGGCGAAACTCAGGTGATGGCGATGGACCTTGCGGGCTTTGCCATTTCGGCGGGGTCTGCCTGTTCCAGCGGCAAAGTGAAGGCCAGCCGTGTCTTGACGGCGATGGGGTTTGATGCGGGTTTGGCGGGGCAGGCGATCCGGATTTCGCTGGGGCCCGAGACGACTGAAGAAGAGGTCCTGCGCTTTGCCGAAGTGTGGGTCCGGGAATACAAGCGCATCCTGAGCCGTTTGGTTTGACGCGGGGATTGCATGAGGATCGGGTCGCAAGACCTTGGTGTTGAAGGATAAAGATCATGACCGAAGTCGAGTTGGAAGTCCGCGAAGGGGTGGACCGCGAAACGATCAAAACGGTCGCCTCGATGGGCGCCTACAAATACGGCTGGGCGACAGAGATTGAAACGGATTACGCGCCCAAAGGTCTGTCGGAAGATATCGTCCGGCTGATCAGCGAGAAGAATGGCGAGCCGACGTGGTTGCTGGACTGGCGTCTTGCCGCTTACCGGCGCTGGCTGGGGATGGAGGAGCCGCATTGGGCAATGCTCCACTATCCGGCCATCGACTATCAGGATCAGTTTTACTACGCCAAACCCAAAAGCATGGCGGTGAAGCCAAAGTCGTTGGACGAGGTGGACCCAAAGCTGTTGGCCACCTACAAAAAGCTTGGCATCCCCTTGAAAGAGCAGGCTTTGCTGGCCGGGGTCGAGGCGCCGGAAGGCGAACGTCGGGTGGCGGTGGACGCGGTGTTTGACAGCGTTTCGGTCGGCACCACCTTCAAGGCCGAACTGGCCAAGGCCGGGGTGATCTTTTGTTCGATCTCCGAAGCGGTGAAAGACCATCCCGATCTGGTCCGCAAGTATCTGGGCTCTGTGGTGCCGCCCACCGACAATTTCTTCGCCACGCTGAATTCTGCGGTCTTTTCGGACGGCTCTTTCGTCTATATCCCGCCCGGCACTCGCTGCCCGATGGAGCTTTCGACCTATTTCCGCATCAATGCCGAGAATACCGGGCAGTTTGAGCGGACGCTGATCATCTGCGACCGCGGCGCCTACGTCAGCTACCTTGAGGGATGCACGGCCCCCAAGCGTGACTCCCACCAACTGCACGCGGCGGTGGTGGAACTGGTGATCCTTGAAGACGCCGAGGTCAAATATTCGACGGTGCAGAACTGGTATCCCGGCGACGAAAACGGCAAGGGCGGCATCTATAACTTTGTGACCAAGCGGGCCGATTGCCGGGAGGCGCGGGCCAAAGTGATGTGGACTCAGGTGGAAACCGGGTCTGCGATCACCTGGAAATACCCGTCCTGCATCCTGCGCGGGGATGACTCACAAGGGGAGTTCTACTCGATCGCCATCGCCAACAACCATCAGCAGGCCGATACCGGCACCAAGATGATCCATCTGGGCAAGCGCACGAAATCCCGCATCGTCTCAAAGGGCATTTCTGCGGGTCATGCCCAGAACACCTATCGCGGCCTTGTCAGCATGCACCCAAAAGCCACCGACAGCCGCAACTACACCCAATGCGACAGTCTGCTGATCGGCGACAAATGTGGGGCGCACACCGTGCCTTATATTGAGGTGAAGAACAGCTCCTCTCGGGTGGAACATGAGGCGACCACGTCGAAGGTGGACGAGGATCAACTGTTCTATTGCCGTTCGCGCGGGATGGACGAGGAGGAGGCCGTGGCGCTGGTGGTGAACGGTTTCTGCAAGGAAGTTTTGCAAGCCCTGCCGATGGAGTTTGCCATGGAGGCGCAAAGCCTTGTGGCGATTTCCCTTGAAGGTTCAGTGGGCTGAGCGTTATTTTGCACGATTTTGCACCAATCCTTGCTCAATTTGGCCCTAGTTCTGCGGTCTGCTCCCGGTTGCTCGAAGGGGGACAAGGCACAGATGTCGGCGGTGTTGAACAAGCAAAACGACTTTGCCCTTCGATTGGAACGGATCGCGTCGGCATCCCGCGCCCGTACGCAGCGCGTATTCGTGGGCGAGGACGAAAGCTACGTCGTGCCGCGCCACGAGTGGAAGCACAAGGCCTCTGGCGCGACGACCGCGCTTGGCAATGCAATGTATCCGCTGTCGTTGGTTCTGGCGGTCGTGGTCGGGATTGTGGCACATGGCGTGACGATGGTTGCGCGCTATTACATCGATGGTTTGCCGGACTGGAATGCCAACCCGAACATCGAGATGTTCAAGCAACTGGTGATGGCCTACGTGCTGGCGATGGTGGTGGGCTATCTGATCGGTTTGCGCAGTTCGACGCTGACCGCCTTGAAAGTGCTGGGATGCGCCTTGGGCGTTTTGGCGTTCCACAATGCGGTTCACATGTATCCCGACCTCTTCGCGAAGCTGACCTCGCAGTTGTGGGTGGCGCAAATGATCGCCCATACCAAGGCGCATTCGCTGCTGTTTCGCGGGATCAGCTTCATCCTTTAAGGTCCTGCTCTTGTGGCCGTGCCGTGAAAAGCGGTTTATCCCCGTCCATCGCAAATTGCGCCGGTGTCGCGGAAGGGCGCCTTTGTCGCTGTCCCTTTAATGCCCGGCCTGTAAACTCACGCCCGACAGAAAGCCAGAAAAATGCTTGAAATCAAAAACCTGCACGTAAAACTTGAGACGGAGGACAAGCAAATCCTCAAAGGCGTTGATCTGGTCATTGGTGCGGGCGAAGTGCATGCCATCATGGGGCCGAACGGTTCGGGAAAATCGACGCTGTCTTACGTTTTGGCAGGGCGTGAGGGGTACGAGGTTACCGCAGGTTCCGCCACTTTGAACAATGCCGACCTTTTGGCGATGGACCCCGAGGTGCGGGCGGCGCAGGGCCTGTTCCTCGCCTTCCAATACCCCGTCGAAATTCCCGGCGTTGGCAACATGAACTTCCTGCGCACCGCGCTGAACGCCCAACGGAAAACCCGGGGTGAACCAGAGATGTCCGCCGGCGATTTCCTCAAACTGGTGCGTGAAAAGGCGAAAGCCTTGCAGATTGACGCAGAGATGCTGAAACGTCCGGTCAACGTCGGCTTTTCGGGCGGTGAGAAGAAGCGCAACGAGATCCTGCAAATGGCCATGCTGGAACCCAAGATGTGCATCCTTGATGAGACGGATTCAGGGCTGGACGTCGACGCGATGAAGCTGGTCGCTGATGGCGTCAACGCGTTGCGCAGTGCCGGTCGGTCGTTTCTGGTGATCACCCATTACCAACGGCTTTTGGACCATATCAAACCAGATGTGGTGCACATCATGGCTGCTGGCCGCATTATCAAGACCGGCGGGCCAGAATTGGCCTTGGAGGTCGAGAACAACGGCTACGCCGATTTGCTGGCCGCCGATCTTGAGACTGGGGTAAAGTGATGGGTGCCACCTCTCCGAAGTCAGAGGCTTTGGCGGTGCGATTGGCCGCTTTGTCGCGGCCGGCTGGTCTGGAACACGCCCGCGAACAGGCCAAGGCGCGTCTGGTGGCGATGGGTCTGCCCGGCAAACGCGATGAATACTGGCGCTATACCGATTCGGCCAGCCTGATTTCGGTTGATCCAACGCCTGCCGCCCTGTTTGACGCCAGCGACGAAGCACCGTTGTTTGATGGGATTGACCGGGTGAAACTGGTCTTTACTGACGGAATTTTTGATGCGGCTGCTTCGGATGAACTGACTTTGGCGGGCGTGAAAATCACCCGTCTGTCAGATGCCCCGGCCGGCCATTGGGCCGAGGCAACCTACGGCGGATTGGAAGCCGCAGGCCAGGTGCCAGTGACGCGGCCTTTGGCTTGCCTCAACTCCGCCTACGCCACCGATGGTTTCTTGATCCATGTGACGGGAAAAGCCGCAAAGCCGATTTCGATTATTTATAACCATAGTTCAACCACTTCCGATGCGGTCCTGCATCACTACGTGAAGCTGGACCCCGGTGCCGAACTGACCCTGTTGGAAAATGGTCCCGGTGCCGCCCGGCTGTCTCAGGTGTTGGAGGTTGATGTCGCAGACGGTGCGATATTCCACCATATCCGTGCCCAGGGGCGCGATCCGCAGCGCCGCGCCATCACCCATATCTTTGCACGTCTTGGCGCCAATGCCGTTTTCAAATCCTTCACCCTGACCGCGAACGGCATCCTCACGCGCAACGAAGTGGTGATCGAGTTTTGCGGCCACGACGCCGTAGCCCATATCGCCGGCGCAGCGATGGGGGACGGCGCTTTCCACCACGACGACACGGTTTTCATCACCCATGGGGCAGAGCGGTGCGAAAGCCGGCAGGTCTTCAAAAAGGTGTTGAAACACGGCGCGGTAGGTGTTTTCCAAGGCAAAATCCTTGTAAAGAAAGGCGCGCAAAAGACCGATGGCTATCAGATTTCCCAAGCTTTGCTGTTGGACGATGACAGCCAGTTTCTTGCCAAACCAGAACTTGAAATCTACGCCGATGACGTGAAATGCAGCCATGGGTCAACTTCGGGAGCCATCGACGAGACGGCGCTGTTCTACCTGCGCTCGCGTGGCGTGCCGAAACGGGCTGCGCAAAGCCTGCTGGTGCTGGCTTTCCTCGCCGATGCGATTGCCGAGATTGCCGATGAGGCGATTGCCGAGGACATCCGCGCCCGGCTGGAAGGTTGGCTGGAAAGGCACGAAAACTGATGGCACTGACCGCTGACATCGTGGAAAGCTGGGGCAAACCCCGCAAAGTGATCCGCAGACTTCAGGCGAGGGGACGGTCGGAACCCTTTGCTTTCACATTTCTTTTCGTGTTTCTTTTGCTTGCGGTCGTCTCGGTTGCGCCCTTCCTGTCGCGTCAGGCGGCGTTGGATGGCAAACCCTTCCCGCCTTACCTGCTTGGTGCGTGTTTCGGTGCCGCAGCAGGCTTGCCATTCTTTTATGCGTTGGCCGCAATCGGACATCTGGTTGCAAAACTGATGGGCGGAACGGGCGGCTTTTACGATGGGCGGCTGGCGCTGTTCTGGGCTTTGGCTTGCACCGCACCCGCCATGTTGGTTTACGGTCTGGTGCGCGCCTTTGCCGATGGCAGCGTCTCGGTGCCAATCCTTGGCGGACTGACTTTCCTTGCGTTCATAAGCCTTTACACGGTGATGTTGCGCGAGGTGGAGGGCCAATGAACCTTACTCCACAAGGCGTTTTTCTCGCCGCGCGTGACACGTTGATCAACCCTCGCGCTGCCGCTGCGGAGATCATCGCGCTGCGTTTGAACGAGGTGGAGGGGTTTATGGCAATTGCTGTAACCGCCGCCGTCGCCACTCTGCTCACAGCGTTGATGCAGGGGGTTTTGGGCCCGGTCCCGGATCAGGCCATGCAGGACTTGTTCAACCGCCCCTTCGTTCTGGCGGTCAGCCAATTCAGTCTGATGGCGGTTGCTGCCTACCTCATGTCGCGGGTTGGCCGGGCGTTCGGCGGCAATGGCACCATGGCGCAAGCGCTGTCACTGGTGGCCTGGCTGGAGGCCGTGTTGATCCTGCTGCAGTTGGCCGAGGTGTTGGTGATCCTGATCGTGCCCGTTCTTGCGCTACCGATAGGGCTTGCCTCGCTGTTCGCGTTTTTCTACCTGCTGACCCATTTTACGGCGGCGCTGAATGGATTTACCTCCCTGATCAAGACGTTTTTCGCCATCCTTGCAACCTCTGTCGTGCTGCTTCTTGTCACCAGCTTGGCCCTCGTGTTCATCCTTCCGGTGCCCCCCCATGTATGATGTCGCCAAAATCCGGGAGGATTTCCCAATCCTCAGCCGCTCTGTCAACGGCAAGCCCTTGGTTTATCTGGACAACGGCGCTTCGGCGCAAAAGCCGCAAGTGGTGATTGACGCGATGACGCGGGCCTATTCGCACGAATATGCCAACGTACACAGAGGGTTGCACTATCTTTCCAATGTGGCGACTGAACAATATGAAGGCGTGCGCGGCAAAATCGCCCGCTTTTTGAACGCCGATGAGGCGGAGATTGTTTTCACCACCGGGGCAACGGAGGGGATCAACCTTGTCTCGTATGGTTGGGCTGCACCGCGTCTGCACGCCGGGGATGAGATTGTTCTGTCCATCATGGAGCATCATGCCAACATCGTGCCTTGGCATTTTCTGCGGGAAAGACAAGGGGTTGTGCTGAAATGGGTCGACTGTGACGCCAACGGTGATCTGGACCCGCAAGCGGTGATCGAGGCCATCGGACCGCGCACGAAATTGGTGGCGGTCACCCATATGTCGAATGTTCTGGGTACGGTGGTCGACGTCGCGGCCATCTGTAAAGGGGCACAAGCCTTGGGCGTGCCGGTGTTGGTAGATGGTTCGCAAGCCGCCGTGCATATGCCAGTGGATGTCAAAGCTTTGGGCTGCGATTTCTATACCATCACCGGACATAAGCTATATGGGCCAAGTGGTTCTGGGGCGATCTTCATCCGTGCCGACCGTCAGGCACAGATGCGCCCCTTCATGGGCGGCGGCGATATGATCCGCGAGGTCACCCGTGATGCTGTGACCTGGAACGACCCGCCGATGAAGTTTGAGGCGGGGACACCCGGCATCGTCCAACAGATCGGTCTTGGCGTTGCTTTGGATTATATGACCGGGCTAGGGATGACAAACATCGCCGCCCATGAGCACCAGATCCGTGACTATGCCCGAACCCGACTGCAAGGCCTCAACTGGTTGCAAATACAGGGCAATTCGGCAACCAAGGGTGCGATTTTTTCGTTCACGCTGGATGGGGCGGCGCATGCGCATGACATCTCTACCGTGCTGGACAAGCGTGGCGTTGCGGTGCGGGCAGGCGCGCATTGCGCGATGCCGTTGATGGCACATTTGGGGGTCCACGCCACCTGCCGCGCGTCGTTTGGCCTTTACAATACCAAAGCGGAGGTGGACGCCCTGATTTCCGCCCTTGAATTGTGCCACGACCTTTTTGCTTAATCGCGGGCGGTGCAGCGGTATGAAAAGCCTGCGAATCTGCGGCGAGCGACTGCAGGAAAAGGGTCACGGGCGCGGTGCGACGCCTACGGTGCAATCTGTAAACGACCGCAACCGACCTAAGGCGGTACGATCGGCGACGTGGCCAAAGCCACTATTCCAGCCCTTCAAAGCATTTACGGCAGCGTCACGACCTGGACCAGGCATCCTCGGATCCTATCAACCACCGTAAACCTTGGCATAGTGCAACGGTTTTTCGACCTGTTTCGCGTTGCACCGTGGCACACGTCAGGCTATACGCAAGTCTGATGCATCCATAGCTCAGCTGGATAGAGTGTTGCCCTCCGAAGGCAAAGGTCGCACGTTCGAATCGTGCTGGGTGCACCAATTCCCCCGATATTGGTTGTGTTGCCATCGTTTGGGTTACAATTTTTAGTCCAACCTTTGACGGAGCAACACCGATCTGTCGGTCGCTCTGGTTTCCCTACAAGGGCCGGCACCCTGATTTGCCCGTGAAACCCTAACGGATAGGGCCGCGGGAGACTTGCGCCGCGTTCGATTTTCGCGGATCAACCGGATCAGATGTGAGGGAGCAGGCATGTTTGCAGGGGCAATGCTGGTGGCTTTGGCGGTGGACGCCGTTTTGGGCTGGCCCGATCGGGTGTTTGACCGCATTGGCCACCCGGTGACATGGGCAGGCGACGTGATTTCACGGGCGGAGGAGCGGTTCAACCTCGCCTCCGACCCGTTCTGGAAGCGCAGGATCTCTGGTGTGGCGGTGTGTCTGGGCGTGGCGGGCTTGGCCTGGGGTCTGGCGCAACTGATCGTGTGGAGCTTGCCCGACGGGTTTTGGGGCACCATCCTGACCGGCGTTCTCGCCTGGCCGCTGGTGGCGGCCCGGTCTTTGCTGGACCATGTCCGCCGGGTGGTCAGGCCGTTGGCGCGCGGTGATCTGCACGGCGCGCGCGATGCGGTGGCGATGATCGTCGGGCGTGACCCTGCCATGCTGGACAGCGCGGGCGTGGCGCGGGCGGCACTGGAGTCGCTGGCCGAAAATGCCTCGGACGGGGTGGTAGCCCCCTTGTTTTGGGGGGTGATTTTTGGATTGCCGGGAATAGCGGCCTATAAGGCGATCAACACGATGGATTCGATGATTGGTCATATGTCAGCCCGCTACCGCGCCTTCGGATGGGCTGCGGCGCGGCTGGATGATCTGGTGAACCTGATCCCGGCGCGTCTGACCGCCCTGCAGTTTGTGATGGTGGCCGGGCAACATTGGCAGGCCGCCCTGAAGGTGACGATTGCTGACGCCGGGCACCACCGTTCGCCCAACGCAGGCTGGCCGGAGGCGGCGATGGCCGGGGCTTTGGGCATCAGATTGTCCGGGCCACGGGTTTATGATGGCGCGGTGTCAGCGGAACCTTGGGTCAACGCGGGAGCCACGGACCCCGGGGCCGAGGATCTGGGGCGCGGGCTGAACCTGTACCTGACCGCGATGCTGGCGCTTGCCGGGTTGATCGCCATTGTGGCGCTGATCTGATGGAAAGGTCAGAAGGTCACGGACCCGATTTCGGCGAAAATCGGCATCGGGCTTTTTGCGGCAGGTCTTTGGATGATGAGGCGTTCGATGGGCAGATTGCCCATCCTACCTTGTACCAAGGGCAAGGATGGCGGACACGTCAAGATGCCCTTCAAGATGGGCTGCGAGGTCGTTGAGGGTGTCTTCGACCTCCGCACCATGATTGCGGGCGCTATTGGGCAAACCGATGGATTGCAGGAACGCGGCGCGGAACGCGTCCTGGGAAAACATGCCGTGCAGATAGCTGCCCATCACACGGCCATCGCCGGAGGTGGCGCCTTCGGGTTCGCCTTGGGTCAAGGCAAAGGGGCGGGCGCGGTCGGGGCCATCCGTCCGACCGATGTGGATTTCATAGGCCTCGATCGGCTGGCCGGTTGCGACGTGGATTGCGTTGGTTCTGGTCAGCTGCTTGTCCGGGGTCATGGTGGTTTCGACGTTCAAAAGGCCAAGCCCAACGCTTTCTCCGGCCAGCCCTTCAATGCCATCAGGGTCGCAGATCTTGGATCCAAGCATCTGATAACCGCCGCATATTCCAAGGATGCGCCCACCGCGACGATGATGCGCCAGAAGATCAATGTCCCAACCCTGTTGGCGCAAATAGGCCAGATCGCCGCGGGTGGATTTGCTGCCGGGAAGGATGACGAGGCCACAATCGCCAGGGATGGCTTCGCCGGCGCCGATCATCTGCACCTCAATACCGGGTTCGGATTTCAGCGGATCAAGGTCATCGAAATTGGCAATGCGTGACAGAAGCAGGCAGCCGATTTTGACACCTTTGCCTGTAGAACGGGGGATGTCCAAGGCGTCTTCGGCGGGCAGCCGCCAAGCCTGCGGGAAATACGGCAGAACGCCGAAGCCCTGCCAATTCGTCCGGGCGGCGATAAGGCGGTAACCTTCGTCAAAAAGATGAGGGTCACCGCGAAACTTGTTGATGATAAACCCTTTTATCATGGCGTTGTCAGCTTGTTCCAACACGGCCTGCGTCCCGACCATTTGTGCGATCACACCGCCACGATCAATGTCGCCGACCAGCACCACCGGCACGCCAGCCGCCTTCGCAAACCCCATGTTGGCAATGTCACCGGCGCGCAAGTTAACCTCGGCGGGTGAGCCTGCGCCTTCGACGATCACAAGGTCATGGGCGGTTTGCAGGCGATGAAAGCTTTGCAGAACCGGGGCCATAAGCGATGGTTTCAGGGCGGCATAGTCACGCGCCTTGACGGTCGCGATGCGTTTGCCCTGCACAATCACCTGCGACCCCACCTCGGACTCCGGTTTCAGCAGCACCGGGTTCATGTCGGTGTGCGGTTGCAGCCCGCAGGCAAGCGCTTGCAGCGCCTGCGCGCGGCCAATCTCACCGCCATCCACCGTGACGGCAGCATTGTTGGACATGTTCTGCGGTTTGAAGGGGGCGACTGACAGGCCCCTAAGCTTGGCCGCACGGCACAACCCGGCCACGATCAGCGACTTTCCGACATTCGACCCAGCCCCTTGAATCATGAAGGCTTTCATGGGGTTATGCCAAGGACTTCAGGCAATCTGTCGCGGGTGGCATCGTTGAACGGAAAGGTCTGCCAACCGCGTGCAGCCGCCGCCGCAATGTTTTTTTCGGCATCATCTATCAGCAAGATATCTGTGGGGGCAAAGCCTGACCAATCCTCAATCGCCGCAAAAAACCGCGCATCGGGCTTTTTGAACCCCAAAGGGCCAGAGGCGAAAATCTTCTGAACTTTGTCGCGAAAGCCCATGATTTCCCACATATATCTGGCCCGGTGCGCCTCGTTGTTGGTGGCAATCACGCCCGGGAAAGCGCAGGCCGCCATCCACGCCAGAACCTGCGGATCGGGATAGGCGTCTTTGGTCAGCCAGTAATCCAGCACGGTTTCCGCCTTATGCGGCACGTCATAAGTGGCAATCCAGTCGCCCAACAGGTCCAGCAAATCGCGTTGGCCGGTCAGCACGGCATGAAAATCACCGGACCCGAACATGAAAGCGGTGAAATCCACCGCCGAAACGCCCAAATCCGCCTCAAACGTTTCCTGCCAGCGGTAAAAGCCGTCCGGATAGCCCGTGTTCAGCACGCCGTCGAAATCCCAGGCGATCAGCTTCAAAACTCGACCCCCGGCTGGGCTTTGATGCCGGACCGGAACGGGTGTTTCACCAAGGTCATCTCGGTGACCAGATCGGCAGCCTCGATCAGCTTGTCGGATGCGCCGCGACCGGTCAGGCACACATGGGTCAGGGGCGGTTTTTCGGCTTTCAGAAAGGCCACCACCTCGTCCACGCTGATGTAATCATAGCGCATCGCGATGATGATTTCGTCCAGCAACACGAAGCGGATGTCGGGATCACGGATCAGGTCCTTGGCCTTGGCCCAACCGGCTTGTGCTGCGGCAATGTCACGGGAGCGGTCTTGCGTCTCCCACGTAAAGCCTTCGCCCATCGCGTGAAACTCGCACAGGTCGCTGAAATTCTCGGTCAACAGCCGCCGCTCACCGGTATCCCACGCGCCCTTGATGAACTGCACCACAGCGCAGGGCATCTCGTGCGCGACACAGCGCAGGATCATCCCGAAGCCTGAGGAACTTTTGCCCTTGCCGGTGCCGGTGTGAACCAGGATCAGGCCCTTGTCGCCCGCCTTGCCCGCCATGATCTTGTCACGGGCGGCCTTTTTCTTGGCCATCTTGGCGTTGTGCCGGGCGTCTGGGTTAACTTCAATTACAGGGTCGGTGTCGGTTTCGGCGGATGACATGGCGGCTGGTGTCCTTGACGTTGCAGCGCCATCCTGCCACAGGTGAGGCGGCGCTGGTGCTTGTCTTACGACAGGCTAAAAGGGAATGCGACAGGTGAAAGCCTGAGATGCAGCCGCCCCCGCGACCGTGACCGAAGAGGTCGCCTGATCCCACTGGGCAACCGGGAAGGGGGGCGATCAGGGGGCAACCCCAGCTTCGCGAGCCGGGAGACCTGCCGCGCCTGAGAACTTTGACGGACGGGGTGTGCCGTGGCGAGTTGGGGGTTTCCCCGGTCGCACCTATCCCCATTAAGGATGTGATGGGCGCGAGACTGCATATCTGCATGACCTGCAAAGCGGGCCTTCCGGTGGCGGAGGGTGAGGCGTGCATGGGCGCGCGCCTTTATGCCGCAATCGCCGCCTTGCCGGTGCCAGACGGGGTGACGGTGCTGCCGATCGACTGCCTGTCGGCCTGCAACACCGGCGCCTCGGTTGCCTTGTCGATGCCGGGCGCCTGGGGCTATGTTTACGGTCGCATGACCGAAGACAACGCTGCCGAGATTCTGGCCGGGGCTGCCGCCTATGCCCGTACCACCGACGGTCTGGTGCCATGGCGTGATCGCCCGGTGATCTTCCGCAAACAATCCATCGCCCGCATTCCGCCGCAAGATGTGTGAAACGAAAGGCCTGACATGACTGATCTCGCAAAAATACCCGTGACCGTGATCACCGGCTTTCTGGGCGCTGGCAAAACCACGCTGATCCGCCATCTGATGGCCAATCCGCAGGGCAAACGGCTGGCTGTGCTGGTGAATGAGTTTGGCTCGGTCGGGGTCGACGGCGACATTCTGAAAAGCTGTGCCGACGACAATTGCCCGGTGGAAAACATCGTGGAACTGGCGAACGGCTGCATCTGCTGCACGGTGGCCGAAGACTTCATCCCGACGATTGAGGCTTTGCTGGCGCTGCCCAAGCGGCCCGATCATATCTTGATCGAAACCTCGGGCCTTGCTTTGCCCAAACCTCTGCTGAAGGCGTTCGATTGGCCCGGCATCCGGTCGATGATCACGGTGGACGGTGTGATCACGCTGGCCGATGCCGAGGCAGTGGCCACGGGGCATTTCGCAGGTGAACTGACAGCGGCGCAGATTGCAGCGGGCGAACATGACACCCCCTTGGGCGAGGTGTTTGAAGATCAGATCGCTTGCGCCGACATCGTGCTGCTGACCAAGGCCGATCTGGCAGGTGAGGCTGGCGTAGCCGCCGCCCGTGCCGTGATCATGGCCGAAGCGGTTGAGAAAAACCGGGTGAACCTGCCGATCCTGACGATGAACGAGGGGGTGATTGACCCGCGCGTGATCCTTGGCCTGAACGCCGCCGCCGAGGATGACCTTGCGGCCCGCCCCAGCCATCACGACGGCGAGGATGGGCACGAGCATGACGATTTCAACTCGATTGTGGTGGACTTGCCCGAACAGGACAGTGTTGACGCTTTGACGGCGGCGGTGGTTCGGCTGGCCCGCGACCAGAAAATCCTGCGCGTGAAGGGCTATGTTGCGGTCAAGGGCAAGCCGATGCGCCTTTTGGTGCAGGCGGTTGGAGAACGGGTGCGGGCGCAATATGATCGGCCTTGGGGGGCGATGCCGCGCACCTCGCATCTGGTGGTGATTGCCGAACAGGGTGATATCGACGAAGCCGCCATCCGTGCGACTTTAGGGGCCTGACATGCACGTCGTCTTCCGCGAAAGTCATGGTTTGGAAGAGACGGCGACGCCGTTCGATCCCGGTCAGGACCCGGCGGATTTGCTGGTGTTGTCGTTTTCCGACAGTGATCTGGGGGCGTTTGCAGCGGGCTGGCACAGGGGAAATGCGGGGGGGATGGGCAGATTGCCCATCCTACGCCTGTGTAACCTTGTGGCATTGCGGCACCCGGTTTCGGTGGATACCTATATTGAGCGCACCGCCTTTGCAGCCAAAGCCATTCTGGTGCGGCTGATCGGCGGTGAGGCCTATTGGCCTTACGGTCTGGCGTCTTTGGCCGATCTGGCGCAGCGCAAGGGGATAGCGCTGGCCATCTTGCCTGCCGATGGCCGGGAGGATCCCCGGCTGGACCAGTTGTCAACGCTGCCGCTCAGCACTTTGCGCCGCTTGCAAGCCCTGTGCGATGCCGGTGGCGAGGTGGCCGCCCATGCGGCACTTGCGCAATTGTCACTGGCTGCCGGGCTTTATGCCGGTCCGGTTTCAGGTGAAAAACGCATACCGGATTTTGGGTTTTACCAACCGGGGCAGGGGGTTGTGGGCGCACCTTCATCAGGTGGCGTTGCGGTGGTGTTTTATCGCTCCTATCTGACGGCCGCCGACACCGCCCCGATTGACGCGATGATCCTGGCATTTCAGGCAAAGGGTCTCCGCGCTTTTGGCATCTTTGCGCCCTCTCTGAAGGGGCCTGCCGCCGGTTGGATTGCCAATGCCCTGCATGAGGCCCGGCCGGTCGCTATTGTCAACGCCACCGCCTTCTCTGCCAAGGGTCCGGACGGCAGCTCTCCCCTTGATGCAGGCTGTTGCCCGGTGTTTCAGGTTGCTTTGTCCACCGCCCGCCGCCGCGATTGGGCCGCTTCGGCACGAGGTCTGTCGCCTGCCGACCTTGCCATGCATGTGGTCCTCCCAGAGGTTGACGGGCGGCTTTTGGCTGGCGTTATCAGCTTCAAATCCCCCGCAAAGCGTGACCCGGACCTGCAATTCGCACGCTTCGCCCATCGCGCTGATGCGGAGCGGATCACTGCCGTGGTCAACCGGGTCAGCGCGTGGCTTGACCTTGCCAGAGCCGCCCCCAAAGACCGCAAACTCGCCGTCATCCTGTCAACCTATCCCGGCCGGGCGCATCAGATGGCGCATGCGGTGGGCCTTGATGCCATAGCCTCCACCGAGGCGCTGCTGGCTGACCTTCACCAAGCGGGCCACCTCACCGACCCATCGCCCTTGCAGGCCGATGTGCTTCAGCACGAGGCCGCCCTTTGGCCGATTTCCGAATACCTTATTGCGCTCAATGCTCTACCGGATGACCTTCGCGCGACAATTGACGTTTGGGGACCTCCGGAGAATGACCCGGCTGCCCGCAGCGGTGTCTTCCACTTCGCCTGCCACAAGCGTGGCAACACAATCATCGCCCTGCAACCTGAACGTGGGCGCGATGCCAACCGCGATGCCGAGTACCATGACCTTGCCGCAACTCCGCGCCATGCTTACGTGGCCTTCTACCTGTGGTTGCGCGCTCAAGGCCTGCATGCGCTGATCCACATGGGCGCGCATGGCACACTGGAATGGCTGCCGGGCAAATCGGTCGCCCTTTCCGCCCATTGCTGGCCCGAAGCTTTGACCGGTGCGATGCCCGTCATCTATCCCTTCATCGTCAATGACCCCGGAGAGGCCGCTCAAGCCAAGCGCCGCATCGGTGCCGTGACGCTTGGCCATATGCCGCCGCCTTTGGCTCAATCGACAACACCCGAGGGCCTCTTGCGCCTTGAACGTCTGCTGGACGAGTACTCCACCGCCGATGGCATTGACCCGGCACGCCGAGACCGGTTGATCCGCGCCGTTCGCGACGAGGCGCAGGCGCAGGGGGTTGAGGCCGATCTGGCGATTCCGTCCAATGCCTCCGCCGCCGAGGCCATCACCCGCATCGATCGTTTCGTGTGCGACATCAAGGAAAGCCAGTATGGCGACGGTCTGCACATCTACGGCCGTGGTCCGCAAGGCGAGGCGGAGCGGCTTGGCCTTCTGACCGCCCTTTCCGGCCAACCGGTCAAGCCCGGCCCGTCAGGTTCCCCCCATCGGGGCCGCGAAGATGTCTTGCCGACTGGGCGCAACCTGTATTCCGTCGATCCCCGGGCTGTGCCGTCGCGCACCGCGCATGCTCAAGGCATCAAACTGGCCGAAGAGCTGATCCGCCGCCACCTGCAAGACCAAGGCGATTACCCGCGCGGATTGGTGGTTGACCTGTGGGGTTCCGCCACCATGCGCACGGCGGGAGAGGATTTTGCGATGGCGCTGCATCTGGCTGGCCTCGCCCCGCTTTGGGATGACAACGCAGCCCGCGTCTCTGGCGTCGAAGTGATCCCGTTGGCCTTGCTGGGCCGTCCCCGGATCGACGTCACTTTGCGCGTCTCTGGCCTCTTTCGGGATATATTCCCGGGACTTGCGCAGCTTTTTGAAACCGGCGCCTCAGCTTTGGCCGCGCGCGAAGAAGCGCCCGAGGATAACCCCTATACGTCGCTCAGCCCGCGGGTTTTTGCCCCCGAACCGGGCCGCTATGGCTTGGGAATGGGCCACGATGACTTTTCGGATGAAGCGCGCGTTGCGGCAGGTGAGGCTTGGTTGCAAGCCTCCGCCTGGTCGATTGGCATCGACGGTGAAAGCCATCACAATCGTAAGGCTTTGGAGCAAAGGTTGAAAGGCGCGGATAGTTTCGTGCATTCGCAAGACCTTACCGAAACCGACGTGCTGTTGGCGCAGGACTACGCCGCCCACGAGGCCGGATTTGCGGCCGCCATGCAGCGCTTGGGTGCCGCCAAGCCTGCGCTTTATCATCTGGACGCGACCCGGCCCGACTCACCGCATGCGCGCACGCTTACAGAAGAAATTGCACGCGTGGTGCGTGCGCGCGCGGCCAACCCGGCCTGGGCCGATGGCATGATGCGCCATGGCTTTCGGGGGGCCGCGGAAATCGCCGCCACGCTTGACCATATGGCCGCTTTTGCGCATCTGGCGCAGGTCGTGCCACCGCATCTGTTCGACCTTTATCATCAGGCCACCCTTGGTCGTGACGATCTGCGGGCCTTCCTTGCCACCGCCAATCCAAGTGCCCTTGCCGCGATGCAGGGCACTTTCCGGCGGCTGCGCGAGGCTGGTCTTTGGCAAACGCTCCGCAACTCCATCGCGGTGGAAGTGGAGCGTTTAAATGCCTGATTTTACAGTCAAAGGCTGGTGCCCGGGCGCGCTGCAACCGATGGTTTCCGGTGATGGTCTGGTGGTGCGGATCCGGCCCAGACTGGCTCATCTGACCGCTGCCCAGCTGCGCGGCATCGCGCAGGCCGCCTTGTCCTTTGGCAACGGTATTGTCGAACTGACCGCCCGCGCCAACCTGCAACTGCGCGGCGTCACCCTGCAAAGCCACGCCCCCTTGATTGCCGCCTTGGACGCTTTGGAACTGATCGACCCCGATGCCCTTACCGAACGTCACCGCAATGTGGTGATTTCGCCGTTCTGGCATGGGGAGGTGGATGAAACCCTTGTCACCGATCTGTATAAGTCCCTGTCACAACTGCCTGACCTTCCTAACAAATTCGGCTTTGCGATTGATTGCGGCGTCCAGCGGGTTCTGGCCGACACCTCTGCGGATATTCGCATCGAACGTGGTGCGTTTGGCGGGCTGATCCTGCGGGCTGACGGCGCTTTGGGGGGGCAGATTGTCACAAAGGAGACGGCCGTTCCCGAAGCCCTGCGCATGGCAGAGTGGTTTTTGGCGTCCGGTGGTGTCAAGGACGGGCGAGGCCGGATGGCCGCCCATCTGCCTCGGGCTATGCCGTTTGACATCGGCCATCTTCCCGGCGATATCGCTCCCAAAGCTATACCCGGCATCACACCCTATGGCGCGCTGATTGCCTTTGAATTCGGTATCTTGCAAGCTGAAGTTCTGGCGGACTTGGCCGATCTTGCGCCTTCTTTCCGCGTAACACCTTGGCGGATGCTTTTGCTGCAAGGCGCGTCGGTTCCTGTGCATCCGTCCCTTATAGCGACGGCCGATGACCCACGACTGCGGGTTGTGGCCTGCACGGGGGCGCCCGGATGTCCGCAAGCTTTGCAGGAAACCCGCGCCTTGGCACGCAGACTGGCGCCTGCGGTCCCCATGGGGAAGCTTCTCCACGTGTCCGGTTGCGGCAAGGGCTGCGCCCATCAAGGCGTGGCCGACCTGACATTATGTGCGACCGGGCAAGGCTTTACTGTCTTGACCAAAGCCAAGGCGGGCGATAGCGGCCCGGTTCTGACCGCTTCGCTGATCACTTTCGAAACCATCTCCAAGGCAATGTAAATGCAGCATATTTACGAAACAGATGGTGCCGCGATTTACCTCAAAAGCTTTGCCATGATCCGGGCAGAGGCTGATTTGGCGCGGTTCACACCGGAGGAAGAGGTGGTCGCCGTACGCATGATCCACGCCGCCGGTATGGTTGGACTTGCGGCTTTCATTCGGTTTTCCCCCGGCATGGCCATGGCTGCACGTGCGGCTTTGGAGGCGGGTGCCCCGATCTTGTGCGATGCGCGGATGGTGTCCGAAGGCATCACCCGGACCCGTCTGCCCGCGAAAAACGAGGTGATCTGCACCTTGAACGACCCTCGCGTGGTGGAAATGGCGAAGGACATGGCCAATACCCGAAGTGCTGCCGCGTTGGAGTTGTGGCGGCCCTATCTGGCGGGCGCAGTCGTGGCGATCGGCAACGCTCCTACCGCTTTGTTTCATTTTCTCAATATGTTGCAGGACGAAACCTGTCCGCGACCAGCGGCAATTATTGGTTGTCCAGTGGGCTTTGTCGGTGCGGCGGAATCGAAAGCCGCGCTTATGTTGGCGCTTCCCGTGCCAGCTTTGGTGATTGAAGGGCGTTTGGGCGGCTCTGCCATAACGGTTGCGGCTGTCAATGCTTTGGCCAGTCGGAAGGAGTAGGATGGGCAAGATCATTTGCACCGGCCTTGGACCCGGCGACCCCGATTTGATGAGCCTGCGGGCGCATCGGGCGGTGACGCAGGCCACGCAAGTCGCCTATTTCCGCAAAGCGGGCCGGTCGGGACAGGCGCGGCGCATCGTGACCGGGTTACTGCGCGCCGATGCGGTCGAACATGCGATGGAATACCCGGTGACCACCGAATTGCCGTTCGACGGACCTGAGTATAATGACGCCTTGGCGAGGTTTTATGATGACTGGGCGGGGCGGTTGAAAGTGGTAGCTCTAACCTCTGACGTGGTGGTTTTGTGCGAGGGCGATCCGTTCTTTTATGGCTCTTTCATGCATCTTTACAGTCGGTTGTCCGGCGAAGTTGAGATGGAAATCATCCCCGGAATCACTGGCATGTCGGGCTGTTGGACTGCAACGGGTCAACCGATCACCTGGGGCGATGACGTGTTGACCGTGCTGATGGGAACGCTGCCCGAAGCGGATCTGACCCGCCTGATGTCGCAGGCTGATGCTTTGGTCGTGATGAAGACCGGGCGGAATTTGGCGAAAATACGCCGGGCATTGCAAGCCTCCGGTCGTTTGGACGCCGCTTGGCTGGTCGAATGCGGCACCATGCCCAACCAGCGCATCCAGCGTCTGATTGAGGCGCACGCTACAGAATGCCCCTATTTCGCTATCGTTTTGGTGCACGGACAGGGTCGCCGGCCCGAGGTGGTGGAATGACCGGCCGTCTGGACATCGTGGGTCTTGGGCCGGGTTCGGAGGCGATGGTAACGCCGGAGGTTGCACAAGCTTTGGCCGAGGCGACCGACGTTGTCGGATATATTCCCTATGTTGCAAGAGTGGCCGGGCGCCCCGGTCTGACTTTGCACGCTTCTGACAATAGGGTAGAGTTGGACAGGGCACGTCTCGCTTTGCAAATGGCGCTGCAAGGTCAAAGGGTTGTGGTGGTTTCTTCAGGTGATCCCGGCGTTTTCGCAATGGCCTCGGCGGTGTTTGAGGCGATGGAGGAGTGGCCGCAAGCGCAGGCCTTGGACGTTAATGTTCTGCCCGGCATTACGGCGATGTTGGCAGCGGCGGCAGCTTTGGGTGCGCCTTTGGGGCACGATTTCTGCTGCATTAACCTTTCCGACAACCTCAAACCCTGGACAGTAATTGAAAAGCGGCTCCGGCTGGCGGCAGAGGCCGATTTTGCGATGGCCTTTTACAATCCACGCTCGGTCAGCCGACCGCAGGGGTTTGAGATCGCGCTTGAAGTTTTGCGGTCAAGTTGCGGACCTGACAGGATTATATCCTTCGCCAAAGCGGTTTCAACGCCAGATCAAAGCCTGGTGACGGTGACGTTGGCAGAGGCGCGGCCAGAGATGGCCGATATGCGCACTTTAGTGATCGTCGGCAATTCGGCCACCAAGCGGGTCGGAAAATTCGTCTATACGCCAAGGTTTTCACCGTGAAGCCAATGCAAAACCGCATCGGTTGTTGCAACGCATGGCCGTTTGGGCACCGGCGGACGCTCGATCAGGATGACAGGCACACCCAAAATGCGGGCCGCATTCAACTTCGCGCGTGCACCCGAACCGCCGGCATTTTTGGCGACGATATGGCTGATGCGATGGGTTTTCAGCAGAGCAAGGTCGCCGTCAAGCGTAAAGGGGCCGCGCGAAACAATCGCGAAAGCCTTGGGCAGCGGCAGGCTTTCTGGCGCATCCACAAGACGCAAAAGGTAATGATGCTGGGGCTTTACGGCGAAATCTTCAATGTTCTGCCGGCCAATGGCGAGGAAGATGTTGGACGGGTCATCGGGCAGGGCGGCCACGGCTGCGGCACGGTCCTGAACCATGTGCCACTGATCGCCGGGCACAGGTTGCCAAGGCTTGCGCTCCAGCGCCAGCAACGGCAGGCCAGCAACGGCGGCCGCATCAACCGCATGCGCGCTCATCTGGGCGGCGAACGGGTGGGTGGCGTCGACGATATGGGTGATGGCTTGCGCACGCAGAAAGTCGGTAAGGCCGGCCACGCCGCCAAAGCCGCCGATCCGCACAGGCAGGGGTTGCGGCAGCGGTACCTCGGTTCGTCCGGCGTAAGAGAAAACGCCCGCAATACCCTGATCTGCAAGGGCAATCGCCAAGGCAGAGGCTTCGGTCGTACCGCCAAGCAGAAGGACTCGGGTCATGGCTGAGCCTTGGTTGACAATCATCGGGTTGAACGAGGATGGACTGGGCGGGCTGACTTTGGCAAGCCGTGCCGCCTTGACCGCCGCCGAAATCGTCTTTGGCAGCCCAAGGCATCTGGCTTTGGCAGGGATAAAGGGCCGCGAATGGGGTGTGCCATTTTCGATTGCACCGGTTCTGGCCGAACGGGGCCGGCGGGTCGTGGTTCTTGCCTCGGGTGATCCGTTCTGGCATGGCGCAGGCGGCAGTATGGTCGCGTCTTTGACACAAGGCGAGTGGCGCAGTTTTCCGGCTATTTCCACCTTCACTTTGGCAGCTAACACCTTGGGATGGCGGCTGGAAGAGGTGATTTGCCTTGGGCTTCATGCAGCACCTTTTGAACGATTGCGGATGGTGCTGGCGCAGGGGCAGAAGGTGATTTGTCTGCTGCGCGACGCCGCTTCAGTGGGTGAACTTGCCGCCTATTTGCAGGCCAATCGCTTTGGCGCATCGGCCCTGCATGTCTTGGAGGCTTTGGGTGGCCCGCGGGCAAACGTTGCGAAGTACGCCCCGCAAGACATTGCCGGGATTAGCTTTTCCACGCCGGTCGCTGTTGCGATTGAATGCGTTGGTTGGGGAGTTCCGCGCGCCTCTGGCTTGCCGGATGAGCTGTTTGACCACGACGGGCAAATAACCAAACGGCCGGTGCGTGCGCTGACGCTTTCCGCTTTGGCTCCACGGGCGTCAGAGGTGATGTGGGATTTGGGCGCAGGCTCCGGCTCGGTTTCCATCGAGGTGCTGCTGGCCGCACCGGGTTCGGTGGTTCACGCGGTGGAGGCCGACACGATGCGCTCGGTCCGCGCTTTGGGCAATGCGCAGGCTTTTGGCGTCTCGCACCGTTGGCATCTGCATCAGGGCAAGGCCGTCGACATCATTCCGACCCTGCCCAAACCTGATCTGGTGTTCATCGGCGGCGGGGCTTCGGACGACTTGTTGCGGGTGCTGTGGCGGGTCATGCCATCGGGAACTCGGGTGGTGATCAACGGCGTGACGTTGGAGACGGAGGCTTTGCTTTACGCTTGGCATGGCGCAAAAGGCGGGCAGTTGTTCCGGATCGACCTCGCCGAAGCGGGGGTTCTGGGAAATCGTCGCGGCTGGGAGCCGTCGCGTCCGGTGATCCAGTGGAGTGTTGCGAAATGAGGGTGGCAGGCTTGGGCTTCCGGCGGGGTGCTTCGGCAGAAAGCTTGTCGGCGGCACTGGCTTTGGTGGGCGATGCGGACGCTTTGGCTACGGCAGAGGACAAGGTGCACGAGCCGGGATTGGTCAGACTTGCCAAGGCCTTGGGGTTGAAAGTTCACGGTGTTTCGCGCGCATCTTTGGAAGCACAGGGCGTCGAAGGCTCGGCCAGGGTGATGGCGGAATATGGCACCGGGTCGGTGGCGGAAGCGTCAGCTATGGCCGTGGCGGGTCCGGGTGCGCGCTTGATTGCCGGGCGTCGGACCGGGCCCGATGGCATGGCCGTGGCCGCATTGGCAGAAAGCGTCGGGCCTCAATCCGCAGACGCCAGCACGGCAAAGGACGCAAGATGACGGTGCATTTCATTGGCGCGGGTCCCGGTGCGCCGGACCTGATCACCCTGCGCGGACGTGATCTGATTGCCGCCTGTCCGGTTTGCCTTTACGCCGGGTCTTTGGTGCCGGAAGGTGTTCTGGCGCATTGTCCGCAGGGGGCACGGATCGTCAACACGGCCACGATGTCGCTGGAGGCTATCATCGCAGAGATGGCCCGCGCCGATGCCGAAGGTCTTGATATCGCACGCCTGCATTCAGGCGATCTGTCGATCTGGTCGGCGATGGGAGAGCAACTGCGCCGCCTGCGTGCTTTGGGGATTGCTTACGATGTGACGCCGGGCGTGCCCAGCTTTGCCGCATCCGCAGCGGCTTTGGCGGTGGAACTGACGCTTCCCGGCCTTGCACAAAGCGTGATCCTGACGCGGACCTCCGGTCGGGCTTCGGCTATGCCAGAGGGCGAAACCCTCGCAGCGTTTGCAGCCACCGGGGCAACCTTGGCCATCCACCTCTCGATCCACGCTTTGGCGCAAGTCGTGGCCGAGTTGACGCCGTTTTATGGTGAGGGTTGTCCGGTGGCAGTGGTCTGGCGGGCAAGTTGGCCGGATCAAAGGATTGTCCGGGGCGATCTTGGCACCATTGCAGCGGCTGTCGGATCAGAGATGGACCGGACCGCTTTGATATTGGTCGGACGGGCTCTTGCCGCCGAAGGCTTTGACGACAGCCGCCTTTATGCCGACGACTATGACCGCCGCTATCGCCCGCGCGGCACTGATCCCCGGTTCCCCGAATGACCGGCGGGCTGATCATCTCGGCCCCGTCGTCGGGCAGCGGCAAGACTTTGCTGACCTTGGGGCTGGCGCGGGCGTTTACGGCCAAGGGCTTGATGGTGCAGTGTTTCAAATCCGGGCCGGACTATATTGACCCGGCGTTTCATCGGGCGGCGACCGGGCGACCCTCGTTCAATCTGGACAGTTGGGCGATGGGGACGGGCATGGTTGCCAGCCTTTTGTCCAAGGCCGCAGGGACGGATCTGGTCATCGTCGAGGGCTCGATGGGGCTGCACGACGGCGTGGCTTTGGCTGGTGCATGGGGCAGGGGTGCGAGCGCCGATCTGGCCCTGCATCTGGATTGGCCGGTGGTTCTGGTGATTGATGCAGGCGGTCAGGCGCAGACTGCGGGGGCGGTGGCTTTGGGTTTGCAGATGTACCGCCCCGGGTTGCGACTGGCGGGCGTGGTGCTGAACAAGGTAGCGTCTCCGCGGCACGAGCGGCTGTTGCGGGCCGGGGTGGAGGCTGCCGGCATCCGCGTGCTGGGCGCTTTACCCCGTGTCGCTGCGATGGAACTGCCCGAACGGCATCTGGGTCTGGTGCAAGCTGAAGAGCTGCCGCATTTGGATCATCTGCTGGATGCAGCGGCCCGAATAGTTTCTGATAACGTGGACTTGCAGGCTGTTCTTCATGCGGCCTGTACCTTGCCCGACACAGGTGCTGCGCTGCACATCACCCCACCCGGCCAGCGGATAGCCCTCGCGCGGGATGAGGCGTTTTCGTTCATCTACCCGCATTTGCTGGACGGTTGGCGCGCGGCGGGGGCGGAGGTGGTGACCTTCTCTCCTTTGGCGGATGAGGCGCCCCCTCCGGCTGATGTCTGCTGGCTTCCCGGCGGCTATCCGGAATTGCACGGCGGGCGGCTGGCAGCGGCGGACCGCTTCAAGACCGGCTTGCAAACCTTTGCCAAGACAGGACAAATTCACGGCGAATGTGGCGGCTACATGGCATTGGGTGTAGGGCTGATTGACAAGTCCGGCCAACGCCATCAGATGGCGGGGCTGTTGGGGCTGGTCACCAGTTTTGAACAGCGCAAGATGCACCTGGGCTACCGCTTTGCCACTTTGGCGGCACCGATTCCCGGGCATCGGCCGGGTGCCCGGTTGCGTGGGCATGAATTTCATTACTCCACCATCGTCAGCCAACCCGACGCGCCTTTGGCGCTGGTGCAGGATGCTGAGGGCGCAGCGGTGGCCGAAACCGGCAGCTATCGTGGCAATGTGTCGGGATCTTATTTCCATCTGATTGCCGAGGCGACATGACGGGTTTTGTATCCTTCGTCTCCTCCGGCCCCGGCGACCCGGAGCTTTTGACCCTGAGAGCGATGAAGCGCATTCAGGCGGCGGATGCGATCTTGTTCGACGACCTGTCATCTGGTCCGATCCTCGCCCATGCGCGCGAAGGGGCTGATCTGATCGGCGTGGGTAAAAGGGCAGGGCGGGTATCACCCAAGCAGGATCAGGTCAGCCGCTTGCTCGTGGATTACGCGCAAAGCGGTTCACAGGTGGTGCGGCTCAAATCGGGCGACAGCGGCCTGTTCGGGCGGCTGGAGGAGGAGATCGAGGCGTGTCGTGGGGCAGGCATCGAATACGAGATTGTGCCGGGCGTCACCTCTGCTTCTGCGGCGGCGGCGGCGGCGGGCATACCGCTGACGCGGCGCTTGACGGCGCGACGGGTGCAGTTTGTCACCGGACATGACGTCTTTGGCGGATTGCCGGAAGATCTGAACATTCAGGCCTTAGCAGATCCTTTGGCGACAACTGTGATTTTCATGGGAAAACGGACCTTTGCCGCCTTGTCTTCAAAGTTGATCGCAGCTGGCTTGCCGGGGGATACGCCAGCGCTTCTGGCAGAAAGCGTGTCAACACCTCAGCAGAAACTGACCCGCGCCACCGTAGCGACCTTGGGGGTCGCTTTGGCCGATGCCACGGACGGACCCGCGCTGATCGTGATCGGGCCGTTGATGGAGGGGATATGACTCTGGTTGTGACCTTGTGTGCGACCTGTCCGTTGGGGCTTGGGGATTTTGCGACACGGCTGGCGGGCCGGGGCTATCTCGTCCAGAAGACAGAATGCATGTCAGGCTGCTTGCGTCCCTCGACCCTCGCGTTCAGGGCGCCGGGCAAAGTGGCCTATCTGTTTGGCGATCTGACTGAGGATGACCTGGCCGATATCCTTGTCTTTGCCGAGGCTTATGACGCATCCGCCGATGGGACCTTTGCTGATGCGCGGCCTTTCGGAGCGCTGCGGAACAAGGCCATCGCGCGAATTCCGGGCTGATGTCGCGGATGGGGTCAGCATGCCGCTTTCGGCCCTTGACCCTGCGCTGCATTCCCTGCCACATGGTCAGGTCAAGGTGTCCAAAGCGCAAAGCGTCAGGACTGAAACGGGAATGAGGAAGGGTGGACCCAAACGGGCACCTCAGCCTCAACCGCCCCCGCGACTGTAAGCGGCAGGGCCTCCAGAAGCCACTGATGGGCAACCATTGGGAAGGCGGAAGGTCCGCTATGACCCGCGAGTCAGGAGACCGGCCTTGGCAAGGTGAAACGAATGCCGTCGGGTGTGACGGCCATAGGAGTTGACGATGAACCTGACCCAGATTTCGACCCGGACCCAAGCCCGGTCAACTGTCCTGATGCAGGCGCTGTTCGCGGCGCTTGTCGGTGCTACGCTGGTCTTTGCTTCGGGCTTTGCCCACAGCCAGACCTTGCACGACGCGGCCCATGACATGCGCCACTCCACCGGGTTTCCCTGCCACTAAGGCGGGAATTCCAGACATCCCATGAGACATATGCTATCCAGCGCGTTGTTCGCTGGCTTTGCGGCTGGGTTGCTGTGCGCCCTGTTGCAATATCTGTTGGTGGAGCCGAAAATTCTGCTCGCCGAACGGTACGAATCCCGTGAACTTGTGCATTTTCAAGGGGTTCCGGCGCAATCTTCAGACAACTCCATGCCCGGAATGGACATGCCGGACCACCACGCGGACCAAGGGGCAGGGGCCGAGGACCAATCCTCCGCCTATCGCCAAGGTTTGACGGTGTTGTTCGCTGTTCTGATATACTGCGGTTACGGCCTTGTTTTACTTGCCGGAATTCAGATTGCCGAAAACCTGGGCATCAAGATTGGCCGGACTGAGGGGCTGTTGTGGGGCCTTGCGGGCTTTGCCTGTTTTCAGTTGATGCCCGCCTTGGGGTTGGAGCCTGAACTGCCCGGAACGCCGGCCGCAGATCTGAATGCACGGCAATATTGGTGGGCCGCAACGGCCATTTGCACTCTGATCGGCCTGTGGTTCATGGCTTACGGAACCGCAATCTGGCAAAGGGTTGCTGGCGTGGCGGTACTGGCGGCACCGCACGTCTGGGGCGCTCCCGAGTTGGCGCATTTTGGCGGCGTCGTACCGCCTGAACTGGCCGCATCCTTCGCCGCAAGGTCGCTGGCAGTGGGCGCAATCACCTGGATGACTTTGGGCGGGCTGGTCGTAGCCTTCTGGCATTCCGAGCCGACATGACCCATCTGCACCTGATCGGCATTGGCACCGGCAATCCTGACCATCTGACCCGGCAGGCGATCAAGGTGCTGAATACGGTGGATCTGGTGATGATCCCGCGCAAAGGTGGCAAGGATGATCTGGCCGAACTGCGCCGTGCCATCTGCGCCGAGGTGATCACAAATCCGATGACGCAGGTGGTGGAGTTTGTTCTGCCGGTGCGTGATGCCGCCAAGCCGGATTATCTGGCGGGCGTGAACGACTGGCACGACGCCATCGCCGCTGTCTGGCAAGCGACGATGAATGCGCATCCTGCCGACCATGTGGCGCTGCTGGTCTGGGGCGATCCGTCGCTGTACGATTCGACGCTGCGCATTGCCGAACGGCTTTCAGACGTCAGCGTGTCCGTGGTGCCCGGGATTACGTCGATCCAGGCGTTGACGGCGGCGCATGCCATGGCGCTGAACGAGATTGGTGCCGCGGTCACGATCACCACGGGCCGGCAATTGCATCAGGGTTGGCCTGCGGGCGCGGATACGCTGGTCATCATGTTGGATGGCAACTGTGCCTTCCAAACCATTGACCCAAAAGGTGTTTCTATCTGGTGGGGTGCCTATGTGGGGATGCCGGAACAGATCATTCTGTCCGGGCCTTTGGCCGAAACCGCCGCCAAGATCATCGAAACGCGAGCAAAGGCCCGTTTGGCTCATGGCTGGATCATGGATATCTATATCCTCCGGCGAGTCTAGTTAGTTTACATAATATTGATTATCGGACTCTTGCTTCCCTAAATACCCGCCTGACATTCCCCCCTGACCGCCATCCCAAAATGACAAAGGGCCTGCCGCAGCAAGCCCTTTGAAGGTTCGACCCCGTGATCGGTTTAGCGTTTGGAGAACTGGAAGCTCTTGCGGGCTTTCGCCTTGCCGTACTTCTTGCGTTCCACCACGCGGCTGTCGCGGGTCAGGAAACCTGCGGCCTTCAGCGCCGGACGCAAACCGGGTTCGTACAGTTGCAGCGCCTTGGACACGCCGTGCTTCACGGCACCAGCCTGACCCGACAACCCGCCACCCTTCACGGTGGCCATCACGTCAAACTGGCCCTCCACGTTGGCTACAGTGAACGCCTGCGCCAGGATCATTTGCAGCACAGGACGCGCAAAGTATTCCTTCATCGTCTTGCCGTTGACCATGACTTTGCCGGAACCCGGCTTGATCCACACCCGCGCAATCGCGTTCTTGCGCTTGCCGGTGGCATAGGCGCGGCCCAGCTTGTCACGGACAGCCACGCGAACCGGAGCCATGGTCTGCTGCGGAACGGCAGCGCCAACAGCCGATTTCAGATCGTCAAGAGATTTGATGTCGGCCATGATTACGCGCTCCGGGTGTTCTTCGGGTTCATCGCCTTGATGTCGATGACCGTGGGTTGCTGGGCTTCATGCGGATGATCCGCGCTGGCGTAAACGCGCAGGTTGGTCATCTGAACACGGCCAAGACGGTTGCGCGAAATCATCCGCTCCACCGCTTTTTCCACGATACGCTCAGGATGTGCGCCGTCGAGGATCTGTTCCGCCGTGCGCACCTTGATGCCGCCCGGGTGTCCGGTGTGCCAGTAGTATTTCTTGTCCTTGCGCTTGGTCCCGGTCATCTGGATCTTGTCAGCATTGATGATGATGACATTGTCCCCCATGTCCATGTGGGGCGTGAAGGTCGGCTTGTTCTTGCCGCGCAGGATCGAGGCGGCCAGCGTCGCAAGACGGCCCAGAACAACGCCTTCAGCGTCGATCAGGACCCAC
>JBBRLL010000008.1:0-105666 GCA_038231395.1 Rhodobacterales bacterium
CTGATCGAGAACTTTTTCGGAAAACTCAAGGAATTCAGAGGCGTCGCAACCCGCTATTGCAAAACCGACGAAAGCTTCACCGCCTTCATCTCTCTCGCCGCAACCGTGATTGGAACAAGATGAACGTCAACAGACCCTAGGTCAAAAATGTTCCGGGACGTCAGGAGGGTTCGGTGGTGCAGCCAGCAGATGACCAAAGGACGCTGGTCTCCACCGGGTGGCTGGTAGCCCATCTGGACGATCCTGATCTGCGTGTGCTGGATGGGTCATGGTATCTGCCAACCGCCGCCCGTGACGCCCAAGCGGAGTACGCCATGGGCCATATCCCCGGCGCGCAGTTCTTTGACATTGACGAGATTACGGACCAGCGGTCTTCCCTGCCCCATATGGCGCCGTCGCCAGAAGAATTCGCCGCCCAAATGCGCGCAATGGGGGTTGGCGATGGCCATCAGGTCGTGATTTACGACGGCTCCGGCCTGTTTTCCGCGGCGAGGGTTTGGTGGACCTTCCGGCTGATGGGCAAGGCCGACGTCGCGGTCCTGGACGGCGGGCTGCCAAAATGGCGGTCCGAGGAACGTGCGATTTCAGCCCTGCCCACGCTTGTCAAAGACGGTATCCTGACCCCGAAGCGCCAGAACCAGTGGGTCAAGGATGTGACCCAGGTCGCCCGCGCCGCCAATCGGGGCGAGGCGGTGATTGTCGATGCGCGATCCGCCGCCCGCTTTTCCGGTGATGCGCCTGAACCCCGCCCCGGACTGCGCTCCGGTCACATTCCGGGGTCGCGCAGCGTGCCATACACCGCTGTCCTGAACGCCGACGGCACCATGAAACCGGTGCTCGAACTGGTGCAGGTGTTCCAATCCGCCGGAGTCGATCTTGGCCGGCCCATCATCACCACCTGCGGCTCTGGCGTTACTGCCGCGATCCTTTCGCTCGTCCTCGAACGGGTCGGCCACAAAGACCACGCGCTTTATGACGGATCGTGGTCTGAATGGGGCTTGCGTGACGACCTCGCGATTGAAAAAGGCCCGCCACGCTAAAACCGCCGCTCTTGGGCGTTGCCCGAAAAAGACGCCGACGTTATGCCCGGCACAAACTTGGGCGCAAAAACTGACAAGGAAAGACCATGCTGGAAACCCTGACCCCACAGCCGCAGGACAAAATCCTGCAACTGATCAGCCTGTACCGCGATGACCCGCGCCCGGTGAAAATCGACCTTGGCGTTGGCGTGTACAAAGACGCGACCGGCCTGACCCCGGTGATGCGCGCCGTCAAGGCTGCCGAGAAAAAGCTGTGGGAGACAGAGACCACCAAGACCTATACCGGGCTGGCCGGTGAGCCCGCCTTTAACGCCGCCCTGACCACCCTGATCCTTGGAACCGGTTACACCGACCGAGCCGCCTCAGTCGCCACGCCGGGCGGCACCGGGGCCATCCGTCAGGCGCTTGAACTGATCAACCTTGCCGACCGCCATGCCACCGTCTGGCTGTCAAATCCGACCTGGCCCAACCACCCTTCGATCCTCAAATACCTCGGGATGAAAATGGCCGAATACCGCTATTTTGATGCGCAGACACGGGGGATCGACTTTGACGGGCTGAAATCGGACCTCGCCCGCGTGGCGAAAGGCGATGTCGTCCTGCTGCACGGCTGCTGCCACAATCCGACCGGCGCCAACCTGTCCGGTGCGCAATGGGCCGAGGTAGCCGATATCCTTGCCGCCAAAGGTGCCATACCCTTCATCGACCTCGCCTATCAGGGCTTTGGCGACGGGCTTGAAGCAGATGCCGAAGCCACCCGCCTGATTGCCAGCCGTTTCCCTGAGGTGCTGATCGCCGCCTCTTGCAGCAAGAACTTCGGCATTTACCGCGAGCGGACCGGAATTCTGATCGCCCTGACCGAGCCGTCACGCAAAGCCATCGTTCAAGGCAACCTGAACTTCCTGAACCGGCAGAATTTTTCCTTCCCGCCCGATCACGGCGCGCGTCTGGTCACCATGATCCTTGAAGACGCCACCCTGACCGCTGACTGGAAGGCGGAGCTGGAGGAGGTGCGGCTGAACATGCTGACCCTGCGCCTGACCCTGGCGGAGGAGCTGCGCCGCGCCACCAACTCTGACCGCTACGATTTCATAGCCCACCATCGCGGCATGTTCTCTCGCATCGGGCTGTCAGAAGCGCAGGTCGCAGAATTGCGCGACAAACACGCCATATACATGGTGGGCGACAGCCGGATCAACATCGCAGGGCTCAATACCACGACCGTGCCGATCCTTGCACAAGCCATCGCAGCGGTTGGCGGCTGATCCGTTCATCTGCTCCCGAATATCCCACGGTGGTTTGGAAGGTGTGAAACACCCCGACCCATCAGGCGCTCTCTCCACCGGCGCGTTGCGTCAACACATGGTTGCGTCGTTTTCCCGCTATGCCCGAGGGTCCGCGCGTGATTGACTGATCATTGCTTGAGGCGGCACGGCCTTGGCATCCGGGGAGGACAATGATGGCACGTCATGCAAAACGCATCACCGCTGAAGAGGCCGCCGGCCTGGTGCAGTCCGGCATGTGGCTCGACTTTGGCGCGGTTCTGGGCCAGCCTGACGCGTTTGACACCGCTTTGGCCAAACGCATCGGCGCTTTAAGCAATATCCGCGTGCGGTCCTGCCTGTCGACCCGTCCGCGCGCGGTGTTGGAGGCTGACCCGAACGGCGACCACGTTTACTGGTTCTCCACCCATTTTTCCGGCTATGACCGTCGCAAGCATGACGAGGCGATAGCGCATTATCTGCCGGTTCATCTGGGAGAGATCCCTGACTATTACCGGCGTTTCATCGACCCGGTGGACATCGCGGTGTTCAAGACCGCGCCGATGGATGCCGATGGGTATTTCAACTTCGGCCCCTCCAACCTGTGGATGCGGGCGCTGGTTGAACGCGCCAAGCTGGTGATTGTAGAGGAATGTGCCGCCCTGCCTTACGTGATGGGGGTGGGCTGCGGCGTTCATCTTTCAGAAATCGACTATATCATTCCGGGCGACGGCAAACCGATGACCGAATTGCCCAAGCCGGTGGCTACGGACGTGGACCGCGCGGTGGCCCGGCTGATCGCTGCCGAGATTGAGGATGGCGCCTGCCTGCAAATCGGCATCGGCGGCATGCCAAATGCGGTGTGTTCGCTTTTGGCCGAAAGCCCGATCAAAGACCTTGGGATTCATACTGAAATGATGACGGACGGGATCGTAGACCTGTACCGGTCCGGACGGATCACCGGGGCGAAAAAGCAGATCAATCAGGGCAAGATGGTCTGCACCTTCGCCCTTGGCGCGCAATACCTTTATGACTTCATCGACCACAACCCGGAGGTGGAGTTTCACCCGGTCGATTACACCAATATCCCCCATATCATCCTGCAAAACGACAACGTGGCCGCGATCAACAATACGACCCAGATGGATTTGCAAGGGCAGGCGGCCTCGGAGTCCGACGGCTTTCGGCATATCTCGGGCACCGGCGGTCAAAGCCAGTTTGTACGGGGGTCCTATGCCTCCAAGGGTGGCAAAAGCTTTGTCTGCCTCGCCTCGACCTATGACAAGAAAGGCGAGCGTAAAAGCCGGATCGTCACGGCCCTGACCCGAGGCAACATCGTCACCACGCCGCGCACCGACATGATGTATGTGGTGACCGAGTTCGGCATGGTCAACCTGAAAGGGCGGACTGTGGCGGAACGGGCCAAGCTTCTGATCTCCATCGCACATCCCGATTTTCGGGAAGAGCTTTCGCGCGATGCCCATCACCACCATCTGATCCCGCGCGGGTTTTTCTGAGACCATCAGAAATGGGCGTGGAAGATGGGCAGATTGCCCATCCTACCCTGGGCCAAAGGCAGCTTTTACGGCAGCGTCGCATGAAAAAACGGCCTGCGCAGGGAGGGTGCGCAGGCCGTCCGCAGTGACCGGGGCGGGGGAGGATCCGCCACGGTGCGGTTCGCGTGTCACATGTTGTAGGCGTTCTCGCCGTGCGAAGTCTGGTCCAGACCCTGACGTTCATCCTCAACCGTCGGTCGCAGGCCAAAGACCTTGTCGATGACGAAGAACAGGACCAGAGACACCCCGCCCGACCAGAGCAGCGTCACCATCACCGCTTTGAACTGGGCGTAAAGTTGGGTGCCCATGTCCCAAGCGCCGGCAACCGCCGGGAACTGCGTGTAATCGACCCAACCCTGACCTCCAAGGCCGGGTGCGGCCAGAACGCCGGTCATCATCGCGCCGAAGATGCCGCCGATGCAGTGGACCCCGAACACGTCCAGACTGTCGTCATAGTTGAACCGGGATTTCACCACCGAAACGAAGGTGTAGCAGAGTGGCGACACCAGAAGGCCCAGCACGATCGACCCCATCGGACCCGCATAGCCCGAAGCCGGTGTAACCGCGACCAAGCCAGCGACAGCGCCCGACACCGCACCCAGCAGAGAGGGGCGGCCATGGCGCAGTTGCTCGACGAGGCTCCACGACAGGGCAGCAGCAGCGGTGGCGACGAAGGTGTTGATGAAGGCAAGGGCTGCCAGACCGTTCGCCTCCAGGTTGGAACCGGCATTGAAGCCGAACCAGCCGACCCACAGCATGGAGGCGCCAATCATCGTCATGGTCAGCGAATGGGGCGACATGTTTTCCTTGCCGTAGCCCGTGCGCTTGCCGATCACCAGACAGCCCATCAGGCCTGCAATCCCGGCGTTGATGTGCACAACCGTGCCGCCAGCGAAGTCCAAAGCACCCCAGCCCCAGACCAACCCATAGTCAGCCTCTTGGCCCGGGTTCGTCAGGAAGTCCGGTCCGGCCCAGTACCACACCATATGCGCCACCGGGAAGTAGACGATGGTGACCCAGAGGCCACAGAACAGCATCAGCGGCCAGAATTTGATCCGCTCGGCAAAGGCACCGACAATCAGCGCCGGTGTGATGCAGGCGAAGGTCATCTGGAAGATGACGTAGGCGTATTCCGGGATATAGACGTTGTTGGAAAAGGTCGCGGCATAGCTTGACGCCGAAACGCCCATCAGGAAGGCCTTCGACAACCCGCCCACGTAGGGCGACCCACCGGTGAAGGCCAGCGAATAGCCGTAGACGCACCAGATGATGGCAACCATCGACACGATCATGAAGACCTGCATCAGCACGCTGAGCATGTTCTTGCTGCGGACAAGGCCACCGTAAAACAGCCCCAGTGCCGGGACCGACATCAGCAGGACCAGCGCCGAGGATACCAGCATCCAGGTCGTGTCGCCCTTGTTCACCATGCCCGCCATCGCCGTGGCATCGGGCGCCTTTATCATATCAGCATAAGCCGCCAACGGCAGGCTGGCGAGAATTGCGGCAACCCCGGCCCCAACCCCCGCAAATTTCGTCACTCTGTTCATTTTCACTTCTTCCCCTACCCCAGACGCTTACAGCGCATCATCATTGGTTTCGCCGGTGCGCACCCGCACCGCCTGGCTCACGTCGATCACGAAAATCTTGCCGTCACCGATCTTGCCGGTCCGGGCGGTCTTGGTGATCGTGTCGACAACCTGATCTGCAAGGCTGTCGGCCACCACGATCTCCAGCCGCATTTTCGGCACGAAGTTCACGGCGTATTCTGCCCCGCGATAAATCTCGGTATGGCCCGATTGCAGACCGAAGCCCTTGATCTCGGTGACCATCATCCCGCGCACGCCAATAACGGTCAGCGCCTCTCGCACTTCCTCAAGCTTGAACGGCTTGATTGCCGCAATGATGAGTTTCACGTCGCACCCCTTTCCCCTTAGGCGGACTTCTTCAGCCCTTGCTGCTATGGGGGGTCTTTCGCGGTTGCAGCACAAGTTTGCGACGGCCCAAAATCCGGGCGAAACCATCAGATTGCACAATTTTTGCACTTTTTGCAGCAATCGCCTAATATTTAAGCATAACGAAACGCGAATCGGTTGAAGCCCAGTCTCCACATTCCTCAAAAATCCGGTTAGGCTTAGGTCCAACAAGCCCGGAACGGGCGTTTATGACAGGCGAGGGCGCAGGATGGCATCGACGGGCAAGCGGCGGCCGATGGTCGCGGACAAGCGCTACGCTGGCGGGTTCGCAGCCAAAGCAACCAGTGGCGGCAAAACCCCCTCCGGCCCCCCCGCCAAACCCGCAACCAGACGCGCCACCCCGCGCCGCACGCCGCGCAGGCATGGGTTGATCACACGCTTTTTCCTGTTCATCTGGCGGATCGTCTGGGGCATCTTCTGGCGCGTCTCGGTGGTCGGCGGGTTGATCCTGGGATGCGGTGTTCTTTATTTCTACGTGCAACTGCCGCCTGTCGCCAACTTGATCGACGGGCGCGCGCGGGGGTCGGTGACGATGCTGGACGCCACAGACAAGGTTTTCGCCTGGCGGGGAGAGACTTTTGGCGGGCAGGTTACCCCGAAGACCGTCTCGCCAAATCTGCTGCACGCCATCATCGCCACCGAGGACAAGCGCTTTTATTCCCACTTCGGCATCAGTCCGCGCGGCATCATTTCTGCCGTTGTGATCAACCTGCATGCCGGGCGGGGCGCGTTTGAGGGCAACGGCGGATCAACCATCACCCAGCAGACTGCCAAGCTTTTGTGCCTTGGCGTCGCCTATGACCCGAGGATCTGGAAGACAGAAACCCTGTACGAGGACGACTGCCGTTCGGGCGGTTTGGTGCGCAAGATCAAAGAGGTGCCTTACGCCATTGCGATGGAAGTCAAATACACCAAGGACGAGATCCTGACGATCTACTTCAACCGCGCTTACTTGGGGGCGGGCACGCGCGGGTTTGAGGCGGCAGCGCAGCGCTATTTCGGCAAGTCGGCGGCCAACCTTTCCCCGGCAGAGGCGGCGATGCTGGCAGGGCTGTTGAAGGCTCCGTCGAAATACGCGCCCACCAACAACCTGCAACGCGCGCAGGACAGGGGGGCTGTGATTGTCGGGCTGATGCAGGATCAGGGTTATCTGACCAAGGCGGTGGCCGATGACGCGCTGGCCCATCCCGCCGTGCTGTCGGGTGCCGCAGCCCAAAACGCCGGCGGGGCTTTTGCCGATTGGGTGATGGAGGGGACGCCCGCTTACCTTGGCCGCGACACGACCGAGGATGTGATCATCAAGACCACCATCGACCCGCGCCTGCAAAAAGCGGCGGAAGATGCCTTGACGGCGATCTTCACCTCAAAGCTGAAGGATGGCTCCAACGCGCAGGCAGCAATTGTGGTGATGAGCGCGGATGGCGCCGTGCGGGCCATGGTGGGCGGGCGCAATCTGCCACAGGCGGGCAGTTTCAACCGCGCCACGCAGGCGCTGCGGCAAACCGGATCAAGCTTTAAACCCTTCGTTTACGCAGCCGCACTGGACAAGGGGATGAGCCCCTATGACACGGTGGACGACAGCCCGCTGACCATCAACATCAAAGGCTCCGGCCCATGGACGCCTGACAATTATGATCATCAATTCAAAGGGGTAATCCCCCTTGTGCAAGCCATGCGCGAAAGCCGCAACGTGCCGGCGGTGAAGGTCTCCGAACTGGTCGGTCGGGATTCCGTCCGGGCCGTGGCGCAGGGTTTCGGCATCACGACCGATCTTGCAGCAGGTCCGGCGCTGGCGCTTGGCGCGTCGGAGGCCACGTTACTGGAGATGACAGGGGCCTATGCCGGCATTCTGAACGGTGGCACGTCGGTGGCCCCCTATGGCCTGCGAGAATTGCGGTTGAAGGGCGAGGCTGACCCGCTGATCGGGCCAAGCGGCGGCTTGGGCGAAAGGGTCATCTCGCCAAAAGCCGACAAGCAGCTGATCTGGATGATGACTCAGGTCATTCAGAACGGCACCGGCGGGCGGGCGGCTTTGGGCGACCGGCCAGTTGCTGGCAAAACCGGTACGACATCAGAGGCGCGGGATGCCTGGTTCATCGGTTTCACCGCCGATTATGTCACCGGCGTCTGGATGGGATATGACAACAACACGCCCCTCAAAGGGGTTACCGGCGGCGGGCTTCCCGCTGAAATCTGGCACGAAACGATGACGCGGGTCGAGGATGGCCTGCCGATCACACCCTTGCCAATGATCGTACCAGAGCAAAAGTTCCAACCGGCACCAACGTTGCCAGATCAGCCTGTGGCGCAACAACCGGCGAAAGACCCGATCACCGCGATCATTCAGGGAATACTGGGCAAGGGCAACTGACCCTGACGTGGCCAACCTGCGATCTCTTTACGCTCCGGGCAAACATGGGTCGCAGGTCCGGACCGCTTGGGCCTGTTTCGACATGCCGCTGTCAGGAACGGATTCCCATGCTGACGTCAGATCTACGATTTAGGCGCACGGTGGAACAACCGCCATGCCCACAATGTTTAAATCGCGCTCAGGTCAGCGATCAATTTGTCGATGTTGCCGCCGTCTTTGTCGAGGATAGAGCCGACCTCGGTCCGCTCTGACGCCAGCATGTTCACACCCTCGATGATGATGTTGAAGAACAGGCTCTTGCCGGACTTGTCGCCCACCCACCAGCGCAGATCAAACGGCGCCTGCCCTTGCAGGGTGGCGGTCGAGATGACCTCGTAATAGCTTTTGTATGGTTTGGCGTCGGTCACTTCGATCTTGCCACCAATGAACTCGCGGAAACGGCGGCCGTATTTGCGGCTGATGTAGCCCTGATAAGCCTTGGTGAAAGCCGCCATCTGCGCGTCGGTGGCGCTTTTGGAGGCGGGCCCCAAGGCAGAGCGGGCAATCGTCGGCACATCGGCATAGGTCGCAAATATCCTTTCGAAGTCACCAAACATCTGCGTCTCCGACTTGCCGGAGTTGATGGTGGTGTTCACCTCACCAATCGCCGAATTGATCAGCGCCCGCGACTGTTCAACCGTCAGCGCACGCACCGGCAGGGCGAAAGCCATAAAACCGGTGCCCGCCGCCAAGCCCGCACCAAAGGCCCGGCGGGTCAAACGAAGAGAGCTTATGCCAGCATCGCCTTGCATAACTTTGGTCTGCACATCTTTACTTTGCATAGGGATCCTCGAACTCGGTGGCGTCGGTGGTCTGACCCAGATTATAGCGCCGATGCTCCAGGTACAAAAGGCGCGCCTGAGCGTAGCTGTCTGCGCTGTCATATAGGATAGAATCGTAGGTTTCGGAATAGCGTCCGCGTTCATCTATTCGTGCGATCAGATGGACACCGATGCGCTGCAACCGTGTGGTTTTCGGAAAGATCAACCGGACAGGATCAATCAGGAAGTCCACGATCTTGCCGACGGCATCGCGCTGCGTTGACGGGCCAAGGACAGGAAGTTCAAGATAAGAGCCCTCGCCCACGCCCCACACCAACAGGGTTTCGCCAAAATCCGTGGGTTTTTCGGGCAATCCGAATTTCGTGGCCGGATCAAAAATGCCGCCGATGCCGATGGTGGTGTTAACCGCAAATCGCAGGGTGTTGTTAGCCGCCTTGCCCAGACGCAACTGAAGGATGTCATTCACCACCTCGCCCGGAAGGTCCAGGTTGTTGGCCAGGTTTCCGATGCCCTTTGACACGGGCTTGGGGATGATCTTGCTGGCGCCTGTCGCCAGTGGCCGGATCACATTCTTGTCAACAGCCAGGTTGAGCTGATGGTTGGACCGGTTTTCTACCTCAAACGGGTCGTTGATCCCTTGCGTGGCAGGAGCAGGCCCGCATGCCGAAAGGCCTAGGATGACTAGGACCGCAGCAAACAGGGCAATGCGCGGGGGAGGGGTGGCAGTTCTTAAAATCATCGTCGTACGAGCCGATCCTGGACAATGGTGTGGCTTTGACTTTTCCATCCCAACCCATATGATGGCGCGCAAGGCAAGACAACGGGCAAGCGGGCAGGACGGGACACGCAAGAATAATCCCGCCGAGCCTGGAAATTGGGACAGGAGCCAGCGTATGGCGCAGATTGAGTTTAAGCGAGGCCGGGATGAGCTTGATGCCGCCCGGCGTGATATGCGTGGGTTGCTGTTTACCGCGTTCTTCTTTTCGATCTTCGTCAATCTATTGATGCTGACCGGGCCGCTCTACATGTTGCAGGTCTATGACCGCGTGTTGGGCAGCCGGTCTGAGCCTACGCTGTGGGCTTTGTCGGCGCTGATGACGGTACTGTACCTCTGCATGGGGCTTCTGGACTACTCCCGCGGGCGTGTGATGGCGCGGATCGGCGCCAAGATACAACAACGGCTGGACCGCCGTGTGTTTGCGGCAGCATTGAAGCGGATGGGTCAGGCGCCGGGTGATCCGCTGGCCTTGGCCGCACAGCGCGATCTGGAGGCGGTGCGCCAGCTTTGGGCCTCGCCGGTGCTGATTGCCTTGTTTGATATTCCGTGGGCTCCGATGTTCTTTGCGGCCATCTTCGTCTTTCACCCGATTTTGGGCTGGATGTCGGTCGCCGGCGGGGCGTTTTTGGTGGTCATCACTATGATGAACCAATGGATGACCAAAGCGCCGATGCAAAAGGCCAACGCGGCCACCTTGCGGGGGGAGTTGTTGTCGGACGGCATCAAGCAAGAGGCCGAGGTGGTGCAGGCGCTTGGCATGACCTCTGCCGCGTTTGACCGCTGGCAGATTGCGCGAAGGTTTGCGTTGGAGCAGGGGATCGAGGCGGCGGATTTGGGCGGCGTGTTCGGCACCATCTCCAAAACCTTCCGGCAGTTCCTGCAATCAGCGATGCTGGGCGCCGGGGCCTATCTGGTGTTGAACAACGAAATGGGGTCGGGTGCGATGATCACCGGCTCGATCCTGCTGGGTCGGGCCTTGCAGCCGATCGAGATGGTGATCGGGCAATGGGCACTGGTCACCCGCGCACAAGAAGGCCGGGCCCGGTTGTCGGAATTGCTGAGCAGGGTGGCCGCCGAACCCGCACATACCGAACTGCCGCGCCCGCGTGCGATTTTGGAGGCGCAAAGCCTGACAATCGTGCCGCCGGGCGAAAGCCAGGCCGTTCTGCGGATGGTGTCGTTCCGGTTGGAGCCGGGCCAGGCGCTTGGGATCATCGGGCCGTCGGGGGCTGGCAAATCCACACTCGCGCGGGCGTTGATCGGCGCGTGGAAGCCTGCGGGCGGCAAGGTCCGTCTGGACGGTGCAGCACTGGATCAGTACGACCCCGACCGTTTGGGCAGTTACATTGGCTACCTGCCGCAGCGGATCACCCTGTTTGACGGCACGATTGCCGAAAACATCGCGCGACTGCAATCCAACCCCGACGGCAATGCTGTGGTCGAGGCGGCGCGCAAGGCCGCAGCGCACGAGATGATCACCAAGCTGCCCGATGGATATGACACCCGGGTGCAGGCCTTGGGTGGCAGGCTGTCTGGCGGCCAGATTCAACGCATCGGGCTGGCGCGCGCGCTGTACGGTGACCCGGTTTTGCTGGTGCTGGACGAACCCAACTCCAACCTCGACAACGAAGGCTCGATGGCGCTGAACCAGGCGATCCGCGTGATGAAAGAGGCGGGGCGCGCGGTTCTGATCATGGCGCACCGGCCTGCCGCCATTCAGGAATGTGACCTGCTTTTGGTGCTGGAAGACGGCACCCGACGGGCTTTTGGCCCGCGCGATCAGGTCCTGAAAGAGATGGTCAAGAACCACGGCGAAATTGCGAAATCCGCCAGCCCGGGAGGTGTGTCATGAGCGACGAGATGAAGCCGGGCCAAGACCCCGCCAAACCGGGTCCGGACGCTTCCGCAGCCGAAGGCCCCGCCCGCGTTGAAACCGAAGCGGGCAACGCTTTGGCCAAGGCAAGCGCCACCGCTCTGGCCGCCGCGCACGGCACAGCACTTTCCACCGACGTGCGGCCACCAAAGCAGCCACCCGGACCGCCGGCTTCACCGAACACATGGTCAACGCGCAAACCAATCATCACCGGTCTGGTCACCATCGCCCTGCTGCTGGCCTTCTTCGTCGGTTGGGGCATGTTCACCACCCTGTCGGGCGCGGTCGTGGCCTCTGGTGTCATTCAGGTCGAACAAAACCGTCAGGTCGTGCAGCACCCTGATGGTGGCGTGGTGGCTGAAATCGACGTGCAAGAAGCGCACAGCGTGAAGGAAGGCGATCTCTTGATCCGGCTGGATGGCACCCAGATCAAAGCTGATCTTGCCATCGTCGAGGGTCAGCTTTTTGACTCGATGGCCCGCAAGGCCCGGCTGGAGGCGGAACGCGATGACGCAGAGGCTCCGGTCTTTCCGCAAGACCTGCTGGACCTTGCCAACACCCGCCCGGATGTCGCCGAACAGATCGAGGGGCAAAGACGCCTGTTCACTGCGCGGCGCGATACCCAGAACGCCCAGATCAACCAGTTGCAGAAGCGTCTGGACCAGATCGCCTCGCAGGACGAGGGGATCAACGCGCAAATGAAAGCCATCAGCGACCAGATTGCCCTTTTGCAACCGGCAATTGCCGATCAGCAAACCTTGCTGGACAAGGGTCTGACGCAAGCCAACCAGATCATGGACCTGAAGCGCGAAGTGGCGCGGCTGGAGGGCAACAAGGGCGAGATGCTGGCCAATCTGGCGCAGGCAGAGGGCAAAGCCACTGAAACCTCGCTGCAAGTTCTGCAAATGAAGGCAACCCGGCGCGAGGAAGCCAACGCGCAACTGCGCGACATGGGCGACAAGACGGTTGAACTGGACGGCCGCCGCCGCGCCTTGACCGAACAGGTGAACCGGCTTGTGATCCGGGCGCCGGTGTCGGGCGTGGTGTTGGGGCTGGCCGTGACGACACCGCATTCGGTGATCCGTCCCGCCGAACCGATCATGTACATCATCCCGCAGGATCGCCCGCTGATCATCGTCGCACAAATCCCACCGATCCATGTGGATGAGGTGCGCGTGGGTCAGGCGGTGCGCGTCAGCTTCGCCGCCTTTTCGGCCCGCACAACACCGCAACTGAACGGGTCTTTGACCAATGTCTCGGCTGACGCGATCACCGATCAAGGCTCTCACCAAAGCTATTACCGCGCCGAAGTGACGCTGGACGCGGGTGAGCTTGCGCGGCTGGGCGAAGACAAGCTGGTCCCGGGGATGCCGGTGCAGGTCTATGTCGGCACAGGCGACCGCACGCCGATGGCCTATCTGCTGAAACCCTTCACCGACTACGCCAAAATGGCCTTCCGCGAGAACTGAGGCCAGAGGGTCGTGCCAACCGCAGCGTTTTCGCCAAAGCGCCTTGGGTTGGGCTGATGGGCTGACGCAAGGCCGTTTGGCCAGCCTCGCTGAAGCTTGTCTTTACCCTGTCATGGCCTGCAGCTAGCCTGCAGGTCATTTCCTATGGGAGGAATCATGTCCGCCATCGAAACTCGTCTGGAAGCGCTTGGCATCAGCCTGCCCGCAGCCCCCGCCCCTGCTGCCAATTACGTGCCGTTTGTCCAAGTTGGCAGCCAGGTCTATATCTCTGGCCAGATCAGCCGGGACGCGACAGGTGGCCTTATCCTTGGCAAGCTCGGGGCCGGTCTGGATGTCGCACAAGGGGCCGAAGCTGCCAAGACCTGTGCGATTGCCCTTTTGGCGCAAGTGAAAGCCGCTTGTGGTGGCGATCTTGACCGCGTGGTGCGGGCGGTGAAACTGGTGGGCTTTGTGAACTCCACCGCCGATTTCACCGACCAACCGAAGGTGATCAACGGCGCGTCGGATTTTCTGGTCGCGGTGATGGGCGATGCCGGGCGTCATGCGCGGTCGGCGGTTTCGGCGGTTTCCCTGCCGCTTGGGGTTGCGGTGGAGATCGAAGCCATCTTTGAAATCCGCTGACATGCGTGTCGCCCTGCCTGCGGCTTTTGTACGTGCGCCGATTTCTCACCGTGGTTTGCATGACCGGACCCGGCGGCGGATTGAAAACTCCGCCTCCGCCGTCCGCGCCGCACGCGCGGCGGGCTACGGCATCGAGATTGACCTGCAACTGTCGGCAGACGGCGTGGCGATGGTGTTTCACGACGAGACGCTGGATCGTCTGACCGACGAGACCGGACCGTTGAACGCGCGCAACGCGGGCGAATTGGGGCGGATCAAGCTGCGCGATTGCGATGACACGATCCCGACCTTTGCGCAGGTGCTGGCACTGGTTGGCGGCGCAGTACCGCTGCTGGTCGAACTCAAAGACCAGACCCTGACGATGGGGCAAACCGATGCGCGGCTGGAGGCTGCAGTGGCACATGAGCTGGAGCGTTATTCCGGCCCGACGGCGCTGATGTCCTTTAACCCGCACTCGGTGGCGAATCTGGCCCGGCTGGCCCCTCACTGGCCGCGTGGGATTATCACCTCGGCCTATGATGGCGATTGGGCACCGCTGGAACCGGCCACCTGTGATACCCTGCGCGAGATCCCGGATTACGACCGTACCCTTTCCAGCTTTATCAGCCATGAGGCCGGTGATCTGGCACGCCCGCGTGTGGCTATGTTAAAGGCGCAAGGGGCGGTGGTGCTGTGCTGGACAATCCGCTCGCCGCAAGCGGAGGCAGTGGCGCGGAAAATCGCTGACAACATCACCTTTGAAGGCTACGCCGCCGCCTTCCCCGCTTGACCTTGGCCGCCGCAGCACCATCCTACCGGCGACAAGATCATAGGGCTGCGCATGAGGTATGAGATCGCTTTGCTGGACGGGATGGCGGCGATTTCTGCCGCCGACTGGGACCGCTTGGCCAACCCGGACGGCGGGGTGCCGGTTGATCCTTTCATGACGCATCGGTTCCTGCTGGCGCTGGATAAGTCACACTCCACCGGCAAGGGCACCGGCTGGCAAACCCGGCCTTTGGTGTTGTCTGACGCGGGCATACCGGTCGCAGCCATGCCACTTTATGTTAAATCCAACTCTCAGGGCGAGTATATCTTTGACCACGGCTGGGCCGAAGCGTTGGAGAATGCCGGGGGCCGCTACTATCCCAAACTGCAATCCGCCGTGCCCTTTACCCCTGCCACCGGGCGACGGTTTCTGGGGGATACCTCCCTTGCCCCGATGTTGCTGGATGCAGCCATCGGGATCACCAAAGACAACGGGTTATCCTCGCTGCACATCACCTTTTGCACGGGCGAAGAGGCGGATGCTTTGGCAGGTCATGCGGGCACTCTGCACCGGGTCACCCAGCAATTCCATTGGGAGAACACGGGCTACGCCGATTTCGCCGCCTTCCTCGCCGACCTGTCCTCTCGCAAACGCAAGATGATCCGCAAAGAGCGCGAGGTGGCACAAAGCCACGGGCTGACGATCTGCACCCTGACGGGGGATGACATCAAACCCGCCCACTGGGACGCGATGTGGCGGTTTTATCAGGACACCGGCGGGCGCAAATGGGGCACGCCCTATCTGACCCGCGATTTTTTCCATGAAGTGCACGATACCATGCGGTCTGACGTTTTGCTGGCGCTGGCTTTCGATGGGGAAAAGGCGGTGGCGGGGGCCTTGAACTTCATTGGGCGCGCTACGCTTTTTGGCCGATACTGGGGCTGCACGCAGGAACACTCCTGCCTGCACTTCGAACTGTGCTATTATCAGGCCATCGACTGGGCGATAGAACATGGGTTAAGCCGGGTCGAGGCGGGGGCGCAGGGCGAACATAAACTGGCCCGGGGTTATCTGCCGACGCCGGTACACTCTTTGCACTGGTTGGCCGATCCGATGTTTCGCAAGGCCGTCGCCAGCTATCTTGACCGCGAACGCCACGCGGTGGAGGAGGAGATAGAGGTACTGACGGCCTACGGCCCGTTCCGCAAGGCCGCGCAGGACGAAAAAGACTGATGACCAACCCTGTTGAATGGAGCCTGATATGCCCGCCGCATTGCTGAGCCAAGATGACCGCAACGCACAGCTTCCCGCCCTTGGCGAGACGGGCTGGGGTGCTGTGCCTGACCGCGATGCCATCCGCAAAGTGTGGAAGTTCAAGAGCTTTATCGAAGCGTGGGGCTTTATGTCGCGCGCCGCTTTGGTGGCTGAAAAGCTGAACCATCACCCCGAATGGCGCAACGTTTACAACGTGGTAGACGTGACGCTGTCCACCCATGATTGCGACGGTCTGTCGGCTTTGGACATCGACCTTGCGCAGCGGATGGACAAGCTGGCACCCGATGCCACAATTCAGCGCGACCATTCGCAGCCGATCACCTGCCTGTGTCAGGACCATGCCCGCAAAGCCGGCAGTTGATGCCATAGCGGTCGGTGTCACGATTGGGGCCGAAGATGCGAGATCCCCGACCCCGATGCAAATGGCTTACAGCTTTTCCAGCAGCGCCTCGCCGCCAGAGATGTCGCAGACACCCGGATTGTCTTCCAGGTTCAGGACCTTCACCACGCCGTCGACCACATGCATCGCATAGCGTTTGGAGCGCGGCGCGCCCCGCACAAAACCTGCCGGAAAATCGAGACCGAGGGCAATGGTGACCGACGCGTCACAGTCCGACGCCATGGTGATCCCGGCTTTGCTGGCACCCGTCGCCTCGCCCCATGCGTGCATCACGAAACTGTCGTTGACCGACAGGCAGATGATTTCCTCCACACCCTTGGCCTTGAACTTCTCTGCGGTGCGCACAAACGACGGCACATGGGCTGTCGAGCAGACCCCGGTGTAAGCGCCCGGCAACCCGAAGATCACCACTGAACGCCCGGCCAGCTTGCCCGCCAGCGGAACCTCGGTCTGGCCTGCGGCGTCGCGCACAATCAGACTGCCGGCCGGAATTTTCTCGCCCACTGAAATCGTCATACTTTTATCCTCGTGATTTGCGTTTCCAACAGAGCGGGATATAGGCTGACGTTGAACAATCGACCAGTGGGGGAATGATGGCACATATCGTGATTGTGGGCGCGGGACAGGCCGGGGCCGCCGCAGCCGCCAAGCTGCGGAGCTTGGGGTTTGATGGTGACATTACCCTGATTGGTGCGGAACTGGCCCCGCCCTACCAACGTCCACCGCTGTCAAAGGCCTATCTGATGGGCGAGATGGAGGAGGAGCGGTTGTGGTTGCGCTCGCCCGAGTTTTACGCCGAAGCAAAGATCGACCTGATGTTGGGCACCGGGGTTTCGGCCATCGACACCGTGACGCGGACGGTGACGGTGGGGACGGTGGTGCTGGCCTATGACGAGTTGATTCTGACCACCGGATCAACGCCACGTCGCTTGCCCGCCGAAATTGGCGGCGCGCTGGAGGGGGTTTATACCGTCCGCACTCTGGCGGACGTGGATGCGATGCGGGCCGAATTTGTAGCAGGCGCAAAGCTGATCATCATCGGCGGTGGTTATATCGGGCTGGAGGCGGCCTCGGTCGGGCGCAAGCTGGGGCTTGAGGTGACGGTGATCGAGATGGCACCGCGGATCCTGCAACGGGTGGCCTCGCCCGAAACCTCGGCCTTCTTCCGCACTTTGCATCAGGATCATGGCGCTACGATTCTGGAGGAAACCGGGTTGGACCGTATCCTTGGCGACAGCCACGTGATCGGCGTGCGGCTTAAGGACAGTCGCGAACTGCCAGCAGATTTCGTGATTGTGGGCGTGGGGATCGTGCCCAACGCGCAAGAGGCGGGGGCGGCGGGGATTGTGCTGGACAACGGCATCAAGACCGACATGCAGGGTCGCACGTCTGCCCCGCATGTCTGGGCAGCGGGCGATTGCGCCTCGTTTCCATTGATGGGCGCGCAGATGCGGATTGAATCGGTCGGCAACGCGATTGATCAGGCAGAGATGGTGGCGGGCAATATCATGGGGGCAGCGCAAGATTATGTGCCGGCACCGTGGTTCTGGTCGGATCAGTATGCCTGCAAGCTGCAGATTGCCGGGCTGAACATCGGATACGACCGCATCGTGACGCGCGGGCCGGTGGACGGGTCTGCCGGCGGCGCAATCAGCTTTTGGTACTACAAGGGCGACAAGCTTTTGTCGGTGGATGCGATGAACGACAGCAGGGCATACATGGTCGGCAAGCGGTTGATCGAATCCGGCAAGACCCCGGATCCGGCCAAAATCGCTGACCTTGACACCGACATGAAAGCGCTTCTGAAGGCATGAGGATCATTGGCGGCAGGTGGCGCGGCCTGACCTTGGCCGACGTAGGGTCGGGTGACCCCAAAGCCCACCTGCGCCCCACGTCCGACCGGGTGCGCGAGGCGATCTTTAACCTGCTGATCAACGGGCGGCATGGTGATCTGGTGGCAGGGGCCACGGTCTTGGACCTGTTCGCCGGGTCCGGTGCCTTGGGGTTGGAGGCTTTGTCACGCAGGGCTTCCGCCGTGACGCTGGTGGATGACGGACGTGCGGCGCTACTTCTGATCGCCCAAAACATCGCCAAAATGCGGGCGCAGGTGCAGGTTCTGCCCCGCGATGCGACCAAGCTGCCGCCCGCTACCACGCCCTTCTCTCTGATCTTTCTGGACCCGCCCTATGGCAAAGGTCTGGGACAGGCCGCCCTCTCCAGCGCGCAAGCCCAAGGCTGGATCGCGCCTCAGGCCACGGTTGTGTGGGAAGAGGCCAGCGCCCAAACCGCTCCGCCGGGCTTTGCGCTTCTGGACCAAAGGCGCTATGGCGACACCTGGGTGACCTTGTTGGAATGGCTGGCATGAGACCGGATGGCGTGATCTTTGACTGTGACGGCGTGTTGGTGGACAGCGAGGCTATTGCCTTTGACCAGATGGAGGCCGACCTTGCCACCTATGCGCCGCAGCTCACCCGGGCGCAGATGGAGACGGACCTTCTGGGCCTGACGTTGTCAGGCGTGGCTGTGAAAGCCCGCAGTCTGGGCGCCGATCTGCCCGCCGATTGGGTGGAGGATTTCTACGCCCGCCTTTATGCGAAACTGGAACTCGGTGCGCCTTTGGTGCCGGGTGTCCTGACCGTGCTGGATGCGCTGGATGGCGCGCGCATCCCTTATGCCATCGGGTCCAACGGCAGCCCGCGCAAGATGGAGATCACACTCGGCCAGCACCCCGGACTGATCCCCCGCTTTCAGGGCCGGATCTTTTCCGGTCAGGAAACGGCACGCCCCAAGCCCTTCCCCGACCTGTTCCTGAAAGCCGCCGCTGCGATGGGTGTAGCACCCGCGCGCTGTGTTGTGGTGGAAGACAGCCCGACAGGGGCCCGTGCCGCCCGCGCCGCCGGAATGCGCTGCATGGGCTATGCGCCGCACGGGTCTGCCGGGCTTTTGGCCGAAGGGGCCGAGCCTTTCGCCCGAATGACCGACCTTCCGGCGCTTTTGGGGCTGACTTCGGTTTCTGGGTGAGGCTTTTATGGCTGCGACCTTTCGGCGGAAAATCCTGGAGCCTGTCTGCTGCTGATCGTCGCATCAGACAAGCTCCAGCCTTCCAATTTTCGCGCGTCATTCGACAAAACCGGATTCCCCTATGTCGGCCAAGCATTAGCGCGCATCCGCCAGAATACGCTCGGCCCCGTGCCAGCCCATCATCATCGCGGGCGCGTTGGTGTTGCCCGCGATCAGGTTCGGAAAGGCCGAGGCGTCGCAAACCCGTAGGCCGTCCACCCCCCGCACCCGCAGCTTTTCGTCCAGAACCGAGGCACCCTCTGGTCCCATCCGGCAGGTGCAGGACGGGTGATAGACCGTGCCGGACCGGTTGCGGAAATCGGCAATCATCGCGTCATCGGTTTGCACGGCAGGCCCGGGGCGCAGTTCCGCAGCCACCCAACGCGCAAACGACGGCTGGGCCGCGATGGTGCGCAGGAATTTCACGGCCAGCAACATCTCGTCAACGTCGGCTTGGGTGGAATAGGCGTTGGCCACAATCTTCGGGTGCGCCATCGGGTCGGGTGAGCGCAAGCTGATCTGGCCGCGGCTGGTCGGGCGACAGTTCGACAAGCCGATCGACACGCCCTGAAACGGGTCCGGCGTCAGCAAGGGACGCTCGCCATTGTAGGGTAGAACGGTAGAAAACGCCTGAAAATACAACTGCATATTGGGGCGCAGCTCTGCGTCCGAGGTGCGGAAAAACCCGCCGCCATGGTTGATGGACTTAGCCAGCGGTCCGCCGCGCGTCAGCAGATATTGCAACCCGACAAAGGCCTTGCCCCACCATGGCCGCAGGATGCCGTTGTAGGTCGCAACCTTCATCGCCCATGTGTAGTTGATGCCCTGATGGTCGCTCAGATGCGCGCCGACATTCGGGTTATCGACAATCACCGGCAGGTCCATCCCGGCCAGCAAAGCACCCGGCCCAATACCAGACAATTGCAAAAGCTGGGGGGAGTTGATCGCACCGCCGGCCAGGATCACCTCATGCCCGCGCAGTTGAACCAACTGCCCCTGACGCCGGTATTCAACGCCAACCGCGCGCCTCCCCTCCATGATCACGCGGGTGACATGAGCGCGGGTGATGACCGCAAGGTTTTTGCGCCCCATCGCAGGCCGCAAAAACGCCCGCGCGGCAGAGTTGCGACGGCCGCCCTTGATCGTCATCTGATAGGTGCCAGCCCCCTCTTGCCGTTCGCCGTTGAAGTCGCGGTTGGGTGTCAGCCCCGCCTCACCACAGGCGGCTACGTAATCGTCCACCAGCCAATGCAGCCCGCGCCGGTTTTCGGATATGAACAACGGCCCGCCTTTGCCACGGTAAGCGTCTGATCCGGCTTCGTTATCCTCCATCGCGCGGTAGGCGGGCAAGACAGCGTCCCAGCCCCAACCCGGGGCGGCGGCACCCCATTCATCATAGTCCGCCTTGTGGCCCCGGATATAGACCATCGCATTGATCGCGGAGGATCCGCCGAGGATCTTGCCGCGCGGCCAATGGTCGGTGTGACCCGCCAACCCCGGATCAGCCTCAGTCTGGTACATCCAGTTCACTGCCGGATCGTAGAACAATTTCCCATAGCCCAATGGCAGTTGCACATAGGGCAGCAAATCGGTGCCCCCGGCCTCCAGCACCACAACCCGGTGTTTTCCCGAAGCCGTCAGGCGGTTGGCCAGAACCGACCCGGCAGAGCCTGACCCCACAATGATGTAATCGACGTCCATACTCGCCCCATTCTTGTGCGGCGAAGCTATCCGAGGCCCTGCCCCCAAGATGCAAGCTTTGCGACATGGCGTGTCGCAGCCCGCCTCTGGACATCCCGCATCTGCGTCGTTAGCGGTGTGGTCGGCCGGAAGCTGGCCCCCATATTGGCATCGTATCTTCGCATGACCCCGATCACCTTTATCTTGCGTCACCCGACGTTGCGGCGGATCGCGTTGGCGCTCTTGTTGTTGGGCGCGCTCAACGCCTCGGTTTACCCTTACCAGTCGCTGATCTCGATTGAGCGGATCGGGATGAGCAAACCAGCGTTTTCCCTGATGCTGGTGATGGCGTCGCTGATCGCCGTGACCTCGTCGGTGCTGTTTGGCGTGTTGGGTGACCAGTTTGGCCGACGCCGGGTGATTGCCTTGATCACCGCCCTGTGCAGTACCCTTGGCATCGGCGCGATGCTGGCGTTTCCCGGCATCTGGGCGCTGATCCTGTGTCAGGGCATACTTTTGCCCTTGTCATCAAGCATTTACGGTCAGTTGTTCGCCTTGGCCCGCCTTGCCAGCCCCGGTGAGGGTGCAACCCGGGACTCCGTTCTGTCCACCATCCGGTCTGCCATGTCGTTCAGCTTTCTGGCCATGTTGATCTTCTGGACCTTCGCCTTCGCTTTTGGCCTGTCGGAACTTGCGATCTATGTCAGCGGCGGGCTGGCCAGCCTTGCGATGTCGCTGCTGGTGTATTTCGGCTGGCCAAAGGATGGTCAGACCGCTTGGGCCGATCCGCGGTCCGGCATGCGGCTGCGCGACGCCCTGGCAGAGATTGCCAAGCCCGCTGTCGCGGTGCGCGTGCTGTTTCTGGGGGCGCTCTCCTCATCCGGCAACCTGTATATGGTGCTGGTATCGCTGGTGTTTGACGCTTCGGCCCTGCGTGGTCCGGCGGATGTGGCGCTGTATGTCGGTGTGGTGGCGGGCTGGGAGGTTCCGGCCATGCTGATCCTGCCGCGCTTCACCGCACATTTGCCCCGCGCGACCCTGATGGCTGTCGGCGCCTTGCTGTACGGCTGTCATCTGCTGGCGCTGCCCCTGTTGGCTGACACGCCCTATCTGTGGCTGATGACGCTATTCGGTGGGGTCGGCGGGGCGATCATCATCACCACACCCATTTCGTACTATCAGGATTTGCTCAGCGCCCGCCCGGGGACAGCCGCTGCCATGCTGGCGGTGCAAAAGCTGGTCGCCGATGTGTTGACGGCGGCGATATTCGCCATAGGCTCTCAATTCGGCGGGTTTGAGGTGGTGGCGGTGATGGGTGTCTGCATCAGCCTGTTCGGGGCTTTGGGTGTTTATATCGCCGACCGCAATGACTGGTTTGCGGTGCGGGCCTGAACGGTGGCAGCGGGTCCCTTCGCCGTGATCCTGCGCGATCCGGTCCTGCGGATGGCCGCCGGGCTGATGGTTCTGCAAGGGGCGCTGGTGTGTTCGTTCGGCCCCTTCGTTTCGGTGCTTGCGGTGCGGGTGTTTGGTCTGGGCGACCGGGGTTATGCGGCGCTTCTGGTGCTGGCCACGTTGGTGATGGTCATATCCGCCCTTGCCGCCGGGATCCGGGCTGACCAGACCGCCAACCGGCGCGGCATTGCACTGGCGGCGGCTGTGCTGGTGATGGCTGGGGGTACGGTGATGAGCGTGGCACCCTCGCCCCTTACCTTCATTCTGGCGCAGGGGCTCTTGTTCCCGGCCAACACCCTCTTTGGCCAGCTGTTCGCCCAAGCCCGGCTGGCTGCAAGCCACCATCCCGCGCAAATCCGGGATGGTGTTATGGCCGTGATCCGCGCGATGCTGGCATTGCCTTTCGTCGTGGTGCTGCCCTTGTGGGCTTTGGCCCAAAGTCATGGCGCCCCGATGCTGGCGATTTATCCGGTCGCACTGGCCTTGGGTGGGGTGATGCTGGGGGTGATCTGGCGGCAATGGCCGTCACGCGCGGCGATGGCGGGTCGCGATGCGCCATCCGGCCTGTCGCTGCGCGCGGCGCTGGCAGAGCTTGCCGCACCCGGCCTGGCCCTGCGTGTCGTCGCATTGGGGGCGGTATCGGCTGGGGGTACGGCGTATTGGGCGGTAATGGGGCTGGTCCTGACCCGCCCCGACGGCTCTGGCGACGCTGCCCTTTACGCGGGGTTGGTGGCCGGGATGGAGGTGCCCTTCATGCTGGCCCTGCCCTTTCTGCCCAAGGTCAAGCGAAGCTGGCTGATATTTCTGGGAGCAGCCACTTACGCCGTCCACCTTGTCGGCATTCCGTTGCTGGCCGGAACGCCGTGGCTTTGGCTTTTGTTGATCCCCGCAGCTTCGGGCGGGGCTTTGACGCTGACGTTGCCGATTGCCTATCTGCAAGACCAGATGCAGGCCCGCCCCGGCACCAGTGCGGCCTTGATGTCGCTGATGAAAGTGGTGGGTGACTGTCTGGCGGCCGGAACGTTTGCGCTTGGCAGCGGGCTGTCGGGCTATACGCTGGCCGCCATTTTGGGGGCATTTGTGACGCTGATTGGCGCGGGTGTTCTGGTGATCGCCGACCGATCTGCTTGACAAGCGCCGCCGCTCAAGGGACGAAACTGCAAAACCGGAGAAGCCCATGACCAAAACCATCCTGCGCGCCCTGCGTGGCGAAACCCAAGCCACCCCACCGATCTGGCTGATGCGGCAAGCGGGACGGTATCTGCCGGAATACCGCGCCACCCGGGCGCAGGCGGGCGATTTCCTCAAGCTGTGCTACGCGCCCGATCTGGCAGCCGAGGTGACTTTGCAGCCGATCCGCCGGTTTGGCTTTGATGCAGCCATTCTCTTTGCCGATATTCTCTTGTTGCCGCAGGCGCTTGGGGCGGAATTGTGGTTTGAAACCGGAGAGGGACCGCGCCTGTCCACCATCACCAGAGCCGAGGACATGCGTCGCCTGAAAGGGCCAGAGGATATCCACGATCACCTTGCACCCATCTATGAGACCGTCCGCATTCTGAAACGCGAATTGCCACCCGAGACGACGCTGATCGGCTTTGCCGGTGCGCCGTGGACCGTGGCCAGCTATATGATCGCCGGACGCGGTACACCCGACCAAGCCCCCGCGCATCTGTTGAAGGACACCGACCGCGCCACCTTTTTGGCCTTGATCGACCGGATCGCCGATGCAACGGTGGAATATCTGTCGGCGCAGGTCATGGCAGGGGCCGAGGTGGTCAAGCTGTTCGACTCCTGGGCGGGCAGTCTGAAGGGCCAAGACTTTACCGACTTCGCTCTGGCCCCCACCGCCCGGATCATCGCGCAACTGAAAGCGCGTCACCCCGGCTTGCCCGTCATCGCCTTCCCACGTGAGGCAGGAGAGCGGTACGTGGGTTTCGCCACTGCCACCGGGGCTGATTGCGTGGCGCTGGACAATTCGGTCAGCGCCGATTGGGCTGCGGAAAAGGTGCAGACAGATGGCTGCGTGCAGGGCAACCTTGACCCCAAGCTGATGGTGACGGGCGGTGCGGCGCTGGATGCCGAGGCGCGTCGGATCGTCAAAGCCTTCTCGAACGGCCCGCATATCTTCAACCTCGGCCATGGTATCACTCCGGACGCCGATCCGCAGAATGTGACGCGGTTGATGGAAGCGATCCGGGGTTCGTGATGGGAACGCGGTGATCTGCGGACGCGATCTGCCGTATTTATGATTGGCCGTGACCTGCTGGCTTGAACCGGGGCCGAGCCTCGGGGGCGGCGACTGGGCGACCTTACGTTAGGGTCCAAGGTAGCTTTCAGGGTTTGGCCGCCCGGCGAACCGGCGCCGGGCGGCCAAATTGCTATCGCAACCGAAGCTTACTTCGCAACCGGGAACGGGCCGATATAGCCGACATAGGCGTTCTTCTCATCCGGGGTTTTCAGCTTGTCCTGATCGCTTTCACCGAAGGGATGCTGGACGACGGCGACCAGATACCCATGGCCGTTGACGTTCGGATACCAGTCGACCGAGGTCGCCTCGGAACCATAGGGCGTCGACATGATCCGGCTCATCGTGTCGGTTGCCATGTCACGCGCCCAGACCACGTCGTTCTGGTGAAAGTCGGTATCCTCCGCGATGATAAGGGTGTTCATCCCGGTCATGAAGGTCAGGTTGTCCGGGCTGGAGATTCCGTCGATGTCGCAAGTGTTGCCGGCTTCGACAGCATCGGCGGCATATTCCTTAGGCTTGCCGGTCACGATGGCCTTGATGTCGGTGCCGACAAAATCGGCATCCAACTGCATCTCATACACCGCGCCGCAATCGTTCTTGGCAACCCGGACGTCGTTGCGACCTTTCAGGTCGGCCTTGGCGTCGGCATCGGTCATGCCCTTGGCCACCTGGGTGATCGCCATGTAAACCCGGTTGGTCGCCGGATCAAAGGTCTGACCCTCCATCTTGCGGAACTCGGTCGAGGCGCCCAGCATCGAAGCCACCCGCGTGGTTTCCAGACGCGAGGCAATAGCCTCCATTCCGGTCTTGATCTTCAGGCATTCCAGTCGGCCCTCGGCGTTGGAGGCCATGAAGCCCTCCGGGCAGGCACCATCGGCGGTCAGATCAGCCGTCTCGAAAATGTCGGCGAACTTGGTGCCTTTGTCGATGGCAGCTTGAACAGTCGCGTCATCCGAATGTCCAAGGTCAATCCATTCGACCTTGGCAGCGCCGCCATCAACGTCAGAGGTCTGGACCCATTTCAACGCGAAAAGCTGACCGGCGGACAGATCGCCTGCCTTGTCGGCGACATAACGGTAAAGGTCGGTGTTGGTGCCGTCATTGGTCAGGTAGACCGTCTTTTTGTCCGGCATCACATTGGCCATCTCCATCGAGATGCGGCCCATGCTGTAGTGCTTGCCGACCGAGGCGTCGCCGGCATCACTCACCGTGATTTCGGTGGCAAAGCCATAGCGGTAGGTGTTGAAAACGGCACGGAAGGCGTCAACCGTCATGGTCGCCGGATTAAGGCCGTAGTAACGCGCGAAGGGCAGCGTGTCTTCGTTGATGTCTTTCAGGTCTTTGGCGGCCTCGATGGCGCGCGCGTCATCAGGGTATTCCTCGGACCCAAGATGAGTGCCCCAGGGTGTGACCGACCCGGCGCAGGGCTGCCAGATGCCACCGAGCTTGGCGGTGTCGACAGGCTTGGTCGAAACGGCCTTCAGATTGCCATCGGCTTCCTGCGCCAGTTCTGTGACATACAGCGCAGCCGGAGCTTCTTCAAAATGGCTGACCGAATACAGCTTGCCGTTTTTCGGAAGCAGGCTGGTGAAGTCAGCGTTAAACGAAATGCCCTCGGCAATCTGCTTTCCGTCTTGCGTCATCAACTGGCCGAAGACCTGATCGCCGACCTTGTCGCCAGAGCGCAGGATGGTGTGATAGGCGACCGGCATTTCTGCGCCGCCCATCTTGGCAGAGGCGCTGGCCAGAACCGTGCGTTTGGCGGCGTCATCGGCGGCAAAGGGAACCGCGGCGAAGGATATTGTCTCGGCATGGGCCAGCTGAACCAGACCGGTCAGGGCAGTGGCAGCCAAAAATAGAGCGCGCAGTCGCATGGGATACTCCTGAGTTGAAATGAACCTTCTCAGCGTGACCGATAGCTATGAAACCAAAGTGATCCTGAAATCACAGTTTTGCGACAGATCAAACCATCAGCACAAGCACGCCAAGGTAAAAGCCCACTTCGCTGCACTGCTGGATCGCACCAAGGCAATCGCCGGTATAGCCGCCCAGACGCGGCTCGTACCAGCGTCGCATCACAAAATGGCCGATGCCAAGACCGACAAGCCCGGTCAGAACGGCGGACACCGGAAGTGTGCAAGCCAACGGAAACAAAGCAAGCCCGGTCGTGACCAGCGCCACCTGCACGGCATGGCTGTCAATCCCGCCAGCCACTGCACTGCCAGCCCCCTGATCCCGGACGTAATCCGAAGAGGCCATCACGGCCAACATTGACGCGCGGCTTGCAGCATGAGCCGCGATCAGGGTGAATGGAACCGTCCCGGCGGGCAAGGCCGAAAGGGCTGCAAATTTGATGCCGACCATCATCATCAGTCCCAAAACGCCATAGGTGCCGATGCGGCTGTCGCGCATGATCTCCAGCACGCGCTCTTTCGGGCGGGGGCTGCCCAGTCCGTCACAGGCGTCGGCAAAACCGTCTTCATGCAGCGCCCCGGTGACCAGCATCCCTGCGACCAAAGCCAGCACCACTGCCAACTGCGGAGAGAACAGCCAACCGGCAACCGCATAGGTCAGGGCGCAGATGCCGCCCACCGCCACGCCCACGCCGGGATACCAGCGCGGGCTTTGCCGCATCGCTTCGGGCGAATAGGGGGCTTTGAAAGTCAACCGCGTCAGAAACTGCAACGCCAACAGGAAAGCCGGGATTTCGGTGTTGAAAAACCCCACTACGTCCATTTGGCAACCGGAGGCAGGCTCATCAGCACGGCATTGGCGTCGTGCCCCGACTCCAGCCCGAATTTGGTGCCCCGATCATAGACAAGGTTGTATTCGGCATAAAGCCCGCGGTGGATCAACTGGGTTTCGCGGTCGGCCTCGGCAAAGGGCCGGGACATGTGGGCGCGGGTCAAGGGCAGGAAGGCGGGCAGGAAAGCGCGGCCGACGGATTGAGTGAAGGCAAAGTCCGCCTCCCAATCGGTGGCGAGGTCGTCGTAAAAGATGCCGCCAACGCCGCGCGCGCGGCCCCGGTGCGGGATGAAGAAGTAGTCATCGGCCCAGGCTTTGAACCTGGAATAGTACGCCGGGTCATGCGCATCGCAGGCGGCGCGCAGGGTGTCATGGAAATGTGCGGTGTCGGCGGGGTATTCGATACAGGGGTTCAGGTCCGAGCCGCCGCCGAACCACGCGGCCCCCGGTGTCCAGAACATCCGGGTGTTCATATGCACAGCGGGCGCGTGGGGGTTCTGCATATGGGCGACAAGGCTGATGCCAGAGGCCCAGAAGCGCGGATCCTCCGCCATGCCCGGCACACCGCGCGCGGCCATGGCGGCGCTGGCCTTGGTGCCAAGCGTGCCGTACACCTCGGACACATTGACGCCGATCTTTTCAAACACCCGACCGCCGCGCATGACACTCATCAGCCCGCCGCCGCCGTCGGTGCGATGAGTTGGCGTCACCTCGAACCGTCCGGCTGGGCTTGGTCCGCCAAAGTCATCCTCGACCGCCTCAAACGCCGCGATGATCTGATCACGCAGACTGCGAAACCATGCGGCGGCGCGGGATTTTCGGTCATCGGTGGGGTCGGTCATGGCAGTCTCCAACTTTGCAGTCTCCAACTTTGCAGTCTCCGGCTTTGGTCACGCCTTGCTAACAGGAAGCGGTCATAGGCTCAACGCGGGCCGCTATGTCATATCACCGCGCGGGAGGCTATGCTCAGGCGCAAGATGGAGGTGCGTATGAGATGGTATTTGATGGCCCCGGTGGCCTTGTGTCTGGCCGCGTGCGGCACCCCGCAAGAGCAATGCATTCGCAGCGTTTCGCATGACGCCTTGGTCCTGGACCGGCTGATTGCCGAGGCGCAGAGCAATCTTGCGCGCGGTTACGCTTATGTCGACACCGTGGTGACCACGACAGAGTTTGTCGATTGCACGCCCGACGCCACCACCGCCAACCCCAATCCTGCCCCGCAAAGCTGCTTTGAGGATGTGCCGATCACCGTCACCAAGCCCTTTGCAATTGACCTTGATGCCGAGGCGGCAAAGCTGACCTCGATGCAAAAGCGCCGGACGCAGATGGCGAAAGATCTGGCGCCAGCGGTGGCCGCATGCAAGGCACAATACCCGAAGTAACGCGGTATCTATGCCGGTCAGCGGGTTCGCACCGGATAGGCGGCCCGCGAGACGCGGAACGCGCCGTCGCCACCGATGTCCTCAACGGTGCGGAACAGGGTTTTCAGCGTGGGCTCATAGGCCAGATGGCGGTTGGCGACCATGTAAAGCACGCCGTCCGGGGCCAGACCGCGATGGGCGGCCTTCACGAAAGACAGGCCAAGGGCCAGGTCGGGGGCGCGCGCGGTATGAAACGGCGGGTTCATCACCACCGCATTCCATGGACGTTCCGGCTTGAAGGCCGTGGCATCTGCCCAGTGAAAGACTGCATGCGGGTTCGGCAGGTTGATGCGCGCGCAGTCCAGCGCCACGCGCTCCGCCTCTACCACATCCAGCCGCTTGACGCCGGGACGGGCCAGAATGGCACGCGACAGATAGCCCCAGCCGGCCCCAAGGTCGGCAACACGCGCAGGCAGATCGGCAGGCAAAGCGGCGGCCAGAAGGGCTGAACCTTTGTCCGGACCGTCGGCAGAAAACACACCGGGGCGGGTGATGAAACCGTGGGTCTGCGTATCAGCGGCAGCCCAGCTGGCGGGCACCGGCGCGGCCTTGAAGCTGACAAACTTGCCATGGGCTTTGGAGATCACTTCGCCGGTCACAATCCCCGCGCTCCGCAAGTCCTTCAAGGCACTGTCAAACCCATCGGTCTTTTGGCCGTCGATCGCCAAAGTCCCGCCCGGACCTACCAAGGTCACGGCATCTGACATCATGGCCATAGCCTCTGCCCGCGCCCGTGGCAGGCAAATCAGGGCCGCGCTGAAACCTTTGCTTTCGGTCCGGTAGCCCAGCTTGGCAAAATACTCCTGATCAGGGAAAAACCCGGTCCGCACCACAGCCCGCGACATCGGCAAAGCCGAAAGGTCATCGCCTGCCCGAGGCCGCATCACCGCAATATCGCCGGAAGACGGCAAAATCCACGCGCCGCAGTCCAGCGCCATTTCCAACCTGGCAGACCGCAGGGTCTATTCCTTTTCCATCGTGCATTGCAGCGGGTGCTGATGGCGACGCGCGAAATCCATCACCTGCGCCACTTTGGTTTCCGCCACCTCAAACGAGAAAACGCCCACCACGGCAAGGCCCTTCTTGTGGACCGTCAGCATGATTTCGAACGACTGCGCATGGGTCAGGCCAAAAAAACGCTCCAGCACATGCACCACAAACTCCATGGGCGTGTAGTCGTCGTTGAGCAGCATGACTTTGTAAAGCGGTGGCCGCTCTGTCTTGGTCTTTGTTTTGGTCAGAACTGATGTATCCTGACCCGGACCCTTGGGTCCGTCAGACATCATGTCGATAAAAGCGGTCAAACCAGAACTCCAGTGCAGAACGGGGTGCGCATCCCTTGCGGGATCAATATAGAGCATTTTGCCGCCCATGAAAGGCCCCGCCGGATTTACAGTAAAGGTGCCGCGATGATCACCACGATTGGCTTTGATGCCGACGATACGCTTTGGCAGAACGAGACGTTTTTCCAGATGACGCAGGCGCGGTTTGCAGCCCTTTTGTCGGATGCCGATCCTGCGCATCTGACCGAACGTCTGGAAGCGGCAGAGCGGCGCAACCTTGGGCACTATGGCTTTGGCATCAAGGGATTTGTGCTGTCGATGATCGAAACCGCCATTGAGGTGACGGAAAGCCGGGTTTCCGCCACCGTCATCGCCGAGATCATGGCTGCGGGGCGAGAGATGCTGGCGCATCCCGTGCATCTCTTGCCACACGCGCGGGCGGCGGTTGAGGCGCTTGCCGCCGATCACAAAGTGGTGCTGATTACCAAGGGCGACCTGTTGGATCAGGAGCGTAAATTGGCGCAGTCCGGGCTTGGCGATCTGTTCCACGGCGTCGAGATAGTCTCGCAAAAAACGCCGGAGGTCTACCGGGCTGCCTTCGCCCGGCATGGTTCGGGCGCGGCAGAGGCGGTGATGGTGGGCAATTCCCTGAAATCCGATGTGTTGCCCGCCCTGAAGGCCGGGGCCTGGGGGGTTTACGTGCCACACACTTTGACTTGGGCGCTGGAACATGCCGATCCGCCAGAGAATTCGGCGCGTTATCGCCGGATTGCAGACCTTGGCGAACTGCCTGCACTGGTCCACAAGCTGCGCGACCTACTATAGGTTGTGATTGCGTTTGCCTGCGCCCACCAAATCTGCCAGCCTCAGGCAAAAGAGATACACTAAGACCGCCAGCGAAACCCATGTAAACAAAGGGGTTTTCGCAAATGCGGTCGCGTGCTAGGCTTTACCCCATAACAGCGAAACTCCGGAGTAACCGGGGCGCGAGCAGTGACGAGGCAAACAAATTGACACGGGTATTGGCGGACTATGTCCGGGGGCTGGTCTTATCGGTCATCATTGGCGCTTTGGCCAATATCATGTTGGGATGTCCGGCGGCAGCGGCCCCGTACGCAGCCTACCTGATGGACGCCCGCACCGGTGAGACGCTTTATGCGATGAACGCCGACACCCCTTTGCCCCCCGCCTCATTGACCAAGATGATGACGCTTTACATCACCTTTCAGGAAATTCAGGCTGGCCATGTGGCGCTTGACACCATGGTCACCGTCTCGAAGAACGCGGCCAATCAGGCGCCGTCTCGTTTGGGTCTGCAAGCCGGGCAAAAGATCGCTTTGCGCTACCTGATCCGGGCGGCGGCGGTGAAATCGGCGAATGATGCGGCCGCGGCGATTGGCGACTTTTTTGCGGGTTCTCCCGCGTTGTGGGGCGTCCGGATGACAGGGACGGCCAAGAGTTTGGGGATGACGCATTCCACCTTCAAGAACGCCAACGGGCTGCCTGCGGCGGGGCATTTGTCAACGGCACATGACATGTCCGTGTTGGGACGGCATCTGTTCTATGATTTCCCGCAGTTCTACAACATCTTCTCGCGCCGTTCGACCGATGCCGGGATGGCCACGGTTCTGAACACCAACCGCAAGTTTCTGGATGCCTACGATGGCGCGGATGGCATCAAGACCGGCTACACCGGGGCTGCTGGCTTCAACCTGACCGCCAGTGCCGAACGCAACGGTGTGCGGCTGATCGGCACCGTGTTTGGCGGCACCTCGACCCCGATGCGCAACCAGAAGATGACCGAACTCTTGAACATGGGCTTTGCCAAAGCCAAACCGGGGGTCGAAACCGTCAGGCCGATCCCGGCTGATCCCGAGATGACCCCGCCGATTGATGCTGCGATGTTGGCGCAGGCAACGCCCGACGAAGCGGCCCCCGTCATTATCACCAAAGCCGCGGCCGCTGCTGCCAAACCGGCGGCGAAGCACGGCAAGGATACGATTGTTGTGTCCAGCATTGAAGATGCGGTTGCAATGGCTGCAAATCCTGACGGCGTCCCTGCCGTTGGTGTCACCGTCAAGGCCAGCGCGCCGGAACAGCCGATGGCCCTCGCCGCCGAAACGGCCAAGCCGCCCAAAAAGAACGCGCCGATTTTCACCGATGCAGATGCCAAACTGGCCTTGGTTCCCGCCAAACCAGAGGTGGTGACGCGGGTTTCCACCTCTGGAGGTGAAAATTGGGGGATCAATCTGGGTCGCTATCCCAACTCGATGGCCGCCGAAAAGGCGCTGATCCAGATCCAGTTGACCGAGAATGCCACGCTTGGCGACGGGTTGCGCAAAGTGGTGACCCGTTCCAGTGGCTATGACGCCGTGATCATGGGGCTGAACCGCGACACTGCCGATCTGGCTTGCCGCAGGCTGGCCGCGCGCGCCGTCCAATGCTTTACGATGGGTCAGTAGTGGAGTTTGCTTTCCCGCCACCGCCCCCCGTGACCCTGCCAGTCTTTGGCACTCAAACCCGTTTCCCGGTGCGGCGCATCTTTTGCGTGGGCCGCAATTATGCTGACCACGGGATCGAAATGGGCGGCGATCCAACCAAAGAGCCGCCGTTCTTTTTCACCAAGCCCGCCGATGCGGTTGTGGAATCGGGCGGCACCATCCCCTATCCCCCCGTCACCGGCGACCTGCATTTTGAGGGCGAGTTGGTGGTGGCCCTAGGCCTTGGTGGCACCGATATTGCCGAAGGTGACGCCGCCGCCCATATCTACGGCTACGCTGCCGGAAATGACCTGACCCGCCGCGATCTGCAAGCCGAAGCCAAGGCGGCGCGGCGGCCCTGGGATATGGCGAAGGGGTTTGACCGCTCTGCCGTGGTGGGGTTGATCCACCAAGGCGTTGCGCTGGCCGACGGCATTCTGACGCTGACGGTCGACGGCGTGCAGCGCCAGCACACCCGGCTTTCGATGATGATCTGGGACGTGCCCGGCATCATCGCCCATTTGTCCCGGCTGGTCACTTTGGCCCCCGGCGACCTGATCTTCACCGGCACGCCTGCGGGCGTGGGCGCGTTGCAGCGCGGTCAGACCTGTACGGTCACGGTGGAAGGGCTGACGCCTGCCACGGTCACCATCGCCTGAACCGGTCTAAGGCTGGGAACCGGGTGCGGGCTTGTCGTCAAATTCCTTCGTCAAAATCCGGCTTGCATCGCCTTGCGGGTCTTCGAATTGACGGCTGCGCAGGGCCCAGACAAAGGCCACCAGACCGATTCCGCCCAGGAAAAGCGACACCGGGATCAGGATGGCGAGGATTTGCATTACTTCAGCCTCAAAGCGTTCAGGGAAACCGAGATGGACGACAGCGACATCGCCAGCGCCGCGGCCAGTGGGGTTGCGGCCCCCATCAGGGCCAACGGCACGGCAATGACATTGTAGGCTGCCGAGATTTCAAAATTCTGGACCATCCGTCTGGTGGCCTGGCGGGAGATCCGCGCAGCGTCGGCAATCGGGGCCAGATCGTGGCCCAAAAGCACGATGTCAGACGCCACCCGCGCCGCGTCCAGGGCCTGCGCGGGCGAAATGGAGACGTGCGCCGCAGCCAGCGCCTCGGTGTCGTTCAGTCCGTCGCCCACCATCAGCACCTTGTGACCCTGCACCGCAAGCCCGCGCACAAGGGCCGCCTTTTCGACTGGCAATGCCCCAGCAACCCAATCGGCGATGCCTACACGATCTGCAAAGGCCTTGACCGCCGCCTCATGGTCACCCGACACCAGTTTGATCGCCTTGCCCTGCGCCTTCAGCCCGGCAATTGCCGCTTCAGCGCCCGGGCGGATCTGGTCGGTGAAGGTGAAGGCGACCGGTGCCTGACCCTCCATCCCCAGATAGGTCGCGGTTTGCGGCACCGCAGTGACGCCGACCCAATCCGCCCTGCCAAGGCGGACACGCCTGCCGTCAAGCTGGCCTTCAATGCCATAGCCCGGCACTTCGTGCAGGTCGGTCACCGGAGCGGGGGAGGTCAGAATTCGGCCCGCCAAAGCCGCAGCCAAAGGGTGTGACGAGGCTTTGGCCAAAGCCAACGCCACCGATTGCACCTGATCGCCGATGCCCTTCAGATTGGCAGGGTCCGGCGCGCCCAATGTCAGGGTGCCGGTCTTGTCAAACACAACCATATCCACCTCAGCCAAACGCTCCAACGCGGTGCCATTCTTGATCAGCACACCTTTGCGGAACAGTTTGCCAGACGCGGCGGTGACCACCGCAGGCACCGCCAGCCCCAACGCGCAGGGACAGGTGATGATCAGAACTGCGGCCGAAATGTTGACGGCAAAACGCAGATCGCCGCCGGTTTTCCACATCCAGAACCCGAAGGCGGAAAAGCTGAGGACATGGACGATCGGCGCGTAAAACCGCGCGGCACGTTCGGCCAAAGTGGTAAAGCGGTTGCGCGCGGATTCGGCCGCGGCGACAAGATCGGCCATGCGGTGCAAAGACGACTCCCGCCCCGCCGCCAGAACGCGCAACGTCAAGGGTCCGGTCAGGTTGACCTCACCCGCCGAAACCACACATCCCGGCCCGGCAAACACCGGCAGGCTTTCGCCGGTCAGAAGTCCCCGGTCCACTTCCGATGTGCCTGTCACAACCTCACCGTCCACCGGCATCCGGCCACCGGGACGGACCAGCACCAGATCGCCCTTCGCCACCTGACCAATCGGGCGCAGATGTTCGATGCCCTCCTCCAGCACAATCGCACGGGGCACTTCCAGTGCTGCCAGCTCCTCTGCCGCAGAACGGGCCAAAGCGCGGCTGCGGTGATCCAGATAGCGACCGAGCAGCAGAAAGAATGCCAGCATCACGGCGGCGTCGAAATAAGTTTTCTCGCCCGAGTGCATGGTCTCGTAGAGTGAGATCGAGGTGGCAAGGATCAACGCAAGGGAAATCGGCACGTCCATTCCCAGACGGCCCACCCGCAGGGCGGCCCATGCGGATTTAAAAAACGGTTGACCAACGAAAATCACTGCGGGAATGGCAATTGTGGCGGAAATCCAATGGAACGTGTCACGGGTTGCAGCCTCTGCCCCTGACCAGACGGCAACCGACAACAGCATGATGTTCATCATGGCAAAGAAGGCCACACCCAGCCGCATCAACAACTCTCGGCCTTGACGATCCGTTTCGGTCATTGACAACAGGCCGGGGTCAAGTTCGTGCGCCTCAAAACCGACGGCCTTTAGAACATTGGACAAATCGGCGGCGGTGATCTCTGGCGCAGCCTCCACCGACACCCGCCGCAACGTCAGGTTCACCCGCGCGGACACAACGCCGGTATGCGCGCGCAGGGCGGTTTCGACGGTTGAAATGCAGGTGGCACAATGGGCGGCGGGCAAAGACAGGATCAGACGGGCGGCCTCTGGCTTTTGCAACGCGGCCAGATGTTCGGCGGCAGGGGCTGCCACGCAAGCCGGGCAAGCCGACATGCCGCCTGAAACCAAACCGGACGCCTCGTAGGCCATGTCAGTCGCTCCTGCAAATGCGGGGCACGCCATCCGCGCGGGTCATGACGGCGGCCATGTCAGTCTCTCACATAAAAGAAGGTCCGGGCTTGATAAAGGGTGCCGTTCTGCGCGTGGGCCACGATGTGCAGCATCCATTTGCCAAGGGCCAGATCTGCCGCTGATACATAGATGCCGTCCAGGCCTTGTGTCATCACCGGGTGCTGATCCTGCACCGCCTCGGTCGGGCGGCCGACCAGGACGGCGATGTCTTTCAGGGTGACAGCCTTGCCCGAACGGTCGGTGAAATTCAGGCTCAACTGCTTGGCCGCCCGATCATAACCCTGTTTCAGATGCCAATGCAGCGCCTCTTGCGCGGTCTTTTCCTGATCGAACGTTTGGCTTGCGACATAGCTGTCATCCACCTCCAGCCCCGGAAAGGTTGACACCGCCTTGTAAGCCAGCCCGATGTTCACCGCGATGATGACGCTGAAGAAGCTGAGGGTCACGGCCAGCATGTGCCAGCCGGTAAAAGGACGGACGGGTTTTACGGTTGCGGCGGCCATGTCAGTCATCCTTGCCATTGAAGATTGTGTCTTTCGAGATCCGCTCTGCCTTGGGAATTTCCGGCCCGTCGGCGTCAGTGATCCAGATGCGCAGCGGCAGATGGTGGGCGGTGGCCGCGACGCTTCCGGTTTTGGCGGTCGCGTAAAGACGCTTCTCCAAGGTCTCGTTGGCCTTGACCAGAACGCGCAACGCCGTGGTGCCCTCCAGCGTCAGCGTCACATCGTCGCCCACAGCGGCAGAGAAGGTGAACCAGCGGTCCTCGCCATGCTTGTTGCGCAACCGCATGTCATAAGCGTTGCGGATCGAACCGTCCGACAAGACCACATGGGTCGGATTGCGCACCGGAGAGATGGAAACGTCAAGGTTGGCGCGCAGGAACAGGGCTGCGATCAGGCCGATCCCGATACCGCCCCACAGCACCGTATAAACCAAAGTGCGCGGCCGCAGGATGTGCTTCCAGATCGGCTTGTCGTGCAGGCCCGCCTTCTCCAAAGGCTCATCCGTCAGGGACAGATAGCCGATCAGGCTTAGCGGCTTGCCGATTTTCGCCATCGTCGCGTCACAGGCGTCAATGCAAAGGCCACAGGTGATGCAGGCCATTTGCTGACCGTTGCGGATGTCGATCCCCATCGGGCAGACGTTGACGCAAGCCATGCAGTCGATGCAATCGCCGTTGCCCTCCACCGTCTGTTTGCCACGCGGTTCGCCACGCCAGCTGCGGTAGCCGATAGTCAAGGTCTCTTCGTCCATCATCGCGGCCTGAATACGCGGCCATGGGCAGGCGTAGATGCATATCTGCTCGCGCGCAAATCCGCCGAAAAAGAAGGTGGTGAAGGTCAGAAGCGCCATTGTGCCATAGGCTATCGGGCTGGCTGTGCCGTGGATCAGGTCGTGAAACAATTTCGGCGCATCGGTGAAATAGAACACCCAGGCCCCGCCGGTGCCAAGGCCGATCAACAGCCAGATCCACCATTTCACGCCATTCTTGATCAGCTTTTCCCAGTTCCAAGGCTGCCGATGCAGGCGGATGCGGGCGTTGCGGTCGCCCTCGACCCAACGTTCGACAAGGATATAAAGGTCGGTCCAGACGGTCTGCGGGCAAGCATAGCCGCACCAGACCCGCCCGACCGCAGAGGTAAACAGGAATAGCCCCAGCCCCGCCATGATCAGAAGGCCCGCCACAAAGTAGAATTCGTTGGGCCAAATCTCGATCATGAAGAAGAAAAATCGGCGTCCCGACAGGTCCAAAAGAACGGCCTGATCGGGCAGCAGCGGGCCACGGTCCCGACGCAGCCACGGCGTCAGGTAGTAGATGCCCAGCATGAAGCCCATCAGCCACCACTTGAGCGTGCGGAACTTGCCCGAGACCCGGCGTGGGAAAATCGGCTCGCGAGGCGCGTAAAGCTTTGGTTCGTCGGTGCTGGCCATGTCGTCTTTCCTGTTCGCACCTCACTTCTGCACCGCAGCGCGAAACGGCGCATTGACTTAGGTCAAGCCTTGCGCCCTTTGCAAAGCGGGATGAAACCTGTGGGGCACGGCACTCTGCCAGCCCCGCGATGATCAGACCGGGAAAGCGGTAACCCTGCGCGCAGGGCCACATTGGGCAAAAGCACCGGCACCCCAAAAACCGCGCGAACAGGGGGGGGGTGCCGGTGCCTATGGCGCCCCAACGAGGGGTCAGGCGCCACAGCTTGGTGTTATTGACCGCCGCCAAGGCTGTGGACATAGACGGCCACGGCGCGGATTTGGTCTTCGGACAGGCGCGGCGTACTGCCAGCAGCGGCATAACCCCACGACGGCATGACACCGCCCCGACCGTTCTTTATGGTGGCGGTCAGGGTCGCTTCGTCGCCGCCAAACAGCCAGATCGCGTCGGTCAGGTTGGGAGAGCCCATGTCCGGATTGCCCTTGCCCGCGTCGCCGTGGCAGGCGGCGCAGTTGTCGGCAAACAACTGGGTGCCAGCCGTGGCTTTGGCGTCATCGGCTTTCTGGCCAGAGATTTTCAGGACATAGTTGACGGTTTGCTCAACCTGTTCATTGGTCAGCTTGGCCGTGGCCACATCGGCAAGCGGACCCACCGCCTTGTCCGACCATGCGGGCATGTAAATGCCAACATTGCGGGCGTCCGGGTCGACCGTGTTGCGCACGCCGTGCGTCACCGTGGTGTGGATGGCGTCCAGCGTGCCACCATAAAGCCAGTCGTTGTCCAGCAGGTTCGGATAGCCTTTGCCGGCCAAGCCTGCAGCCCCTGCCCCGTGACACGGCGCACAGTTGGTGGCGAAGATCGACTTGCCAGCCTCCATCGCATAGGATTTCAACGCGGGGTCGCTGTCGATCCCGTTCAGATCGGCGGCAATCAGCTTTGCCTTGATCGGCGCGTTCAGGTCGTCAAAGGCCTTGATGTCCCGTTCGACATCTGCCCGGCTTGACGCGCCGAGCAGCCCCGGGGTCGCTCCGTGGATCAGCGGCCATGCCGGATAAAGCACGCCGTAGACGAGGGCAAACAGAATGCACAGATAGAAGGTCCAAAGCCACCAGCGCGGCAGCGGGTTGTTGAGTTCCTCGATCCCGTCCCAGGAGTGGCCGGTGGTGCTGACCTTGGCCTTGGGGTCGTCCTTGACTGGCTTGGCCATGGCTTAAGCCTCCTTTTCGGGCGCGGGTTTCTTGTCATTCTGGAAGATCAGGTTGGCGGCCTCTTGCTGGCCAACTGCAGCGCCGGGGCGAAACACCCAGATCACGGCACCGACAAAGAACAGCGTCAAGGCCAGCAGCGCCCAACTGTCCGCCATTTCACGCAGGAAGGTATAGTGTTCCATGATCCCCCCTACCGTGACGCATCTGGCGTGAAGGTCGAAAAATCGACCAGCGTGCCCAGCATCTGCAGATAGGCGATCAGGGCATCCATCTCCGAAATGCCCGGCTCGCCGTCAAAATTCGCCACGGTGACCTTGGAGCCATAGCGCTTGATCAGCCCGGTGCTGTCGCCATCGGGGTTGTCCTGCATTGCGAAATCGGCCTTGGCATTGGCAATCTCGTCGTCGGTATAGGGCACGCCGACCATGCGATGGGTCTTCATCACGTCGTCAATGTAGTCAGAACTGATCGGCGTGGTGGCAAGAAAGTTATACTTCGGCATCACCGATTCCGGCACGATGGCCTCTGGGTTTGTCAGGTGGTCCACGTGCCACGAGTTCGAATATTTGCCCCCGACCCGCGCCAGATCGGGCCCCGTGCGTTTGGAGCCCCACTGGAACGGATGGTCGTATTCGGACTCGGCCGCCAGCGAGTAGTGGCCATAGCGCTCCACCTCATCGCGGATCGCGCGGATCATCTGGCTGTGGCACAGATAGCAACCCTCGCGGACATAGATGTTACGGCCCGCGAGTTCGAGGGGCGTGTAAGGCCGCATGCCCTGCACGGTCTCGATGGTGTTTTGCAGGTAGAACAAGGGCACGATCTGCACCAGCCCGCCGAGGGTCACCACCAGAAAACTAAGCACCAACAAGAGGGTGGCGTTCTTTTCGATGATCTTGTGTTTGTCCAGAAAAGCCATGTTCCGTGCCCCCTTATTCAGCCGGAACGCCAGCATATGCGGTGGCCCGGGCGGGCTGCGCATTCACCGTCATCCAAAGATTGTAGACCATGATCAGACCGCCGGTCAGGTACATCGCCCCGCCCAGACCCCTGACCACATACATCGGGAACTTCGCGGCCACCGTGTCGGCGAAAGCGTTCACCAGGAAGCCGTTTGCATCGACCTCGCGCCACATCAGGCCCTCCATGATGCCCGACACCCACATCGAGGCCGCGTAAAGCACGATCCCGATGGTGGCCAACCAGAAGTGCCAGCTGACCAGTTTCAAGCTGTAAAGACCCTCACGGTTCCACAGACGCGGAGTGAGGAAGTAGAGGACCGAGAAAGTGATCATCCCGTTCCAGCCCAAAGCGCCGGAGTGGACATGGCCGATGGTCCAGTCGGTATAGTGGCTGAGCGAGTTGACGGCCTTGATCGACATGACCGGGCCTTCGAACGTGCTCATCCCATAGAACCCGATGGCGATCACCATCATCCGCAGCACCGGATCGGTGCGCAGCTTGTCCCAGGCACCAGACAGCGTCATCAGCCCGTTGATCATCCCGCCCCAGCTTGGCATCCACAGCATGACCGAAAACACCATGCCAAGGGTCGAGGCCCAATCCGGCAAAGCGGTGTAGTGCAGGTGGTGCGGACCCGCCCAGATATAAAGGAAGATCAGGGCCCAGAAGTGGATGATGCTAAGTTTGTAGCTGTAAACTGGCTGTTCGACCTGCTTGGGCACAAAGTAATACATCATGCCAAGGAAACCGGCGGTCAAAAAGAAGCCGACGGCGTTGTGGCCATACCACCACTGGACCATCGCATCCTGAACACCCGAATAAACCGGCACCGACAAGGACGACAGCATCGACACCGGAATGGCCGCGTTGTTGACCAGATGCAGCATCGCGACCGTGACGATCATCGACAGGTAGAACCAGTTGGCCACATAGATATGCGGCTCCCGGCGCATGACCAAAGTGCCGACAAAGACTGCCAGAAAAGCCACCCAGACTATCGTGATCCAGATGTCGATATACCAGACCGGCTCGGCATATTCCTTGCCCTCGGTGCCGCCCAGAATGTAGGACGACGCCGCCAGTACAATCATAAGCTGCCAGCCCCAGAACACGAACCAACCCAGATTGCCGCCCCACAGCCGCGCGGCGCTGGTGCGCTGCACCACGTAAAACGCGCTCATGATCAGGGCGTTACCGCCAAAGGCGAAGATCACGGCAGAGGTGTGCAAAGGCCGCAACCGGCCAAAGTTCAAAATGCCATCCGTCACGTTGCCCAGATTGAGCGACGGAAACGCCAGCTGGAAGGCAATGACCACCCCCACCAGAAAGCCGACGATCCCCCAGAACGAGGTGGCAATCACCCCAGCCCGGATCACCCCGTCCTGATATTCATTCGGGTTGGTCGTCTTGTCCTCACCTACATTGCGCAACACATAAATGAAGGCAATCGCTGCTGCGATGGCCGTCTCGATGGCGTTGACCTCATAGGGAAGATCGTGCGCGTAATTGGCGGCGATGGCGGCGGCAAGCCCCACGCCAGCCAGCACGATCAGTTTGGCGTAGTCCCACATAGCCTTGTCCCTTCGTCCCCTGACCCCAAGCTGATCGCCGCGTGCCGATGAGTGTCAGTCACGCGGCACGGTGGGGTTATGACTTCGGCACTTTTGCAGCACGGGCGCGTGTCTCGCCTTGATCCAAATCAACTGCCCCTGCCGCGCCGTATGATCCGGATCAATGCGCCACTGCGCCAGCCCTGCAATGGTGGGCCTCTTTAGGAATTGGAGGCTGACATGGGCTATAAATCCATACTGACCGTCGTGACCAACCCTGCGCACGCCGAAGCGGCGATCGTTGCTGCCGCGCGAATGGCTTTAAGCTTTGATGCTCATCTGGACGTGTTGGCGCTTGGCGTCGATCAGGCGCAGCTGGGTTACGCCTATATCGGGGCAGAGGCGGTGCTGACCGAATTCTCGCTGCAACAGGCCGAGACTGACGCCCGTGCCTGTGCCAAAGTGGCCCAAAAGGCGGTGGCAGAGATGGACCCGGCTTTGCGATACAGCATTGAAACCGTGGTGGCCGAGATGGGCAGCCTGACCGCTGTGGTTGGTCAGGCGTCAGGTTTTGCCGATCTGGTGGTGCAGGCGCGCCCCTTTGGGGACGGGCAGACCTATCAAGCCGGTGCCGTGATTGAGGCCGCCCTGTTTGAAGGCCGCGCCCCGGTTCTGATCATTCCCGAACATCTGCTGGACAAAACCGGCGTGCTTGAAGGACTTGCCACGCCGCGCCGGGTTCTTCTGGCGTGGAACCAAAGCACCGAGGCGCTGGCGGCGATCAAGCGCGCCTTGCCGCTGCTGAAACGGGCCAACCTTGTCGACGTGACCGTGGATGACCCGCCGACACGTGGGCCAGAGAGGTCTGATCCGGGCGGCGTTTTGTGCCAGTACCTCGTGCGGCATGGCGTCAAAGCACAGGTATCGGTTCTTGCAAAAACCCTCCCCAAAGTCGCAGACGTGCTGGCCCGGCACCTGTTGGACGAAGGCTGCGACATGATGGTGATGGGGGCTTATGGCCATTCGCGCCTGCGCGAAGCGGTGTTGGGCGGCGCCACAAGGGCCGTATTGGAAACCACGATGGTCCCGGTCCTGATGGCCCATTGAGCGTTGGGGCAGGAACGGCGCGGGGCAACCTCGCGCCGCATTGTAAGGTGTTTGGCGTCTTGCGTCTTAAACCGGCCTCTTGTGTCTTGCCAACCGCGTGCCTGTTCGTCAGGTCTTCTGTGTCTGGCGTCTGGCGTCTGGCGTCTGGCTTCAAGCGACCGGGGTCCAGATCACATCGTCAATCCTTGGCGCATGAGTGGCCAGCATCACCAGCCGGTCAAACCCCATGGCGATCCCGGAGGCGGGGGGCATCTGCGCCAGTGCGGCCAGAAAATCCTCATCCAGCGGGTAACGTTCGCCGTAAACCCGATGCTTTTCATCCATCTCTGCCATGAACCGGCGGCGTTGTTCATCGGGGTTGGTCAACTCACCGAACCCGTTGGCGAGTTCAACGCCGCAAGCGTAAAGTTCAAACCGTTCTGCAAGACGCGGATCATCGGGGGTGCGGCGGGCCAAGGCTGCCTCGGCCGCAGGGTAACGGTCAAGGATGGTCGGGCGGCCAATCCCCAGATGCGGCTCCACCCGGGCCACCAGAACCCGCGACAAAAGATCAGACCAGGTGTCATCGGCGGCCACCCGGATGCCAATCGCCGGAAGCTGCCGCGCCAAAGCCGTGGTGTCCGGCGTGCCATCGGACAGGATCGAGGCGAACAGGTCCACGCCTGCATAGCGCTGCAAAGCCTCTACGACACCCAACCGCTCGGGTTCGGCAAAGGGGTCGCAGGTCAGATCGCGGTAGCACAGATGAGGGGTGCCTGCGACGCTGCAGGCCATCTGCAGCAGTGCCATGCAATCCTGCATCAGGACGGTGTAATCCTCCCCCACCCGATACCATTCCAGCATGGTGAATTCCGGCGCGTGCAGCGGCCCCCTCTCACGGTTGCGCCACACGTGGGACAGCGCGAAAATCCGCACCTCCCCCGCCGCCAACAGCTTTTTCATCGCAAACTCGGGGGAGGTGTGCAGATACATCCTGCGCGACTGGCCGTCATTGCCGACGGCCTCGGTGGCAAAACCATGCAGATGCGCTTCGTTGCCGGGGGAGATTTGCAGGGCCGCTGGATCAACCTCCAGAAAATCCTGCGCGGCAAACCAACCGCGCAAGGCGGTCTGACTGCGGTTGCGGGCCAGAAGGGCGGGTCTGCGGTCGGCGTGATGGTCACGCGCCCACCATGAAGTCTGGGTCATGCGGCTTCTCTCTGGCGATTTCCGAAAAATAGGGGTAAAGGCTCCGCCGATACGGCCTCTCCATAGCGTCCGGGGCCCATGGAAACAAGGAATCCGTTACGTGAAGGTCATCGCATCGTCGCTCCGCAAGGGCAATATCGTCGAGCTGGACAACAAGCTTTATGTTGTCCTGAAGTCTGAGAATTTCCACCCCGGCAAGGGCACGCCCACAACTTCGGTGGACATGCGCCGGATTTCGGATGGCGTGAAGGTGGCGGAACGTTGGCGCACGACCGAGATGGTCGAAAAGGCCACGGTGGACGAGCGCGAGTATGACTATCTTTATGAAGACGGCGAAGGCTTCCACTTCATGGAACCGCTAAGCTATGACCAGATTTCGGTGTCCGAAGAGGTCGTGGGCGACGGCAAGGTGTTTCTGAAAGAGGGCGTGAAAGTCTATATCCAGACTTTTGAGGATGTGGCGATTGCCATCACCCTGCCGTTGAAAGCCACGGTGGAGATTGCTGAAACCGAGCCGGTGACCAAAGGCCAGACCGCCTCGTCTTCGTACAAACCGGCGATCCTGACCAATGGTCTGCGGGTTCTGGTGCCACCCCATATCGGGCCGGGCACGCGGATCATCATCAACACCGAAGACCTGACCTATCAGGAACGCGCCAAGGACTGATCTTTTCCAGGACTTTCTAGCGGGATTGGCGGCATCAAACGGGCGTCGGGGTCGATCTGTCAAGATCGTGGACCCGGCATTACGCGCCAGAACGCGACCACTCGGGCGGCTGGCGCGTTGGTTGCACCCGGTAGCGGTTGGGGGGTTGAGCCTTAGGCTTGCGCCACGGATAAGGGGGGATGGACCAGACACCAGACCCTCAAGCCCCCGCGCTGCGAACCGTGGCCCCCAAGCTTGCGGCCCGGAAAAACCTTTTGGCGCTTCCGATTGACGCAGTTCTGCCAGAGGTGCGGCGCGCGGTGGCGGCGCTTGGCATGGTTGTGTTGCAGGCGCCGCCGGGTGCCGGCAAAACCACCCGGGTGCCGTTGGATCTGTTGGACTCCGGGCTGATCAAGGGCCGGATTGTCATGCTGGAACCGCGACGACTGGCGGCGCGGGCTGCGGCAGAACGGATGGCCGAAACCTTGGGTGAGGCTGTCGGGGCAACGGTCGGCTACCGGATCAGAGGCGAGGCAAAGGTCGGGCGCGACACACGTATCGAAGTGGTGACCGAGGGTATTCTGACGCGGATGATCCAGTCGGACCCCGAGCTTGCGGGCGTGGGCGCAGTGATTTTCGACGAATTCCACGAGCGCAGTCTGGCGGCAGATCTGGGCTTGGCCCTGTGTCTTGAGGTGCGCGGCGCGTTGCGGGCCGACCTTGTTCTGGTGGTCATGTCCGCCACACTGGATACCGAACCGGTGGCGCGGCTGATCGGGGATGCGCCCATTGTCACCTCGGACGGGCGGGCTTTTGCAGTGGAAACCCGGTGGCTTGCTCGCACGATGGACCCATCTGCAAGGTTTGAGGCGGCGATGGCCGCGCAGATTTTGACGGCGTTGGCAGAGGTGCCCGAAGGCGGCTTGCTGGCATTTCTGCCCGGCGAGGGCGAGATACGTCGGGTTGAGGCGATCTTGGGCCCGTTGCCCGGTTGTGTGGTGCTGCCACTGTTCGGCGCGATGGAGTGTGCAGCGCAGCGCGCCGCTTTGGGGCCGGTGTCGGGGCGGCGCGTGGTGCTGGCGACGTCGATCGCCGAAACCTCGCTGACGCTGCCCGATATCGCGATTGTGGTGGATGGTGGCAAGGCGCGGCGCGCAAGGTTTGACCCCGCCTCCGGGATGTCTCGGCTGGTGACAGAGCGCGTGACGCGGGCGGAGGCAGAGCAGCGTCGCGGTCGTGCCGGGCGGGTGGCAGCGGGGGTCTGCTACCGGCTGTGGACCAAGGGTGAGGAAGGTGGGATGGCCAGTCACCCTCCGGCGGAAATAGAGGCGGCGGATCTGGCGGGGCTGGCGTTGGAGCTGGCGCTGTGGGGCGGCGACGATCTGCCGTTTTTGACGGCACCGCCGCCCGCACCTCTGGCGGAGGCGCGCGCCCTGTTGCAGGGGTTGGGGGCCTTGGAACCGGATGCGGTCCCGGGCTTTCCGGTCGGGGGCGAAGGTGCGCGGGACGATGGAAGTTCCTTAAATCCCCCGCAAAACAGGACTGTCGGGCGGATTACCCCGCATGGCCGGGCCTTGGCCGGGCTGCCGCTGCATCCCCGGTTGGCGCATATGCTGATGATGTCGGGGGCGGGTGCCGCCAATATCGCAGCGCTGCTGGCAGAGCGTGATCCGTTGCGCGGTGCGCCTGCCGATCTGGCGTTGCGGATGCAGGCGGTGACGGATCTGCGGCGCTATGAGGCAGAGCATCCGTGGCCAGCCTCGCGTTCCGTGCTGGAGCGGATCAAGACCGAAGGCAAACGGCTGGCGCGGGCTGTACCGGGCAAGGATGCCGGCTATAGTCTGGGTCAGATGGCGGCTTTGGCTTATCCTGACCGGATTGGCCTGCGCCGCAAGGGCGATGCGCCGAGGTGGATTTTGTCCGGTGGCAAAGGGGCCGCGATGGCGCCGGGAACGCCTTTGGCAGGGGCGCGCCTGTTTGTCGCCACCGATCTGGACGGCGACCCCAGGGAAGCCATGGTCCGGCAGGCGGTGGCTTTGTCAGAGGCAGAACTGCGCGAGATTTTCGCGGATCGGATCGTCTGGCGCGAGGTTTGCGACTGGTCCAAACGCGAAGGTCGGGTGATCTCACGCCGGCAAGAGCTGTTGGGGGCCATGGTGCTGGACGAAAGGCATTGGGACGCGCCCTCTGACGCGATGGCAAGGGCGGCGTTTGAGGGATTGCGCACCCTGTGGGTGCCAATGACGCAATCGGCGCGACGCTTGCGGGCACGGATGGCCTTGGCGCGCGGCGATGGCTGGCCAGAGGTGACAGAGGCGGCCTTGCTGGCAAAGGCGGATTGGCTTTTGCCATGGCTGGGGAAGACGAAAACCGAGGCCGATCTGAAAGCTTTGGATGTGACGGACGCGCTGAAAGCGCTGCTGACCTGGGAGCAGGTGGCAGAGATGGACAGGCTGGCTCCCGCCGCGTTTGAAACGCCCCTCGGACGCAAGGTGCCGATCGACTATGACGGCGAGGTGCCGGGGATCGAGGTGCGCTTGCAGGAAATGTTTGGCGTGACGACGCATCCGGTGGTCGGCGTAAAGCGGCTGCCCTTGCGGGTGACGCTGGTATCGCCGGGGCACAAGACCATTCAGGTGACGATGGATATCCCGGGTTTCTGGCGGTCGTCCTATGCCGAGGTCAGAAAGGACATGCGCGGCCAGTATCCGCGCCACCCTTGGCCGGAAGACCCCACGCAAGCAGAGCCTACATTGCGGGCCAAACCCCGGGGTACTTAAAGCTGCACCGACCCGTTTCCCTTTTATCCCGCATTTGTCGGAAGCCGACGGGTTTGTGGGCGCCTTTGGCAGACGAATTCGGCAAGGTACAACCGACCAATCTGATGCGACGTCAGGCGTGACAGCGCGCGCGAAAGCCATCATCGTCGCCGCAAACAGGGAGTGTGCGATGAACTTTCCACATCTGCTTTCACCTTTGACGGTCGGGTCGGTGACGTTGCGCAGCCGAGTTGTGATGGGGGCCATGCACACCGGGCTGGAGGAGCGGGGCGATTGGACACAAGCGGCGCGGTTTTATGCCCGGCGGGCCGAGGGTGGTGTGGGGCTGATCGTGACGGGGGGCATGGCACCGAACCGGGAGGGCGGGGTCTATCCCGGCGCGTCTGGCCTTTATGACGCGCAGGATGTGGCGCACCATCAGCAGATCACCGAAGCGGTGCATGGGGCCGGTGGACTGATTGCGATGCAGATCCTGCATGCCGGGCGCTATGCCTATGGAAAGGGCTGCGTTTCAGCCTCGGCGATCCGGTCACCGATCTCGCCCTTTGTGCCGGAAGCGCTGGACGAGGCGGGGATCGAAAAACAGATCGAGGATATCGCCGTTTCCGCGTCAAGGGCGCGCGAGGCGGGATATGACGGGGTCGAGGTGATGGGCTCCGAAGGGTATTTCATCAACCAATTCCTCAGCTTGCGGGTGAACAAACGACAGGATGTCTGGGGGCAGGACCGGATGCGGATGCCCTTGGCCGTGGTGGCGCGGATCCGCGAGAACGTCGGGCGGGACTTCCTGCTGATTTACCGGATTTCATTGGCCGATCTGGTGCCGGAGGGCGGGCTGTGGAGCGAGACTTTGGCCTTGGCAAACGCGTTGGAGCCTGACGTGGATGTGTTCAGTTCGGGCTTTGGCTGGCATGAGTCCCGGGTGCCCACCATTGCGGCCTCGGTTCCCCGCGGGGCGTTCGTCGGGCTGACGGCGCGGTTGCGGGCTGCGGTCGGGCGGCCTGTGGTTGCGGCAAACCGGATCAACACGGCTGAGCTTGCGGAGAGCATTGTCGCCACTGGCCAGGCCGATCTGGTGGCTTTGGCGCGGCCCTTGCTGGCGGATGCCGATTTTGTCGCCAAAGCACGTGCCGGGCGCAGCAACCGGACGGCACCCTGCATCGCCTGCAATCAGGCCTGTCTGGACCACACCTTTTCAGGCAAGCTGGCGAGTTGTCTGGTCAACCCCGCAGCTTGCCGGGAGGCGGAGTTTGAACCGATACCTGCCGCTGTGCCGCTCCGGTTGGCCGTGGTGGGTGCGGGCGCTGCGGGGATGGCCTCCGCTGCGACGGCCGCGGAAAGGGGGCATTCTGTGGTGATGTTTGAGCAGGCCGACGCTGTGGGTGGACAGATGCGATTGGCGGCAAAAGTGCCGGGCAAGGCGGAGTTTGCCGGACTTGTCGCGTGGTTTCAGCTGCGGTTGGCCGATGCCGGGGTAGAAATGCGCTTTGGCGCGCAGGTAGGGCCAGACGATTTGGCAGGGTTTGACGCGGTGGTTTTGGCGACAGGTGTGGTGCCGCGACGCCTGGCACTGCCGGGGGCCGAAGATGCGCCGGACTACGCGCAGGTGTTGGCTGGGCGCGTTCTGGGCCGCCGGGTCGCGGTGATCGGCGCGGGGGGCATCGGGTTTGATGTGGCGACGGCGTTGGTGGGCGTTGAAGTGGACGCGGCCGCATGGTGCCGCGAATGGGGGATCGGCGATCCGGCGGAGTATCCGGGGGGGTTGGCTGCGCCTGATCCTGCCTTACCGTTGCGCGATGTCTGGCTGTTGCAGCGCAAGCCCGAAAAGCCGGGACGCGGCCTTGGCAAAACCACGGGCTGGATCCACCGGGCGCATCTGGCCACCAAGGGGGTGAAGATGCTGGGTGGGGTGGAATACGTAGGCTTTGGCACCGAGGGGCTGACCATCCGCCGCGACGGAGTGGCAGAGGTTTTGCCGGTCGATGACGTGGTTTTGTGCACCGGTCAGGACAGCGCACGCGGTTTGGTGGAGGAGCTAACGGCGCGCGGGATTGGCTTTCAAGTGATTGGGGGTGCGGCACAGGCACAGGGCATCGACGCAAAACGCGCCATCGAAGAGGGGGTTCGGTTGGGTTTGGCCCTATAATTCCGGTTTGAATTGGAATTGACCCACCCGAAGTCTGGCCAGCTTAAGTTTGACCCGGCTTAAGTCTGGCCAGGCTTAAGTTTGACCCGGCTTAAGTCCAGAATCGGCGCGCCAGACGGTCCAGCCTCATCCGCGGGCTTTTCCGGCACCTGATGCCTTAGCAGCGATTTATGACAGAGCATTAACGACTGTGACAAACCCTTAACGGACGCGGAAGCCGGGTGTCCTGATCTGTCCGGCTGTTCCACTCATCCTGCGAAGCCGTGGTCAAACGACCCTCAAGCGATGCGATCCGACGACTTTTCGGGGAATATCTGCTGGGCGATACCTGCAAAACACAGGTAAAGCGAGGACAGGATCAGGCCCCAATGCACGATAAAACCCTCGTTGAAATCAACCCAGGCGGCTTGGGTTGCGCAGGCGAGCCATAGGATCGCTGTGGCCAGGTTCAGCCGGTGCCAACGCGGCGTACGGGTCGGGTGAACGAACTTCAGGTTCAGGAACATCGCGACGGTGAGGGCGATCACGGTGGCCAGAACCACGGCCTGCGGCGGGTCAACGGCGAACAGGACCAACACCACCATGTTCCAGCAGGCCGGAAACCCGGCAAAGCTTTTGTCTTTGGTTTTCATCCGGGTGTCGGAAAAGTAAATAACCGAGCCATAGATGATGACCATGATCGCAACGCCGCCCGTCCACACCGGCAACATGCCTTTGGTGAACAAAGCATAGGCTGGGATGAACACATACGTCAGATAGTCGACAATCAGATCCATCAGGACGCCATCATAAAGCGGCCAGTTTTTCGTAGTGTCATAGCGTCGCGCCAACGGTCCGTCGATGCCATCGACCATTAGCGCCACGACGAGCCACAGGAACATCATGCTCCATTTCGCTTCAACCGCTGCCAGCATGGCCAGCATCGACAGAACTGAACCCGTCGCGGTAAGCAGGTGAACCGACAAGGCTTTAAAGCGGATATCCATGCGCTGTTGATGGCCGAAATCACCCGGGCATGCAAGCGCGGGGTGACGGGGCAAGGTCGTCACCGGGCTGGCTCAAAAGCAGGGCCAACCTTAAGCGGCGACCTTCACTGATGCCAAGAACGGGTGGTCGCTTGTGTTCGAAACGGTAAAAGTATTGGAATTTCCCGCCTCGGCTGAAAACGCGTTGAACAACGACTCGTACAGCGATTTGGCAGTGCTGGTTGCCGTTGAGGTGGTAGAGGACTTGGACGAGAACGCGTCTGTCCTGGCAGGGTCACTGGCAGCTTGGCCCACAGAAGGCGGACCATCCGGCTCGGCGCTGCTCTGCGCGCATTGCAGGGTTTTCACGGCGTTCTGAATTTCATCCACGCTCAAAATACCGTCGCCGTTGGTATCTGCGGCGCTGACAAGCGTGGCCAGCACCGATGACTGCCCGCCGGATGCCGAATTGTGGGCGGCGGATGCCGCGCCCGTGATGGCAGTGCCGGCCGCGTCTTTGCTGGCCGTGTCGCCTTTCAGCGCCCCGATCAGCGCCTGAAACAACGACTGGGCCGAGATGCCATTGCCGTCGCCAGCCATCCCGGCAGCGGTTTGCTGCGGGGTGCGGCGGGTCGGTTTGGCATTCGCGTTTGTCGTGGGATCAGTCTGGTTTGGTTTTTTGGCCAATAGCGCGACCAAACTCGTGGGGTTGCTGCAGGCCGATAAAGCACAGGTCATATGAACGCCTTCTGGACAGGGTCCCCGCATAGGGCTGGGCCAAAACCTCGCACAGAATAGTTGCTGATCTTGCGTCAAGCAGCGCCCAAAACTTGGGGATTGTGCGCCGCATTTGCGGAAAACTTGGGTCGCAATCGCTGGTTCAGGGACTGGTTCAGGCCAAGTTTCAGGCGAAGTATCAGGCTCGGGGATGGGCAGCCTCATACACTTCCATCAGGCGGGCCGCATCGACTGCGGTGTAGGCTTGGGTGGTGGACAGCGACGCGTGGCCCAACAGTTCCTGAATGGCGCGCAGATCGCCGCCTGCGGCAAGAAGGTGCGTGGCAAAGGAATGGCGCAAAGCATGGGGTGTGGCGGTGGCAGGCAGGCCAAGGCGCATCCGGGCCTGTTCCATCGCTTTGGCGATCAGACGCGGGTTCAGGGGGCCGCCGCGCGCACCGCGAAACAACGGGGCGTTCCGTTCGGCAGGATAGGGGCACAGGCGCAGGTATTCGGCGACGGCGTCTTTGGCAATCGGCAGCACCGGGACCAGACGGTCCTTGTCGCCCTTGCCCCGGATGCGCAGAACGTCAGGCAGCGGATGGGCGGCTCCGGTCAGGCCCAAAGCCTCTGAAATGCGCAATCCGCAGGCGTAAAGCAGGGTGGCCACAGCAATATCGCGCGCGCCGACCCAATCTTGTGCGGCATAGGCCCCAATGTCGGCGATGACGTCGCGCGCGCCATCAACCGTCAATGGCCGTGGCAGCTTGCGGCGGAATTTCGGGCCGCGGGCCGAAAGGACTGTGGTGGCGTCAAAACCCTGGCGTTCGGACAGCCAGCCGAGGAAGTTCTTGACCGCCGACAAGGACCGCGCGAGGGAGCGGGCAGATAACCCCCTGCCCCGCTCTGCTGCCATCCAGGCGCGCAGGTCGGTCTGCGGCAGGTTTTCAAGGGCTGCAAGACCTTCGCCGCCGCCATGATGTTGCGACAAAAAGCCTAAAAATCCCCGCAGGTCACGGCTATAAGCCTCGATGGTCTTGGCCGATGCGCCTTTGATGGCACGCAGGTGGTCAAGCCAGCGGGCCAGCGCATCCGCCTGCGCCCCAGAAAAGCCGGTTACCCCAGCCATTTGCGCATGACGCGTTCGAAGACCCCGGCGAAAAACACCAGAAGGTCGGTGCCATGGGTCGGCTTGAACTGATGCGGGTCTTCCGCCCCCAACGCCAAAAGTCCGGGAAGGCGACCGGGCCCAAGGTCCAGCCGCAGCAAAGCCTCAGACCGGATCCAGCTGGAACGATCGCCATAGATCGCATCGGATGACGGCTGGACCTGCCGCAGCACCACCGCTTTGGTTGGCGTGTTGCGCCCGGCCGAAAGGTATTCCGCCACGAACCCGGCCGCTGCCACATGGATCACATCGGACAGCCTGCCCAAAGCTTGGTCACCCTCTGCCTTGGATTCCAGCACAAGTCGCACCTTCTCTACCCGCAGGGTCGAGGCGATGATGCCGTTGAGGGCTGCCAGAAAAGCCGGAAACGCGGCAGGGTCCAACAGTTGCAGGATCGCGCGGTGGACCTGATTGGTGCCCGCCAGATTCTCGTATGCCGCCGCAATCACGGTGCGGTGGGTGTCTTCCAGCCGGTCCAACTTCTGGCCCATCCGCTCCATCGCCAAACCGCGCAGGTCCACAATGTTGGTCCCCATGGCGCGTTCGTTGGCACCAATCAGCGCCTGCATCACGTCGATATCATCCAGCAAAGCCTCAGGCTCAGCCAGAATGCGGTCGCGCGTATCGGGATCAATCATCAATGGCTGCCCTGCCCGGTTCTTGTTTTGTGGATACTATAGCTGAACTTCGCGAGCGTCGCCCATCGGAAAATTGGAATCCGCAAGGGTGAGTCCGCACGGCCACAGTATGACGTCGCCCAAGTCGCCGGTCGGTCGAAACCAAGCAGCGGTCCGGCCGGGGCTTGCGGGCGAAAGGGGGTGCGGTTACGCCAGTGATCAGGCAAGGGGGGTGGCTGTGGTCGAGCGGGTCTATGATGCTGGCGAGCGGATCGGGGTTCTGACCTGCGAGCCGATTGGCCGCGTGCTGGATTATCTTGCCCCCGAAGGCGGCTGCGGCGACGGCGATTTTCTGGAAGTGCCGCTTGGCCCGCGCAAGGTTTTGGGCGTGGTCTGGGGCAAGGGCGAAGGCTCGTTTGATCTGGCCAAGTTGCGGTCAGCCTTTCACCGATTGCCCGCCGAACCGATGCGGGCCGAGATGCGGACCTTTCTGGCGCGGGCATCCGACTACACCCTGACCCCTTTGCCCGCCATGTTGCGCCTGGCAACCCGGGCCCCCGGTTTGGGACTGCCGCCTGCGATGTTGCGCGTCTATCGGCTGGCCGGTCCGGTGCCCAACCGTATGACCGAGGCTCGGCTGAAGGTGGTGGAGGCGTTGCGCGGGTTTGGTGCCGCGCCGGTCACTTTGGCGGAGTTGGCTGCGACCGCCGATGTCAGCACTTCGGTGGTCAAGGGGTTGGTCAAGCTGGGCGTGCTGGCCGAGGAGGCTGCGCCGCGCGACCTGCCCTATCCGGTTTTGGACCCGTTGCGTCCGGCGCGGCTGGCCGGAGATCAGATTGGCGCGGGGGCAGCGCTGGATTTGGCGGTGACCAAGGGCGGCTATGCGACCACGCTTTTGAAGGGCGTCACCGGGTCGGGCAAGACTGAAGTCTATCTGGAGGCCGTCGCCGCCGCCCTGCGCCGTGGTCAGCAGGCTTTGGTTCTGTTGCCGGAAATTTCCCTGACCGGCGATTTTCTGGCCCGGGTCGAGGCGCGGTTTGGTGCCAGGCCGGGGGAGTGGCATTCCGGCATGACCGCCTCCGAACGGCGGCGCTTGTGGCGGATGGCGGGCGAGGGTGGTGTGCAGATGGTCGTCGGCGCGCGCTCTGCCCTGTTCCTGCCGTTCCGCGACCTTGGCCTGATTGTCGTCGATGAGGAGCATGACACCTCTTACAAGCAAGAGGAGGGTGTCTTGTACCACGCCCGCGATATGGCGGTGCTGCGGGCGTCGATCATCGGGTGCCCGGTGGTGCTGTCCTCCGCTACACCCAGTCTGGAAAGCTGGGCCAACGCGCAGGCCGGCAAATATACGCGCATCGACCTTGGTTCACGCTACGGCGTGGCAGAGCTGCCGCAGATGCATGCCATCGACATGCGGGACGAGAAATTGCCGGGTGACCGCTGGATCTCTGCGCCGTTGGAGCGGGCGATCATGGCGCGCGTTGAAAAGGGCGAGCAGAGCCTTTTGTTCCTCAACCGGCGCGGATTTGCTCCGGTCACGGTCTGCCGGGCCTGCGGGCATCAGATAGGCTGTGACGATTGCGACGCGAGGATGGTCGAACATCGGTTCTTGAAGCGGTTGGTCTGCCACCAATGCGGGGCGACCAAACCGGTTCCCGTGGACTGTCCGGCGTGCAAGGTGGTGGGGCGGATGGCTCCGGTCGGGCCGGGGGTTGAACGGCTGGCCGAAGAGGTCGTGGCGCGCTTTCCCAAGGCGCAGCTGGCGGTGCTGTCGTCAGACCTGTTCACCTCGGCACGGGCCCTGAAAGAAGAGATTGCCAAGATCGCCGCCGGGGCCGCCGACATCATCATCGGCACACAGATCGTGGCCAAGGGGCACAACTTTCCCCTTCTGACCCTCGTGGGGGTGATAGATGCCGATCTTGGGTTGCAGGGGTCAGACCTGCGCGCCGCAGAGCGGACGTTTCAGTTGATCCGGCAAGTGGCGGGCCGGGCCGGGCGGGCCGAAAAGCGCGGGGTGGCTTTGGTGCAAACCTATCAGCCGGACCATCCGGTGATCACAGCCATCCTTGGCGGCGACGAGGAAGCCTTCTGGGCCGCAGAAGCTGCAGAGCGGAAGGCCGCAGGCGTGCCGCCCTATGGCAGAATGGCAGGAATTATCCTGTCTTCGCCCGATGTGGGGCAGGTCTTTGACTTTGGTGCCGAACTGGCGCGCAGGGACGGGCCGTTGCTGCGGATCGGCGCGGTGGTCTACGGACCAGCCCCTGCACCGATTGCACGGGTGCGCGGGCGGCATCGGGTCCGATTGCTGGTCAAGGCCGAGAAATCGGCACCCTTGCAGGCGGCCTTGGCAGAATGGGTCGGACAGCTGAAACAGCCCAACAACCTCCGTCTGGCGATTGATATTGACCCGCAAAGTTTTTACTGACCGCGCCGTTTCCGCCGGGCTTTGCACTGCCAGCCCACCTGACCGCCGCACAATCCGCTGGTAGGATGGGCAATCTGCCCATCATCCCTCAAATCAGTTTGCGGTCGCGGGCAATCATCGCGGCATGCGTGCGGTTCTTGGCACCCAGCTTGCGGCTCATGGTTTTGACATGCAGCTTGACCGTCACCTCTTGCAGGTCATGGTCGCGGGCGATTTCCTTGTTGGACTTGCCCAACCCAATTCCGCGCAGCACGTCCAGCTCACGCGGCGAAAGCAACCCCTCCTCGGCCGTCACTGGCTTCGGGATCAACGACAAAGGCGCAAATATCTCGCCACCGATCATGCACCGCACCGCCGCCAGCAAAGACTTGGAGCCAAGCGTTTTTGGCACAAATCCCGCCGCCCCGGCTTCCAGCGCCTGTTCGGCCAGTTCCACCGACATCGAGCCCGAAATCAAGGCAACCGGGCAACCGCCATTGGCCGCCATGATCTTGGACAGGCCCGCCAGCCCCTCCATTCCCGGCATGTTATAATCTATCAGCGCCAGATCGAACGGCCCGTTGCTGGCAATCAGCACCAAAGCCTCTGCCACGTCAGAACCGACGAGAACTTCACCGACGCCCTCCGCTTCCAGATAGGCGGCAAGGGTGTCGCGAACGAGATCGTGATCATCGGCTACCAGAATGCGCGCCATTAAATCGACTTTCTGGGTCTAACCCGCCATAGTCCGTGCCCGGGACACGGACGTATAACCAACTGACACCGACAGTCTACGCTAAGCCTATCCGTCGGTATAGGGTGTTTTCGGTCGCCGCCAAGGCCAAGCGTTGATAACGTTTAAATGTTGCCCAAATTGGGTGCATCGTGGTTTCAAAAGATATGGTTCGCAGTCTTTTCTCTGCCGTCATTGCCCTGTTTCTGGTGGTGGTTCCGGCACATTCCGAACAACCCGTCGCAAAGCTTCCCGACCTGAGCGGACCGGTAATCCTGACTGTCACCGGTTTGGACCCTGTGGCCTACCCCGGCGGGAAAGCGCTGTTTGATCTGGCGATGCTGCAAGCCATGGGTCAGGTCAGGGTCTCGACAGGCTCGATCTGGACCGACGGGACGCATGACTACACGGGCGTCGCTTTGTCCGCACTGGTCAAGTATCTGAACATCGGCGCGGGTACTCTGACCCTCCACGCCCTCAATGATTACAAGGCGGATATCCCCACCGCCGAGTTGGAAGACAACGCCCCGATTCTCGCCTATGACGCTGATGGTGCCCCGATGCCGGTCCGCGACAAAGGGCCGATCTGGGTGCTGTATCCCTTCGATGGCGATATCAAGTACCGAACCGACACGGTTTTCTCCCGCAGCGTGTGGCAACTCGACCGGATCGACGTGCTGCGCTAGGTTGGTGTAAACCAGCTTGCGGAGACCGTGTATTTGCCGACAATTGCCAGCCCTTCAGCGCCACCTGCCGACCGCCTGCGGTTTGCGTTGGTTTTTCTGGTCGTGCTGGCCAGCGCCATCGGGATTGTGGTTGAGACGCTGGACGTCACACGGCAGATCGACGCGCAAAGCAGTTCCAATTCGGACAATCTGCAATGGGCGCTCAGCCAGACAGATGTCGAGCTGTTGAACCTGGAAATAGCGATGGATGATGCCAGACACGACATCGCCAAGCTGGGCAAACTGCGCGTTCGCTATGATGTTTTCTTCAGTCGCGTGAAGACGCTGGAGCTTGGCAGTGTCTTCACCATTCTGCGCGGCAACGCGAAGATGTCCGCCTGTTTTGATCATCTGAAGCAGTTTCTGGCCGCCACACAACCCCTTTTCGACGGACCGGATCCTGCGCTGTGGGACGCTTTGCCGGACCTTCAGACCCAAGCCCGCGCCGTGATGCCAGAGGCCCATGAAATCGCTCTGACCGGGGTAAGTATCTTTGCGCAACGCGCTGATCTGCGGCGGGCCGATGTCAAGAATACGTTGATCCAGCTTGCCGTGCTGACGCTGGTTCTGGTGTTGGCCTTTGTTGCTTTGCTGGTCATGGTCTTGCGGCTTGACCGCGGCAACCGGCTGAAAGCGGCCCTGAACGCTGAGACTTTGGCACGGCTGGACGCGGTTATGGCAACTTCGCTGGATTCGGTGATCACGCTGGACGTCGTGGGCCGGATCGTTGATTTCAACCCGTCGGCCAGCAGCACCTTTGGCTATCCCAAAGAGCAGGCAATGGGCTGCTATCTCAGCCTGATGGTGCCGCCCGACGCGCAGGGCAAAGCGCAGCTTCCCGCGTTGAACGCCCCGGTGACCAAGGGCCACAGACGCCATCGCATTACCGCGCGGCGCCGCGATGGTGTAGATTTTCCGGCCGAAATCTCTTTGTCATCGGCGCAGGCGGGGGCACGGTCGGTGCATGTGGTGTTTTTGCGCGACCTGTCGCAGCAGGTGGCCGCCGAGCAAGCCTTGGTCACAGCACGGGACGAGGCTTTGGCGGGCGAAAAGGCCAAAGCAGACCTTTTGGTGGTGATGAGCCATGAAATTCGCACACCGCTGAACGGTATGATCGGCACCATTGACCTGTTGGACGGCACCGAACTTGCGCCACATCAGCGCGAATATCTGCGGATCATGGCGGCCTCCGGTCGGTTGTTGATGCACCATGTCAACGATGTTCTGGACATCGCCCGGCTGGACAGCGGCAAGGCGAAACTGAACCTCGCCCCGCTGGACCTGTCGCACCTGGTGGGCGAGGTCATCGAAAACCAGACCCCCGCAAGTCAGGTCAACGGCAACACGCTGACCTATATTCCGCCCACTGACGGCCGCACCCGTGTGATCGGTGATGCAGCACAACTGCGTCAGGTGTTGATGAACCTTGTCGGCAATGCGGTGAAATTCACCAAGGATGGCACGATCACCTTGCAAGTCCTCCACCGCTCCAACCGGGGGCCGACAGAAATTTTGGTGCGCGACACTGGCATTGGCATTGTGCGTGAGGATTTGGGCCGGATTTTTGAGGATTTTGTGACGCTTGACCCGTCTTACGCCCGCCATGCCTCTGGAACCGGCCTGGGCCTTGGCATCGTCCGGCGGATCGTGACGCGGATGGGCGGCAAGATCCGGGTGGAGAGCAAGGCCGGCGAGGGCAGCACCTTCCGCGTCAGTTTGCCGCTGGCGATTTTGGACAGTGGTGACCAGCCTGTGGTGCCGGAAACGCCGCAGGCCCTGACCGGCAAGCTTTCCGTGCTCGTGGTCGAAGACAACGACTTCAACCGCCTGATCGTGCGCGACATGTTGTTGAAAGAGGGTCACACGGTGACGGAGGCGACCGACGGCGAAGAAGGTATCGCCCAAGCCAACGCGCAGGCGTTTGACGCGATCCTGATGGACATTTCAATGCCCGGGATTGACGGCCTGCAAGCCGCCAACCGGATCAGAACCGGAAACGGCGCTTCTTGCAACGCCCCCATCGTGGCGCTGACCGCCCATGCCTTGCAGGCCGAAACCGACCGGTTTCGCGCCGGTGGCATGCAAGAGGTGCTGATCAAACCGATCACCCGAGACACCCTGCGCGCCGTTCTGACCGGAGTGCGCCCGGTGTCCGCAAGCCCGCCAGTGGTGGAACTGCTGGATCGGCGCGTGCTGGCGGACCTGCGCACCAGTCTTGGGGCCGCAAAAGCGCACATTCTGGTGCTCCGTTTCCTCGGCGACACCGAGCGACGCGTTGCCGACCTGCTGGCGCACATTGACGATCCGGTTTACGAGGCTGATCTGATGGCCGATGTGCACCGCATGGGCGGTTCTGCCGCGATGTTCGGCGCGGTGGCACTTCGCACGGAACTGAGTGCCATCGAGGCCCTGTGCAAGCAAGGCAACAAGCCCGCCGCTCGTGCGGCTATTCCCGCCCTCGCCGCTTTGTGGCAGCGCACGGCAGAGGCGTTTCGCGACGAAGGCTATCAGGAGGACGAGCCTTTGCCCCAAGCCTCCAACTTGCGGTAAAGGGTAGAAGGCGACAGGTCCAGCACACGCGCCGCTTTGGGCACAGATCCACCATAGCGGGCCAAAGTGGCGGTGACGATGATCTTTTCAACTTCGGCCAGGGGCAGTCCGACAAGGCTGTCAAGCTGCGGGTTGGTTTCGGGGGGCGCGGGGGCCAGAGCGGGGCCGAGCGGGCCCGCCGCAAGGTGCAAGACCTCTTCCGGCAGCATTTGCGGCGTGACCATGCCGCCGGGGTTCAGCACCACCACGTTTCGGATAACGTTCAGCACCTGCCGCACATTGCCGGGCCAAGGCATTTGGCGGAACAGGTCGGTCACTTCGGGCGACAGACCGTCAAAGCGGCGGCCCTCCTCTTCGGCAAAGCTCACCAGCGCTGATTCCGCAATTTCGATCACGTCATCGCCACGGTCGCGCAGCGGCGGCATGTGGATCGGCACCACGTACAGCCGGTAGTACAAGTCCTCGCGGAACTGGCCACGACGGACTGCATCCAGAGGGTCGCGGTTGGTGGCGCAGACAATGCGGACGTTGACCTTGGTGGGCTTGGTGGCGCCAACTGGCAGCACGGTGGAGGTTTGCAGAAACCGCAGCAGTTTGGTTTGCAGGGCCGGGGCCATCTCGCAGATCTCATCCAGAAACAGCGTGCCGCCATCGGCTGCAGTGGCCGCCCCGGGCTTGTCGGAAATAGCCCCGGTGAAGCTGCCCTTCACATGGCCAAACACCTCGGATTCCAGCAGATCAATCGGGATCGCCCCGCAGTTCAGCGCGATGAACGGCCCCTTGCCGCGCGGCGAGTTGCCATGGACCGCCAGCGCACACAGCTCTTTGCCCGTGCCGCTTTCACCGGTGATGAAAACCGTCGCCATCGAGTTGGCAACCGAGTTGATCTTGGCATGGACACGGGCCATCACATCAGACGAGCCGATGAAGCCAACCGAAGACGGCCCTTTGGGGGCTGCACGACGGGTATGGCTGCGTTCAATCGCATTGCCAACCGCGGTCAGAAAGCGTGGCTCGTCGAAAGGCTTGACCAGAAACTCATGTGCGCCAGCCCGCATCGCCTCAACCGCCTTGTTGATCGTGCCGTTGGCCGTGATGATCACCACGCGGGTATTGGGGCGCACTTCCATCATTTCGGCCATCAGTTCCAGACCATCCCGGTCAGGCAGGCCAAGGTCCAACAACACCACTTCGATGGCCGATTGCCTGAAAATGGCCATCCCCTCGGTCGCAGTTCCGGCCACCCGAACCTCGTGGCCAGCCCCCGACAGGACCGACCGATAGATCAGTTGCAACGATGGCGTGTCCTCGATCAGCAGCAGAGGTGTCGGGCGGACAGCGGGTTTTGTGCGCGGCAGGGCCATTCTAAACCCTTATCCCGCGTTCATCGGCAAGCCCACGCAGCCGGGCAATCAACCCTTGCAGACGCGAAGGCACTTCCAGTGCTTCGGGCAACGCCTCGGTGCAGTTTTCATCCTTGGCGCATTTGTTCAGAGCCTGTGCCAGTTCGTAAACCCGTTGCGCGCCGATGGTGCCCGAAATGGCCAGAAGGACGTGGCTGTGTTTGTGCATCGCAGCCCTGTCCTGCGTCAAAAGGCTGGCACTGATACCCTCTGCAAGCTGGCTGATATCCTTGATCAGACGGCGCATCAGTTCTGCGGCATCCTTGGGGCCCGCAAGCACCAGAAGCCGCGACAGGGCGGCCTCATCCAAAGCCGGTTGGCTTTTACCGTCATGATCCATTTTGCCAGCGGTCAAGCCAAAGCCACCCTCACTCGACCGCCTCACCTTTTTGGCCCCTGAAAGGTTGGTCCGGGGCTGGCGGCAGCCATGCTTGCCCACGTTAACCTTTCAGGGGCCAAAGTCCAGATCACCTCAACCGTAGTTGCCCACCGGTGCGCCAGCCAGCGCCGAGACGTTCAGAAGTCCGCGCACGGTGATCGACGGAGTGACAATATGTGCCAGATTGCCCATGCCCATCAGGATCGGCCCAACTTCGAGTCCACCGGCCTTCATCTTCAACATGTTGCGCGCCGCATTGGCGGCATCGGTATAGCCAAAGATCAGGATATTCGCCGCCCCTTTAAGCCGAGAGTTCGGGAACATCCGCTCCCGCAGTTCGGGGTCAAGCGCGGCATCAAGGCTCATCTCGCCTTCGAATTCAAAGTCGCATTCACGGGCATCAAGGATTTCCATCGCCGAACGCATCCTGCGACCGGAATCACTGTCAAGGTTGCCGAAGTTGGAATGGGAGCACAGCGCCACCTTTGGCTCCACCCCAAAGCGACGGGCGTGGCGCACGGCACCCATGGCCGAAAGGGCGATTTGTTCGGGTGACGGGATCGGGTTGACCTGGGTGTCCGCCACAAAAAGCGGCCCCTCCTCCAGAATCATCAGCGACAAGGCACCAACCGGATGCCGGCCACCACGCGCCAGCACCTGGCGCACGTCGTTCAAGTGGCCCAGATATTGGCCGTAAGCGCCGCAGATCATGCTGTCGGCATCGCCCCGGTGCACCGCAATGGCCGCAATCACGGTGGCGTTGGTGCGCAGAACGGCGCGGGCGGTGTCGGGAGTGACGCCCTGACGTTCCAGCAACTGGTGGTAGCTGGTCCAATAGTCGCGGTAGCGGTTGTCGCTTTCGGGGTTCACAATTTCAAAATCGCGGTCCGGCTGTATCGACAGGCCAAAGCGTTCGCAGCGCGCGGCCATCACGTCAGGCCGGCCAATCAGGATCGGCTTGATCGTCATCTCCTCCAGCATCGCGCTGGCGGCGCGCAGCACGCGTTCATCCTCACCCTCGGCAAAGATGATGCGGCGTTGCGATTGGCGGGCGACGTCGAAAACCGGGCGCATGATCAGGGCGGATTTGAACACCGACCCGTCCAGCGTGCGCCGGTAGGCGATCAGATCGTCAATCGGGCGCATGGCGACGCCGGTTTCCATCGCGGCTTTGGCGACGGCAGAGGCGACCACGCCGATCAGGCGCGGGTCGAAGGGTTTGGGGATCAGGTAATCCGCCCCGAACGACAGCTTTTCACCGACATAGGCGGCGGCGGCCTCGGCACTGGTGGTCGCGCGGGCGAGGGCTGCGATACCCTCGATGCAGGCCAGTTCCATTTCTATGTTGATCGTGGTGGCCCCGACATCCAAAGCGCCGCGGAAGATGAAGGGAAAGCACAGGACGTTGTTGACCTGATTGGGAAAATCTGACCGACCGGTGGCGATGATCGCATCAGGCACAGCGGCGCGCACCACATCGGGCAGGATTTCGGGCGAGGGGTTGGCAAGCGCGAAGACGATAGGTTGCTTGGCCATCTTCTTGACCATATCCGCCGTCAGCACACCGGGGCCGGACAGGCCAAGAAACAGGTCTGCCCCGGCAATCACGTCAGTCAGGGTGGCGGGCGTGGTGCCTTGGGCATATTCGGCCTTCTGGTCGGTCATCTGATCGACGCGGCCCTTGTAGACAAGGCCCGCAAGGTCGCACAGCCAGACATTCTCGCGTTTGACACCCAGCTTCAACAGCATGTTCAGGCAGGCAATTCCGGCAGCACCGCCGCCGGTCGAGACGATCTTGATCTGATCAAAGCGCTTGCCTGCCACATGCAGGGCGTTGGTGGCGGCAGCACCCACCACAATCGCGGTGCCATGCTGATCGTCGTGAAACACCGGGATTTTCATCCGTTCACGGCACAGGCGTTCGACGATAAAGCAATCGGGGGCCTTGATATCCTCTAGATTGATCGCGCCAAAGGTCGGCTCTAGCGCGCAGACGATGGCTGCGAGTTTCACCGGGTCGGGTTCGTTCAGTTCGATGTCAAAGCAGTCGATGTTGGCGAATTTCTTGAACAGGACCGCCTTGCCCTCCATCACCGGTTTGGACGCCAGCGCGCCGATGTTGCCAAGGCCCAGAACGGCAGTGCCATTGGTGACCACGCCGACAAGGTTCCCGCGAGAGGTGTAGCGGCTGGCGGTGGCGGGATCGGCTTTGATCTCCAGACAGGCTTCGGCCACGCCCGGCGAATAGGCCAGTGCCAGATCGCGGCCATTGGCGAGGGGCTTGGTCGCCCGGATCTCCAGCTTCCCGGGCTTGGGGAATTCGTGGTAATCCAGCGCCGCTTGCCGGGCATTGTCCAGCCGTTCGGTCATGTCCGTCTCCTCAACCCGTTCCTCACCCTTGCCGAACTGTAAGCGCCATTCCAAGGGTCTTCCGCGCACGCTCCGGCAAGTCTTGCAAATCGCAGCTTCTTGCAAATCACCGAAGTGAGGGCCACCATGGATCAAAGAGCGAGAGAATGAAATGCCCCAAACCCAAAGCGAAACCCCGCCCGAAACACCGACTGGAACGCCGTCTGGAACGCCGCCTGGAACGCCATCTGAGGCCCCGACTGAAACCCGGGCAGAGACCCGGGCAGAGATCGTGTTGCCCACGACCGATCTGCGCGGCGACTTGCCGTTCTTCACCAAGACTTTGGGGATGCGGCTGGACATGATCTACCCCGCTGACAACCCGCATGTCGCGGTGATGTCCGGCCACGGTCTGCGCCTGCGTCTGGATGCAGAAGCGATGGCTGCGCCGGGCCAGCTTCGCATCCTCAGCGACGATTGGGCGTCTTTGGCCGGAGGTGTGGCGGAAATGCAGTCTCCGGGCGGCACGCAGGTGACGCTGGACGAGCTTAATCCGCCCGTGGTGATGCCCAAGACCGAACACGCTTTTGTGGTCCGCCGCCTGACCGATCAGGCGCCTTGGATCATCGGTCGGGCCGGGATGATGTACCGTGACCTTGTGCCCTCGCGCCTTGGGGGGGCGATGATTGCCAGCCACATCCGCATTCCGGATGGCGGTCCGGTGCCCGACATGGTGCATTACCACAAGGTCGGCTTTCAGCTGATCTTTTGCATCAAGGGCTGGGTCGATGTGGTGTATGAGGATCAAGGCGACCCGATCCGCCTGAGCGCTGGCGATTGCTTCATCCAGCCCCCCGAAATCCGCCACCGGGTCCTGACCGCCAGCGATGGGATCGAGGTGATCGAAATCGGCGTTCCCGCCGACCATGTCACGCAAATCGACCACGATATGACACTGCCCACGCAGGCATTCCGCCCAGACCGCGAATGGCAAGGCCAGCGCTTTGTTCACAACGTGGGGGCCAAGGGCCAGTTCACCCCGTTCCGCATTCCGGGGTTTGAGGCGCGCGACACCACGATCAACGCGGGCACCAAAGGCGTGGCCTCGGTGATGGTGGCGCGCCCGCTTCCTGACCTTAGCGCACCCTGGACCCGGCATCAGGGCGATATCCTGTTCACCTTTGTCATGTCAGGCCACATGACACTGGAGGGAGAAGGCAAAGACCCCTATCGCCTGTCGCCCGGTGACGCCTTCGTCATCCCGCCCGGCATGGCCACCCGCTACGGCGACACCACCCCCGATCTGCACCTGCTTGAAGTGTCTTTGCCCGGCAGTTTCACGACGACGCAGCTTTGATTGCGACGTATCCGAACAATCTGACGCGGGGTTAAGCTATGGCCCCCGCCCGCCATCCGCTTGCAAGCCGGGGGCAACCGGACCACACTTGCCGTCCAAACCGCCAAAGGAGTTCCGATGCTTTTGCAACGCGCCACCGACGTGCGCAACCGCGCCTATGCCCCCTATTCCCGCTTCAAGGTTGGGGCGGCGATCCACTCGGTCGAAGGCAACACCCATGTCGGCTGCAATGTGGAAAACGTGGCCTACCCCGAGGGCACCTGTGCCGAGGCCGGTGCCATCGCCGCCATGATCGCTGCCGGTGACACCCGCATCGCCGAAATTCATGTGATCGCCGACAGCCCAAGTCCGGTGCCGCCCTGTGGTGGCTGCCGCCAGAAAATTGCCGAATTCGCTGATCCCGGCGTCAAGGTCACCCTTCACACGGTTGACGGGAAAAGCCTGACCACAACCGTGGCCGACCTGCTGCCGGGCGTCTTTTCTGCGGCCCATATGGCCAAGGTCTGATGGACGCGCGTGCCATCATCGCCACGATCCGCGACGGCGGAGTGCCCCCGGCTGAGGCGCTGATCTGGTTCGCCGCCGGTCTTGCCAGTGGCGCTGTCACCGATGCGCAGGCCGGTGCTTTCGCCATGGCGGTCCTGCTCAAGGGCCTTGGTGAGGCGGGCCGCGTTGCCCTGGCCAAAGGCATGCGCGATTCGGGTCAGGTTCTGGCTTGGGACCTGCCCGGCCCGGTGCTTGACAAACACTCCACCGGCGGAATCGGGGATTGCGTCTCGCTGCTGCTGGCGCCGGCATTGGCGGCGTGTGGGGCTTATGTGCCGATGATTTCCGGCCGTGGACTTGGTCATACCGGTGGTACGCTGGACAAGCTGGAAGCTATTCCGGGCTTTCGCACCGGGTTGGCGGAAGACCAGTTGCGCCGTCAGATGAAGGAGATCCGCTGCGCCATCGTTTCGGCCAGCGCCGAAATCGCCCCGGCTGACCGCCGCCTTTATGCCATCCGGGACGTGACGGCAACGGTGGAAAGCATCGACCTGATCACCGCGTCGATCCTGTCCAAAAAGCTGGCGGCGGGCTTGGAAGCCCTTGTTCTGGATGTGAAATGCGGCTCCGGTGCCTTCATGAAAACGTTGGAAGATGCAGAGGCGCTGGCCCGTGCCCTAGTCTTCACAGCCCAAGGTGCGGGCTGCATGACCTCTGCCCTGATCACGGATATGAGCCAACCGCTTGCCACCGCCGCCGGAAACGCGTTGGAGGTGACCGAGGTGATGGAAACCCTGACCGGCACCTCGGTCAATGCAGCACTTTGGGATCTGACCGTGGCCTTGGGGGGCGAGGCGCTGGCTTTGGGCGGCATAGCGGCGGATGCGCTGGACGGCGAGGGTCGGATAAGTCAGGCGTTGGAATCCGGGGCTGCCGCTGATGCCTTTGGCCGCATGGTGGCGGCTCAAGGCGGGCCGGCCGATTTCGTTGACCGCTGGCCCGACCGCCTGCCCGCCGCCACCGTGATCCGCGAAGTGCCCTGTCCCCGGCAGGGCTTTGTCCAGACCGTCAATGGCGAGGCTTTGGGTCTGGCCGTGGTTCGCCTTGGCGGCGGTCGCCAGCGTGAGGGCGACAAGATCAACCCTTCGGTCGGCCTGTCCGACCTCGCAGGGATCGGCGAGGACATCGGGCCCGGCGATCCCTTGTGCATGGTTCACGCGGCAACCGAGGCGCAAGCCGAAGATGCAATCCGCGCCGTTCAGGCGGCTTATACGATGGGCGACAACGCCCCGCACGACCCGCTGCTTGTCCTGAAAAGGATTTCCTGATGCGGGCCGACCAGAACCGGGCGTTTGTCATCGTGATGGACTCGGTCGGCTGCGGCGGTGCGCCCGATGCTGCCTCCTTTGGCGATGAAGGGGCCAACACGCTCGGCCATATCGCGCTTGCCTGCGCTCAGGGCGGGGCCGAACACGGTCGCACCGGCCCGCTGCACATGCCCCATCTTGACAATTTGGGATTGGGGGCCGCCATCACCCTCGCCTCCGGTCTGGCGACCAGCCTCAATGCTGTGCCGCAAGGCCGCTGGGGGGCTGCACAGGAAATCAGCCGTGGGAAAGACACCCCCTCCGGCCATTGGGAACTGGCGGGCGTTCCGGTGCCATGGGACTGGACCTATTTCCCCGACACCGTGCCCGCTTTTCCCGCCGATCTGACAGCGCTGGTGTGCAAGCTGGCGGGGACGCAGGGCATCCTTGGCAACTGCCACGCCTCTGGCATGCCCATCATCGAGAAATATTTCGACGAGCACCTGCGGACCGGTTGGCCGATCTGCTACACCTCTGCCGACTCGGTGTTCCAGATCGCGGCACATGAGCAGACGTTTGGCCTCGACCGTCTGCTGAAGCTGTGCGCCGACCTTGCCCCCCACCTGCACGCCATGAAGGTGGGCCGCGTCATCGCCCGCCCCTTCGTGGGCACCAAGGATACCTTCAAACGGACGTCCAACCGGCATGACTATGCCATCGCTCCCCCTGCCCCTACCCTGCTGGATTGGGCCGCGGACGCAGGTCGCGCCACCCATGCGGTTGGCAAGATCGGCGACATCTTCTCGATGCACGGCATTGGCAAGCTGTGGAAAGGCAAAAGCGACCTTGACCTTTTCGATCACCTTGACCGCCTTGGCGCCGTTGCCGAACCCGGTTCCCTGACCTTCGCCAACTTTGTCGAGTTTGACAGCCTTTATGGTCATCCCCGCGATGTCTCGGGCTACGCAAGCGCGCTGGAATGGTTCGACACCCGCGTCGGAGGTTTTCTGGCCCGCCTCAAACCCGGTGATCTTGCCCTGTTCACCGCCGACCACGGCAACGACCCCACCTGGCACGGCACCGATCACACCCGAGAGCGGGTGCCCCTGCTGTGCGCCGGGATTGGCACCGGCCCGATCGGCATCTGCGCTTTCACCGATGTCGCAGCCTCGATCGCCGCTCACCTTGGCATCCCGGCACAGGGCCCCGGAAAGTCATTTCTGTGACCCCTTTCTCGTGGCCAAATCCTTGCTAGGGTCTTCGGCGCAGCCAGACCCCTGACCCATCAACAGGTTCACCGCATGACACCCAAACTCGAACTCCACCTCCACTTGGAAGGCGCTGCCCCACCGCAATTCATAGCGGGCCTGGCAAAGGAAAAGCACATCGACATCGCCGGGATCTTCACACCCGAAGGTGCCTACCGCTTCAAGGACTTTGCCGAATTCATCGCAATCTACGAGGCCGCTTGCACCACCTTGACCACGGCCGAGGATTATCAGCGTCTGACCCGCGCCGTGCTGGAAGCGCAGGCAGATCAGGGCGTGGTCTATACCGAAATCTTCCTCTCTCCCGATTTCTGCGGCAACCGTGACCGTGGGGCCTGGCGCGAATACCTGCAAGCCATGCGTGAGACCGCCGATGCGCTTCAGCGCGAGGCCGGGATCACCATGAAAGCGATTGCCACCTGCATCCGCCACTTTGGCCCCGACAAGGCCCGCCAGACCGCGCGTTGCGCAGCCGAAACAGCGGGTGAATTTCTGGTGGGTTTTGGCATTGCCGGGGCGGAAACCTCTGGCAAACTCAAGGACTTCACCTGGTCATTCGACATGGCCAAGGAGGCGGGGCTTAAACCCACGGTCCATGCCGGTGAGTGGAAGGGCCCGCAAGAGGTGCGCGACGCCGTGCACGATCTGGGGGCCCTGCGCATTGGCCACGGTGTGCGCGCCATCGAAGACCTTGGCCTTGTCGATGAACTGGCTGAACGTGGCACGGTTCTGGAATGCTGCCCCGGCTCCAACATAGCCCTCGGCATCTATCCCAGCTATCGCAAGCATCCGATTGGAGAGTTGTTCCACCGGGGCGTCAAGGTCACAGTCTCTACCGACGATCCGCCGTTTTTCCACACCACCCTGACCCGCGAATACGACATGCTGCACGAGGCGTTTGACTGGGATGACGGCGTCTTTGCCACCCTCAACCGGACTGCGCTTGACGCGGCTTTCTGTGACGCGGATACCAAGGCAAGGATCGGCAAACTGCTGGAGGCGCAAAATGTCTGAGAACCCGTTCGCAAAAAACCTGATCGTTGTCAGTCATCCTTTGGTGCAGCACAAACTGACGCTGATGCGGGAAAAGGACACGTCCACCGCCTCTTTCCGCCAGCTTTTACGCGAAATCAGTCTGCTTTTGGCTTATGAGGTGACGCGCAACCTGACGATGACCACCAAGAAAATCGAGACGCCGCTGTGCGAAATGGATGCCCCGGCGATTGACGGCAAGAAGCTGGCCCTGATTTCGATCCTGCGGGCGGGCAACGGGTTGCTGGACGGGATATTGGAGTTGATCCCGGCGGCACGCGTCGGCTTTGTCGGGTTGTACCGGGACCCCGCCACTTTGTTGCCGGTGCAGTACTATTACAAAGTGCCCGACCATTTGGACGAGCGCGTGACCATTGTGGTCGATCCGATGTTGGCCACAGGCAATTCCAGCGCCGCAGCGGTGACGCTTTTGAAACAATCGGGGGCGAAAGAAATCCGCTTCCTATGCCTTTTGGCAGCACCTGAGGGGATCAAACATATGGCTGAAGTGCATCCGGATGTGCAGATTGTCACAGCATCTGTGGACAGCCACCTCAACGACCATGGATATATTGTGCCGGGGCTAGGGGATGCGGGTGACCGCATGTTTGGCACCAAATAGGGGATTAGCCCTTTACTCGGAAACAATCTTGATTCATGATTCGCCCCATTGTTTGAGGGGTCCGTGTCATGACTGTCAATATGTTGAGTTCTGCACTTCTGGTGGCAGCGTTGTTGACGGTGGTCACAACCTCGGGTGCGGGGGCGCAAAGTCTGGCGCAGGTCGGCGGACCGGCCAACCTTCCTCCGGCAGGGTACAAAGGCCAGCAATTCGTCGACAATCGCGGCTGTGTGTTCGTGCGGGCGGCTATCGGCGGCCGCGTAAACTATTTCGCTCGGGTTGATCAGCGTCACAAGCCGATCTGCGGCATGCAGCCGACGGGCAGCGTCTCTGCGCAGGCGGCGGTTGTGGCGCCTGGTCCCTTGGACGTTCCGCAACCGGCAGCGCCGCCCGCCCAAGCGCAGGTGAAGGTTCAGGTTGAGGTCCAGATTCAGGCTCAGGCCCAAACTCAGGCTCAAACTCAGGCGCAGATTGTGCCAACGCAGCCTGCACAACCTGCCGCGCAACCTCGCGGCTTCAATCTGGCTTGGCTGTTTGGCCCGGCACAGCGCGCCCCTGTTCCTGCTGCGGCCGCCCCGGTCCCGGCTGCCGCACCTGTCGTAGCCAACGCCATCCCGCTGGCGGTGCCCGTTGCCGCCGGACCGGCCTATCAGGGCAATGTCGTGGCAACCGCTGCGCCGGGCGTCCAATGCTATGCTGACGCGCCCAAGTTGGAGACTGTGAAAATCAACGGCGGCACTGCCCTCGTTTGCACCAAAGGCAACGGTTCAACCACGGGCTGGCGTCCGCCACGGGTGGTTGACACCACTGTGGCTCAGGCTGCGACCAAGACCACGCCGGCCTTGGCGGCCCCGGTCACGACGGTGCCTGTCACGACGGTGCCTGTCACGACGGTGCCTGTCACGACGGTGCCTGTCACGACCGCTTCTGTAGCTCTGTTGCCGGTGACGGCACCGACACAAAGTGTTCAGGTGGCGGCGGTTCAGGCGACTGCTTTGCCGACAGTCGCCGCACAAGTCACCGCGCCGACAGCGGCTTTGCCCATCGTGGCGCTACCGGTGGCCCGCAGCCAGGCGATACCCAAACCGCCCAAAGGTTGGGTTCCGGCGTGGAGCGACGGCAGGTTGAACCCGTTGCGCGGGATCGGAACTGCCGCAGGACAGGCGCAACAGGATGCGGTCTGGACCCGTACCGTGCCCATGGTGTTGATCGGCGATCCCTTGCCCAAACGTGGCGGAGTAGCCGGGGTTTTGGGGCTGCGTGTCAAGGTTTCCACGATGTCGGCGCCGGAGCCTGTGGCACGCAGCGGGCTTGTCCTGCAGATTGGCAGCTTTGGTGATCCTGCCAACGCCACAAGGACCGCAGCGCGTCTGAGTGCCTTGGGTCTGCCGGTGTCAACCACTGGCACCACGCGCAACGGCAAGACCCTTCAGACCCTCACCGCAGGTCCCTTCGCCTCGGCAGCCCAAGCGCAAGTGGGCCTGACCACGGTTCACGCGGCTGGGTTTCCGGATGCTTTCCTGCGCTGACGGCACAGCCTAAAACATGCGCGGCTTCGTCTTCGAGGACCTACTGACTATCACTTGGCGCAGGTGCTTTGCAGGCTGATCCAGTCGTTATCGGCAAGGATCGGAGCCGGAGAGTGTCCGTTGAACGGATCACCCACAATCAGCGCTTTGGTGGCCTCACCCTTGGGATCCACCGCAAACGCATAGGCGGCGGACGACAGGTTGACCTGCCGGAACGTCTCCAACAGCCGACCGTTGTCTACGGCAGCGGGTGGCGTGTTCAGAAGGGTTTCGGCGTAACCATCCACTGCGCCAGCCGGCAGATGGCCGGTGGTTAAAAGACGCAACGTCGCCATCAGGCCCGCGTGGCGCAAGATAGGAATAACCGGGTCGTCAATCTGGGCACGTTGCAAGGCGGCCAGAACATAGCCCACCACAGGCTCCGGGTCTTGCGCGGATTGCACCAGTTTGTCGGACACCAGAACAATGCCGCCGGGCAAAGCGACAGCGTCCTTCACGCCGTCGCGCACCACATCGACCTCGCCCACGCCTTGGGATGCAAGTTTCTGCGCCAAAGCGGTAGCCCCACGCGCACCCAACGGCCCAAGGCAGGGCGTGCCAGTCAGCCGCTCCGCATCGGTCCCCACCAGCTTTCCGATCTGCACCCGCGTGGCGGTGGGCAAGACCGAGGCGGTGTGGCGGATCATTGCGGCAGGCAGCCAAAGAAACACGAACAGGCCTACAACGGCCAGTCCCAGAACCACGCTTGCCCCCCGCACCCGGCCCGGCTTGGGGCGACGGCGGATCAATGTCGTGCGGACGGTTTCAAGGGCTGCAATCATGTCGGGATCGTCGATTTCCACGGTTTCCGACGGGGCACCATCGTCCAGACGACCGGGCGTGAAGATGGCCGGAAGCTCACCCGCGTTGACCCGCTCAACCGAGGGCAAGGACCAATGAGACAGCGCCATATCGCTGCGCGGGTCGGCCAGAACCAGCGTGGCGTCGCGCAGATTGACCACCACCTCGCGCAGCTGCGCTGCAGCCGTCAGCCGCCAAAGCCCGGTGCATTCCAGCCGCTGGTATTTCGTGAGGGCGGTCATGAGGCCTGTATTCTGCGGATACTTCAGATGACCTTAGCTGATGGCCCCCCAAGCCACAATCCGCCGTTGTTGCGGGTCTGAAACAGCAGCATCAAACCGGGCAGCGGCGCAGAACTTTCGTGTTTTAGTCTGGCCGCCATGGTTTCAGAGGCCCATCGCATCACGCCAATGCCTTCGGCACAGGCTGACATAGGTTTCGTTGCCGCCGATCTGCACTTGCTCGCCGTCTTTCATTGCCCGGCCATCAGGACCCCGGCGCATCACCATCGTGGCTTTCTTGCCGCAAAAGCAGATCGTGCGGACCTCGCGCATTTCATCGGCCCAGGCCAGTAGCGCCGCGGAACCGGGGAACAAGTTGCCCTGAAAATCAACCCGCAAGCCATAGCACATCACCGGCACGCCAAGGTCATCGACGGCGCAAGCGAGTTGCCACACCTGATCTCTTGACAGAAACTGCGCCTCGTCGATGAAAACGCAGGCGATTTTACCTTGCAAAAACCGGGCCTTGAGCTTGGCAAACACATCTTCGCCGGGCGCGAAGGTATCAGCAGGCTCGCCAATGCCGATACGACTGGCGATGCGGCCATCGCCGGCGCGGTTGTCAAATTGGGCGGTGATCAGGTAGGTTGCCATGCCACCTTCGCGGTAGTTGTGCGAGGCTTGCAGCAGCAGGGTCGATTTGCCCGCATTCATCGTGGAAAAGTGAAAATACAGCTTGGCCATGCGGCGATTTACCCCAAACCGCGTCCGGACCGCAAGCGCCAGAGCAGGGTTAGTCAACGACCTAAAAGATGGATCGAAGGAAGACGGGTCCGCCAAGACCAGTTTGCGAGACTTTGATCTGGCGGACCCCCACCGAAACCGGCCTCAAGGCCGTCACTCGTAAAACCCGTCACCACGGGCCGCCTTTATACATGACAAAGTCCTACGTACGGATTAATGGGAAAATGTGTCGGAATTTCCCGCGCAGGAAACGGTTTGGAACGATGTCACTGGAAACCTACCTTAAGAAACACACCGAAGCTTTGGTCAAAGAAGTGGGCATCGAAGCGGCGTGTGAGCTGACCGGCAAGTCGAAAGCGACGCTGGGCCGCTATTATTCTGATCAGGAAGAACACGGCGACCGCTTCATGCCGATCGACGTCGTGGCCCAGTTGGAGGCTGCCGCAGGCTTTCCGCACGTCACCTCGGCCTTGGCAGATTTACGTGGGATTACATTGTCTTACGACGGGGCGCGGCACAATTCCAGTTCGCAGGGCGTCAATCACGACGTGGTGGCGCTGGCGCAACGGTTTGCGCAGCTGATGTCCGAATACAACATGGCGATTTCCGACGGCAAGATCACGATCAACGAGGCCAAGCGGATGCTGCGAGAGACTTTGGCTATTCAGGAAGTGATCCTGGAAATGAAGCTGAATTTGGAGGAGGAGGCGGGTTAAGGCCAAAGCCAAAACCCGCCAACTATTGATTTATCGAGCTTTTTGGCGCGCGGGCGATGTCGCGCCGCCGGTCTTGCTGGCTGGACGCAGGGGCTTGGCCCCCATGGGTTTGGCGGGCGAAGACGGGCGTTGGCCCGGTTTGCCATGGCCTTGCGGACGCCCGGTTCCGGGTTTGCCGCCCGAATGACCGCCGGGGCGTTGGCCACGGTTCTGCGCGGGCTTGGGGGCTGCGGCCACTTCAGACACCGACCACGGCGCGCCACCGATCACCGGGATCGTCTTTTTCAACAGCTTTTCAATGGCTTGCAACTCTCCCATCTCGGCAGGTGCGCAAAAGGCAATCGCATTGCCCTCGGCCCCTGCACGCGCGGTACGACCGATGCGGTGGACGTAGTTTTCCGGCACGTTTGGCATGTCGTAGTTGTAGACGTGGCGCACGCCGGGAATGTCGATGCCGCGCGCGGCCACGTCGGTGGCGACCAGCACATCAAGGCTGCCTTCGCGGAACTCTGTCAGGGTGCGGTCACGGTGGTTCTGGCTTTTGTTGCCGTGGATCGAGCTTGCCTTGAAGCCCCAGGCCAACAGCAATTTGTAAAGCTTTTCAGCACCATGCTTGGTGCGACCAAAGACCAGAGCCTGTTCGCCCGGGTGTTTCAACAGGTAGGATTCCAAGAGTTTGGCCTTGTCGCCATTGGGGATGTAGTGGACGCCCTGCACGATCTTCTCAATCGGTTTGCCGGGCGGGGCGACCTGAACGCGGACCGGATTGCGCAGGTAGGTCTGGGAGATTTCTTCGATATCCGCCGGCATTGTCGCAGAAAACAGCATGGTTTGGCGATGCTGCGGGATATATTTGGCGATTTTGCGCAGGGAATGGATGAACCCCATGTCGAGCATGTGGTCGGCCTCGTCCAAAACCAGATAGCCGCAGGATTCGAGAGTGACGGCGCCACGTTCCAGCAAATCAATCAGGCGGCCGGGGGTGGCGACGAGGACGTCAGAGCCTTTCAGGAGGCGGTCGGCCTGCCGGTTGATCGAGGCGCCGCCGACCACCATCGTCACTTTGACGGCGGTGCCTTTGGTAAAAGTCATAAAGTTTTCAGCGATTTGCGCGACAAGTTCGCGGGTCGGCGCCATCACCAGCGCCCGGACGTGGCGCGGCGCGGGCGGGTGGCCAATGTCGAGCAGGCGGTGCAGAAGGGGCAGGCCGAAAGCGGCGGTTTTGCCGGTGCCGGTCTGGGCCAGACCCATCAGGTCGGCGCCCTTCATGATATGGGGAATCGCCTGCGCCTGAATGGGCGTCGGCGTGGTCATGTTGGTAAGTTCCAGCGCTTTCAATATCTTGGGGGAAAGGCCGAGGTCTGCAAAAGTGGTCATGATTGGTCCATCAGACAAAGGAACAATGCACCCTCGCCTGTGGAGGTGTCCACACGCCGTGCACATTGCAGGTACCCCTGCGTGATGGTGGGAAACCGTTTCCGGGCCTTTCGGTGCTCACGCGGCACGGGCGTCGGAAGACTGGCAAATGGGGGTTTATCGGGGAAATGTCAAGCGGGTTCTCTGCGGTGCAGCAGAGGGGGACGCCTGAAATGCGGCGAAATACGCCGAATGTCTTACGTATTTTGCCTGTATGTTTTGCGTATGATTTTCGACATGCAGGGCGTTCAGTGGTCTGGTTAAGGCCGGGTCAACGCGTGACGGGGTGACGGAAGATGGGCAAATTGCCCATCCTACTTTTTGTCAGACGAATTGCTCGACGAGCAGCCGTTCTTCCAGACCATGGCCGGGGTCGAACAGGATGCGGTGGCGGATGTCGGGTTCGGAGTGGATCTCTACCGAGACGACATGGGTGACGGGTCTGGTATCGGCATCGGCGCGGACCGGGCGTTTGCCGGGGTCGATCACTTCGAACCGCACGACGGCACTTTTGGGCAGCAAGGCCCCACGCCAGCGCCGTGGACGAAAGGCGGCGACGGCGGTCAGCGCCAGAACGTCAGCGCCGATCGGCAGGATCGGGCCGTGCGCGGAATAGTTGTAAGCGGTGGAGCCTGCCGGGGTGGACAGAAGGCAGCCGTCACAGACCAGTTCGGGCATGCGTTCCTTGCCATCGACCAGAATCCGCAGTTTGGCGGCTTGCGGACCCATGCGCAGCAAGGAGACCTCGTTGATCGCCAGCGCCTGCGTGACGGTGCCATCGGTGGACACGGCGGTCATCGACAGCGGGTTCAGGGCGGCCTCTTCGGCGGCGGCAAGTCGTTCGGGCAGGGCAAGGTTGGAATAGGTGTTCATCAGGAAACCCACGGTGCCGCAGTTCATGCCGTAGACGGGCAGGCCAGTCCAATGTTCTTCATGCAGGGTTTGCAGCATGAAACCGTCACCGCCAAGCGCCACGATCACCTCGGCGTCGTTCAGATCGGCCTGACCGTAAAGCGCTGTCAGGCTGGCCAAAGCTTCGGCGGCGGCAGGCGCAGGGCTGGCGCGGAAGGCGATCTTGCGGGTTGGTCCGCCTGTGGTTCCCGAGGTCGGTCCGCCTGGACTTGCGAGGTTGGGCAACGGGGTTCTCCTGCTGTGAGGCGTCACCTTTGGCAGGGTGCGCCGGGAACTCAACCCCTGACGCGTTTTCTGGGGTCAGATTAAGTTTCCTATCGGAAACTTTTTTCGCCTCGGCTTGCCAATCTGTCGCTTTCTGGCCTTCAAGGTCGGGAAATCCCGGGCTAGATAGCGAAAGCCCCCTTTTTGGAGAAACCCATGACCACGAGCCACCGCGACGCCGGATTCTTCAGTGAAAACCTTGCCACCCGTGACCCGGAGATTTTCGGCGCGATCACCAACGAGTTGGGCCGTCAGCGCGATGAGATCGAACTGATCGCCTCGGAAAACATCGTGAGCCGCGCGGTGATGGAAGCGCAGGGGTCGGTGATGACCAACAAATACGCCGAGGGCTATCCGGGCAAGCGCTATTATGGCGGCTGTGAATGGGTGGATGTGGCGGAGACTTTGGCAATTTCGCGGGCCTGCCAGTTGTTTGGCTGCGGTTTTGCCAATGTGCAGCCGAATTCGGGCAGCCAAGCCAATCAGGGGGTGTTTCAGGCGCTGCTGAAGCCGGGCGATACGATTCTGGGGATGAATTTGGCCTCGGGCGGGCATCTGACGCATGGCGCTGCGCCGAACCAGTCGGGCAAGTGGTTTCACGCGGTGCAATATGGGGTACGCAAGCAGGACAGCCGGATCGACTATGACGAGGTGGAGCGGTTGGCGGTGGAATGTCAGCCCAAGCTGATCATTGCCGGGGGATCTGCGGTGCCACGCCAGATTGATTTCGCCCGGATGCGGCAGATTGCCGACAAGGTCGGTGCCTGGCTGATGGTGGATATGGCGCATTTTGCCGGGTTGGTGGCCGGGGGGCATCACCCCTCACCCTTCCCCTATGCCGATGTGGCGACTACGACGACGCATAAAACCTTGCGTGGGCCGCGCGGCGGGATGATCCTGACCAACAATGAGGACATCGCCAAGAAGGTGAACTCCGCTATCTTCCCCGGCATTCAGGGCGGGCCTTTGATGCATGTGATCGCCGCCAAAGCGGTGGCGTTTGGCGAGGCGCTGCGGCCGGAATTCAAGGCCTATGCAGGGCAGGTCATTGCGAACGCGCAGGCGCTGGCGGATGAGTTGATGAAGGGCGGTCTGGATATTGTGACCGGCGGCACCGATACGCATGTGATGCTGGTGGATTTGCGGCCGAAAGGTGTGAAGGGCAATGCGACCGAGAAGGCTTTGGGACGCGCGCATATCACCTGCAACAAGAACGGGATTCCGTTTGACCCGGAGAAGCCGATGGTAACTTCGGGGGTGCGGTTGGGTACGCCGGCTGGCACCACGCGCGGCTTTGGCGTGGCGGAATTCCGGCAGATCGGCGCGTGGATTGTCGAGGTGGTGGACGGGTTGGCTGCCAATGGCGAGGAAGGCAATGCGGAAGTCGAGGCTGCGGTCAAGGCCAAGGTTGAGGCGCTGTGCAAGGCCTTCCCGATTTATCCGGGGCTGTAGGGTTCAGGGATCGGAGGGGGCGGCGCACCGCTCCTGACGCCTCGGACGTAGCCGCGCCGGAGGGGTTTGCGCGGGATGCGGGCCTCTGTAGCGCCTCAGACGTAGCCGCGCCAGTGCAGGACCACGACCAGAAGCACGCAGACCACCAAAAGCGCAAAGGCCACGCGGGCACCGGCGTCAAGGACGAGACCGGTGCGGCGGGCGGATTGGTTGACGCTGTTCAGGTGCTTGACGCAGATGTCATAGGCTGTGGCCACCGCCTCATCATCAATCCGGACCAGAAGCTTGGGGCTTTGCGCCATCACGGTCGCTTCAACCAAAGCTTCGGCGGCGTTACGCACCTTTTGCGGCAGGCGATTGCCGGCCTTCCTGACTTGCGCCTCCAACGTCGGGGCGGAGACGCGCAGACGCTGCTCGATCAGGGCGGACACCCGGTCGGCCATTTGCTGGATGGTGGTTCTGCTCATCTGCCCCTCATATTTGCGGCCTTGTCGCCTTGGGATAATGGCGTTCTAACGGATAAGGTCTGACGGATGAAGGCCAAGTGAAGGTATGCCATGCTGAATAAGGTAGTGCACCCCGCGCGCGAGACGAAGGACAGGCCGACGCTGGTGATTGCGCATGGGCTGTTTGGATCGGCGCGCAACTGGGGGGTGATTGCGCGCAATCTGGCGACACGGCGCGATGTGGTGGCGGTGGATATGCGCAACCACGGCGGCAGTTTTCGCGCCGACAGCCAGTCCTATGCCGATATGGCGGGCGATCTGGCCGAGGTGCTGGAGAGTGTCGGCGTGGCGGATGTGCTGGGACACTCGATGGGGGGCAAGGCTGCGATGCAACTGGCGTTGACCCATGGCGCCTTGCTGCGGCGGCTGGTGGTGGCCGATATTGCGCCAGTGGCCTATGGACATGACCAAAGCCGGCATATCTTGACGATGCGAAGTCTGGACTTGACCGGGTTGTCGAGCAGGCTGGAGGCGGACCGGCGCTTAAGCTTGGCGGTGGCTGACCCGGCCCTGCGGGCGTTTTTCCTGCAATCGCTGGATTTGAAGGCCACTCCGCCAGTGTGGCGGCTCAATCTGGATGTGCTGGAGGCCGAGATGGCCAAGATCGTCGGCTGGCCGGGCACTGGCGGGCATTTTGACGGGCCGGTGCTGTTTCTGGCAGGTTCGGAAAGCCAATATGTCAAGGCGGAGTACCGCGACGCGATCCTGACCCTGTTTCCCGCCGCGCGTTTTGCCAGACTGAACGGGGCGGGGCATTGGCTGCACGCCGACCGCCCGCGTGAGTTTGAAGCAACCGTGCGGATTTTTCTGGACGCCTGAGACGGGGATTCGGAGGCCTGCGCGATGATTATAACGAGCGAAATCAAGGGCAGGCGTCTGGTTTTCTACTAAGAAGCAACGGCAGGCGTTTTATCGGGAATAGGTTCATGCGTCCGCGCGGGATTTTTCGCAGAAAAATCGTGGCTCAGCCGGGTTTGCGCATCCGGTTCAGCAAGCCGTCTTTCAGGATGAAATGGTGGTAGAAAGCGGCCACGACATGCAGCGCAATCACGATCCACAACAAAGCTTTCAGGATACCGCCGTGCAGATCACCCAAGGCGGTGAAGCCACCGTAAAAGGTCAACAGGCCCGTCACCGGCATTGCGAACATCAGGACGTACAGCAGGATATGGCCCGCATCGCCTGCCAGTTTCAGGGCGGCACTTTCGCCCTCCGCGGCCGCCGGTACGCCGCGCGTGAAGCGCAGCGTCAGCCGCCACAATACCAGCAGCAGAATGGCCACGCCGGCGATGATGTGCAGCCATGCGCCCGTTGTCGTGGGCATCGGACCGGTTTGCCGGATCTGACGCCACAGCGCGGTCATGTCATCGCTGAAAATCAGGTTGTACAGGATCAGCAGGGCAACGCCCCAATGCAGCGCAATTTGCGTCAGTGAAAAGCCTTTGACCATGGGTCCCTCCTACGGTTATTTTGCGTTTAACGACAGGAAAACGCAATTCCGTCGGGCTGTGCAAGGCTGTTTATCATTGGGTTGGGCGGGACCATGACGGCCCCGCCCCATCGTCAGACCTTCAGACCAAGCCCGCCTTGGGCCGCCGATTGTTCGGCCCGGTCCAGCAGTCTTTGCAGCATGGCACCGCGGGCGAAATCGGGGTTGGCAGCCCCCTCGCCCCGGATCGCCGCGATGAAGCGTTCGTAGATCGTGCCAAGGACCGGGCAGGCGACGTCATGCCAGGTGGCGCTCTCCATATCCGCCTCCAGACAGGCGCGCAGGGTCGAGATGTTGCGCTCCCACAACACCTCAAGCCCGCCCTTGGTGCCATAAATCCGCAGGCGCAGGTCGTTGAGGTGGCCGGTGGCAAAGCGGGTGGCGGAAACCGTACCCAAAGCGCCGTTGGCAAGGGTCAGTTGCATGGTGGCGCTGTCGTTGGCATCAAGGGGATATTCGCCGATCTGGTCGCCGGGGGCCTTGTGGAACGTGGCAAGCCGGGCAGAGATTTCAGCAACCGGCTGGCCTGCGACAAAGGTGGCGAAGTCGAGGATATGGATGCCGACATCGCCCAAAACCCCTTTGGAGCCGTGCTTGGTGGACAGACGCCAGAGCCATTTCTGCTCTTGATCCCAGTGGCCCCAGGCGGGTTGGGTCAACCAGGATTGCAGATAGGACGCCTCAAAATGCCGGACCTCGCCAATCGCGCCTTCGGCCACCATTTTGGCGGCTTGCTGAAGGGCAGCGCCATTGCGGTAGGACAGGTTGACCATGTTGACCACACCGGCAGCCGTGGCGGCGGCGGCCATCTGATCGGCCTGCGCCTCTGAGGTGGCGAGCGGCTTTTCGCACAGGATATGTTTGCCAGCCGCAAGCACCGGCATGGTCGTGGCGAAATGGGCCGCGTCGGGGGTGACGTTGGTGACGGCGTCGAACTGGCCCCAGGCGATCGCCTCGTCCAGCGCGGCGAAACCGTGCGGGATTTTGTGGGTGGCGCAGAAGTCTTGCAACTGCGCAGGCCTTGTGTCGATGCCTGCCACCAGCGAGACGCCCTCGATCTTGGCGAAGCTTTCGGCATGGTTGGCCGCCATGCCGCCGGTGCCCAGAATCAAGAGGCGGACTGGCTTTCTGGAAGACGCAGGTTGGGCCATCAGCGCAGACCTTCCTCACCGGCATGGTGCAGACGGGGACCACGTTCCACCAGCGGCTCCAGCGCTTTTTCCACCGGGGTGTTGGGGGCGGCATTGGGGTTGCCGATACGGGGCTGCGGGTTATGCGCCCATTTGACTGCGTTGGAGATCACCTTTTGCACGTTGGCATCGTGGTAGGACGGATAGGTTTCGTGGCCGGGGCGGAAGTAGAAGATATTGCCAGCGCCGCGACGATAGGTCAGGCCGGAGCGGAACACCTCACCGCCCTGAAACCAGGAAATGAACACGGTTTCAAGGGGTTCGGGCACGCCGAACGGCTCGCCATACATCTCTTCGGTTTCCAGCTCGAAATGGTCGGGCAGGTCGCGGGCAATCGGGTGTTGACGCGAGGTGACCCAGATCCGCTCGCGCTCGCCGGCTTCGCGCCAGGTCAGGTTGCAGGGCGCGCCCATCAGGCGCTTGAAGGGTTTGGAGAAGTGGGCTGAGTGCAGGAAGATCACCCCCATGCCGCCCCAGACAGCGTCGCAGACCCGCTCCGCGATCTTGTCATCGACCTGACCATGGGCCGCGTGGCCCCACCAGATCAGCACATCGGTTTCGGCGATCTTTTCAGCCGTCATGCCGTGCTGATCGTCTTGCAGGGTGACGGTGCTGACCTTGAACGCCGGATCGGTGTTCAAAGCGGCGGCAATGGTGCCATGCATGGTCAGGGGATAAACCTCTGCCACGGCTTTGTTTTTCTGCTCATGGACGTTTTCGCCCCAGACGGTGACGCGGATGGTCATGGTTTTGTCTTTCCAAATAGGGGGTGGCCGCTGGTTGAGGCCACCCGGACAGATCAGCGGATAGGCTGGCCGTTTGCATCGAAGCGATACAACATTCCGGCCTTGGGTTGCAATTGCACGGTGGTGCCGACAGCGACCTTCAGTTTGCCCTCTTGCCGGACGATCAGCGCCTCGTCTGCGCCGATTTCGACAAAGAGATAGTTGTCAGAACCGAGGTCTTCGGCATGCACCACTTCGCCCTGCCATTTGCCGCCCATCGCCACCACGTCGATATGTTCAGAGCGGATGCCAAGGGTGGTGCAGCTTTCGTCGCTGGCGAATTTCCCGGTCAGGAAGTTCATTTTGGGCGAGCCTATGAAACCTGCGACAAACAACGAGTTGGGGCTGTCGTAAAGTTCCGACGGGGTACCGACCTGCATCAGCTTGCCATCGCGCAGAACGGCAATGCGGTCGGCAAGCGTCATCGCCTCCACCTGATCGTGGGTCACATAGATCATCGTGACGTTGGACATCGAGTGGTGGAGCTTGGCAATCTCCAACCGGGTCTGCACGCGCAAAGAGGCGTCAAGGTTGGACAGCGGCTCGTCAAACAGGAACACGCGCGGATCACGCACGATGGCGCGGCCGATGGCGACGCGCTGGCGTTGACCGCCGGACAGTTGCTTGGGCAAACGGTCCAGAAGGTGGTCGATCTGCAACAGCTTGGCCGCATCCATCACGCGCTTTTTCATCTCCTCCGCACTGGCTTTGGCCAGTTTCATCCCGAAGGCCATGTTGTCGTACACGGTCATGTGCGGGTACAAAGCGTAGGATTGGAACACCATGGCGATGCCGCGTTTGGAGGGGATCAGGTTGTTGACCACCTCGCCATCAAACATCATGTCGCCGGTGGTGATTTCCTCCAGCCCCGAAATCAGGCGCAGCAGGGTGGATTTGCCGCACCCCGAGGGGCCGACAAACACCATGAACTCGCCCTTTTCGATGACAAGGTCGATGCCTTTGATGACATCCACCGCGCCGTAAGACTTTTTGACGTTCTTCAGTTCGATCTTTGCCATTTTTCAGCCCTTCACGCCGCCTGCGGTCAAACCCGCGACGATTTTGCGTTGGAATACGAGAACGAGGATAACCAGCGGTATCGTCACGATGACCGATGCCGCCATGATCGGCCCCCACGGAATTTCCTGCACCGAGGCGCCCGACAACATGGCGATGGCAACCGGCGTGGTGCGCTGATCTTCGGACAGGGTGAAGGTCAGGGCGAACAGGAATTCATTCCACGCGCCGATGAAGGCCAGAAGTCCGGTGGTGACCAAAGCGGGCCACAAAAGCGGCAGGAAGACCTTGGTGATGATGATCCAGGGGGTGGCGCCGTCGACAATGGCGGCCTCCTCAATCTCCACCGGCAGATCGCGCATGAAGGTGGTCAGCACCCAGACGGTGAACGGCAGGGTAAAGACGGTGTAGCTGATGATCATCGCCCAAGGCGTATTGAAGAGGCCAAGGAACTTGATCATCTCGATCATGCCAGCCAGCACGGCGATTTGCGGGAACATCGACACGGCGAGGATGGTCATCAGCAAAATGCCGCGGCCACGGAACCGGACCCGGCTGAGGGCGTAGGACGCGGTGACCGCCAGAAACAGCGCAAAGATCACCGTGGTTGACGCGATGAAAACCGAGTTGAGCACAGAGCGCGGAAAGTTCCTGCCATTCAGCACCGCCGCATAGTTCGAAAAGTCGATGACGGAGGGGAAGTAATGGATCTCGAACAAGGCGGTGCCCGAGGCGAAGGAGGTGACGATGGCGTAGTAGAACGGAAAGATGGCATAGACGACGATCACGACCACGAAGGCGTAAAAGCAGACGTTCCAGAATTTGGCGCTGAGCGAGGCGTTCATTTGCCACCCTCCCCTGACAGATCAACCTTGCCGAGCCAGATGTAAAGCGAAACGAAGATGGCAAGGATGGCGAACAGCAGCGTCGATTGGGCGGATCCATAGGCGAACTTGTTGAAGTCGATCATGTTCTCCCGGCTGATCACCGACATGGTTTTGGTGGCGGCCGAATTGGGGGTCAGCACATAGACCAGATCGAAGATCCGCAAGGCGTCCAGCATGCGGAAGATCACGGCAACCATCAGGGCGGGGCGGATCAGGGGCAGGGTGATGCGGAAGAACACCTTGACCGGGTGGATGCCGTCGATCCTTGCCGCCTCATATATATCGCGCGGCACCATTTGCAGGCCAGCCAGACACAGAAGCGCCATGAACGGCGTGGTTTTCCAGATATCGACCATCAGCACCGCGACCATGGCGGTGTCAACGGTCGAGGTCCAGGCGATCTTGTGGTCGATCAGGTGGACCCGCAGCATCATGTCATTGATGATGCCGTATTGGTCGTTCAGCATCCACGCCCACATCTTGGCGGAGACGATGGTGGGGATGGCCCACGGGATCAGGATGGCGGCGCGCACGAAGCCCCGGCCCCGGAACTCTGCATTCAGGACCAGCGCTACGGCAAGCCCGAGGATGGTTTCGAAGATCACCGACACCAGCGAGAATTTCACCGTGTTGCCGACCGCGTTCCACCACGCCGGGTCCATCAGCGTGCCTTTGTAGGACACGACACCCGCAGATGTGGTGACGACGCGGAAGTAGTTGCGGAACCAGATGAACTTGCCGCCATAAAGGTCGTCGAGCGTGGTGTCGGTCATCGAGAAGTAAAAGGTTCGCAGCAAAGGCCAGGCTGCCACGCAGAACAGCGCGAACAGCATGGGTGCCAGAAACCAGAAGGCGGCACGGGCGCGCTGCTGTTGCAGGCTTGGCCCCTGATTTCGCCTCTCAAAGGTGTCAGGTGTGGTCATGGATCCCCCCTAAATTTATCCCCCAAGGCATGAGATTACCCGAAGGAACGGCCTCCTCCCCGGGGGCCGTGGTAGACAAAAGGGGCGGCGGACCAAAACCGCCGCCCCTTTTCAGACGTGTCCCAAGGTGGGCGGATTGCTTACCAATTGTCGCCCTTTAGGTCGGTCAGGTCAGCGTCCAGCTTGGCCAGATTTTCGGCAGCGGTGCCAGAGCCCGACAGGGTGTCATGCACGGCGGACCAGAACTTGGCCGAAACTTCGTTGTACTTGCCCAAAGTCGGGGCGGACGGACGCGGAACCGCATTCAGGAACACGCTTTTCCACTGCGGGATGATCGGCTGTGCGGCGGCAATGTCCTTGTCGTCATAAAGCGCCTGAATCGTCGGCAGGTTCGACTCGTTCAAAGCGCGCATCTTCTGCACGTCCGGGCCAGCCAGCCACATGGCCAGCGAGATCGCCGCATCCTGATGCTTGGAGTATTTGGACACAGCCATGTTCCAGCCGCCCAATGTGGCCGCAGACGGATCGCCAGCCGCACCGACCGGCAGGGTTGTCACGCCGAACAGACCTTTGACCTTGCTGTCAGCGCCATTGCCCAGACCGTAAGCATAGGGCCAGTTGCGCATGAAGGCGGCGTTGCCAGCCTGCCAGACGCCACGGGCTTCTTCTTCCTGATAGGACAGGACACCGGCGGGAGAGATCGTGCCCACCCAGCTTTTGGCGGTTTCAAGCGCCTTGGCGGCCTTGGGGTTGTTGATCGAGATGGTGCCATCCGGCTCCACGATTTGACCGCCGCCGAAGGATTTCACCCACTCCAGCGCGTCGCAGGTCAGGCCCTCGTAGGCGTTGCCCTGCCAGACGAAACCCCAGAAGTCCTTGTTGGCCGCGCGCTCGCCATCCTGAACGGTTTTGGCGGCAGCGGTCAGCTCGTCCCATGTCTTCGGCACGGCGACCTTGTATTTGTCGAGCAGGTCCTTGCGGTAATACAAAGCCGGCGCGTCGGTGAAGATCGGCAGGGCGACCAGCTTGCCGCCCACGGTCTGCGACTGGATGATCGAGGGGAATTCGGTCGGGATCAGGTCTTTGGCCGCAGCGGTCAGGTCCACGAAGTGTTGCGCCAGTTGCGGGGCCCAGATCACGTCGGTCTGATAGAGGTCGATGTCAGAGGTGCCAGCGGCCAGCCACAGGCGGTACTGGGCGAACTGGTCAGAGGTTGACGCGGGCATCGGCACCAGCTTGACAGTGTTGCCGGTCTTTTCTTCCCAAGGCTTGACGTATTTGGCGAAGTTGTCGATGGCGGCACCGACGGCACCTGACACAACTGTAACTTCATCCGCCATGACCGGCGCGCCGAAAACAGCCAGAACAGCAGCGAAAGCCGTAGCGCCTGCCCGATATCCAATGGACATGGGTCTCCCTCCCTAATGATTGAAATGCGCCGATCGGGCGCGAGCTCCCTTAAAAACGCGGCGAGAGCGGACCTGTCTGCGCAGGCTTTCCCGAAACGTTTCGCATTGCCTTATCGCAGGAATTCGGGGCAAGTCAACGATTCTCGCCTCAAAGCGCTTTCAAACCGCGTTGAGGGGGGTGGCGTTTCTTACAACGACGGGGCAGAGTCGCGCGGTTGGCAGAAGGACGGAGCGGTTGCGGGTTGGGCAGCAGGCCCGGATGTTATTCTATTGAAATAATTTCGTAAAAATCCATGGTCCCGGCGACGGGGCCAAGTGGTTTGAAGAGGCCTTTGAAGGCGACAAATCCCCCTGCCCTCGCTTGGCAACTTCAAACCAAAGCGCCACGAATGGCGCTACCCGATGTCAGGTTGCGTCACGACGTGCGCCCCAGTTTGCGGTGGAACGTGGCGCGCGAAATGCCAAGCGCGCGGGCGGCGGCGGTGGCATTGCCGCCTGCACGGGCCAAAGCGCGGGCCATCACGGCACGCTCCCCCGCCTCCAGCGTCGTAGGGGTGTCAAGACCCAGCAGATCGGCAGCGGGCACCGGTTTGCGGGCAAGGTCGCCCAGCAAGCCGAAATGCTGGCGGGCGGCGCGGGTGGCGCCAATCACCAACTCGTCGGCGTCCACCGCCAGAATTGCGCCCTGTGCGCGGTCCAGACCCGGTGCCATCATCAGGCGGGCTTTGGGAAAGGCTGTGCAGAACAGATCGCCTTCAATCCGCCGGGCCGCATCCATCACGGCATGGGCGATCAGGCCAGCCACCGCCTCGTTCGTCTCTGTCCCTGCCGTGGAGACATCCAGCACGGCGACCAGATGCCCCTCTGCGTCATGCACGGGGGCGGAGGAGCAGGACAGGTCGATGTTGGCCGTCAGGTAGTGCTGATCGCGGTGGATGGTGACGGCGCGCCCCTCGGCCACACAGGTGCCGATGCCGTTGGTGCCCGCCGAAGCCTCTGACCACAGAGTGCCCGTCCACAGACCGTTGTCCTGAAAATCGCGGTCATGGGCGGGGTTGCCACGGCGGTCCACCGGAATGCCCTGATCGCTGGCCAGGATGACGCAGCCGCCAAGCCCGCCAACCGCCTGAAACAGCCGGTCCAGAGTGGGGCCAGCGGCTTGCAGCACCGGGCCAAGACGGTCGCACAGCTGGCGGAACTCCGCCTCGGTCAGGCGGTCACGGGTGACGCGGTGACTGGGATCCAGCCCGTGCATCCGGGCAGACCTGCTCCACGAGGCGACGATGGCAGAGCGGACCGCCCCGCCCCGGGCCAGTGCTGCCGCCACGGCGGCCTCGTGTTCCCGCGTGGGCCGTGTCGTCATCGGTGCCCTCCCCAGCCAACCCGAATCCGCCACTTGAGTGTGCTACCTTAGCGAGAAAGGCGGATGGGTCAAAAGGGCATTTTCAGGTCAGCCGAAGCGTGCCAAGGCGGACCGGCCGTTTGGGGCCACTAAGCGGGCCAAGGTCAGGATCGGCGGGGTCTGGCACCGGCGTGACGTTGGGGCGCGCGGCAAGGGTGGTGGCATAGTTGCTGGTGGAAAGCCCCGGCGCGGGCGGGTTGGTCAAAAAGCCAGCGGCCAGTTCCCGGGCGATCTGCGGTGCGGCGGAAGAGGTGCCTTGCAGCGCCACCACGCAGCCGGTTCTGGTGCCGTGCGACACGATGCCGGTCAGTGCCGGAGAGCGGTCGGTGGCGGCAGAAGCGTCAACCCCGCGACCTGTCACCGGACCCGCGCTGGAATAGCGGGCGGCCCGCGACAGGCTCGCCACATGGCCGCCGATGTTCAGCGAGACGGCGCTGGTGGCAAGGCCGTTCAGCCCGTCCAGACGGTGGACCATAGCGGCTGGGTCAATGTCGACATGCGAAAGCGCCCCACGCTCATCAAAACGGTCGTAGGATGGGTCCACCCAGCCGGACTGTCGCCCTCCGGTATGGCCCTGCTGGTGATCCTCATCCATCTGAATGCGCAGGCTAACGGCACCGTGCAGATTGGCGTTGCGGGTGACCGTGATGCGCCACTCTCCAGCCGGGGCGGCACCATTTGGGGCGGGCGGCATGGCTTTGGGCTCAGACGGGGCAAGGCAGATCGTCACCCGCCATTTGCCGTGGCGGTATTGGTCAAGGCTGATCTGGCCGACAGTTTTGCCCGCCACCGTCACAGTCTGATGACCGGGTTGAATGACATCCGTGACCGAGCCATCCGGCGCGGTCAGGCTGAAGCCATAGCCAGCGGCATCGGCAGTCAGCCACAGTTCGGCGAAGGTCGAGGTCATGTCATGCGGCGGGACAAACCACCTGAGGCTGGCCTGCGCCTTGCCATTGGGGGTGGCGTTGAAATGCGCATCCTCGATCCGGGCGGACAGCATGTCCTGATAGCTGTTGCCAGAGGGCAGGGTCAGCGCTGTGGCAGCCACCAGACGTCGGGCGGTGATCAGTTCGGCAATCGCCGCTTCGATGGCCGAAGACCCGTCATGCGGGCCGCCGGAACACCCGAGCGAGATGTTGATGACCAAAGACGCTTCCGGTCGGCTATTCTCGGCGGCGATCTTGCTGGCGCGGTCAAAGATGTAGTGAACGGCCGCCAAGAGGAACATGTCGGTGCCAAAGCCAGAGCTGTCCCAAAGCGAGGTGGCGGGCAGATCCACGGCGATGACGCGGATCTGGGCGGCATCGGCAGCCGGAGCCGCAGCGGCGGTGCCCAGCACATGCGCTCCGTGCGAATGGGCACGGGCCAGCGGCATTCTGGGCAGGCCGGGGCCACCCATCAGGCCAGCGGCGCGGTAGATGGCATCCTCGTCGTTGTTGTAGGTGGAACGCATCGCCGCGATGGTGGTGCGGGTGAACTCGCGGCCAAACAGAACCGCGCCGGAGTTGGCGCCAGCAGGGTCGGCGGTGGCCGATTGCGACCAGCAATAATCAACGCGGGTGCCCAGCGCCTGATGCGCAAAGGCAATCCCGTGATCGATGACAGCCATGATGACCAAGGGGCGCGCGTCAACGCCGGGGGCGGGCGATTGCTGCGGTTGGGCTTTGGGAAAGGCTGCGTCAATGGTTTCGGACCGCACCGGGAAGTTCAGCCGCAGATGGCGGGTGGCGGGGGCCAGAGTGTTCAAAAGGACAGCCAGCCGCGACGGATCATGCTGCGCGATGGCGACCGGGTTTTCCGGGATCAGCAATAGCGGCAGGAAATGCGGTGCGGTGCCTGCCCAAAGCGTCGGCAGCCGGGGCAGCATGGTGATGGCGTCCGCCGTCAACAAAGAGGCGACAGCGGTGGATGGGATGCTGACGGGGTTGGGAAACTCTGCCAGACAAGACAGACTGGGCGAGGCGTCCAGCCACAGGCCGGGCAGATCATAGGCTTTGCCGGGGCCGAACATCCAGCGTTCATAGGGGCCAAGCGGGTCATCGGCGTTCATCGGCTACACCGCGGGCGCGTGCAGGGTGAACTCGTCTCTCGCCTGCGACCAGAGCCAGTTGAGCACCGGGTCCGCCGCAACAGCGATATCGGCCCCGCCCACAGCCGAACGGATGGCCTGTTGATCGGTGTAAAGGAAATCGGCTGCTGGCGTGTCGTCGGGATCATAGGCGGGTATTTCGTGCACCGTGCCGCCCCCGGTCATTGCGGCAACCAGAATGTTGCCGATTTGCAGGCCAAGGCGCGAGCCTGCGGCGGAGTCCATCGGAAAATGCACACCTGCCACGGTGCGGTTGACGGCGATCCGGTGCGCCTGACGGTAGCACAGGTCGATCCGTTTGGCCGCGTCGCCGTAATGGGCCGGGTTGGCCACGATCAACGCCTCCAGCACACGGGCCATGGCGATGGCTTGGGTGGCGTGGGCCGACGGGAACGAGCCATGCGAGGGCGTGGAGATTAGGGGTGCGATGCGAACGTCAAGCTCTGCCGGACGGCGGCACGCGAACAGGTGCTTGGGCAGCATGGTGAACTGACCGGCGATGCTTTGCACCGTTTGTACCAGTTCCATCGTCTTGGGGTTGCGGCCAGCGGTCAGACCCAGAAGCACGCCGAAATAGGCCGAAAACGCGTCGGTCTGCGACAGGATCTCCGCGCCGCGGTCACTGCGCTGATCGGCGTAATAGCGCACCCAGTCGCATTGTCTGGCCATGGTGGCAGTGGTGGCGGGCTTGAGGGTCGCCACGGTCGCACCTTTCCATTTCAGGCTGACGAAGGTCACGGCGTCATCGGTGCCATAATCGACATTCCGGCTGACAGTGGCGTGGATCAGCCTTTCGCGGATGTCGGGCGACCAGCGTTTCATGTTGGCGGCGGCACCGGGGGTCAGCACATCAATCCCGGCTGCGGGCAAAGGCTCCACCCCGGCAGAGTGCATAATGGCCTCGCTGGCGGCTTGCAGGCCTGCCAAAGTTGTCGATGCATCGGCGTCAAAACCACCGGCACCATGCGCGCCATGAGCACCGTGTGCGCCGTGCGCCCCATGTGCGCCGTGTGCGCCGTGCATTGTTCCCAAAACCGCCATCTATTATCTCCTCAAGGAATTCCTGCAGCGGTGAAGGCCGCCGTCAGATTTTGACCAATCTTGTAATTCGCCGCCGGGTGACTTCGCCGATAGGATGCCACCGTAAAATCCGGCTGCCGTCGCAGCAGATCAGAGGCCACGGTGCGCGCCTCTGCGTAACGACCCAGATAATGCAAGGCGCAAATCCTGGCGCGCAGTGTGGACAGGTGGCGGTCATTCTTGCTGATCGAGCGGTCGGCCAGAACCAAAGCCTGCGCCCAGTCACCCGCCGCTAGGTAGGACAAGGCGGCAAGGCTGTCATAAAAATATCCGAACGGGTCAACCGGCGACAGGCGCAGCGCCTTTTCGGTGCGATGAATGGCGTCGATGCCGTCATCGCGGTAGGCCGACAACACGCCCGACAACAGCCAGGCCATGCTTTCGTTGGGGTTGAGTTCAAGGGCCGCGTCGAACCGCTCTCCGGCTTTGTCCAGCCGCTGCAGCAGGTTGTTGTTCACCACGCCGTCAATCGTCAGGGCGAAGGTGTTATCAGGGTCCAGATCCAATGCGCGCGCTGTGCAATCCAGCGCCACGCCGGTATCGGCCAGCGCATTCGACGACCAACCATTGAAGATCGACATCACATACCATTCGGCCAGCCAGGCATGAGCTTCGGGCACACGGGGGGCGCGGCGGATGACTTCTTCGATCAGATCGCGGGAGCGGGCGAAGCTGGAGAGTTTCAGTTGGTGCATCATGCCGATGCCCGCGATCAGCAACTGGTGATCGGCCAGCGCCGATAGACTGCGGCCTTGCGCGTGGGACAGGGCGTCGTGAGTGATCGTGCGGCCAATGGCGCGAACGATTTCGGCGACAGCGGGGCTGTCAGCCATCAGAAACTCGGCCAGATCGCCGGGAAATTGGCGGGTCCACAGGATGCGGCCGGAATGGGCGTCAAGACAATCGGCGTCCAGCACGACCTTGTTGCCACTGACGCGCAGATTGCCGGTAACACAGTAATCCACATTGAGGGTGCGACGGACTTTCGGCAGATCAATCCTTTGCCCGCCGATTTCGCGGGCCGACAGGTGAGAGATCACGCTGATCAGGTGACTGCGCGACAGCGAGCGGCAAATCTCTTCGGCCAGCCAGTCGCCAAGGACGGTATGCACCTCTTCGCCGGTCACCAGACGGAACGGCAGGATGGCAATGGTGGGCATGATCGAGGGAGTGGCCGCAAGGGCCGTATGGCCGGTCAGCAGGCTGAAGAACTGTTCGGGGGCCTGACGCACGCTTTGAAGCCAGTCGTTGAATTCATCATCGCGGATGTCGATGCCCTCAAGAAACTCACCCGCACCGGGCGTGCCGGTGAAATCGACTTTGGAGAGGTCAAGGCTGATGTCGGTGTTGTTGACGCTGAGAAGCTTGTCAAAATCGCTGCCGACCGCTGACTTGATGGTTGAAAGCGCGGTGCGCAGGCTTTGCCGGCCGCCATCGTGGCAAGAGGTGCCCCAGAGCAGGTTTTGCAGATAGCTGCGGGTGCGGCGGCCATTCGGCGCGGTGGCAAGCAAGGCAAACAAGGCCCGGTGCTTGGCACCCTTGACCTCATAGCCCCAACCAGCGCCCGGCAAGGCCCCGCCCGGCAAAGCTTGGCGCACGATGCAGGCACCAAAGAGGTTGAGTTGCAAAAGCTTGGTCACGACCGGTCAAATCCCAAAAACGTGACCCAACGTAACTTAGGAATGGCCAAGCACAAACCCCTTTGACGCTTTATTAACGCCCGCGCTACGCCAATCCACTTTACCCTTGGATGCAACTTAAGGCATTTAGACCGGAGTGTGTTTCATCGTGCAGGACCATTGTTCCACAAGGCTGTTCATGACTGACGATTCCCCCAAAAAACCCGATACTTCGAACCGCGCCAGCAGCAACCCGGCCAGTAGCAATCCGGCCAGCATCAATCCGGCCAGCAGCAATCCGGCCAGTACCAACCCTGCCAGTACGGTGCGCGACGTGGCGGATTTTCATCTGCGGTGGCCGGCATTTCGCCCGATTGCCCAGACGCTGGGGCGCAATCCGGCGCTCAGCGAGGCCGAGTCAGACACCCTGGCTTGGATGGTGGAGCTTCTGGACCGCATTGGTCCGCAGGATCTGGACAGCACCCCCGACTAGCCGGCCCATGACGGCGCGATTGCTGGGCGGACAGAAAAACCGCTCTTGATCAATCGCCGGCTTCGCGCCATGTCAGGAATTGCACCCCGTCCGGTGCTTCGGCCGCCTGGCGGCTGGCTTTTTGACAGGAGTCTTTCATGCCCGTTTACCGTTCCCGCACGACGACCCATGGCCGCAACATGGCCGGTGCCCGTGGCCTTTGGCGCGCGACGGGAATGAAGGATGGCGATTTTGGCAAGCCGATCATCGCGATTGTGAACTCGTTCACCCAGTTCGTGCCGGGCCATGTCCACCTGAAGGACCTGGGCCAGATGGTTGCGCGTGAGGTTGAGGCCGCTGGTGGAGTGGCCAAGGAATTCAACACCATCGCCGTGGATGACGGCATCGCCATGGGCCATGACGGGATGCTGTATTCCCTGCCCTCGCGCGAACTAATCGCGGATTCAGTGGAATACATGGTCAACGCGCATTGCGCGGATGCGATGGTCTGCATCTCCAACTGCGACAAGATCACCCCCGGCATGTTGATGGCTGCGATGCGGCTGAATATCCCTTGTGTGTTCGTGTCTGGCGGCCCGATGGAGGCTGGCAAGATCATCATCAAAGGCAAAGAGGTGGCGCTGGATCTGGTGGATGCGATGGTGATCGCCGCGGACGAGGCTTACACGGACGAAGAAGTTGAAGCGATTGAGAAAGCCGCCTGCCCGACCTGCGGAAGCTGTTCGGGCATGTTCACCGCCAACTCGATGAACTGCCTGACCGAGGCTTTGGGCCTGTCGCTGCCCGGCAACGGATCGACCCTTGCCACCCACGCTGACCGCAAACGCCTGTTTGTTGAGGCGGGCCATCTGATCGTGGACATCACCAAGCGGCATTACGAACAGGACGACATGTCGGTGCTGCCGCGCAACATCGCGACCAAAGCGGCGTTTGAGAATGCGATGGCGCTGGACGTGGCGATGGGCGGATCGACCAACACCGTGCTGCACATTCTGGCGATTGCCCATGAGGGTGAGGTGGATTTCAAGATGGCCGACATTGACGCGGTCAGCCGTCGGGTGCCGGTGCTGTGCAAGGTGGCCCCGGCCAAGCAGGACGTCCATATGGAGGATGTTCACCGCGCGGGCGGCATCATGGCCATTCTGGGCCAGCTTGACGGCGCGGGGCTGTTGAACCGCGAGGTGCCGACAATCCACTCCAAATCCATCGGGGCGGCAGTCGATCAGTGGGATGTCAGCCGGACCAATCAGGAATCGGTGCGGGAGTTTTTCCGGGCTGCCCCGGGTGGCGTCAGAACCACGATGGCGTTCACCGCGACGGGCCGCTACGACACGCTGGATCTGGACCGCGCGCATGGTGTGATCCGCTCTGCCGCGACGCCGTTTTCCAAGGATGGCGGGCTGGCGGTCCTGGCGGGCAACATTGCGGTCGATGGCTGCATTGTGAAAACCGCCGGGGTTGATGACAGCAATCTGGTGTTTTCCGGCCCGGCCCGGGTATTTGAGTCGCAGAACGCTGCCGTCAACGCGATCTTGGCCAAAGAGATTGTGGCGGGCGACGTGCTGGTGATCCGCTATGAGGGGCCGAAGGGCGGGCCGGGGATGCAGGAGATGCTGTATCCGACCAGCTACCTCAAAAGCATGGGCCTCGGCAAAGCCTGCGCTTTGGTGACGGATGGGCGGTTTTCGGGGGGCACCTCGGGGCTGTCGATCGGCCACGTCTCACCGGAGGCTGCGGCGGGTGGCGTGATTGGTCTGGTGCGCGACGGCGACCGGGTGGACATCGATATCCCCAAGCGGTCGATCAGTCTGGCGGTGTCAGACGCCGAACTGGCAGTGCGGCGGGCGGCACAGGACGCGGCGGGCTGGAAGCCGGTCAAGACAAGATCGCGCAAGGTGTCGTTGGCGTTGAAGGCCTATGCGCTGTTCGCCTCGTCCGCCGACAAGGGCGCGGTGCGGGTATTGCCGCAGGATTAGGCCCCTCCGGGAGGCAGACCCCCTCCCCGGCCCTCCCCCCGAGGGGGGAGGATGCGCCAAATGGCACCCGGGGCGCGGATGCGCCAAAGGGAAAGCCGGGCGCGGGTGTGCTAAAAGGCAAGCCGGGGGGAGGGTGCGCCAAAGGGCAAGCCGGGCGCGGGCTGAATCTTGCGCCTCCGGCAGGGATATTTCTGAACGGATATGGGATCAGGCGGCGTCGGACTTCAGGGTCAGGCCGCCGTCTTGTTGCAGGAAGGCTACGATCTGCTCAATCCCTATGCCCTGTCGCAGGCGGGCCATGACGTAGGGGCGGTGGGCGCGGGCGCGCTTGGTGTCTTCCTCCAACAGGGCGATATCGACACCGACATAGGGGGCGAGGTCGGTTTTGTTGACGACCAGAAGGTCAGAGCGGGTGACGCCGGGCCCCTTCTTGCGCGGGATATCTTGCCCAGCGGCGGTGTCGATCACGTAGATGCTCAGGTCAGCCAGTTCGGGCGAGAAGGTGGCTGCAAGGTTGTCGCCACCGCTTTCGATCAGGATCAGGTCAAGGTCGGGAAAGTGGTGGTTCAGGTCGGCCACGGCGGCAAGGTTGATCGAGGCATCCTCGCGGATCGCGGTATGCGGGCAGCCGCCGGTTTCAACGCCGCGGATGCGGTTGGCGGGCAGCACTTGGGCGCGGGTCAGGTAATCCGCATCCTCACGCGTGTAGATGTCATTGGTGATGACCGCCATCGAGCAGCGGTGGGCCAGGGCGCGGCACAGATGTTCGGTCAGCGTGGTTTTGCCGGCACCGACCGGGCCACCGATGCCGACACGCAGGGGGCCGTGAGGATGGGTCATGAGCGGAACAGCCTTGGTTGCAGGGTTTCGTGGGCCATGGTCGCGTGATCTGCGCCAAAGGTCGCAGAGGCAAGGGCGGTCAGGGGGGCTACCGCGCAGGTGTGGGCGAGCGTGGTGATCAGCGGGGCGAGGCGGGCTACAACGACCTGGCCTTCGGTGGCCGCCAGCGGCAAAAAGCGGACAGCGGCGGAGGTCAGTTGGGCTGCGAGGGCTTGCAGGTAAAGCGCCAGAATCTCGTCGCTTTGCAGTGGAAGGTTTGCGGTGGCTGCCCCCAAAGCCACCGCATAGGGCAGCGTTGGCACCTCCAGACCCAAGGCGCGGGCGAGAAGCGCAAACGCCATACCCTGATCGCGCATTTCCATCGCACGCTCGGCACTGGGGGCATAGGCGCAGGCGAGGTCGGCGAGGCTTTTCAGGTTGGTGTCGGGATCGCGGGCATGGGCGATCAGGATCGCATCGATCCGGCCAGAACCGTACAGCAGGACGCCTTGGGTCCAATCGGTCAGGGTGGCGGCGTCGTGGACCTTGCCTGCGGCCATCGCGGTTTCAAGGCCTTGGGAATAGGCATAGCTGCCAACCGGGAAGGCGGGCGAGAGCAGTTGCGTCAGAAGAAGCCGGGCTTCGGCTTCGGTCAGCGGCGGTGCTGCAACGCGGGCCATCTGCACAGTCGCCAGGCTCACCCGGACCGGAGCCTTAGTGATCATGGCCCAGCGTCCGTCCGTGACCGTAAGCGCCGCCTTCGGGGTGGAAGGGCAGGATGGCAAAGGCGATTTCGGCACCGAGTTTGGTCAGCATCGCCTCCAGGACGTGATCGCGGCGGATCAGAAGGTGGCTGGGTTCGACCTGACAGGGCGTGTGGCGGTTGCCGATGTGCCAGGCCAGCCGTGCGAGGTTGGGGCCTTTGATCAGCACCACCGGTTCCTCGGCGGCGGCGATTTCGATGAGCCTGCCGCTGGTCAGGCGCAGGGCGTCGCCTGGCATCAGGCTGGTGGTTTCGGCCAGATCGACCATCACCGAGGCTCCGGACTCGGTGATGATGCGTTTGCGGCGCACAAAGCGGGCGTCGTAGTCGAGGGTGACTTTGTCATCCGCCCCAGACCATTGGCCGGGGTGCAGGACCTCGTGGGCGGTGTTGAGGAAGCTCATGTCAGGACCAGAGGTGTTGAGCGCGGGCCGGGGCGGGAGCGCCATTGGCCTTGGCGGAGGGTGTTTTGCGCGCGGTTGAGGGGGGACATGTCAATACAGGAAATAGCGTTGGGCGAGGGGCAGTTCGGTGGCGGGTTCGCAGGTCAAGAGTTCACCGTCGGCACGGACCTCGTAGGTTTCGGGGTTGACCTCGATGAACGGGGTGGCGTGGTTGTGGATCATGTCGCGCTTGCCGATGGTGCGGGTGTTCTCCACCGCGACGGTTTCTTTGTTCAGGCCAAGCTGGGTGCGCAACCCGTCGGCCTGGGCGGCCTGCGACACAAACAGGATGGCGTTGCGTTCGACGGCACGGCCAAAGTTGCCGAACATTGGGCGCGTATAGGTCGGCTGTGGGGTCGGGATTGAGGCGTTGGTGTCGCCCATCTGGGCGCAGGCGATCATGCCGCCGACCAGCACCATTTCCGGCTTGGCCCCGAAGAAGGCCGGAAACCACAGGACCAGATCGGCGCGCTTGCCGACCTCGATAGAGCCTATGTGGCGCGACATGCCTTGGGCAATCGCCGGGTTGATGGTGTATTTGGCGATATAACGTTTGGCGCGGACGTTGTCGTTTGCGCCGGTTTCCTCGGGCAGGCGGCCGCGTTGCTGTTTCATCTTGTGGGCGGTTTGCCAGGTGCGGGTGATCACCTCACCCACCCGGCCCATCGCCTGACTGTCCGACGACAGAATGGAAAACGCGCCGATGTCGTGCAAGATATCTTCGGCAGCGATGGTTTCGCGGCGGATGCGGCTTTCGGCGAAGGCCACGTCCTCGGGGATCGACTGGTCAAGGTGGTGGCAGACCATCAGCATGTCCAGATGTTCCTCCAGCGTGTTGACGGTGTAGGGCATCGTCGGGTTGGTCGAACTGGGGATGACGTTCTGCGAGGAGACAACCTTGATGATGTCCGGCGCATGGCCGCCGCCAGCGCCCTCGGTATGAAAGGCGTGGATGGTGCGGCCTTTGATCGCGGCCATGGTGTTTTCGACGAAACCGGATTCGTTCAAAGTGTCGGTGTGGATCATCACCTGCACATCCATGTCGTCAGCCACCGACAGGCAGCAGTCGATGGCGGCGGGGGTCGTGCCCCAATCCTCATGCAGTTTCAGGGCACAAGCGCCGCCCTTGACCATTTCTACCAAAGCTTCCGGGCGTGAGGCGTTGCCTTTGCCGGACAGGCCGAAGTTGATCGGGAAAGCGTCCAAAGCTTGCAGCATCCGCCCCAGATGCCACGGCCCCGGCGTGCAGGTGGTGGCCAGGGTTCCATGCGCAGGACCGGTCCCACCGCCGAGCATGGTGGTGATGCCAGAGTGCAGCGCATCCTCGATCTGTCCGGGGGCGATGAAGTGGATGTGGGCGTCAAAGCCACCTGCCGTCAGGATCTTCCCCTCACCCGCGATGACCTCGGTGCCCGGACCGATGATGATGGTGACACCGTTCTGCGTGTCAGGATTGCCCGCCTTGCCGATGGAATGGATGCGCCCATCGCGCAGGCCGACATCGGCTTTGTAAATCCCGCTGTGGTCCAAAATCAAAGCGTTGGTGATCACCGTATCCACCGCGCCGCCCGACCTTGGCACCTGACTTTGCCCCATCCCGTCGCGGATCACCTTGCCGCCGCCGAACTTGACCTCTTCGCCGTAGGTGGTCAGATCACGCTCCACCTCGATGATGATGTCGGTATCACCAAGGCGCAAACGGTCGCCGGTGGTCGGGCCGTACATGGCGGCATAGTCGGGGCGTGAAATGCGGGTGGCCATCGGGTTCCTTTGCGGGGTGCCGGGCCGCATTGGCCCGAATTTTTAAAGAATTTCGGGCACCTTCGGCCCACGTTTGGTCAGGCGATTGGCATTGGCGCGGGTCCGGGCGCGGACCGGCTTCAGGCCCGCCAGTGCCACGGCCCCGGCAGAGCCACCCGCCAGCATCGTTTTCATCATCGCCTGACCGGACGCCATTGCAGCCTCGGTCTTTTCGGCCACCATCTTGGCGTCTTCCCCGGTGGTCACGTTCCACGTCCCCGCCATCCCCGCCATCCGCATGGCGATCACGCGCTGCGCCTCAACCATCATCAGGGTAGATTGTTGCGCAAGGCGGAGGGCTTCTTTAGGGGTCATGAAGCTGAACACTGGCACTTATCCTTGGGTCAAAGGGCGCCCATCACCCGGGCGTTGAAGCCGTAAACATGGCGATTTCCGCCGTAGGGTACAAGGTTGACCTCACGGATTTGGCCGGGTTCAAAGCGGACGGCGGTACCGGCAGGGATATCCAGCCGCATGCCGTGCGCGGCAGCGCGGTCAAACGCAAGGCCGGGGTTGGTTTCGGCAAAGTGGTAGTGGGAGCCTACCTGTACCGGGCGGTCACCGGTGTTGGCAACCTGCAAGGTAATAGCGGCGCGGTCGGCGTTCAGGACGATATGGCCGTCGGCGGGGAACAATTCGCCGAGGATCATCTTGGGATTCATCAGGCCTCCGATGCAAGGGAAAGCAGGGTTGGGACGGGCGAGCGCAGGGCAGATGCAAGGTCCTTCATCTGGCGCCTTTTATCGGATGGGGTGGTGGACGGTGACAAGTTTGGTGCCGTCGGGAAAGGTGGCTTCGACCTGAACCGAGTGGATCATCTCTGGCACGCCGGACATGCACTGATCGGCCGTGATGACATGGCCCCCGGCCTGCATCAGGTCCGATACGGCGCGACCATCGCGGGCACCTTCCACCACGAAATCGGTGATCAGGGCCACCGCCTCGGGGTGGTTCAGCTTGACACCGCGTTGCAAGCGGCCCCGGGCGACCATCGCGGCCACGCTGATCAACAGCTTTTCGCGTTCACGCGGGGTCAGGTTCATAGGCGGCCTCCGCCAAGCCGGACAGGGTCAGGGGCCAAGATTGCCACCCGGTGCGGCAGGTCATTGCGTGGAATAGATGTCATCAATGCCCACCGCTCAATCTTGCGCCGTCATTGGCGGTTTTGAAGGGCCGGGCAGCGCGAGACCTTTGGGTCTGTGTCATAGGGTTCCTCCACTAAGCCAGACGCGGGGCAAAGGCCGCGCTGACAGGGTCGTTATGATTTGTGCCATCTGCTTGCGCAGGGTCAGGCCGTCAGGTGCCAAAACCCGCGCCAGACAGCGGCCATCCCAGCCAGAGACGGCCAGACGTGCGCCGGCAATGGCGGGCAGGGCAAGCAGGGCGGCGGCGGCATCCTCTGCTCCGTGCGCCACAAACGCCACGATGCCCAAGGCCAAAGCCCCGTCCAACAGGACCGGGCTTTGGCGGCGGGCCAGAACGCCTGCGTCAATCAGCAGCGTTTCGGCCCAGACCGGGCGGCCAGCGCGGCGTATCATCCGGTGGTCATGCAGGCGGGCGTGGTGAACGGTTTCCCCCATCGCCACCCGCCCCAGCACAAGGCTTTCGCAGGTCAGGCAGGTGGCATCGGCGGCCAAATCAACCTCGGTTGTGCGCGACAGGTTGGAGGCTTCAAACAGGATCGTCTCTTGTGGCAGCCAATCCAGCCGCCCACCCGCCGCAACACTGGCGCTGACCCGGACCCGGGCTTCGCCCTGATTGCTGGCATAGGCGCGTTCCGCCGTTTGGGTGGTGGCACTCAGATGGACCCCCGCGCCAACCGCAAGCGCAAAGGACAACGTATCGCCTCCGGTCAAGCCGCCGGATGTGTTGAGAAAGACCGCCTCGGGCACCGGGCCTGCAACACGCGGGAACATCAGCTTGCCGGACCCCGCCTGCGCCAGATCAGCCAGCCGCGCCCGCCCATCCGCCAGATCAAACGCGGCAAAGGCACGACCTTTGCTGCGCTGCATCGCAGGCGGTTGGGGCAGATCAAACATAGGAGACGTCCGGTATGTCGCTTTGATAAAAGTTTGGCAGAGCGTGGCGCTGCCGCCAGCAGCCTTCGCTTCCGGACTGCCAACTTTCCGGGCAAATGCCACCAAAGAGCACGTCTTTTGCGCGTATTATGGCCGCAAAGCCCAAAAAGTAAGCGCGTTGAAAACCGTGACAACCCTTGGCGGATAACGCGCAAAGCGACTGGATTTTCAAGGACGGGTGACCGGGCCTTGTCCGACGGGGCCTTGACCAGCCGCCGCTCATGATAGCGCCCGGATCGCAAACGCGCGTGCAGACCCGGGTTCCGGTCAGTTTGGCTTGGGTCTTGGCCATCGCCGATGCCACGCAGGGCACGCCGACTTCGCCAATTCCGCAAAGAGCCCCAGTTGAAGATACCAAGGCCACGCCAATCTGCGGCATCGCTTGCCGTTTCAGGATGCGGTCGTGGCTGAAGATTGACACCACCGGCCCTCTCACCGCAAAGGTCATGGGGCCGCACCTGCCGGAGGTCTTCGAGGAAGGTGTCACGGGCAGGCTTGCTCTGCTGTGCGACGGGTCTGTTCCACACGACACAGGTTTTGGTTGAATAGCACGACCGACGGGCTGCACGGCACGTCCTTTCGTGCTAAAATTGTCACATGTGCGATGGTCCCGAGGTTCGATAGTTCTAACCCGGACCGCTCGAAAAGCCTGCCGGATCGCTCCAACCCGATGCGCTTTTTGTCAATGACGCTTTGGGACGGTTTTTTCTAAGCTGTGTCGGATCGCGGGCTCTGGCACCGGACTGGGGCGCACGCTAGGGTTCCCCATCCGTCCTTTTGCACCTGAGGCCGCCATGCCAGTCTTCAACAACCCCGTGATCACCAGCATCGACGACCTGCGCCAGATGCACAAGCGCCGGGTGCCGCGCATGTTTTACGACTATTGCGAAAGCGGGTCATATACCGAGCAGACCTTTCAGGAAAACGTCAGTGATTTCAGCAAATTGCGCCTGCGTCAGAAGGTGGCGGTCGACATGTCGGACCGCACCATTGCGGGAACGATGCTGGGCCAGCCTGTCACCCTGCCGCTGGCTTTGGCCCCGGTCGGCTTCACCGGCATGCAGAACGCCAACGGCGAGATCAAGGCCGCCCGCGCCGCGGAGGCGTTTGGTGTGCCGTTCACCCTGTCCACCATGTCAATCTGCTCGATCGAGGATATCGCCTCACACACTACCGCGCCGTTCTGGTTCCAGCTTTATGTCATGAAGGACTGGGACTTTGTCGGCGCGATGATCGAGCGGGCCAAAGTGGCGAAATGCGCGGCTTTGGTGCTGACGCTGGACCTGCAAATTCTGGGCCAACGCCACAAGGACCTGAAGAACGGGCTGTCAGCGCCGCCGAAACCGACCCTGGCCAATATCCTCGACATCGCCACTAAGTTGCGGTGGGCAGCCGGCATGGCGCGGACGAAACGGCATTCCTTTGGCAATATTGTCGGCCACGCCAAGGGGGTGAAGGATCTGTCCTCGCTCGGCTCATGGACGGCAGAACAGTTCGACCCGCAACTGGATTGGGGAAAGATCGCCCGCATCCGCGATCTGTGGGGCGGCAAGCTGATCCTGAAAGGGATTTGGACGAGGACGACGCCCGCCGTGCCGCTGACTTTGGCTGCGATGCGTTGGTGGTGTCGAACCATGGCGGGCGGCAACTGGATGGCGCTTTGTCCTCGATCCGCCGCCTGCCCGCCATCGCCCGTGCCGTGGGCGACCAGATTGAAGTCTGGATGGATGGCGGCATCCGGTCAGGTCAGGATGTGCTGAAGGCATTGGCGATGGGGGCCAAGGCCACGATGATCGGGCGCAGTTATATTTATGGCCTTGGGGCGATGGGTCAGCAAGGCGTGACCGCAGCGCTGCAGATCATCGCCAAGGAAATGGACATCACGATGGCGCTGTGCGGCGAGCGGGATATCAAGAACTTCGGCGCGCACAACCTGATGATCCCGAAGGATTTCGAAGGCGACTGGAAAGAAAACTGAGCCGGCAAAAGACCCGCCACGATTTTTCTGCGAAAAATCCTGCCCAGCTCCCTTTGATTTTTCGCCGAAAACCAGCCCCCTTTCCCCCTTTGATTTTTCGCAGAAAAATCGTGTGATATTTGATTTTTCGCAGAAAAATCGCGGGCCGTTTGATCAGGCACGCACATCCACCACAACGCGGCCCTTGACCTCTCCGTTCAGGATGGCCGCCCCCAAGGCGGGCAGGTCGGCCAAAGTTGCGGGCACGGTCATCGCTTCCAGCTTTGCCTGCGGCAGGTCTGACGCAATTCTTGCCCAGGCCCGCTGCCGCCCGGCAAAGGGTTTCAGCACGGAATCGATGCCCAGCAAATTCACCCCGCGCAGCAGAAACGGGATGACTGAGGCCGGCAGGCCAGATCCGCCCGCCAGTCCCACCGCCCCAACCGAGGCGCCATATTTCATCTGGCCCAGCACCCGCGCCAGCATCGCCCCGCCGACCGCGTCGATGCAGCCTGCCCACATCTCTGCCTCCAATGGCCGCTTCACAGTGTCCGCCAGATCCGCCCGGGCGATGATCCGCGTGGCCCCCAGGTCGCGCAGATAGGCTTCGGTGTCCGGCCTGCCCGTCACTGCCGCCACCTGATAGCCCAGATGGGCCAGCACGGCGACCGCAACCGAGCCTACACCCCCCGCAGCGCCGGTCACCAAAACCTCACCCTGTGACGGCGCAAGTCCGTGATCCTCCAACGCCAGCACAGCCAGCATCGACGTCAGGCCCGCCGTCCCGACCGCCATCGCCTGACGCGTCGTCAAGCCCTGCGGCAGCGGCACCAGCCAATCCGCCTTGACCCGCGCTTTGGTGGCATAACCGCCCCACCAGACCTCGCCCACGCGCCAGCCGGTCAGCACCACCTTGTCGCCAGGGGCATAGCGCGGATCGTCAGATGCCTCCACCACCCCTGCAAAATCAATCCCCGCCACATGCGGATAGGTCCGCACCAGCCCGCTGCCAGAGGGTGACAGGCACAGGCCGTCCTTGTAGTTCAGGGTGGAGTATTCCACCGCAACAGTGACGTCGCCGTCAGGCAGGGCGCTGTCCTCCAGCGTCCGGATCAAAGCTACAGCCTGCCCCTCAGCATCTTTGTCCAGCACGAGCGCCCGAAACATGAAGTGTCCTTTCAGGTAAATTGCAAAGATGCCCTGCCACAGGGTAGTTGGCCCTGCCCGGATTGAAAAGCCGGATTGGACCGGTTGGATTGGACCGGTTGGATTGGCAAGGCTGGTCAACCGGGGTCGCAGTCCGGCCCCTTAGCCCCGATGGGAAAGGCTGGCGCGGATTGCCTTCTTGTCAATCTTGCCGACGCTGGTTTTGGGGATCGTCGCCACCGACAGAACCTGCTCCGGTGCCGCCCATTTGCTCAAGCGGCCCGCAGCAATCGCCAGCGCCACCGCGGCATGGACCGCACCCTCCACCACCGCCGCGTCGACATCGACCTTGGCCACCACCAGAACCACAGGCCGTTCGCCCCAACGCGGATCAGGCATGCCCACGGCGGCCACCTCTGCCACGCCCGGCACAGCGGAGACGATGCTTTCCAGATCCAATGAGGAAATCCATTCGCCCCCCGACTTGATCACGTCCGTCAGCCGGTCGGTGATGCGCAGGGTGCCATCGGCTGACATGGTGCCGACATCGCCGGTATGAAGCCAGCCGCCGCGCCACAAAACCTCTGTCCCCTCTCGATTGCGCAGATAGCCGTGGGTCAGCCAGGGAGCCCGCGCCACCACCTCACCCGCAGCCACGCCGTCGTGGGCCACGTCATTCATGTCAGGGTCCACCACCCGGATCCGCACCAAAGGCGCGGCTTTCCCGGTGGCAATCCGAATTGAGGTGGTGTCCAGAATACCTCCCTGCCCCGCAGCCCTCTGCGTCGCCGCCATATCGGCCAAAGTCAGGATTGGCCCGGTTTCCGACATGCCGTAGCCCGCATGAATATCAATACCGCGCGCCATCGCCGCCCGCGCCAACCCCTCAGGCAGGGCAGATCCGCCGACGATGATCTTCCAGTTCGACAGGTTCACCGCCTCGGCGCCCGGCGCGTTCAGCACCATCGCCAGCACCGTCGGGACACAATGCGAAAAGGTGACGCCGTGTTCGGCAATCAGGTACAGAAGCTTTTGCGGTTCGTACCGGCCGGGATAGACCTGCCGCATCCCCAGCATGGTGGCGATCAGCGGAAAGCCCCAGCCGTGCACATGAAACAGCGGCGTCAATGGCATATAAACATCGTCCTGCTTGATGCCGCCGCGTCCTGGAATTGGTGCAAAGCAGGCGATCACCCCCAGAGAGTGCAAGACAAGCTGACGGTGCGAATAGGTGACACCTTTCGGATCGCCAGTGGTTCCGGTGGTGTAAAACAGCGTGGCGCGGGTGGTTTCGGGGAAGTCGGGAAAAGTAAAGGCAGGGTCGGCCTGCGCCAGCAGCGTCTCGTAGTCGCCCGCAAACCCCTCCGGCAAAGGGCAGGCTTTGTCGGCCAACAAGATCAGTTTCACCGGGCGCATCCGGGGCAGCAGCGGCAGCAGCAGCAGCAGGAAATCTTCGTGCACAAGGATCGCGTCATCCTCGGCATGGTTGATCGTGAACAGCACCTGTTCAGGGGAAAGCCGGACATTTACGGTGTGAAGCGTGGCGCCCAGCATCGGGATGGCAAAGAACGCCTCCAGATAGCGGTTGGTGTCATAGTCCATCATCGCCACAACGGATCCGAGCCCAAGCCCAAGCTCCGACAGCGCAGAGCCCAGCCGCCCGACCCGCTGGCCAAAAGTGGCATAGCTCATCTCTGACTGGGTGCCATAGCTGATCCGCTGATCCGGCGCCGCCGTCAGCCCGGTCGCCAGCAATTGCCCGATCACCAGAGGATATTCCATCACACCCCTCCCAAGGTTTGCACCACCTTACGGCCAAACTTGGAACTATGGGAACCGGTTTTCCGATATGATCTGTGACCTGCCCGCCGGAAACACCCACAGTCTGATGTAGAGTCTGCCCAACCTTGAAGGAGCAGAGGAATGCGAAAGAGCCGTTTCGCCGAGGCGCAGATCATCGGTATGATGAAGGAGCAGGAAGCGGGGCTCATTGTGGCCGAGGTTTGCCGCAAGCAAGGCATCAGTCCTGCGAGTTTTTTTGCAAATTGAAGGCCAAATACGGCGGGATGAACGTGTCTGATGCCCGGCGGCTTCGGTGTTCAGTCCCGGCATCTGATGGATCGGGTTGCTGCGCCATCAGATTTGGACGAACCTATGCCCAGCAAACGCGAAATCGTCCTCACCGCGCTTCACGCGCGGCTGCAGGCCCTTGCCGCACCGGTGTTGCGTGGCGATGTGCTGCCCGAGCGCATCCAAGCGTCTGGCCTGATCATCCTGAGCGATGGCAAGCTAGGCGAGGCGGATGTGACCCTGTCGCCACTGATAAACCGCCCTTGCTTTACCGGAGGGTGATTTTTCAATGACTAGGCGACCATATCGAGTGTGTTCAGGTTTGCATAGAACGCCTCCTCTGCTTCTGCGGGTGGGATGTATCCGATAGGGCCGAGTAAGCGGCGGTTGTTATAC
>JBBRLL010000009.1:0-95922 GCA_038231395.1 Rhodobacterales bacterium
CTCAGGCCTGGCTGGCAGACGTTCTGGCAAGAATGCCCAGCATCGTCGTCTCACGCCTCCCGGAACTCCTGCCATGGAATTGGAAAGCCGCCCAAACCGCGAAAGCCGCCTGACCGCGTCCCTGACCGGATGCTTACCATCCTCGTCATGAACCAGCGAAGGGTCAAAGCCCGGAGGGGCCTCAAAGATCGGGTCCGTCCAATCGCCGACAATCGTCGCACGCGTCACGATGGTGTCGTGCACATCCTTGAAGGCTGCGTCAAAGCGCTTCACATCGGTGTAAACGAGCAAGAACCTGCCATCCGCACGGCTGGGACAAGGGGCCCGAACCCCCGCAACTTTCCGGATTGCCGCACGTTTCCAACTGGCTTTCCCGCCGCAACGGACGTGAGATCAGCGACCATGGAACCAGATCGGCCGAATGGTGGATGTGGACGCCGGGATACCATTCGAAGGTCAAGGCGGCGACAAAATAATCACCACCAACCCGGCAAATCGAAGGGTCGGCCTTTAAGCCGCGCAGGATTGGATTGTCGATCGTGGCGACCCCTGACACACGATTTTCCTGCGATAAATCATGGGGCGCGACAGGGGTTTTTTCGCAGAAAAAAAGGGGCGCGGATTTTTCGCAGGTAATCCGTGCCCCCAAAGGGTCAGACCAGCAAGGCCTGTGCTTCGGCAATGCCCAGGGCTTGCGGGCGCGTGCAGGTGGTGGTCATGGTCATGAACTGGCCAGAGGCACCGGATTGGATGCAGGCGGTCATCACCTCGACCCCATGCAAGGTGCGTTCCAAGGAACAGCGGTGCTCCCGGCCCTCCATATGCGCCACGGCCATATCGGCCAGACCGGCGGTGCGATAGTTGGCCAACGGGCCGCGCGGGCTGTCCTGATTGGTCTTGCCGAACGGGTGATCCCACGGGTCCACGGTTGTAATCTTGCCGTCCTTGCCCGCCATCTCCACCACACCCCCGAAAAAGTTGGGATCAGGGACATAAAGGGTACCTTCGGTGCCGTAGAATTCGAAATGGGCGCGGCGGTGCGACCAGACATCCCAGGAGGTTGAAAGCTGAACGGTGGCGCCGGTGTGAAACTCCAGCAGGGCGTGGATGTTGGTGGGGGTTTTGACCGGGATCTGTTCGCCAGCCCGCGGACCGGAGCCGATGGTGCGGGTGGACGACGAAGATGAGGTCAGCGCGCCGACCCGTTTCACCGGACCAAGCAGGTTGATCAGGTTGGCCACGTAATAGGGCCCAAGGTCCAGCATCGGACCCGCACCGGGCAGAAAGAAGAAATCGGGGCTGGGGTGCCAACCCTCTGGCCCGTGGTTTTGCACAGCGCAGGCGGCGGCCGTGATGGTGCCGACACGGCCCTCGTCCAGCAAAGCGCGGGCCTGCTGGTGCGCGCCGCCAAGGAAGGTGTCAGGCGCGCAACCGATTTTGAGACCCTTGGCCGCCGCCAGATCCCGCAGGGTGGTCCCCTGCTCCAGCGTCAGTACCAGCGGCTTTTCGGAATAGGCATGTTTTCCGGCCTCAAGGATGCGCTTGGTGATCGGGTAATGCGCGTCCGGAATGGTCAGGTTGATGATGATATCAAGGTCTTTGTTGGCCAGAAGGTCATCAACCGACTGCGCTTTCACGTTGTATTCGCCGGCGCGGGCGGTGGCGGCCGCCATGTTCAGATCGGCCACGGCGCGCACTTCCAGCCCTTTGAACAAAGGGGCCAGCCGCAGATATGAGGTCGAGATATTGCCGCATCCGATAATGCCAATGCCGAGTTTTGTCATGGTCTTAGCCTTTCAGGCGAGATGGTTTGACGGTTTCGCCGCCCGAACAGCCGCGAAAAGACGATCCTGCTTCTTACAAAGCTTTGGCGGCGGCGAAAGCGCGGGTGGCAAAGCGCTTGTCGTCCGAAGGGTTGTCATGTTCCAACACGAAATGTTTGCAGCCCACTGCCTTCAACGCCGCCATGATGGTTTTCCAATCGACAGTGCCGTAACCGCAGTCGGCCCAGCCGTCCTCGTCCAGGTTCTGGCCAGCGGGGGCAATATCCTTGACATGGGCGGCGGTGATGCGCGGGCCGTATTGTTTGATCCACGCCAGCGGGTCGGCACCGCCCCGGATCACCCATGCCACGTCAAGCTCGACCTCAAGGCTCTGGCCCCCTTGCAAAATGGCGGCCTCGGGGATCGAGCCGTCCGCTTGCGGTTTGAATTCGAAGTCGTGGTTGTGCCATCCGGTGCCAAAGCCCGCAGCCCGGATCGGCGCGAAGGCCTTTTCCAGCCGCGCGCCGAATGCACGCCAGCCCGCGCCATCGGTCGGGCGTTGGTCGGGCATGATGTGGGGGACGTAAAGACGCTCCATCCCGAGGGTCCTGGCAACCTCCAGCGCCCAGTCGGGGGTATCTTCGATCTGCGACAGGCCAAAGTGGCCGGTGGACATTTTCAGGCCATGGGTTTTCAGCGCGGCGGCGGTGGCGGCCAGAGTGGCTGCGTCGGCATAAAGACCGCCAAAACCTTCAGTATCGGCGATGCCTGCGGCGGCGAGCATCTTGCAGGTCGCGTCCAGTGGCGGGAATTTGCGCGAGGAATAGAGTTGATAGGCGATCATGGGGCGTCCTTTCAGGAGGTCGCAGGCATCAGGAGGTGGCGGATTTCGGTCCGTGGCGGATATTGCGTGGCTGTCAGCGAAACACTGAACGCGTACACTTCAATAAGTGGCGGAGCGCAGGTCGCGCAAGGTGAATTGCGGGTCTTCGGTTGTCCCGGCTGCGGTCTCTGTTCCGATCGCGGGCGCGAAGGTGATGACAGCGGGGTAGCCGGGAAAAATCACGAAAGCGTTGTGCGAGAAGCGGCCCGGGACCGAGGATTCCACCGCGACAAACAAAGCCAACGTCTCGGATGATATTGTGATTTCATAGGCTTGGCCGAGATTCTTCACGTGATGCATGAGGTTGGTCGGTTGCAGATCATAGGTCTTGTATGGCCTCGGGGCGAAGTGATCGCCGCCTCTGTGGACTCCGATGGTATCGACCCAGGTGTAGGCGAGAATTTCGTCATCATTCACAGCCACGGTCATCGCCAAAACTGCACGGCTGCCGACGGTCAGGGTCTGGACGCCGAGTTCTCGCGTGCTTCCGGCCATGTTGACGGCATAGGCGGTGACGGTCAGGGTCACATCATGCGCCAGGTCGTTGACGGCGCGCAGTTCGATCTTGCCCGCCACCGGTACGGCCGAAACAAAGACAGCGGCGTAAAAATCGCGGGCCATGTGGTGCAGCAGTTTCCAGCCGCCACCGTGGTCAAGGCTGGACCACGAACACACCGGCCAGGTGTCGTTCAACTGCCAGATCAGCGTGCCCATGCAGTGCGGTTTCAGGCTCCGCCAATGGGTGACGGCGGTTTTGATCGCAAGGCCTTGCTGGACTTGGCTGAGGTAGACGAAATTCTCAAAACTGTTCGGAAAACGGAAATACCGGAACATGGTTTCAGCGATGCGGGCGTTGCCGCCAGCGTTCTTTTGGTGGCTCTCCATCACTGGGGCTGCGATGTTGAAATCTTTGGGATCAGCGAATTTGCGGATCACGTCGATCGAAGGATAGGACTGGAAGCCGAATTCGGAGCAGAACCGGGGGCTTACGTCGCGGTAGTGGTCGAAATCCCGGCCCTCGTGCCAGACGCTCCAGAAGTGCATGTCGCCCTTTTTGTCGTCATGCCAGGTATCGCCGAAGTCCATCGGGCCGGGCGAAGGCGATGAGGGCCACCAGACGACGCCGGGAATCGTGGCTTTCAAAGTGGTCTCGATGGTGCGGTTCAGGCGGTCGTAGCCCACAAGGTATTGGTCGCGGTTGGCGCGGGTTTCGGGAAACCATGTCAGCGCGCCGATCAGTTCATTGTCGCCGCACCAGAGGATCAGGCTGGCGTGGTGGTGCATCCGAAGGGCGTTCTGGCGGACCTCTATCGCCACCTGACCAAGGAAAGCGTCGTCGGCGGGGTAGATGTGGCACGAAAACATGAAATCCTGCCAGACCATCAGGCCAAGTTCGTCGCACAGGTCATAGAACCAATCAGGTTCATAGCGCCCACCACCCCAGACGCGGATCATGTTCATGTTGGCGTCAACGGCAGATTGCAGCAGCCCGCGGGTGTCGGCTTCGTTGATCCGCCCCGCCAAAGCGTCTTGCGGAATCCAATTGGCCCCCTTGCAGAAAATGTCACGACCATTGACGGCCACCTTGAAGCCAAGGCCGGTGGCGTCTTTTTCGGTGATAAGTTCGGCAAAGCGCAGGCCGATCCTGCGGGTGATTGTCTGGGTTCCGAGGGTGACGCCAAGGTCATGCAGCGGTTGGCCGCCCTGCCCGGCTGGCCACCAAAGGCGCGGGTTGTCGATGGTCAGATTGGCTTTGGCTATGCCGCGTTTGACGGTGGCGCGGGCCTCGACGCCGCATATGGCAAAAGTCACCTCGCCGCCGTCGTCGCCATCGACATGGGCAGCGACGGTGACCACCGCTCGGTTCGGGGTGTGGGTTTGGGTGATGACGAGGTTTTCGATGCGGGAGGCGGTAACAGGTTCAAGGTACAGATCGCCGTAGACGCCAAAGGTCGCAAGGGCGATGTTCCAGTCCCAGCCAAAATCGCAAGAGGGTTTGCGGACCATATTGCCGTTGTGGATGGGGGTGTTGTTGGCTGAAAAGGGCACGAAATAGCGATAGCTGTCCTGACGGCGCTTGGCTTCGGTCACGATGTTGCCAAAGGTCAGGGTGATCTCGTTGTGACCCGGTTTCAGGACGTGTGACAGATCAACCCGGTGCGACAGAAACATGTTGTCAGAGGTCAGGACGGTCTGGCCGTTGACTTGCACTGTCACCAGAGTGTCCAGCATCGACGCCACCAGCACCAGATCAGTGCGGTCGGTGGTGAAGGTGCGCTTGGCGACCCAGGTGCGGTCACAAATCCAGCGCAGCCCGTATTCATTGCGGCCAAAGTAGGGATCGGGGATAGCGCCGGCCTTGAACAACGCGTCGATCCCGTCGCCCGGCAGTGAGAACGCCACGGCATTTTCGCCGCTGTCCTGCGCAAGCGTCCAGTCCCCGGCGAGGTTCAGCATGATCAGATCCGCTGTTCGTTGGTTTCGTCGAAAAGTGAAGACTTGGCGATATCGACCTTCAGGTGAACCGGCGTGCCAGCCTTGGGACGGTGTTCGAACGGAACCCGCACCGACATCTGCCTGCCCTGAACTTCCAGCCAGACCAGAGAGTCTGCGCCCATCGGCTCGTCAATCTCGACCACGGCGGGGATGGTTTTGCCGGGGATGGGCATGTCAACGATTTCAAGATGTTCGGGACGCAGGCCCAGAATGGCCTTGGAGCGGTCCAGAATGGCACCCCCTTCATATCCGGCAAGATCAAGCCTGACATCGCCAAAGACGAAGGTCTTGCCGCCATCGACCGTTTCACCCTTGATGAAGTTCATCGCAGGAGAGCCGATGAAACCGGCCACGAACAGGTTCACCGGACGGTTGTAAATGGTGTGCGGCTGGTCCAGCTGCTGAATGATGCCACCGCGCATGATGGCGATGCGGTCGGCAAGGGTCAGCGCCTCGATCTGGTCATGGGTCACATAGATCATCGTGTTTTTCAGGCGGTTGTGCAGGCGCTTCAACTCCACCCGCAATTCGCTGCGCAGCTTGGCGTCAAGGTTCGACAGGGGTTCATCGAACAGGAACACGTCAACCTCACGCACCAAGGCGCGGCCGATGGCGACGCGCTGACGTTGACCGCCCGAAAGGGCACCGGGCTTGCGGTCCAACAGCGGGCCGATTTGCAGGATTTCAGAGGCGCGCTGAACCCGCTTTTCAATCTCTTCCTTGGGCAGGCCCGCAATTTTCAGGCCGAACGACATGTTGCCGCGCACCGTCATCTGCGGATAAAGCGCATAGGACTGAAACACCATGCCGATGCCACGCTCTGACGGTTCGGCCCAGGTGACGTTCTTGCCCTTGATGTGGATCTGACCCTCTGTCAACTCCAACAGCCCCGCGATGCAATTGAGCAGGGTGGATTTTCCGCACCCCGACGGCCCCAGAAGCACGATGAATTCGCCTTCCGACACGTCGATGTTGAGGTTTTTCAGAACTTCGGCCGACCCGAATTTCAGCGTGAGGTTTTGGACGGAGACTGAGTACATGAGATCAACCCTTGACGGCGCCGGCAGCGATGCCGCGCACGAAGTATTTGCCGGAGAAGAAGTAAATGGCCAAGGGCACGATCCCGGTCAGGATCGTGGCAGCCATGTCAACGTTGTAAGCCTTGCCACCGGTGGCCGAGTTGACGATGTTGTTCAACTGCACGGTCATCGGATAGTTTTGCGGGCCTGCGAAGATCACGCCGAACAGGAAGTCGTTCCAGATGCCGGTGACCTGAAGGATGACCGACACAGTAAATATCGGCGTGGCCATTGGCACGAAGATGCGAAAGAAGATGCCCCAGTAGCCGGCCCCATCCACCCTAGCGGCCTTGAACAACTCTTGTGGAAGTGAGGCGAAGTAGTTGCGGAACAGCAGGGTTTGCACCGGAAGGCCGAAGATGGTGTGCACCAGGATCACGGCGGGCAGGGTCGAGAAAATTCCCAGCTCCCGCGTGATGATCACCAAGGGGTAGACCATGACGATGTAGGGGATGAAGTTGGCCAGCAGCAGAACGGCGAAAAAGGTTTCCGAGAATTTGAACGGCCAGTTTGCCAGCGAATACCCGGTGACCGAGGCCACCGCGATCGACACCACCGTTGACGGCACGGTGATCTTGACCGAATTCCAGAAGCCCGGCTGGATCCCCTGACAATAAAGCCCGGTGCAGGCACTGCTCCACGCCTTCACCCAAGCGTCCAGCGTCGGATGCAACGTCGGCATGAAGATGTTGCCCGACTGGATTTCCTGGATGTTCTTCAGCGAGGTGATGATCATGATGTACAGCGGGAACAGAAAGAACAGCGCGCAGATGATCAGCACGGAATAGACCACAAAACGCTGTGGGGTGACGAAGGGCTTGGGTTTGGAGCCGCTTGGTCCGGTCATTTGCATTTGGTTTGCCATGTGATCAGTGCCCCTGAGCCTTCTTGCCGAATTCCAACCGGATCCACGGGATCAGGACGACGGCCATCGCCGCCAGCATGACGGTGGAGGCCGCCAGCGATTGGCCAAGATTGGCCGAGAAGTTTTGATAAATGTAGCGGGTCGGCACGTCGGACGAGATGCCGGGGCCGCCGTCGGTCAGGGCGACGACAAGGTCATAGACCCGCACAGCCCCGGCAGCCACGATCACAAAGGTGGTGACCACGACCGGCTTCATCATCGGGATGACGATCTGGATGTAGGTGCGCCACGCGGGAATGCCGTCAACCCGGGCCGCCTTCCAGATATCCTCGTCGATGCCACGCAGTCCTGCCAGCATCAGGGCCATGACAAGACCCGTGCCCTGCCAGATGCCCGCCACCACGATAGCGTACATCACATTGTGACGGTCCGCGATCCAGTCGAAGGTAAACGAGGTCCAACCCATCGCCCGGACCGAGGCTTGCAGCCCGTACTGTGGCGACATGATCCAGGCCCAGACGTGGCCGGTCACGATGAAGGACAGCGCGAACGGGTAAAGGTAGATGGTGCGGAACAGACCCTCCAGCCGGATTTTCTGGTCCATCATCACGGCCAGCAGGAATCCCAACGAAATCGACACGACAATCGACAGCACTGCAAAGGTCGCCACGTTGGGCAGCGCGCCCATGCACGATGCTTTCCACGTCTCCTGACCGATCTTGGTCAGCGCAGGGCAATTCATCCAGCGGTCGGTGTTGAACAGGCGGGTGTAGTTTGCAAGGCCAACGTAGCCCTCCCACCACTCTTTGGGCGAGAAATACGGCACGATCTTGATGTTGGTGAACGAGAAGGCAACCGTCCAGAACGTGCCGCCGACAAAGACCACCAGCACGATGAACATCATCGGCAAAGAGGCGATCTTTGAGGACAGGTTCCTGAACAGAGGGTTGGGCCGATCCATGGAGTCTACCTTCTGGAAGAGGGTCCAAATGCGCGCGAAGCGTCGCGGGCTTCTGGAAGAGGGTTCAAATGCGCGCAAAACCGTCGCGCGCTTCTGAAACAGCGGTCACTTGACCACAAAGCGATGCAGGGCTGCAAATCACAGGCCCGGCCCCGTAGGAGCCGGGCCTGTTCTTGAACGTTACGTCGCGGACACGCTTTGGCGTCGCTTACTTCGCCGCGGCTTTGATGATCGCCACGAACTTGGCCTGAGCGTCGGCCGCTTTCATGTCGCCGTTCGCCATGAATTCGGTGAACAGATCGTTGATCTGGTTCAGCGAGTCACGGTCGATCATCTGGACGTCGTTCGGGAACACTGCGGTGGAGTGGTCAAGGATCTGCAGACCCTTCTTCATGCAGTCGTTGGCCGCAGACAGGTCAACGTCGGCACGGATCGGCAGCGAGCCCTTTTTCAGGTTGAAGGCAACCTGAACTTCTTTGGTCACCAGAGTATGCGCCAGTTCAAGCTGGGCTTTCTGGATCGCCGGGTCGGCGTTCTTGGGGAAGTAGAACACGTCGCCGCCGGTGTTCAGAACCGGGGTCACACCGAGGCCCGGCAGGCAGTCGAAGTCCGTGCCAGCGGTCATCTTGGCCACGGCAAACTCACCACCAGCCCAGTCGCCCATGATGTTGGCAGCAGCTTTGCCCTGGATGACCAAACCGACAGCTTCGTTCCACTGCGGAACCATTTTGTCAGCCGGAGTGTATTGACGGATCGACGCCAGCGTTTCGAAGATCTTGGCGAATTCCGGGCCACCAGCGATCGTCAGGTCACGGTCCTTGTAGACCTTGACGAAGTTTTCCACGCCAGCCTGAGCGACGAGGATGTCGTTGACCATCAAGCCGACCGGCCAGCCTTGGGCCAGCGACAAAGGCTGGATGCCCGCTTTTTGCAGCGCAGGGGCATCAGCGATCAGCTCGTTGATGTCTTTCGGCGGGGTCATGCCAAGGTCAGCAAACACTTTCCGGTTGGTCCACATCCACTGGGCCGAGTGCAGGTTGACCGGCACGCAATAGACCTTGCCGTCCACGGTGCAAGACGCCAGCTGTGATGCGGGGCGCAGGATATGAGCCCAGTCTTCTTTGGTGGCCAGATCGGTGATGTCGGTCATCAGACCGGCCTTGATCAGGTCATCGGCGTCTTTGCCCGGGTTCAGAGCGGTGGCACCCATCGGGTTGCCGCCCATGATACGGCTGATGATGATCGGACGGGCCACGTCGCCCGAACCGGCAATCGCGCCGTCAACCCACTTGTTGCCCGTGGCATCGAACGCCTTGGCGAATTCGGCCACTGCAGCGGCTTCACCGCCCGAGGTCCACCAGTGGGTCACTTCCAGATCGGTAGCGCCCGCAATCGTCGGCAGAGCCACCGAAGCTGCGAGAACCGCAGCCATCGTAAACAGTTTCATTAGGGTCTCCTCCCCGTTTCTAAAACGTTATAGTCCGATCCTATAACGTTATAGATTTTGCATTCAAGTAATCTTTTCGCTTGCGGCCACGCTTTTTGAAGGCGTTCAATAGGCTTGATCATCCGGTCAGATTGTCCGCATCTTTACCCTCAGGACTGCTCACCTGCCATGAACCCGCACCAGAATTTCTGCACTGCAACAACCTCGTGTGACCGTTCTGCGGCAACATCGGCGCATTGTGTGTGTTGCAAAGAACCGGGCGGCGGGGTGGGCGATGCTGCGCTGCGGCGAGCGGAAAGCCAGCACCGCGTCCAGCGTGTTTTCTGCACCTGCAAAGCGCTGGTCCACCGGCTGATGATTCGGCGAAAGATGATTCGCGGCCTGGAAATTTCCGTCAGGGGACGCGTTTCATGACCAGCCTGTCCCTGCCACCGACCGAATCAGAGCGCCCGACTCTCAAGACCATTGCCGCCGAAACCGGGCTGGCGATTGCCACGGTCAGTCGCGCTCTGAAGGATGCGCCCGACATTGGCGAGGAGACCAAGAAGCGGGTGCGCGAAACGGCTGAGCGTCTGGGCTACCGGCCAAACCGGGCCGGGGTGCGCCTGCGCACCGGCAAGACCAATGTGATAGCTCTCGCCCTGTCGACCGGCGCTGATGTCATGAACAACACCTCTCGCCTGCTTTATGCCATCGCCGAGGCGTTGCGCGGCACCTCTTACCATCTGATCGTGATGCCGTTTTTCGAGGATCAGGACCCGATGGACCCGATCCGCTACGTCGTCGAAACCGGATCTGCCGATGGCGTGATCCTGAACCAGACCCAGATCAATGATCCGCGGGTGCGTTATCTGGCAGATCACAACTTTCCGTTCGCGACGCATGGCCGCACCAACATGGGGATCAGCCACCCCTATTTCGATTTCGACAATGAGACGTTTGCCCGGATCGCAGTGCGCCAACTGGTTCAGCGCAAACGCAAACATCTGATTTTGGTGCCACCGCCCCGGCAGCAGGCCTATTCCGGGCACATGATGACCGGTTTTTCCGAAGAGGCCGCCTGCCATGGCGCGACCTTCGAGATCGCCACCAAGTTTCACAGCGATTGCGATGCCGCCCTGATCGAGGCCGCCATGGCGGAGCGGATGGCGCAGTTGCCCGTGATCGACGGGATCGTCTGCGGCTCTACCACCTCCACCATGGCTGCGGTTTCAGGCTCTGAGATGGCGGGCCTTAAGATCGGATTGGATTTCGATATGGTCGCCAAAGAGCCAATCAGCTTCTTGCGGCGGTTTCGTAAGGAAATTATCGTGGTGCCGGAAGACGTCGGTCGGGCCGGCGCTTTTCTTGCGGGGGCCATGATGGCCGCGATTGAACGCCGCGCGCCCGAGGACGGCCAGGGACTGGAAGTTCCGACAGACATCATACCGGACGAGACAGCATAGGATAGTGACCATGAAGACGATCAAGGGACCCGCGCTGTTTCTGGCGCAATTCGCAGGCGACGCCGCTCCGTTCAACTCGTGGAGCGGCATCACCAAATGGGCCGCCGATTGCGGCTATGACGGAGTGCAGGTGCCAAGCTGGGACGGGCGACTGTTCGATCTGGACAAGGCTGCGACCTCAAAAGGCTATTGTGACGAGTTCAAGGGTGTTGCCGCCGCCAATGGCGTCGCGGTGACAGAACTTTCCACCCATTTGCAGGGTCAGTTGGTCGCGGTGCATCCGGCCTATGACACGCAGTTTGACGGGTTCGCGGCACCGGGTGTGCGCGGCAACCCCAAGGCACGGCAGGAATGGGCGGTGGATCAGGTCAAGAAAGCCCTGACCGCCAGCCGCAATCTGGGACTGACCGCGCATGCCACCTTCTCGGGCGCTTTGGCCTGGCCCTATATGTACCCCTGGCCGCAGCGCCCGGCTGGTCTGGTGGAAGAGGCGTTTGACGAGCTTGCCCGCCGCTGGCTGCCGCTGTTGAACCACGCCGAAGACATGGGCGTGGATGTGGCCTACGAGATTCACCCCGGCGAAGACCTGCACGACGGCGTGACATTTGAGATGTTTCTGGACCGCGTGAAGGGACACGCCCGCGCCAACATGCTGTACGACCCGAGCCATTATGTCCTGCAATGCCTTGATTACCTTGATCATATCGACATCTACCATGAACGGATCAAGATGTTCCACGTCAAGGATGCCGAGTTCAACCCAACCGGGCGGCAAGGCGTTTATGGCGGCTTTCAGCCTTGGGTCAACCGCGCCGGGCGTTTTCGTTCTCCGGGCGATGGCCAGGTCGATTTCGGCAGCATCTTTGCCAAACTGACGCAGCATGATTTCGAAGGCTGGGCCGTGGTGGAATGGGAATGCTGCCTGAAACACCCCGAGGATGGCGCCCGTGAAGGCGCGGCCTTCGTTGCGGCGCACATCATCCGGGTGACCGAAAAGGCCTTCGATGATTTTGCCGATGCCGGAACCGACCGGGCCGCGAACCGCAAGATGCTGGGGTTGACCTGAACAGGCGACGCGGGGGCCAGCGCCCGGCTGCGCCGTTTCTTTGGGTCTTGGCACCCCGGACTTTTATACCAATACCAATGAGGAAGATGGATCATGGCGATCACGGCGGCACATGTGGCGCGGGCTCCGCGCATCAGGTTGGGGATGGTGGGGGGTGGACGGGGTGCCTTTATCGGTGCGGTCCACCGCATCGCCTCGCGCCTTGATGATCAGTATGAACTGGTTGCGGGGGCGTTTTCCTCGGACGCCGAGCGCAGCGCAGCCTCTGCCGCCGATCTTGGCGTTGCGCGCAGCTATGGCAGCTTCGCCGAGATGGCGCAGAAAGAAGCCCGCCGCAAGGATGGCATCGAGGCGGTGGCCATCGTCACCCCCAACCATCTGCACGCCCCGGTGGCGGTGGAATTCCTGAAACGCGGCATCCATGTGATCTGCGACAAGCCATTGACCGCGACCCTGCCGGAAGCAAAAAAACTCGCCAAAGCGGCGGAGGCTTCGGGCGTGGTGTTCGCACTGACCCACAATTACACCGGCTACCCGATGATCCGTGAAGCGCGGGACCTGATTGCCCGCGGCGTTTTGGGTGAGATCCGGCTGGTCAACGTGGAATACATTCAGGACTGGCTGGCCGAACCGATTGAAGCCACCGGCCAGAAGCAGGCCGATTGGCGGACCGACCCGGCCCGGTCAGGGGCTGGCGGCTCGACGGGTGACATCGGCACGCATGCCTTCAACCTTGCGAATTTTGTCAGCGGCCTGACCCTGGCCGAACTTTCCGCCGATTTGCAAAGCTTCGTCCCCGGGCGGCGCGTCGATGACAACGGCCATGTGATGATGCGCTATACCTCGGGCGCGCGCGGCACCTTGTGGTGCAGCCAGGTCGCCTCCGGTCAGGAAAACGGCTTGCGGCTGCGCATCTTCGGCACCAAGGCCGGGATGGAGTGGGAGCAGGAAAACCCGAACTACCTGTGGATAGCCCCCTTGGGCCAACCGAAATACCGCCTGACCCGTGGCGGTCCGGGCACCGGTGAGGCTGCCGCACGGATGACGCGCATCCCCTCCGGGCACCCCGAAGGCTATCTGGAAGGTTTCGCCAATATCTACGCCGAAGCCGCCCGCGCGATCATCGCCCGCCGTGAAGGTTCCCATCTTGACCCGGCCGTCACCTTCCCGGGCTTGAAAGAAGGCCTTGAAGGCGTGGCCTTTGTCGATGCCTGTGTGCGGTCTTCCAAACGCAACGGGGCCTGGGTCAGTCTGGCTCTGTAAATCAAGGGCGCACTGCGTAAGAGACAGGCAAACTCACCGGTTGAACCACGCTAGATACGACAGCGTGAAACGCACCTGCCCTTATCTACAGCGCAGCACCATGGGCAGATTGCCCATCCTACCTTGGACCGATGGTATGCCTTTGGGACAGGTAGGATGGGCAATCTGCCCATGGACCGCACACATACTCTACCGCAGGCGAGCGCGCTCCCGTTGCAGCCACAGCGCGGTCAGGATCAAGGGGGCGGTTTCGATCTCTCCGCTTGCCACCAGATCCATCAGGTGATCGAACGAGATCAGGTGGCCACGGATGTCCTCAGCCTCACCTGCCACGCCGAACACGCCCGCGATGCCGTCTGGCAAATCTGTGAGGGCGACGTAGGAATAGATATACTCAGTGACCGCCCCAGGGCTTGGGTAAAAGCGCGACACCGGGATCAGGTCGTGCAAAATCAGCCCGGCTTCCTCCTCGGCCTCGCGCCGTGCAGCGACCTCGGGCGTCTCGAACGGATCAACCCGGCCAGCAATCGCCTCGATCTGCCAGACCTGCGCATCGCCACGCGCAAGGGGACCGGCGCGGAATTGTTCCACCACCAGAACCCGGTCGCGCACCGGATCATAAGGCAGCACGGTCACCGCATCGCCTGACACTAAGGCCGCACGGGTCACCGTCTCGCTGGCTTGACCGTTGAAGCGGCGCCACCTCACATCATATTCCGCAATGGCGAAAAAGCTGCCGTAGGGCTGGCGCTGTGCTTTGATCGTCACGTCCCCCGGGCCCGTCGAATGCCGCAGCGTCGCTGGCGGCGCATCAGCGGCCCGCAAGCGCGCAGCGGCCCGCACCAGCATCGGGTGCAGGCGTCCAGCTATGGCTTCCGGACGGGCTTGGCCTGACATCGCCATGATGTCGCCGATGAGAGCCACGACAACGTCCAGAACCTCTGGCCCGGCTTTGGACAAGACCTCCCTTGCACCTGGCGTCACGGTCCCGACATAGGTCGTCGCGGGCGGGCTATGCAACGTGTGCGGATGAAGGCCAAGACTGCAAAGCACGAAGTCGAGGTCGGCAAATGCCTTCGCGTCAAGGTCCAGAATAACGCCCTCAGTGGTGCCGGGTTCGGCCACAGCGATAGGCCACGGCCCCTGATCCGCCGCAACCAGCACCAGCCCATCAGCGCGTGCGACTATCGAGGTCCGCTGCCCCAGGATTGCCTGCAACACCCGGGGCTCTGCGGCCAGTCCCGCCAGAAAGACCCGTGTGTCCGCGTTCATGTCCAGCGCCGCGCCACGAATTCCGCCACAATGCCCGCCAAGACCCCGCCCGCGATCAACGCCACCAGCACGTCCTGCGCCAAGGCAAGCTTGCCATATTCCATCATGATTTTCGGCACATCAAGCAACGCCTTGCCAACTTCAGACCCGTACATATGCCGGAATGACCGCTGAATCATCGTATAAGTCGCAAACCCCAAAAGGGCCCAGAACACCACAAGGAACGAGGTGCGCAGTCCGTAACCGACGGATTCGCTATACCCTTTCCCGGAGTTGCGCCCCATCGAACGCCAGCCCACCAAGAACCCCAACACCGCGATGATTTCGCGGAAAAAGCCGACGGCGGTGCCTTCAGGCAGGTGCGGGATATAAGAGACGGCGGCCCAAAAGCCCACAAGTGCAAAGGCTACGGCGGAAATAATCTTGGTTGCTGTCGGCATAGGCTCCCTTCGTCCGGATCAGGCCGGGCGCGCAATCGTGATCTGCGTTACGTCACAGTTTCCGCCCTCGAAGGCCCCGGCGCAAGAGGTCAGATAGTAATTCCACATCCGGCGAAAGCGGTCGTCAAAGCCCATCGGCGCCACATCAGCCCAATGGGCGTTGAACATTTCGTGCCAGCGGCGCAGGGTCTGGCTGTAGCTTTGGCCAAACTCGGTCGAACCCAGAACCTTGAGCCCGGCCCGTTCGATTTCACGGCGCAGCACGGCAGGTGAGGGCAGCATGCCGCCCGGAAATATGTACTTCTGGATGAAATCCACCGATTTGCGATAGGTTTCAAAGCGGTGGTCGGCGACGGTGATGATTTGCAGGGTGGCGTTTTTGCCGGGCCGCAAACGGTTGAGAACGGCGTTGAAATAGGTCGGCCAGTATTTCTCGCCCACCGCTTCGAACATTTCAATTGACGCAACCCCGTCATAGACCCCGGTTTCGTCGCGGTAGTCCTGCAATTTGACATCGACCCGGTCGGACAGGCCAAGACGCGCCATGCGGTCGACGGTATATTTGTGCTGCTCGGCGCTGATCGTCAGACAAGTGACGCGCAGACCGCGCTGCGCCGCCGCATATTCTGCAAAGCCACCCCAGCCGCAGCCGATTTCCAGCACATGGTCGCCGGGTTTGGCCCCCATCAGATCGACCATAGAGGCGTATTTCTGCTCTTGCGCCTTTTCCAGACTTTCCTGCCCGGTTTTGAACAGTGCCGAGGAATAGGTCATCGTGTCATCCAGCCACAACCCGTAGAAATCATTGCCAAGGTCGTAGTGGTAGCTGATGTTTTTGCGCGCCTGCTGTCTGGAGTTGGATTGCAACCAGAACCGCAGCCGTTCAAAGGTGCGCACCAAACCCATGCCGGGGAAGCTGTCGTACATCGCGTCGTTGCCGATGTGCACCAAATCCATGAAGGCCAGAAGATCAGGGGTTGACCACCACCCCTCCAGATAAGCCTCCGAAAAGCCAAGATCGCCTTCGCGGATCAGACGGGCGAAAATGTCGGGGTTGTGAACCTCTACCAAGACAGCAGGCCCTGCCGCTTTGCCCTCGGCGCGAAAAGTGCGGCCATCGGGCAGGCGAAAGTCCAGCCGCCCGCGTCGGATGCGGCGGATCGAGTCAAAGACCGGGCCAAAATAGCGCGGCAGGTCTTTCTGGCCTTTGGTGGAGGTCAGAACGCTCATCTCGTCTCCATGCGCCGTCATTGGCTCATGCTTCCAGATCATTTGCACAGGCTCAAGCCTTTCGTTGTTGAAAGGCGTCAAGCGCCCGGGCCCGACCTGCGTCCAGCGCAATCAGGGGTTGAGGATAAGGCCTGGACGCGTCCAAACCCCAGTGCCGAGGCGCTGCGGCGAAGAAATCCAGCGCAGTTTGGCCGGGTTGGCGGGACAGTTCCGCCACGTATTGGTGGAGGTAGAGGGAATCAGGGTCGTAGGTTTTGGCCTGAGTCGCGGGGTTGAAGATGCGGAAATACGGGGCGGCATCAGGGCCTGATCCCGCCACCCACTACCAGCCCATCGCATTGGCCGCTGGATCCCAATCGGTCAGGCATTGGGCAAACCACGCCATCCCCACCCGCCAGTCGGTCAACAGATGCTTGGTCAGATAAGAGGCGACTATCATTCGCGCCCGGTTGTGCATCGTCCCGGAGACGTACATCTGACGCATTGCAGCATCGACGACCGGTTCTCCGGTCATGCCACGCCGCCATGTTTCGGCGTCAGGGTTATCGGCCCGCCACGGGAAACTCTCCCATTCGGGTCGCCAGTTGGTTTGGGCGATGTGCGGCGTGTGATGCATCAGATGCCAGGCAAACTCACGCCAGACCACCTCTTTCAGGAAATGCTCGGCCCCCAAAGCGCCGTCTTGCATCGCGCGCCGGCCGCCGTGCCAAAGCTGACGCGGGCTAATCTCGCCATAGGTCAGGTTTTCGGACAGGCCAGAGGTGGCATTCTCGGCCAGAAAATCGCGGCGTTGTTTGTAAAGGTTGATCTTGGTATCCAGAAAGCTGTCAAGCCGCGCCTTGGCGGCGATTTCGCCTACCCTCTGATGGGGCAGAACAATCGCGGCGCCACGGTTCATCGCACGTCCCAGCCGCAAATCCTCCAGCCGCTCGGTTTCAGGCCAGTTGACCGGGGCGGCAATCCTATCAGGTGCTGGCAAGGGCCAGTCCACATCGCGCCCGCGAACCGCGTTCCAATAGGGCGTGTAGACGCGGTAAAACCCGCCCTCACCGGTTTGCACGGCCCAAGGTTCGTTCAGCAGAAAGCCTGGCACGGAACGCCCCAGCAGTCGCCGCGCTTGCAATGAGGATTTAACCCCTTCATCACGCGCCCGCGTCGCCGGATCGTAGCTGCGACCCCAGATCACACCCGATGCACCGGTTTCCGCGATCAGTTTGTCCAGCACGACACCTGCCGAGCCACGGCGCAGGATCAGGCGACTGCCCACACCCCGCAACCGTGCCGCAAAATCTGCCAGTGACAGCCCAAGTCGCCAAAGTGGGGCTGCCCCGATGGCCTCGGTTTCCGGGTCAAGGATGAAAACCGGGACGATGGGGCGGCCCAAGGCCAAAGCCTCAGCCAAAACTGGGTTGTCCGCCAGACGCAAATCGCGGCGAAACCAGAGCAGAACCGGGTCAACTGACATCGCAACTCCCAGACAGGTATGTGGTTTACGCGGCAGACTTGCCGCTGGATCATACCTTGAGCGTCACCTGTCAGAAATATCCTCTGGCGGTGGAGGGGGAACTCATCCTCCTGCACATGTATTTGGCAACGGGGGGCAACAACGCCACCTCCCTGAAGCTTCAAAGGAGCCCACAGCTTTCCCACCCTGAAACGAAGGCTGCCTACAACACCCGGTCCAGCGCGGAAATCAGACGCGCCACATCTTCGGCACTGGTGTAGTGCACCGCGCTGAGCCGCAGCACACCTTTGGTCAGGTCCACCCCCATCGCCTCCAGCGGGCGCACCGCGTAGAAATCGCCCGCCCAACAGGCGATGCCTTCGGACGACAGGGCCAAGGCCACAGGCTCTGCCAAGCGGTCCAGAGCCACGGCGACGGTTGGCGCGCGATGGACCGCCGCACGCGGGCCCAAAAGGCGAAGATCGTTGCGGGCCGCCAGATAGTCCAGCAAAGGCTGGATCACCGCCACTTCCTGCGCCCGCATCAGATCATGGACCACGCGGTTACGCTCCACCGGAGTGGCAGGCTTCCCGTTGTGATGCGCATAGACCGCGTCGATGTAGTCGGCGATCCCGGCACTGGCCGCAATTTGCGCGTGATCCGGACCGGCCGGCGTGAAACGTTTGTACAAACTGCCTGCATTGAAGTGGTGGCACTGCGCGGGCAGTTCCGCGCCAAAATCCTTGCCGATCAGCAGGATTCCCTGATGCGGGCCATAGACCTTGTAGGCCGAAAAAAGGTAGACATCTGCGCCGAGGCTGTGAAAATCCGGCAAACCGTGCGGCGCGTAGCTGACGCCGTCCACCACAGTTCGCACGCCCGCCGCCCGCGCCAACGCGCAGATCTCTGCCACCGGGTTGATTTCGGCGACGACGTTGGAGCAATGCGGGAAGGCCAGAAGTTTCACGCGGCCATCGGCAAGCAGGGGTTCCAGCCGTTCGATATCCAGATGCCCGGTTACCGGGTCAATCTGCCACTCGCGCACCTCGATCCCCTCATCCGCCAGCCTGCGCCAGACGCCGGAGTTTGCCTCGTGGTCTTGATTGGTCACCACGATTGCCGCGTTCTTGCCGCCCAGCCACAGACGCACCGCATTGGCCAGAACGAAGGTGTTGGCCGAGGTAGAGGGGCCGAAGGACAGCTCCTCAGCCGCGCAACCCATCATGGCAGACAGCCGGTCGCGCGCCTCGTCCATCTCTGCGCCACCCTCCTGCGCGCCCGGATAGGGGGCATAGGGCTGGACCTTACGGTCTGTGTAAAAGCGGTGCAGCCGATCCACCACCGGCTTGCACGGGAAAGACCCCCCGGCGTTTTCAAAGAAAGCGTGGCCAGACAGGATCGGGCTTTGAAACGCCGGAAACTGTGTACGCACGAAATTGAGGTCAAGTTGGGACATCGGATGCCGCTCCGTCAGGTTGATCCCCCAAAGTTGGGGCGTGGGGTGGCAGGTCTTCCGGCCAAGCTGCACAGGAACGCAGCAGGCGTGCGGCCCGGATCGGGGTCGGCGCCGGGCACAGTCGTAACAAGCAGGCATTCGGGCTGCAAGCGCCTCAATCCGGTTAAACCGCGGCCTTCAGATGCCCGAAAAGGTGTCGGTCCACATCTAAGTGTCACTTTATTGGGCATCCGGACCCAAAGCGCGAAAAGGTGACTTGCGCGGCGCGGGCATCGGCGCAAATTGTTGCAACGAAGAAATCACACTGCCGTCCGAGGTTGATGGCAGCGTTTGACAAAATCCCGGAGCATACCGGAGCGATCCACACAAAAACGATCCAACCAGGAGACCCTATGTCCCGCTTTCTGAACTTCATCGCAAGATCAACCCTCGGCACCGCGTTGGCGCTGTCTTTTAGTTTGAGTGGCACTCTTACACATGCCGAGGACCCCGGCTTGATCGCCTTTGACTGGTCCGGCTTCCAGTTGCCCGACCTGCTGGCCACTTATGTCGCCAAGAACGGTGATATGCCGACCTTTTCGATCTTCGCCGATGATGACGAGGCGTTTCAGAAACTGTCCTCCGGGTTCAAGGCCGACGTCGCACATCCGTGCAGCCAGATGGTCCAGAAATACCGCGATGCCGGCTTGATCGAACCTTGGGATACCAGCAAGATCCCGAATTTCAAGGAAATTGATCCTTTGTACCTGAGCTCTTCGGTCATCAAGGATGCGGGTGGCGTCTGGTACATCCCGACCGACTTCGCATTCACGGCGATTGCCTACAACACAAAGGAAGTCCCGTCTGAAGACGTGGCCTCATTGGATGTGTTCACCAATCCCAAATATGCGGGCAGGATCTCTTTGCCCGACAATGCCGATGACGTCTGGGCGCTGGCCTTGCTGGCGACAGGGGTCCACGACTGGACTAAGGTGAACGACGACCAGTTCAAAGCGGCCGCCGCCTGGCTGCGCAAGGTGCATCCGAATGTTCTGGCCTATTGGGCTGACCCGGCGCAGTTGAGCCAGCTGATCGCCTCGGGTGAGGTCGTGGTGGCCTGGTCCTGGAACGACACTGTGGCCCTGCTGCACGCCCAAAAATTCCCGGTGGGATTTCAGCGGCGGGCCAAAGAGGGCGCGTCCAGCTTTTTGTGCGGCTGGGTCAACCTGAAGAACGGCCCGGGCAAAGAAGACAAGGCCTATGATTTTATCAACGCCTGGCTCGACCATGATGCCGCCAAAGCGCTGCTGGCCAACATCGGCTATTCGTCGACCAACACCGTGTCGATGGCCGCAATTGACCCGGCAGAGCTGAAGGCGGCCGATGTGGACCCGGTTGAGACCACGCTTCTGCCGCAGTCGCCACTGGATCAGGTTCTGCGCGACCGGATGCTGAAAGAGTTCGAAGCGATCAAATCCGGCTTTTGAGCGATAGATGGGCAGATTGCCCATCCTACCTAATGCCAAGCGCCCGGGGGCAACTTCGGGCGCGATTTTTCGGCAACGAAATTGGACTACGCAGCTAGGCTCAAAATCTTTGCGTCGCGTCGGACAATCCCTTCGGCATTCCACTGCGTTTTGGGCCGCTTGCGGCACAGGGCCCGGGCGCTCGCTGGCAAACGAATGGGACCGGTAACTGGTCCTAGCCCCTTATCCGGTTAGGACCAGTGCATTTTTGGAGGCTGATCGCCCTGCTGTTGTGGTCAGATTACTTTAAGGGACGGTCGCGGGCAGTAAGGTCCGAGTCTGGCTTTGCCAGATTCGTTGTGGCGGTACCGTGCTTGTTTGGGTGGCGCCGCAGCAGGCAACAATCCGACCTTGCAGCAACCGGCCGCCTCTCCTATATTGATCGTGTTCCGGGCAACCGGAACTATGGCGATAAACGCACCCATAATAGACGGATCGGACCCGGGGGCGGTACCCGGCGGCTCCACCAAACTCCTGTTCATTGCAGGCATTGGGGCCGAAATAGGATCGACGGACGTTCAAAGGGGCCAGCTTTTGCTCGGTGAGGTACCACCGTTATCGGTCCAAGATCACAGTTGCCAATGACAACCGTGCTCCGGCTTATGCTCTGGCTGCGTGAGCAGTTCGAGAAAGCCAAACTAAGCCCTTGCGGTTAGCACCGTAAGGCGGGGTTTGCAGGTACCTGGCAACAGAAACCTGCGCCTTTCTAATTGGTTTATCAGCCGTGCAAGGCCTTTAAGATGGCCTCAGCCTGACCGGCTATTTCAGTTGCAATCTCGGCCGCTTGCTGGACGCGAGATAGAAGGCCGACACCCTGCCCAGCCCATAGCGACATTGCTTGGATTTCGCCGGTTGTCGCCCGGATGGGAGTCTGGGCGGCATAGCGCGAAATTTCGGCGCTGCCGGTATGTCCGATCACATCGCTTTCGCCCGGCCTTGCGCCGGGTCCGGGGCATCCCGCGGCCTCCCAGGCCTCAACGGCTTGGGTACGCAGCACGCGGGCTGCGGCATCGGGCCAACCACCGTCATAAAGCTTGGAATAAAACGTATCGTCGGTTCCTGCTGCAAGTATTCGGGTGCGATAGTCGGGATGGACATCTGCTTCGAGCGCAGTGAGGAACCTTGTCCCGATCCAGGCTGCTTGCGCGCCAAGGGCCAGCACGGCAACCAGGCCTCGACCGTCGGCAATACCGCCCGCAGCGACGACCGGAACGTCGCCAGCAATGTCGACGACCGAGGGCACCAGCGCCAAAGTGGACACCACACCACGCACGTGACCCCCGGCTTCCCAACCCTGAGCGACAAGAATGTCTGCGCCCGATGCGAGTGCGTGTTGCGCCTCTTGCACGCTGCCGACCGTTACGATCATGCGCAGGCCAGCTGCATGGATCCGGGCGGCATAAGGGGCTGGGTCGCCCCAGAACAGCGAGATCAGTGGTACACGGTTATCTAGCGCGACAGCCAATTCCGCTTCGATATCAAAATCAAGAATGAAATTCGCGATGAATGGTTTCTTGGTCAGGCTGCGCGTCCGCTTGATGGCAGCGAGCGCGGAACCCGCGCCAAGACCTGTCAAAACCAACGTCCCCAGCGCGCCGGCGTTTGATACTGCCGCAGCCAATTCCGGGCCTGCCGCTTCTCCGATCGGCGCCTGAATGATGGGGAGTTCGATCCCCAGCATCCGGCACAGTTGCGTCTGCATCTACAACCTCGCTGCCATCGGAGATGTTAGCACATACGGGCATTTCCGTCAATAGGATCGGACCCGGGGGCGGTACCCGGCGGCTCCACCAAACTCCTGTTCATTGCAGGCATTGGGGCCGAAATAGGATCGACGGACGTTCAAAGGGGCCAGCTTTTGCTCGGTGAGGTACTACCGTTATCGGTCCAAGATCACAGTTGCCAATGACAACCGTGCTCTGGCTGCGTGAGCAGTTCGAGAAAGCCAAACTAAGCCCTTGCAGGTAGCACTGTAAGGCGGGGTTTGCAGGTACCTGGCAACAGAAACCTGCGCCTTATCGCGCAAAGCTTGGGTAAACGGACAAGTTTCCCGTACTACAGCCTGTTCTGCATTGTCGGCGCCGTCCTTCCAAGAAAGAATGCTGGCCTGAGGAATTCAAGCATTTTGAAAGACTTGCATTCGTCGAATTTCCGCGTCGGCGTTCGGTTTGTGGGCCGAAGTGAAACCAGCGATGTCACTTTGTGCGAACGGTCGTGGCGACAAAACATCCTCACTTGGTGTCATAGTCTAAAGCCATCGGAGTGCGTCGAGGCCGGTTGACTTGGAGGTGAGCCGGGACAAGGTCGAGCGCCCGCCCGTTTTTAAAGGAAAAATCCCACTCAGATGCTAACGCACCCAAACGGATTGGCTGTCTCGAAAGCACCGACCATGACCGCTCTGCGTTTCGTGCCGACCAACAGAGAGGCGCGTACGAATGCCAAGTTTGCTCAGGTAAACAGCATGGCCTCAAAAAAGGGCTGCTTGGAATGTCGAAACACACGAGGTTTACAGACTTGCCGTGCAATCCATTGACACTGCAGGGATATTTGTCAATTTGGTGCCCCCACGACGATTTGAACGCCGGACCCCCTGATTACAAGTCAGGTGCTCTACCAACTGAGCTATAAGGGCATCGCTGCCATCATCTATCAACTCCTGTTTGTCGGTGCAAGTCGTCTGTCGGACACAAGATGCTGGTCACGCGCCTTGCGAACGGCACGATCAACGCGGCGTTGAGGGTGCGGAACCTTTTGGGCCGGGTGGTGCGGCAGACCTGCTGCTATGATCCGACAATCGGTCGCATCGCGTGCTGCAAACAACGTCCACTTTGCAAGGCACTTACCACGGCGGTGCATCATGCCGAAGGGGAGTTTCCTGCACAACTTGGCATCGTCGTCGTTTTTCAACGGCAGCAGTTGGTGGGTCCGGTCGAAAACCTGAATTTGCGAGTTTTCGTCCGAGCAGCTGACCTGTCCCCCGGAGGTCCCCTGAGCCTGATGTAGAGTCTGCCCAACCCTGAAGGAGCAGACGAGATGAGGAAAAGCTTTTTCACCGAAGCGCAGATTATCGGGATGATCAAAGAGCAGGAGGCGGGGCTGCCGACGGCCGAGCTGTGCCACAAGCATCGGCTGAGCCCTGCGACGTTTTACAAGCTGAAGGCCAAACATGGCGGGATGGATATGTCCGATGCCAAGCGCCTGAAGCAGCTTGAGGACGAGAACAGCAAGCTGAAGCGGCTGGTGGCGGATGTCATGCTCGACAACGTCGTTCTGAAGGATCTTCTGGGAAAGCCCTGACGACCCCGATGCAACGGCGGGACGCGGTGCTGCGGGCGATGAAGGGTCATCCGATTTCTAAACGCCGGGCCTGCGTCCTGATCGGTGTCGATCCAAAGACCGTCCGGCGTGAGCATCCGCCCGATAGCCCAGAGATCCGTGTGGAAATGAACAAGATCGCCGAAAAGCGGCGTCGGTTTGGTTACCGGCGCGTTGGGGTCATGCTGGAACGCGTGGGGATGGTGATGAATGAGAAGAAGCTCTACCGGATTTACCGGGAAGACGGGCTGTCGGTGCGCCGCCGCCGTGGCCGCAAAAGGGCGCGGGGCAGCCGGACACCAATGCCGGTGCAGCCGAACCAGCGCTGGTCACTGGACTTCCTGTCCGACACCTTCGGGGCCTGCCGGAAGTTCCGTCTCCTGGCGGTGAACGATGATTGCTGCCGCCAAAAACCTTGGCCTGATTGCTGAGACCAGCATCTCTGGGGCCAGGCTGGCGCGGGAACTCGATGCCCTTGTCCGGATCTATGGAAGACCCGCCTGCATCGTCTCAGATCGACGAAGATCCGAAAACGATCTGGGAGATCGTTTTCCTGAGGAGGGGGACCGAGTTCACCAGCAAGGCCATCCTGAAGTGGGCGTACGATAATGGCGTCGAGTGGCACTACATCGACCCTGGCAAGCCGCAGCAGAATGGCTACATCGAGTCGTTCAACGGCAGCCTGCGCGACGAATCCCTAAACGAGGAGATCTTCGACAACCTGGCCGATGCCCGCCGGACGCTGCCTCTCTGGCGCTATGACTACAACAATGTCAGGCCGCATTCCTCGCTGAAGAACCAAACCCCGGCAGAAGCGCGCCGGGCGCTTGAGCAATTTCACGGCACCGCGCCCGGCGCGCTTGCAACACCCGAAACCGATGCCTATCAAAGTCAAGCACTCTCGCTATGAACGAGGGACGACCGGGGGGCAGGTCAAACGCGATATCTCGGGCGGGATCACCAAGGCGGACGACGTCAACCTTCGACGCGCGCTGTGCCACTCCTCAACTGTCATGATGCATCGCGGGCGGGCCACATGGCTTCGGACCTCGGCGGCGAAATTTGCGCGCCGCCGTGGTGCCAAGCGCGCGATGGTTGCACTGGCCCGGCGCATCGCCGTGATCGTTCACCGCATGTGGACGGATGTGACCGACTACCGCTTCGACATTACGGTGCTTCCTGCCGGATGACGATACAGGTTCCAGACTGCTGCCCGCCAGATCGCGGGCCTTCGAGGTCCCCCCAATCTGAGTTTCGCGGACGCGGTTAGAGTGATGCCATGCTTGGGACTGATGCCGACCATATCAAGCACGCCACTGCGATGGGCACACCGCAATTGCATTCAACCAACATCATGTTGGCGGCCATCGCGCCGACCACGGACCGAAGCATGCACCCGGGATGATCTCAAGCCGCGGCTGCCAAACAGGCAAGCAGATCAATCGTTCACAGAATAAGACCGCGGTTCGGCGGCACAAGTCGCATGTGCAAAACCACTTGACTGAGACGCCCCATTTACCGAAGTTTGGGGCCCAGTTTGCGTCCAATGACGCCGACGGAGGACCCTTTGCCAAAGTCTCGCCGGAAACACAAATGAGAGCGGCCACAACCTGCAAGCCCACCTCGCTGATGAACCTGCCAGCCTTCACGATATAATCGCTCCGCCCCACGACAAAATTACGTCTTTGAACGGCGAGCCGACCCGCGTTGCACGTAAAACAAAAACGCTCGCTGTGCGGCGGCAGCCTTATCAACTTCGTGAACGACATCAAAAGCTACGCAAGTCGTAATACCCGATATTCCGACATTCCGAAGAAAATCACAAAACCACTTCCAAGGAGGGAGCCAGTTCAAACCGCGGGTTTCAAATTTGTCCGCTGAATACCATTTGCGGTGACAATCACTCCTGTTGCTTCGAACGTTTTTCGCCCAAATCTTTCAACGGCATCATCAAAAGCTAAAAGAAAATCTGTTGGATTGTGCATAGGCAAAAGTCGCAGAAGTTGCGGCGAAACCTCCCACCATTTCGATAAAATCAATCCCTCAATGAGCTTCTCATTGAAGCGATACCGAATTATCTTCGCAGGATTGCCCCCAACAATCGCATAGTTTGGTACATCTTTAACAACCACCGCTCCGCCAGCAACAACCGCCCCATGACCAATTTTTACGCCACCTTTGATAATACAATGGGTACCGATCCAAACATCATTTCCCGCAGTTACTGGACCGTAAAACTCATCGACCGACATTCTTTGAGAATACCTCAAATCGGCCGGAAAATCATCCCCAAAAAAGAACTCGCCATAAAGGAACGGGCTGGACGTGACTGCCGTCGTTGGATGCCGACCGGTCATCAGGTGAACATTTGCAGCTACACTGCAATACCGACCCACGCGCAAGTTTACCAAATCACCACCATTCGCCGACATATAAGAAAACGCGCCCATCGGGGTCAAAAGTGTTGAGGCGTGACGTGAGTAGGACTCGATCCGAGTCCCGATCTTTGACGTAATCACATCGCCCTTCTTGTAGACGCCCCCACCAAAACGCGTAATGTGGGATTCTGATAAGGAGGCACAATCATCGCCTGAAAGCGTGAATTTTCTCACGGTCGGGTTTTCCACCATCTTCGAACGAATTTACTAAGGTTGACATTCCACACATCCGCACTCCCATTTGATCGAGGTCACAACAAATCAGCATCGCCTGCCTAAAGATCTATCGCTTTTTATTCTTGAAAAAGTGGATATCCAAATCTTTCGAAATCCAACGCATAGAAATCAGTTATCGCCCGGAGCGCCGGTTTTGAAAGGCGCTCCAGATCATAGGTTTCTATTTGTTTGGTCTTGTTCAAAGTCGTGTTGAAGGCATCCCCCAGCCAGCGGCTGACTTCTTTCGGAGCAAATGCCTCATGGTCCTCTAGCTTCATCACAGAATTTATCCATCGCTTTCCGTCATACCAAAAGTAATTGCTTTGCCTTCTGAAATGAACCAGTTTGAAATCCTGCTCGATGATATGCGAAAACAGGACCGTTTCGGCCAAACCACTTGCTACTCCATAAAACAAGTCAGGATCAGCCAAAATTATATTTCTCGAATAGACACCACCAAGTTTCAGATGCTGGGAAACTGCAGAAATAAACCGCATGTATGGGTTGCGCACGAAACCAAACCGAAAGTACCCTTCAATCTCCGACGCCACTTTCGGAAAAAACTTGTAGAGTTGAAACACTGTCACATGCGCCATGTCGAGCAAGCGGTTTGTACCTTCGATGGGTTTCCATTCGAAGAAGTAATTTCCACGCGTATCATATTTGGCTAATGCTGTTCGAAAGGTCATGCCACCAACCTTGGGGTTGTGGACAAATACGAACTTTTCGCTATCCGATATAATCAGATTCCGTCTCCCCACCTCAATGACTATCGACTTCCAAAGTTTGGCAGAACGAAGTGACGAGAACTTTGAAAAAGTGCTTTTGATTCGCCCTGACGTCAAATTAGCATGATCAGAACTCCCGAAAAAAATCAAAGCGCAAGTTTGAATGGATAGCTGCAACACGTCGCATGTCCCGCGCCGAAAGGCCTAAATCCGAAACGCCCTGCCAAAATGCGTCGTTATTGAAATTAGACAACCGCTGGCGCGATTCCTCAAAGACACTGTTCAAGATGGGTGGAGTTACGCGTTCGGACACCCACAGAATATGTTTGAGAAGCCAACGTAGCAATTGTTTTTCTCGCCCATTTTTCTGGTCGAATTTACTCAGCATTCCGCGAATTATGTCGAAGTGTTCGAAGATTCGTAGATTGCTCGCCCCAACGTTGCTGACAGTTTGGCCAAACCTACCCATACGATGAATGTGAGTTACTTCACGGAACACGCCGAAACTGCGTGCCCGTATCGTTGTTTCCCAATGAAATGGGTTATCCTCGAACATGAAGTTTCCAATCGGGAAGCGTATGTCCTTCCCTGAAAGAAATGACCGGCGGTAAATTTTTCGTCAAGGAAACGGCGCCATACTTAGCAGAATTGATCGCCGCTCTTCGATATCCGCCGTGGCCATCAATTGATCCCAAAACTGAGACTCAGGATACTTGTTATACTTTCCCGAACCATTCCAATACTCCGAACAATCTGTGAGAATGAAATCGTGATCGCTCTCGTTCAGAAGTTCAACGGCCCGTTTGAGCGCATTTGGAAGAACCCAGTCATCGCCATCTATGAAAACTACAACATCTCCCGTCGCTTCGTTTAATCCGAAATTCGCCGCAGTAGCGACGCCGCCAATTGTGTTGCGCGAAAAGAAGATGGGACGAATAGAGATACGATCACTAAAAGTTTCTTTCAATTGACGGATGATGGGCCGGGTGAAGTCAGTCGATCCGTCATCGACAACAAGCAACTCAAGATCCAAAAATCCTGTATCAATAATCGATTGAATTGCGGTCGCGACGTAGGCATCTACGTTATATGTCGTCAAGATTGCAGAAACTTTCGGCATCGCTGTTGCTTCCCTAGTTCAGTGCGCCAGATGGTGCCGGATTTTCAATCTTGTCTTTCAGCCCAATATTGGCGCGAAACTGCGCCGCATGCAGCGTGTACTGCAGTTTCCATTTACGGTTCTCTTCGGTGCTTTCAATTCCGGGAATGTGCAGCATCCAGTCAAAGAGGTCATCGCAGAAACGTCCGAGTTCTTCTAACAGACGAAGCGAATTTTCATGCCGCCGCACCTCGTTGGTGAGATCCGTCAGCATTTGAAAAACCGCAAGTCTCTCCGGGCCAACATAATTCGTCGCTCTTGCGCCCAGACGATGTTCAAAATGGTGGATCAGTGGAGGTGCCCAGTTTAGAATACCAAAGCGGCGAGAGCGCAGGAAGCTTTGCCAATGCGGCGCAATATCCTCGTGCATTCTTTGCTCGGGAAAGCGCAGGGAAGTTGATTTGATAAAATCGTGCCGGTAGACCTTGTTCCACGGAAACGCGATGGTGCTCGCCGCCGCTGGAATCATGCTCAACGTGAAAAGCTGTGCTGGAAAGGACGTCCGGGGTATCGAAGAAAAGAACCGATTGTCTCCGGTGTGCATGTTGTAGGTGAAAGGTTCGCTTTGCGTCGTGCAGAGGTGATAGCGAAACAAAACAAAATCAGCGCCATTCCGGATCGGCGAGAGATCCATATAGTCAAAGAAGCAATTCGCCAACTGATCATCGGCATCAAGGAACATCACGAGGTCACCGCTCGCCAATTCGAGGCCTGCATTGCGGGCGGCACCGGCTCCGGTATTTTCAGGCATGCGGTGATAAATGAGTTTCACATTTTCGGGTAATTCAGCGGCACGGATCAAGCTTGGCGTCTCATCCGTGGAACAATCATCGACAACGACGATCTCGATATCACGGCGGATCCGTCTGAAATATTCAAGGTGGCGTGCCAGCCCCGGAGCATCGTTGAAGGCCGGAATTATGAAGGAATAACTGCTGCTATTCATAGGCCGGATGCTTCCTTTGCACACAACGGGAACGTCGGTTCAGTCGACCAGGGCCAGTCGTATTGACCGGATTTCGGCAGTAAAGCACGGGCCCTGAAAGAAGACGTGTGCTTCGATCAGTTTGGCCGACGCCGCTTGAGTCACGTCGATCTGAACCCAGGACAGCTGTTCGGATTCGCCGCCCGAGGACACGATGTAGTCCACCGAAAACACATCCTTGAATGTGCCCGAAGGACTGACGTAGCGCAGGCACGGGCGATAGGACAGAAAGCCTGGTGACCGCATTTTCATGACAAAACACAAATAACGGCCACTTCGCACCGTATCCGGATCGATCCGCCATGACAGTGACATCCACGGCGACGCGCCGATGTCTTTCACGTCGATGACCGCACCTTCCAGATCCGTCGAAGGATAGACGGCAATGTCCGCTCCGACATCGGCGACAAAACTGATCCAGATGTCGTCGGCGAGCACATGTGGCGGAACGACCTTTTTCCCGCTACGCCATGCGGTTAGGCCAGCCAAGCGGGCGTTATCCCCCGAAAAGGGCTTGCTGGCTCTATCCGGCACTTGGTCCGGGATGTCACGCTCAACAGCTTGCGACACACATTCAACACCGGCTGGCGGACCATCTTCGGTTGTGGTTTCGCTCGGCGCATTGTCTTGGATCATGTCGAAGGCAGGGTCGGGTCTTGTCATGCATTCCTCGCAAGAGCCTACCGCTCTGCACCGATAAATTAGCCAAAGACGCTTAAGGCTTGGTTAACTGCTGAGGGTACCCCCGTCAAGCTGGTCCGACCGCACGGCGGTTGTTAGCCGGACTCCGCAGCACACCGCAATGTGCGTTCCTTGTGGAAAAGACAAGGGAGGCCCAGCAGTATTTGCCGGGCATTCGGCAGTTGTACGGTGGGATTTTTCCAGGAAGTGGGCGGCCGAACGGCCTGTTGGCCCGGGCTTGCCACTGTTCGTTTTATGCCCCCACACACCAGATAAAGCGTTCAGACCACATCCTTGCGTCCGCAGCGCCGCAGCGCGGACTCGGCTGCTGACCGCGCAAACCGGCCACCCCGCTGACGCCCGGCCCTGATGGCTGAAGCGGTACAAACCTTTCGCGGTGGTGCGTTCGCCGCAAGGTTCGGCCCCCAACATGCCAAACTTGGCCTGCCGGGGATCGTGTGGAGCGGCGGTTGCATGTTTCAGGGGGCCGCCAACTCAGCTACTTCACCCCATTTGCTGAGAAAACTTCACCTCCCGAATCTTTCACGTTCGGTGGGAGTGCATGACTTGTTTTTGCGGTTTGCCGGAAATCGCATAGTTGATGAAAGCCAGCGTGTCGAATTGCCCAACGGCCATGTCAGCACACGGCTTCCACAACGGATCTTGGGTCAGGAAACACTGTTTGTCGCCGAGCATGATGCCGATCATCGTTTCGGCCACTATCCGCCCACCGACCGGGCCTAAGGCCGGCCTTGGCAGCGTCGCTCCATTCACCCGCACCGGCTCAGTAGCGTCCAAGACCACGTTCCTTGCCCCTTCGCAGAGGATATAAAGCCAGAGCGGAGTTTTTCCGGCAAACGGTTTGGAGTTCTTGCTTGAATCCTTTGGATCGGGCTTCAACTCAAAACTGGCGATGGTCCTGTTGCTTTTCAAAACGTCATCGGGTTGTTCTGCCTTTGCGATCTTGAGATATTTCGCCTCAAGCGGAATTTCGCCCATCGCCCGGGCAACGTCTTCGCCGCATGGCAAGCGCATCGCAAAACCGCGCAGGATGTTTCGATAGGCCAGGTTCATTTCATCCGGCGGGGAGTCAGCAAATTCAGGAAGTGTGGCCAAGGGATTAACGAGTGAGGTGTCGACCTTGTAGGACGGCTGCACACGCTCATATGTGCCTTTTCGTCCATCGTTGCAGTCGCCAAAGTAAAGGTCCCATTCGATGGTCCAGCCTTTTGGGATGGCGTCAAAGCTGCTGAGCCCTTCGTGCAAAACAGGGCTGAAGATCATGCGCCGCCCATTCTGTTTGATCCCGCCATCCAGAATGTCCGGCGCTTTCAAATCCTTGAAATTCCGGTTCAGCCGATAGATCGGACGCACCATGGAGTGGCCAAAGCGAAACGCCGCCGTCGAAAACTCGGTCGGCAGGTAGGGATCGTTTTCGTAACGGTAATGCCGCAGTTTTGGCGCGTCTTCGAAAATGTTGCCATTTGGTTTGGCAAGATGCGGCAGAATGGAATGCACCATCTCGATCCCGACAATCCTGCGGAGATAGTCGTGCAAAACCACCCATTGATAGTGCCAGCGCACGTCTTGCTGGACCTCTTCAAAGCTCAGGTCGGGGTGATCATCGGCATATCGGTTGTGAAAGCGCAGGAAGACGGTGTGCAGTTGCGCCACGATGGTGTTTTCATCATTGCGCTTGTCACCCGTCAGCGCGCGCGACTTGCCTTTTCTATTTGTCTTTGGGGCTCGCAAGTGATCGACGGCATCTGAGTCGCCGTTCTCGACAGGCTTTCCGGCGGCGTCTGTGGTTTTCAAAAGGTCGCCCAACATGAAGTTGCGCAATTCCCCCGCGTTCTTGCCCGTGATTTTGCCGTAGTCATACATGTAAGGCTGATCTGCGGGCCCGCGCCCGTAAACGCTGTCCAGATCAAAGCGTGGGGTGCGAAAATTCACCAAAGCCTCGGGGTCGTTCTTGCGTTGCATGGACGAGGCCGGATCAAAGGTCAGATCGTGGTCGATGAACTGGCCAAAGTATGTGTAACCGGCAGGAATATTGAGATTTTCTTCGGCATCACTTTCGGTTTCAGCCGTTGGCCCCTTGGCGTCTTTGCCGACGGATTCAGATCTGGCCAAAACGCCAGCAGCTGGGTCGGCATCGGTTGCCGGTCGCGCCAAGTCGTGGACCAGAACTTTGACCGCCGGATCCTCAGGGTCGAGTTCCAGCGGCGTGAGCGATCGGAACATCCGTCCAAAACGGCCTTCGAACAGTCGGGATTCACGGGGCAGGTTTGAGCCGCGAACCGACCCGTGGTTTGAATTTGCCATTCATTTTCTCCTAAAAAAAAGTCCAGTTTAATCGTTCAATGATCTGCTTTATCGGTACAAAAGTCAAGTTTGTTGCCCAAGCTGAAACAACCGCGACCTGCGTGGCTGCCGCCCATCTTGGCTTGACCGCTGATCGGCAACCCCATAACCTTGCACAATGGGGTGTGCGTCCGCCCCGTGAGGCTTCGGCTCAAGTGTCGCATCCCTGACCCCCAAAAAGGAGGCCCGCGATGCCGCAGCCGAACCAGATCACCTCTGCCCAGTTGATGCGCCTGATTGGATTGCCGGATTGCCCGGCAATTGTCGATGTGCGCATCTCCGAAGACATCGCCCGCGATCCGCGCCTGATCCCCACCAGTTTCACAACGGCGCATGACAGGTTTGATCCGGCTCCCACTCGTCTGTCAGGTCAGCGCGTTGTGGTGGTCTGCGCCAAGGGGCGCAAGTTGTCGGAAGGTGTGGCGGCTTTGCTGCGCGCTCAAGGCATTGCGGCGAAAGTGTTGGAGGGCGGTTCTGTCGCTTGGGCAGAGGCCGGTTTGCCGATGATGCCAGTGTCTGCCCTGCCTGCGACCAACCTTTGGGTTACCCGTCATCGCCCCAAGATTGACCGCATCGCCTGCCCTTGGCTGATCCGGCGCTTCATCGACCCGACAGCGCGGTTTTTATATGTGGCACCATCAGAAGTTGCTGCCGTCGCAGAACGCTTTAACGCGACGCCCTACGACATTGAGGGCGTGTTTTTCTCACATCGCGGGGAAACCTGCACGTTTGACACGTTGATCGAAGTGTTCGGCCTGACTTGCGAACCGTTGGCGCGGTTGGCCACCGTGGTTCGGGGCGCTGACACCGACCGGCACGATCTGTCCCCACAGGCGGCGGGGTTGCTGGCCATCTCGGTCGGGTTGTCGCGGCAATACCGCGATGATCTGGACCAGTTGACGGCTGGTATGGTCCTATATGACGCGCTGTTCCGATGGGCGCGGGATGGGTTTGACGAAGGTCACGACTGGCCTGCAGGAAGACCGGCATGATGGACTGGGGGACGATGTTCAAAGCCTTCGGGCGGATCGGGCTTTTGTCCTTCGGCGGGCCCGCAGCGCAGATTGCGCTGATGCACCGGGAGTTGGTGGAGGAACGCAAATGGGTCAGCGAGGCGGAGTATCTGTCGGCGCTGTCGTTCTGCATGCTGTTGCCGGGGCCAGAGGCGATGCAACTGGCGACCTGGATGGGTTGGCGGTTGCGCGGGGTGCCGGGGGGCTTGCTGGCCGGCCTGCTGTTCGTACTGCCCGGAGCATTGGTGGTGCTTGCACTGTCGATGGTTTACGCGGCCTTCGGGCAGGTGCCTCTGGTGGCCGCGCTTTTCACCGGGGTGCAGGCGGCCGTGGTGGCTGTGGTGATCGAGGCGCTGCTGCGGGTGTCCAAACGCGCGCTGAAATCGCGGGCACATTGGGTGACGGCTGGCTTGGCCTTTGTGGCGCTGTTCGTGTTTGGCCTGCCCTTCCCGGTCGTGATCATTGCGGCGGGCATGTATGGCTATCTGACGACCCAAGGCCAACCGCTTGCTGCGGATACGCCGCACCCATGGGGTCAGACTTTGCGGGCGTTGGGCCTATGGGGTGCGGTCTGGCTGGTGCCCTTGGCTGCCTTGATTTGGCTGATGCCGGGGATTTACGCCGACATCGCCGTGTTCTTTTCCAAACTGGCTGTGGTGACGTTTGGCGGCGCCTATGCCGTGCTGGCGTGGATGACTCAGGCCGTCGTGCAAGACAATCACTGGCTGACCACGCCGCAGATGATGGACGGGCTGGGGCTGGCGGAAACCACGCCGGGTCCACTGATCCTGGTGACCGAGTTCGTGGGGTACCTTGCGGCCTATCAGCGTGACGGCTGGGCCGGGGGCATTTTCGCCGCGATCATCACGCTGTGGATGACCTTTGCGCCGTGCTTTTTGTGGATTTTCGCCGGAGCGCCGTGGATAGCGCTGCTGACAGCGGCTCCACGACTGTCAGGAGCGTTGCAGGCAATCACGGCAGCGGTGGTCGGCGTCATAGCCAACCTGTCACTTTGGTTCGCGGCCCATGTGTTCTTTGCCCAAGTCGGGCGAATCGATGTGACGCCCTTCCACCTGATCCTGCCTGAAGTCACCTCGCTGCGGCTGATTCCGGCGGTCTTGGCATTGGGTTCGGCCTATTTGCTGTTGTGGCGGCACTGGTCCTTGCCGCTGGTCCTCGCGCTTGCAGCAATCGCGTCGGCAACGGTCACCTTGGTCTGACACCCGCTCTTCCCTTCCGACCCAAATTGCCTATGTTGGGGACAAGTGAGGGCAGGAGTAAGCATGGCTAAGTCAATCGACTACGGCAACCTGATGCACAAAGCCATGCGCGGTCTGATCCAGACCGTATTGAATGATGTGGCGGCCAATGGCCTTCCCGGGACGCACCACTTCTTCATCACCTTCGACACGACAATGGACGGGGTGGAGATGGCCGACTGGCTGCGCGCCCGCTATCCGGGCGAAATGACTGTGGTTCTGCAACATTGGTACGATGACCTGAAAGTCACGGATGAGGGTTTTGCGATCACGCTCAATTTTGGAAACAACCCGGAGCGGATGACGATTCCCTTCGACAGTTTGCGCACTTTTGTTGACCCGTCGGTCGAATTTGGCTTGCGGTTTGAGACGCATGACGAGGATGACGACGAAGACGACGACGGGCCAGATGACGATCCGACGCCTCCGCAGCAGGATGCCCAGATCGTTCGGCTGGATAAATTCCGCAAATCATAGGGTATCATGGCCGAAACGCTCCTTTTCCTGCGACAGCTGATCAGCAAGCCGTTGCAGGTGTCGGCGATTGCGCCCTCGTCACGCTTTCTGGCGCGTGCCATGGCGAAAGATCTGGGGCCACAGACTGGCCGGGTGGTGGAGTTTGGACCCGGCACCGGGCGGCTGACACGCGGCATTCTGAACGCCGGGGTCAAACCCGAAAACCTGACGTTGTTTGAGATGAACCCCGATTTCGTCAGCCACCTGCGGGCAGAGTTTCCCGGTGTGACGGTGCATCTGGCGGGGGCGCAAACCGCACCTTCGGTGGTGCCAAAAGGCGTTGGTGCGGTGATTTCGGGCGTACCCCTGCTGTCGATGCCGATGGCGCTGCGCAAATCCATCATGGCTTCGGCGTTTGAAATCCTCGGACCGGACGGCTTTTATGTGCAGTTCACCTACGGTCCACGCCCGGCGCTGGAGGCCGCAGAGTTGCAGGATCTCGGGCTTACATGGACCCAAACCGCTTACGTGCCACTGAACCTGCCGCCAGCTCGGGTGCATACGTTCCGACGCGCTTAACGGTTTGCCAACGTTTGTATGCGACGGTATGCCGATTGAATTTTCGGCCTTGCGGCGTTAAAAGGCGCCTGCACATAGGGGAGCTTGCGCCATGACCGCAACACGCACCGAAACTGACAGCTTTGGCCCGCTGGAGGTTCCTTCCGACAAGTACTGGGGCGCGCAAACGCAGCGTTCTATCATCAACTTCCCGATCGGGTGGGAGCGGCAACCGGTTGCCATCATCCGCGCCTTGGGCGTGATCAAGAAGGCCTGCGCGCTGGTCAATATAGCTCAGGGCGACATTGATGAAGGCCTGGGGACTGTGGTTGCAACCGCCGCACAAGAGGTGATCGACGGCAAGTTTGACGACAACTTTCCGCTGGTGGTCTGGCAAACCGGGTCGGGCACCCAGTCAAACATGAACGCCAACGAGGTGATCTCCAACCGTGCCATAGAAATGCTGGGCGGTGTGTTGGGGACCAAGAAACCTGTCCATCCGAACGACCATGTGAACATGGGCCAGTCGTCAAACGACACTTTCCCGACCGCGATGCACGTGGCAATCGGGATGATGGCGCGCGATGTCCTGCTGCCGGGGCTTGTAAAGCTGTCCAAAGCCCTGTGGGCGAAGTCCAACGAATTCAAGGAGATCATCAAAATTGGCCGGACCCATACGCAGGATGCGACGCCCCTGACTTTGGGGCAGGAATTCTCCGGCTACGCCACGCAGGTCGACAAGGGGATTGCCCGGGTGAAGATGTGCCTGCCCGATATCTACGAACTGGCACAGGGCGGCACCGCCGTCGGAACCGGGTTGAACACGCGGGTGGGCTGGGATGCTCGGGTGGCTGCGGCGATTGCCGAAATCACCGCCCTGCCCTTCGTGACCGCGCCCAACAAGTTTGAGGCGCTGGCCGCACATGACGCGATGGTGATGTTTTCGGGCGCGCTGAAGACTGTTGCCGCCAGCCTGTTCAAGATCGCCAATGATTTGCGGCTTTTGGGTTCCGGCCCGCGGTCAGGCCTCGGGGAGTTGATCCTGCCAGAGAATGAGCCGGGCAGTTCGATCATGCCGGGCAAGGTAAACCCAACCCAGGCCGAGGCGCTGACCATGGTGTGCATCCATGTCATGGGCAATGACGCCGCAGTGGGGTTTGCGGGCTCGCAAGGGCATTTCGAACTGAACGTCTACAACCCGATGATGTCCTATAACATCTTGCAATCTATGCAACTTTTGGGCGATGCCTCGGGGTCATTCACCGACAACATGGTGGCGGGAACCAAGGCAAATTTCCCACGGATTGAAAAGCTGATGCGGGAAAGCCTGATGCTGGTCACGGCGCTCGCTCCGATGATTGGTTACGATTCGGCAACAGTAGTAGCAAAAACTGCCCATAAAAACGGCACCACTTTACGCGAGGAAGCGATCGCCCTAGGCTATGTGAGCGGCGAGACGTTTGACCGCATCGTGAGGCCCGAAGACATGGTGGGACCCAAAGGCTAATGGCAGAAATTGTCAACCTGCGCAGCAGACGCAAGGCACTGGCCCGCAAGGCCGCGCAGGTAAAAGCTGCTGAAAACTCTGTAAAATTTGGCAGAAACAAGGGTCAAAAGTCCCTAGAGTCGGCTGAATTATCCAAACTCGAAAACGATCTGGACGGAAAAAAAAATAACGACAGATTGTCGCCTTAACTGCGCCTTAACAAGAATAGAAGAATATAGGCATCATGCAAACACACAGCACACAAACCCCGATCCCCGCCGCCGCTATCCCGGCCTTCTCGCCGGATCGTTGGCTATATCAACTCTTCTCGCCGCTCGCCGTGGCCGCCGGTATCCCGCTGCGTTGCGACGCCGCTGAGGTATCGGCCAACATCGGCCGCGACCGTTTTCTGGAAGAGGTCAAGCTGCGCGGCTACCGTGCCAAGGAAGAGGCTGGCACCTATAACCTCGTCTTGAACCGCGAGCCTTTGCGCGTCATGATCTAAGGTGGTTGACGTCGCTTGAAACGGCGGCATCCAAGTAAAATGAGGCGCTTTGGCCAGGGTCTTTCGCCGGACCAAGATCAGTGCGTACGAGCAAAGCATGGCCAACGCCTCAACTACTGCACGCCCGGTCAAACACAGCTTGACGTTGCGAGGGCACAGAACCTCCGTATCGCTTGAGGCTGCGTTTTGGGAAGAATTCTGTAGAATTGCCGCCAAATCCGGCCGTTCGGTCAACGATCTTGCCGCAGAGGTGGATGCGGGTCGCGCTGACGTGGGCCTCGCTTCCGCTATCAGGGTATATATTTTGGCCTTCGTGAGACTGGAAGGCGGCAGGACGGAGAAGCCCTAGTGCTTGAGTGTGATGCTCTGGGATAAGGGCCTTGCAACGGTCGAAGGGTTGACGAAGTCAAGACACCGGCTCCGGGACGAACGGCTTGAGCCACGGGAGTACCCGGCCACGTGGTGATAATTGGTACAGGCATACGGGGATCATAGACCCGTGCCGTTTCGTTGGTCCTCAGACTTTTGCCAATATCCTGGCAAACCTCTCCCCCAAAAACTCCGGGGCTGACTGGCTCACTCAAATCACCCATTGTCATTGCCGACCCTTTGCCCTTAGGGTCAACCACGCGATCCAATCGCGCAAGAATTCTCTGCCCGCCCGCTCTGGCGCCCCTATCGGCGCCGAAAAGGCAGACAGTCGGATCGGTCGCAAGACCGGAGAGTTGCCCGGCAAATCCTTGATTTTCCGGGTTTTTATTGGGGTTCGCTGGTTAACCAGGCAGCCCGGAAGAGAACCGCGATGAAGCGCGCGTTAACATTGGTGAAAGTTGAGGGCGGTCCACTGGGCCGAGCCCGGCTTTTGCGTTTGCCGCCCCTCGCCCGAACAAGACGCCCCTCCCCCACCCTCCTTCGTAGCGGCTCGCCGCCACCCGGGTTAGCGGGGCCGCGGCGCTATGGAACAAAATGTCCAAGAAAATGCTCATCGACGCCACTCATGCCGAGGAAACTCGCGTTGTTGTGGTGGACGGAAACAAGGTCGAGGAATTCGACTTTGAAACCGTAAACAAGCGCCAGCTTGCCGGTAACATCTACCTCGCCAAAGTGACCCGGGTGGAGCCTTCGCTTCAGGCGGCCTTTATCGACTACGGCGGCAACCGGCACGGCTTTCTCGCCTTTGCCGAAATTCACCCGGATTATTACCAGATCCCTGTCGCTGACCGCAAAGCGCTGCTGGACGAGGAACGCGCCTTTGCCCGCGCCGAAGATGACGAGGACAACCGCCGCAGCCGCCCGGCGCCGCGCCCGCGTGCACAGCCTGCCAAGGTTGAAACAATCGACTCCGTCCAGGACGCCCCGACTGAGGTCGGCAGCATGGATGTCATTGATATCGGAGAAGAAACTGGCGCAGACGCTTTGGTTCATTCCCCGTCTTCGGACCAGCCGCACGACCACGCACATGACAATGCCCATGTGCATGACAGCGAAGAGCATGACGCGCCTTTCCGCGCCATCGACCACGCCTCTGACTCGGACGACGAGATCGAATCAATCGCCGAAGAAGATGTCCATGAGGAAATCAGTGCCCCCCGCAAGCCGCGTGCCCGGCGTTACAAGATCCAGGAAGTCGTAAAGGTCCGGCAGATCATGCTGGTTCAGGTCGTCAAGGAAGAACGCGGCAACAAGGGGGCTGCACTGACGACCTACCTGTCGCTCGCCGGACGTTATTGCGTTTTGATGCCGAACACAGCGCGTGGGGGTGGCATCAGCCGCAAGATCACTGTTGCCGCCGACCGCAAGAAGCTGAAAGAAATCGCCGGAGAGCTGGAGGTGCCGGAAGGCGCTGGCCTGATCATCCGCACGGCGGGCGCCAAGCGCACCAAGCCGGAGATCAACCGCGATTACGAATACCTGATGCGGCTTTGGGAACAAATTCGCGAGCTGACGCTGAAATCCATCGCTCCGGCCGCTATTTACGAAGAAGGCAACCTGATCAAACGTTCGATCCGCGATCTTTATAGCCGCGAGATTGACGAGATCCTCGTGGAAGGCGACGCGGGCTTTCGCACTGCAAAAGACTTCATGAAGATGATCATGCCCAGCCACGCGAAAGTGGTCCAGCCTTATGCCGAAACGGTGCCGCTGTTCGCGCGTTATCAGGTCGAAAGCTATCTGGGCGGCATGTTCAACCCGACGGTGCAGTTGAAATCCGGCGGCTATATCGTGATCGGCGTGACTGAGGCGCTGGTGGCCATCGACGTGAACTCGGGTCGCGCCACCAAAGAAGGGTCCATCGAGGACACCGCTTTGAAAACCAACCTTGAGGCCGCCGAAGAGGTGGCCCGTCAGTTGCGCCTGCGCGACCTGGCCGGTCTGATCGTGATCGACTTCATTGATATGGAGGAGCGGCGCAACAACCTTACGGTTGAAAAGCGCATCAAGGACAAGCTGAAAACCGACCGCGCCCGCATTCAGGTTGGCCGGATTTCCGGCTTTGGCCTGCTCGAAATGTCGCGCCAGCGCCTGCGCCCCGGTATGCTGGAATCAACCACTCAGCCTTGCGCACATTGCCACGGCACGGGTCTGATCCGCTCCGATGACAGCCTTGGCTTGCAGGTTTTGCGGGCTTTGGAGGAAGAAGGCACACGCAAACGCTCCAAAGAGGTGCTGCTGCGGGCGCCGATTGGCATCGTGAACTTTCTGTTCAACCAAAAGCGCGAACATCTGGCCGTAATTGAGGCGCGCTACGGCATGTCGGTCCGGATCGAAGCTGATCCGGTGATGATCAGCCCGGATTACCTGATTGAAAAGTTCAAGACCGCGACGCGGATGGTGCCTGATGTGGCTGCGGCAATCTCTGGCAATGCCAGCCTGATGGGCGCGGCCGTCATTGAGGACGAAGACGAAGATATCCTCGACGAAGAAATGGAAGACGTTGATGACGTCGATGAAGCTGAGGTTGAAGAGGCAGATACTCCGGCGGTAAACGGTCAGGCTGCCAGCGGAACTTCGACCGGCACCAATGCGCCGGGCAAGAAAAAACGCCGTCGTCGGCGCAAGAAGAAGCTCGGTGGGGTTGGGACAGACGCTGCTGCCAGCACTGATGCCGATGGGGATGCTGAAGCGGACGACACCGAAGAAGATGAAGCGGACACCAGCGAAATCGCTGTAATTCCTGATGAAACCGCTCTCGAAGCGATCAACGTTCCCACGGCAGAAGTCTTGGAAATAGCCCCGGACGTCGAAACTGCCCCTGTCAAGAAGCCCTCAACGCGGTCACGTAGTGCTGCTCCCAAGGCGGCTGGCCAAGTTGCGACGCCCAAGACAGCGCTCCCAAAGACGCCGGCATCACGTCGGAAAGCGACCGCAGAACCGGTGGGTGAGGCTGTCACAGCTGAGACGCTGACTGACGCCGACGCATCGCCTGCCAAACCCGCACGGACCCGCAGCAATGCAAGCCGTTCGCGGACAAAAGCGGCGGCCGAAGCCGTGGCAGCACCCGTTGCGGAGGCTGTCACGGCGTCTGAACCCGCGGCACCGATTGCCACGCCCATCGTGGCGGAAGGTGCTGCACCGACGTTCGCGGCCGATCCCGGTGTGATGGACGCGCCGGTTGAACAAGCGCAGCCGACCTTGCAACCCGATCCGGCCCTGCCCGCCGCTGATCCGGAACCGGACGACCCCAGCAAGCCCAAGCGCAAGGGTTGGTGGTCTTTGGGCCGCTAAGCCGCCACCACAATCTGAGCAAAAGCGCCCGGACCCGCAAGGCTCCGGGCGTTTTCCTATCTGGCCCGGATCAGATGCAGCGTGACTGACCCGTCCTCCCGCGCTTCCAAATAATCATACCCCGCTTCGGCACAGAAATGCGGCAAGTCGATGCGGGCCATGGCGTCGGTGGCGCGCAGGCACAGGATTTGCCCAGCCTCCATCGCTTTCAGCCGTTTTCGCGCCTTCAGCACCGGCAAAGGGCACAAGAGCCCCACGCAATCCAGTTCGATATCCCACATCGCCGTCCCCTTTTGCCCAAGGGTAAGCCAAGACCGCGCCAAATTACCACACGCGAAGTTGTGGCAGCCCCTGATGACGCGGCCCGGCAAACCCGCTAAACAAACATTATGTTTGGCATAGATATCCTTGACGCAGGCCTGTTGCCCGCCATGTTTGTGGCGCTGGCGGCTGGTATCCTGTCGTTTTTGTCGCCCTGCGTGCTGCCAATCGTGCCGCCCTATCTGGCTTACATGTCGGGCATCAGCATGGGAGAGTTGCGGTCCGGCCGGAAAGCTCTGATGACCGCAAGCTTTTTCGTATTGGGCTTGTCGACCGTATTTCTTTTGATGGGGGCGGCCTCCTCGGCATTTGGCGCGTTCTTTCTGGCCCGCAGCCAAACTTTTGCAACCGTCTCGGCCTTGGTCGTCATGATCTTCGGCGCGCATTTCATCGGCATTTTCCGGTTGAAATTTCTGGATCAGGACATCCGGATTGACGCCGGTGACCGGGGCGGCTCTGCACTTGGTGCCTACGTGCTGGGCCTCGCCTTCGCGTTCGGCTGGACGCCGTGCATCGGTCCGCAACTGGGCGCTATCCTGACGATTGCGGCGCAAGAGGGGTCAATCGGGCGCGGAACGTTGTTGCTGGGGGTCTATGCCCTTGGCCTTGGCTTGCCGTTCCTGCTGGTCGCTGCGTTCTTTCCGAAGCTGTCACCGGTGCTGAACCTGATGAAATCTCATATTCAAAAGATTGAACGGATCATGGGCCTGATGCTGTGGACGATTGGGCTTTTGATGCTGACCGGCGGCTTCTCGCAATTCTCTTACTGGCTGCTGGAACATCTTCCCGGATTAAGCCAGCTGGGCTAAGGCCTTTCCCCTGCCCTAATTTATGGGCAAACTGCCGGCGATGATCCAGGAAACCGCCCCTCAAACGCCACGTCCGACGGAGCCTTTCCGCCGTAAGGTGTTTTATATTCCGGGCTATGACCCGATCCATCCGCGCCGTTACCGAGAGTTGTACCGCAAAGAGGGGGCAGAGCAGGCCCGCATCACCGGTTATGGCCTGAAGCTTTTGCCGCGCAGAGGCGGTGGTCCCTATGGTTGGCGCGTCGAAGCCGATATGTGCCGCAAGATCGAGGCCGAGGTGGAGGTTCTGGTCTGGTCCGACCTTGTTCGCGCGTCGATGAAAACCGGGATACCGGCGACCTATCTGCAACTGATCCGCACGGCCTGGGCCTACATCGGGTCGGGTGCGCTGTTCAGGCTGATGCGGTTGCGCAAGGGTACAATGATTGCAGCACTCTACCCGATTGGCCTGCTGATCCTTCAACTGCTGGTGGCGTTGGCTGCGGGTTTTGGCGTCTATCATTTGGGCGCGCGTCTGCACCCCGCCTTAGGTGCCGTGGCAGGTTTGGCTGCCATCCCCTTGATCCTGCACACCTTTCGCCGCTATGACAACAAGCTTTTCGCCTATTACCTGATGCACGATTACGCCTATTCCGCCCAAGCCAATGGAGCCAACCCGCCAGAGCTGGAGGCCCGCATGACGGAGTTTGGTCGTCGGATCCGCGACACCATGGTCGATTGCGATGAGGTTTTGATTGTCGGGCACTCTTCGGGCGCGCATCTGGCGATCTCGATCCTGTCGGATTTGCTGCGAGCGGGTCTGCCCGCCCAACCGGCACTTTCCCTTTTGACCCTTGGCCAAGTGGTGCCAATGGTGTCTTTCCTGCCCATGGCCAACCGTCTGCGGCGCGACCTCGCCTATCTTTCGGCACGGGAAGAATTGACCTGGGTCGACGTCACCGCGCCCGGTGATGGCTGCGCATTTGCCCTATGTGACCCGGTTTCAGTTTCGGGCGTGGCTCCGGACGACAAGCGCTGGCCGTTGATCCTGTCAGCCGCTTTCACCCAGACGCTGTCACCGGAAAAATGGAAAGCCCTGCGCTGGCGCTTTTTTCGACTGCATTTTCAATATCTTTGCGCCTTCGATCGCCCCGGCGACTATGATTATTTTCAGATTACCGCAGGCGGGTTGACCCTTGCCGAACGCTACCGGGGCCGCGCCCCTTCGAAATCGCGGATCGAAACGCCGCTTTCGCCATGGCGCAGCTTGTAATGCAGCCCGTTTCAACGCCGCCCAAACCGCAAGCCCGGCCTGACAAGGTCTCGTTATGGCGCTATCTGCACTTGTTCCGCGCTGACATTTTGTCAGCCCAGCCCGCGCGGCTCTATCACGCTTGGATGGCCGAATTCCGCACGCCGTTCTTCCGCAGCTACCTGATCAACGACTCTGCTCTGATCGCCCGCGTGCTCACCGAACGCCCCGATGACTTCCCAAAGTCGATGCGTGTGGCCGAGGGGCTGCGGACCCTGCTGGGGCAATCGGTGTTTGTCACCAATGGCGAGGATTGGAAACGCCAGCGCCGCATCATCGACCCGGCGTTTGAAGGTGGCCGCATCCGCGACACCTTTCCGGCTATGTGGGCGGCGGGTGAGGCGGCTGTAGCCCGGCTGACTGAAGGTGTGGTCGAGATTGAGGCGCAAACCAGCCATGCCGCCGCCGATGTGATCTTCAGGACGTTGTTTTCGATCCCCATCGAAAACGACATTGCCGCCGCGACCTTCGCCGAATTCAAGACCTATCAGCGCAGCCAGCCAATCCTGAACCTAGCTGCCTTTTTGCCGCTGCCAGCTTGGGTCCCGCGCTTTCACCGTGCCGCCACCAAACGCTCCGCACGGATGATCCGTAGTCTTATCACCAGGCTGACCGAAGCGCGCGCGGCGGAGATTTCGACAGGCCAAGCCCCCGACGACCTTGCCACCAAGATCATGACCACCGCAGATCCGCTGACCGGAAAGCGTTTTGAAACCTCGGAAATGGTCGATCAGGTGGCGATCTTCTTTCTGGCCGGGCATGAAACTTCTGCCTCAGCGCTTGCATGGGCGCTGTATCTGCTGGCCACCCACCCGGACATTCAGACCCGCGTCGCGGCAGAGGCGGCAACTCTGCCAGAGCTGCCCGATTTCTCAGCGTTGTCTCGCCTGAAATTCACCCGTGACGTGTTTCGCGAAGCGCTGCGGCTTTACCCGCCGGTGCCGATGATGGTGCGCCAGAACCAGTGCCCCGAGGAGTTCCGCGGACGCCTTGTCAAACCCGGCGCGCAGGTGGTGATCTCGCCCTGGCACCTGCATCGGCAGGACCGCATTTGGCCTGACCCTGATACCTTCGACCCCAACCGCTGGGCGACCGAGGCCAACCGCGCTTGTGCGCGCGACGCCTATCTGCCGTTCTCCTCTGGCCCGAGGGTCTGTCCGGGCGCTGGCTTTGCGATGGTTGAAGGTCCGTTGCTGCTGGCTCATCTAATCCGCGCCTACCAGTTTGACGCCGTACCGGATCGTATTCCGGTCCCGGTGGCGCATCTGACGGTGCGGGCGAAAGACGGCATCTGGCTTAGACTTGTCCGACGCTAGACCCGCGCCTTGCCTGCGGACAGCGATGAGTTCCGCCATTTTCAGGGCTACCTTACACCGGTTGGTCGGCGCGTTTTGGTTGCCCGCCATCCCAAGGGCACCCTACGGCTGGGTGACCGGAAGATCGAAAGATCAACGACGGATGTGCCACTCCGTAGCAATCCGCCACACCGGCACGGCCAGAACAATTCTAAGCGCGACCACTCTTGCTGTCGGCTTTCGTTCCGGGCATGTCGGTAAGGGAAAAGTGGTCGGCTGCCTTTGGCCCCATTGACAATGAAATGCCTATAGGAGCCTCAGCATGGCCGACGATGACGAAATCATCCTGTCTGATCTTTCCGATGATGAACTTGTCCTGCAAATGCATGACGACCTTTATGACGGCCTGCGCGAAGAGATTGAAGAGGGTGTCAACATCCTGATCGCGCGCGGTTGGGCACCCTATGATGCGCTGACCAAAGCCTTGGTGGCTGGCATGACGATCGTGGGCGCTGACTTCCGCGATGGCATTTTGTTCGTGCCGGAGGTTCTGCTGGCAGCCAACGCCATGAAGGGCGGCATGGCAATCCTGAAACCTCTGCTGATTGCCACTGGTGCGCCGCGGATGGGCAAGATGGTGATCGGCACCGTGAAGGGTGACATTCATGACATCGGCAAGAACCTTGTCGGCATGATGATGGAAGGCGCGGGTTTCGAAGTGCGCGACCTTGGCATCAACAATTCGGTTGAGAAGTATCTGGCGGCGCTGGATGAAGAAAAGCCGGATATTTTGGGCATGTCGGCCCTGTTGACCACCACAATGCCCTACATGAAAGTCGTGATCGACACGATGAAGGAAAAGGGCATGCGCGACGACTACATCATTCTCGTCGGTGGTGCGCCGCTGAACGAAGAATTCTCCAAAGCCATCGGTGCCGATGCCTATTGCCGGGATGCCGCCGTGGCCGTGGAAACGGCAAAATCCTGGATGGCACGCAAGCACAACCGCCCGAACGTCTGACATTTGGGTCCATGCAAGACGTGCCCCGGGTTCACGCCCGGGGCTTTTGCTTTGCCGCTTGGCAAATGCCTTCTAGCCCCCCATGTTCGACACAGCGAGGATCCGATGACCGCCGTGCCCAGCCTTGATGACACCAAACTGACCGAAACGGGGTTTCAGTCGCGCCATGCGGGCCGTATCCTGCTGATTGCTTGCGGGGCTTTGGCCCATGAAGTGCTGGCCGTGCAGCGCGCCAATGGCTGGACACATATGGACCTGCAATGCCTGCCCGCCAATCTGCACCTTTATCCTGAGAAAATTACCGCATCAGTGGCAAAGGCCGTGGCGGAATATCGGGATACTTACGCGACGATCTTCATCCTCTACGCCGATTGCGGAACTGGTGGACTTTTGCAGGATAAGTGCAAGGAATTGGGCGTCGAGATGATCGAAGGCCCGCATTGTTATTCGTTTTATGAAGGCAATGCGGAGTTCGCAAAGCACCTCGATTCCGAGATTTCAGCTTTTTACCTCACCGATTTTCTGGTGCGGCAATTTGATGCGTTTGTCTGGAAGCCGATGGGGCTGGACCGCTATCCCCAACTGCGCGACACCTATTTCGGCAATTACACCAAGCTGGTCTATCAGGCTCAGACCGACGATCCGGCCTTGGATGCAAAGGCGGAAGACTGTGCGCGGCGTTTGGGGCTGGCGTATGAGCGGCGCTTTACCGGTTACGGCGATCTGGCCACCTCGATGGCGCGGATGGCGCAACGATGACGCCGGAAGATTTCGCCAAAGACTTCGCAGCCGCTTTTGGACGGCAGGATGCGGCTGGAATAGCTGCAATGCTGGCCCGGGATGCTGACGTGTTGACCCTGACCGGCGCGATGGTGATCGGTGCTACGGCGGCTGAGGAGGCGTTTGCCGCAGAATTTGCCGGGATTTTCGCCGCTGCCCGGCTGGTGACTGGGAAACTGCGCCAGCGTGATCTGGTACCGGGGGTGGCGGTTCTGACGCAGCGCTTTGTCATTTCGGGCGCGCGTGACGAGGGCAGCTCGGAACTGCCGCGTTTCGGGGCTGTGCTGACCGCCGTCATCATCATGGAAGCCGATGGTTGGAGTGCGGTCAGCCTGACCTTCTCAGCCACCGCTTAACAACGCGCGGGCAGCGGCGCGGGCGGCTTCGGTGATTGTGTCGCCGGCCAGCATCCGGGCGATTTCCTCGGTGCGGGCCTGAGGGTTCAGTGGTGTGACGGTTGACAGGGTGACATCATCCACCACCCGCTTTTCAACCCGCCAATGATGCGCGCCAAGGGCCGCAACCTGGGGGGAGTGCGTCACGACCAGAACCTGCGCGCCATTGGCCAGTTGCGCAAGACGCCGGCCCACGGCATCGGCAGTAGCCCCCCCGACGCCACGATCAATCTCGTCAAAAATCAAAGTCAGGCCGGGGGTTTGGCCGGTCAGACACACTTTCAGCGCCAACAGAAACCGGCTCAGTTCACCGCCGGAAGCGATGCGGTTCAAAGGTCCGGCGGGCGCTCCGGGGTTGGTGGCGACGGTGAAGGTCACCTCATCTTGCCCCTCTGGCCCGGGTTGCGCGCCGGTCAGTTCGGTGCGAAATATCGCACGCTCCATCTTCAGGGGGGCAAGTTCGCCAGCCATTGCGCCATCCAGACGCAACGCAGCACTTCGGCGTGCTTGGGTCATCGCCTCGGCCCGGCGGGTATAGTCAGCCTCGGCCAGCGCTGCGGCCTGTTTCAGCTTGATCAGCCCGCGCTCGCCACCATCCAGCGCCTCCAACCGAGAGCGGAGGGTTTCGGCATGCGGGCCAAGGTTGTCCGGCATCACGCCATGCTTTCGGGCAAGAGCGCGGATGGCGAACAGCCGCTCCTCCAGCTTTTCCAAGGCGGTGTCGTCAAATTGCAGGGCGGACAAGCAGCTTTCCACGCCAGATTGGGCGTCTGACAGCTCTGCCATCGCGCGTTCCAATGCGGCGAGTGCCGCGTCAAGCTGACCCTCTGCCTTATCGGCGGTGCCCGACAGCCAGCGCAACGCGTCCTGCATGGCGGGATCAGCGCCCTGGTCCAACACGGTCTGGGCGCGGGAAATGTCTTCGCGGATGCGGGCGGCGGCTTGCATGCGGCGGCGGTTGGTGTCCAGCGTCGCTTCCTCACCGGCCTGCGGATTCAGTTTGTTCAGCTCTGCCACGGCATGGCGCAGGAAGTCTTCTTCGGACCGGATGGCCGCCAAAGCCGCCTCCGCCTCTGCCAGATCGCGCAGGGTGTCGGCCCGGGCACGCCACGCCAGGCGAAGGGTAGCAAGATCAAGTCCGGCATAAGTATCCAGCAAAAGCCGGTGGCCACGCGGGTTCAAAAGGCCACGGTCGTCATGCTGGCCGTGAAGTTCGACCAGCGTATCGGACAGATCGCGCAACACTTCACCAGAAGCGCGGCGGTCGTTGACGTAGGCCGTCTTGCGCCCGTCAGCGGCATTGGTGCGGCGCAGGATCAGATCGTCTTCCACCTCAATCCCGGCAGCGTCCAGAACGGCGCGGGCGGCATGGCCGGGCGGCAGGTCGAACACCGCCGTCACCTCCCCCTGCGCGGCCCCGGTGCGGACCAGATCCGCCCTGCCCCGCCAGCCCAGCACAAAACCCAAAGCGTCCAGCAAGATCGACTTGCCCGCCCCGGTTTCGCCGGTCAGCACGTTGAGGCCCGGCTGAAAGTTCAGTTCCAGCCGGTCAATGATCAGCACATCGCGGATATCAAGACTGCGCAGCATGCTAGCCCGCCAAGCTGCGGGCCATCACAACCACTCGCCCCTGATCATCTGGCGGTAGATCGTCGAAAGCCAGCCTGTACCTCTTGCTTCGGGCGCAAGGCCTTGCTTTTTCAACAGGTTGAAGGCGTCTTGGTAGAAGGGGCTGGACTGATAGTTAAAGCCCAGAATGGCACCCGCCGTCTGCGCTTCAGCGGGCAGACCAAGGGCGAGGTAGCATTCCACCAGCCGCTCCAACGCTTCGGCGGTCTGGGTCGTGGTCTGGTAATCCTGCACGACGGTCCGGAACCGGTTCATCGCGGCTGCGTAGTGGCCCTGTTTCAGGTAATAGCGCCCGATTTCCATTTCCTTGCCGGCAAGGTGGTCAAAGGCGAGGTCGAATTTCAGCATCGCCGACTTGGCATATTCGCTGTTCGGATACTGCTCAATCACCACACGCAGGGCCTGCAAAGCCTGGAAGGTCAGGCCCTGATCGCGACCAACCTCGTCGATCTGGTCATAGTAGGACAGCGCCAACAGATCGGCGGCATAGGCCGTGTCCTCGCCCGCCGGATAAAAGTCGAGGTAGCGTTGGGCGGCGACACGGGATTCTTCATAGTTCCGGGTCTTGTGAAGGGAAAACGCCTCCATGATCAGCGCGCGTTTGGCCCATGCGGTATAGGGGTACAAGCGCTCTACATCCTGAAAATACGGCAAAGCGTTCTTTGCACCGTTCCGGGTGGTCAACTCAAACTGGCCGCGCTTGTAGATGTCCTCTGCCGTAGAGTTTTGCAGCGGGTCTTCTTTGGGTTTGGACGCGCAAGCCGTCACTGCGACCATCATTAGCGCCATGCCGAAACCGCGCGCGGCACCTGACCTTCCGACTGCCATCGTTTCGCCTATCCCCAACCCACCGCAGCGGGGCGTTACAACCGCCCAACCATCCTTGCCGGTTGTCCTAGCACAGAAAAATCCGGGGCGCAAAACGGCTTTCACCGGGGCAAGGGCCCCTCAGGCGTAAACCGGCAGATCACCGTAGTGCACACCTACGCCGGGCAGTTTGCCGCCGGACAGGTCATCGCAATCATCCATCACAAATGCACCGGGCGTGGAGAAAAGCTTGTGCAACAAACGGTTGGTCAGCGAGTGACCGGCCCGGTTGCCGCTGTAGCGCGCCAACAGCGGCGAACCTGCCAGCGACAGATCACCCAGGGCGTCCAGCATCTTGTGACGCACCGGTTCATCAGCATGGCGCAGACCACCGGGGGTCAGAACCTTGTCGCCATCGAACACAACCGCGTTTTCCAGCGTCCCACCAAGCGCAAGGCCACGGGCGCGCATCGCCACCACATCGGACTGGCGGCAGAACGTCCGGGAATCACACAACTCACGCACGAATGCGCCGTTGGACATGTTCAGCGAGCGGGTTTGCCTGCCGATGGCCACTTCGTCAAAGTCGATGCGAAAGCTGATTTCCAGCATCTCAGCCGGTTCAAGGCGGGCGGTGGCTATGCCGTCGCTGACCTCAACCACCTTAAGCACGCGGATCGCGCGGGCCGGCGCATTTTGCGGCAAGATACCCTTGGCCAGAATGGCCGCAACAAAGGGCGCTGCGGAGCCGTCAAGGATCGGCACTTCGGGTCCGTCAATCTCGATCAAAGCATTGTTGATCGCCAGACCCGCCAGCGCCGCCGTGATGTGTTCGATGGTGGACACCTGCGCGCCGTCGTCATTGGCAACCATGGTGCAGAGTTTTGACGGCACCACTGCATCCCAACGCGCCGGGATCAGCGTGTCACCACGACTAAGGTCAGTCCGTCGGAACCAGACGCCATAGTCGGCAGATGCCGGGCGCACAACCATGCGAACCGGTTTGCCGCTGTGCAAACCCAGTCCTTTGAACGTCACCGGTGATTTTACCGTATTCTGCACGCCAACCTCTGAGGTTACTATGGATGGTAGAATTCCGATCGGAAACCTCCAGCCGTTGGTCAGTAGTTATGCCGCAGTTGCAGCAATCTCAACTCACAGTTTGTAACCAAGTGTGACAGTCTTAATCAGTCGTTAACACATTGGTTTCCAATGAAAAAAGCCCAAGGTTCCCCCTGGGCTTTTCAGCATGTTACGGCACAATACTAGCGCGTCAGTTGGCTTGGCGGCGCAGGAAGGCCGGAATTTCCATCCGCTCCTGATCGGCTGACAATTCCTGTTCCTCGTCATAAGAGGTGACGGGGGGTTGCGCGCGACCGGGTTGCGCTGCCTCAGACTGCGCGCCAGACATCCGGTTGATCAGACTGCCGATGCCGAAACGGGGACGGTCGGCAGGTTTGGGCGCGGCTTTGGCTGCGGGTGCCGGAGCGCGGGCGGCGGTTTGTGCTGCGGCTGCAGGTTTGCTGACGGCCGCACGCAGACGCTCCATCGCCTCGGGCGAAGGTGAACCCATCGGCCGCGGACGCGGGGCGATGAAGCTTGCGGCCTCATTGTCGCGGGCGACCGGTGCCTGGCGCACTTCGGGCAGCGGTGCAGGACGGTAGGCGGGTTCGGGCACCCCATCGACTTCCGGTTCGAAGACGTCCTGCGCCACATCTTCCAGAACCGGGTCCGCTTCAACACGGGTACGGACCGGCATATGTGCTGCGGGTTGGGTCAGCGGCATCGGCGCTTCGCGACGCATCTCTGGTTGCGGCGCGGGCATCGGTTTCAACGGTTCGTGCATCGAGCGGCGGGCAATCGGCATGTCAGCCTTGTCGCGCTTGATGTCGATGCCGGTGGCGACGACTGAGACGCGCAACACACCCTCCATGTTGATGTCGAGGGTCGATCCGACGATGATATTCGCGTCGGGATCCACCTTTTCGCGGATGATGTTGGCCGCCTCGTCCAGTTCGAACAGGGTCAGGTCATATCCGCCGGTGATATTGATCAGAACACCCTTGGCGCCGTTGAGGCTGATTTCGTCCAGAAGCGGGTTGGCAATGGCCTTTTCGGCGGCTTGCACGGCACGGTCGGCACCGGTCGCTTCGCCGGTGCCCATCATCGCCTTGCCCATCTCGTCCATCACCGAGCGCACATCGGCAAAGTCGAGGTTGATTAGGCCGGGCCGCACCATCAGATCGGTGACACCCTTGACGCCCTGATACAGCACGTCATCGGCCATGGCGAAAGCTTCGGTGAAGGTCGTGCGCTCGTTTGCCAGCCGGAACAGGTTCTGGTTGGGAATGACGATCAGCGTATCGACGACCTTTTGCAGCGCCTCAATCCCCTCTTCGGCCTGACGCATCCGCTTGTTGCCTTCAAACTGGAAGGGCTTGGTCACCACACCCACAGTCAGCACACCCAACTCCCGCGCGGCTTGCGCGATGATCGGCGCTGCACCCGTCCCGGTGCCACCCCCCATCCCGGCGGTGATGAAGCACATATGCGCGCCGGCGAGGTGATCGACGATCTGTTCGATCGAGTCCTCCGCCGCCGCAGCACCGACCGAAGGACGCGCCCCAGCCCCCAGACCTTCGGTCACCTTCAGACCGATCTGGATTTTGTTGCCAGCGCGGCTTTGTTGCAGCGCCTGCGCATCGGTATTCGCCACAACGAATTCGACGCCTTCCAGGTTCTTGTCGATCATGTTGTTGACCGCATTGCCCCCGGCACCACCCACGCCAAATACCGTGATGCGCGGCTTTAATTCTTCGCGATCAGCATTGACCATCAGATTCAATGTCATTTTACGTCCCGCCGTTTCTTGTTTTGAAGCAGCAGCCCCGCGCTGCCCAGTAACGTTCTGTCCCACGCCCGGCCCCTGCCCCGTAGCCCCAAGCGTAGGGGCAGAACCCGACTTATCCACGATTCTAGCCACAGTGCACCTCAACGTCACGAGAAAAGATCAAGTTACCCACAAAATATGGGGAAAATCGGCGGGTTTGCCCCGGTATGTCGGCTTGAACGCTGGATATAGCGGTTCACCAGTTGTCTTTGAACCATTTGAGGGCCCTTTTGAGCGACCGCGCCGGATAGCGCTCTGCCGGAATGTCGAAATCCCACCACTCGTCCTGCGGATGGGCAGCAAACAGGCACAGGCCCACGGTGGAGGCAAAGCTGGGCCCGGTGGCGGCCTGCGGCAGGCCTTGCACGCGCAAAGGTCGCCCCATGCGGACGCGCTGACCAAGGATGCGCGAGGCCAGGCCGTCAAGCCCGGGAATTTGACTGGCACCGCCGGTCAGCACGATCTGTTGGCTGGGCAGACTTTCAAAACCGGCGGCCAGAAGGCGCTCGGCGGCTTGTTCCAGAATTTCCTCGACCCTTGGCCGTATGATGCCGATCAGTTCGGTGCGGCTGACCTGACGGCGGTCCTTGTCCCAGTCGCCACTGTCGCCGCCAATCTCGATCATCTCACGGTCGTCCATCCCGGTCGCATGCACGCCGCCATGTTTGGTCTTGATGCGTTCGGCCACCGCCGTCGGCACATGCAGACATTGCGCGATGTCAGAGGTGACATGATCGCCGCCCAGACGCACGGCGTCTGAGAAAATCATGTGCTTTTTCATGAAAATAGAGATGCCGGTCGACCCGCCGCCCATGTCGATGCAGGCCGCCCCCAGCTCGCGTTCATCTTCCACCAACGAGGCGATGCCTGACGAATAGGCCGACGACGCAATCCCGGCGAGGTCAAGATCACAGCGCTTGATGCAATAGAGCAGATTTTGCACAACCGCCGCATCCACCGTCAACAGGTGCATGTCGCAGGCCAGACGGTTGCCGATCTGCTCACGCGGGTCACCAAGGCCAGAGCGGTGGTCGAGGGCGAAGTTCACCGGCTGGGCGTGGATCACCTCGCGCCCCTCGCCAATATCGGGCACATCGCAGGCGGCCAGCACGCGGGCCACGTCGTTTTCCTTGACCACCGTATCTTGCAGGTCGATCTCACCCGCCAACCCATAGCTGCGCGGCTCACCCCCCGAAAAACAGGCGATCACGTGATCGACCCGCACCGAGGCCATCTTTTGCGCGGCCTGAACGGCGGTGCGGATGGCGCGCTCCGTCTCGTTCATCGCAGAGATTTCGCCGAACCGCACGCCGCGCGATTTGGTGGTGGCCGCACCAATCACCCGGAAGTTGGATTGCCCCGCCATCGACCCCACGCCGTCAGGTTCAACGCCCTCCTCCAACCCGTCAAACCGCAGGATCAGGCAGGCAATTTTAGAGGTCCCGACGTCCAGAATGGCGATCACCCCGCGCTGCAAGGCCGCTTTCCGCATGTTCCGCATCGCACGTTGGGATTGGTAAAGATCGGTCATAATTTGGGCTCCGGTGGATTTTTGGCGGAATTTTTGGCTGCACTCCCGGCAGCGACTTTGGCAGAGACTTTGGCCGAGACTTTCGCAGAGACTTTCGCAGAGACATTGGCGGTATCTTTGGCAGGGTCTTTGGTGGCAATCTTGATGCCCTGGCTTTCCCGCAGCACGTCGAGGGCTGGTGGAGCAAGCCTGAGAACCGGGCGCAACGGGTCGCGCAGATCCACCACGGTCAGGTCACGGGCGAGAATATTTTCAGCCTTATCAAGGGCTATCATCCCTTCAAGCGCCGCAACCGGGTCATTGGCGGGCAAAAGCACGCGCTGATCGCGGTCAAAGTCCAGATCCCAGCGGCGGGCGCTGATCCTGACCAGACCACGGACGCGGGGGGCCAAGGCGCCTGCGGCGGCAAGCAGGGCTTGCGCCTCCGCAATCGCTTCATCAGCCTTGTCGCCCGCCACCAGTGGCAGGTCGGCGCGGTCGGCACGTGTGGCAAGTCCGGCAATCCGGTGCCCGGTGGCGTCCAGCAGAATAAGGCCAGACTCGCTGCGCCAGACCCAGGCGGGCTGCCGCTCGGCAATCGTCACTTGCAACACGTTGCCAGAGCCAAGCCTGACCACGGCGTTGGCAACCGCGTCCAGCCTTTCGGCACCGACCCGAACCGCATCAAGGTCCAGGGCCAAAGAAGATTGCGGCAGGTGCAGGTTCAGCTTCTGGCGTACCGCGTCGGCGAGTTCCGGCGAGGCGCCGTCTATCGACAAAAGGCTGATCATGAACTCTGGCCGTTGCGTGACATTGGCCCTTATCCCATTGGCCATGCTGGTAAAACTTTCACGGCGCGCAGAGTCAGACAGGTATATCCCCATCGCAAGCACCACAAAGAATGCGGGCATCCCCAGCCGCATCGTGACGCGAAACAGGGGGGTCAGCCAAAGGCGCTGCATCCGGTACGCCCAACGCGAGGGGGCTGGGTCACGACGCAAAGGCAGGGCGCGGCCTAGCGATTGCATGAGGCGTCCTTTACGATCCAGTCGCAGAGTTCGGGAAAGGATATGCCGCAATAGGCCGCCTGTTCGGGGGCAAGCGAGGTGGGCGTCATGCCCGGTTGGGTGTTCGTCTCCAACAGGATCAGGCCCGCCAAGCCACGGCTTTCATCCCAGCGGAAGTCGGTGCGCGACAGGCCCCGGCAGCCCAAGGTGCGGTGGGCGCGCAAGGCATAGTCAAGGCAAGCCTCTGTAATATATGCCGGAATATTGGCGGGCACCTCGTGGCTGCTGCCGCCAATCGTGTATTTCGCATCGTAATCGTACCAGCCGGAGGTGATGATGTCGGTCACCGTCAACGCCCGGTCCCCCAGCACAGCCACCGTCAACTCCCGCCCCGGTGCATAGGTTTCCACCATCACGGTTTGCGGCATCGTATCGGCCATTCGGGGTGCGTTGGCCCCGTCGCGCACGATATAGACGCCGACCGAGGAGCCCTCGTTGTTGGGCTTCACCACGTAAGGTGGCGGCAGAACATGAGATTTTTCCACCGCATCCCGGCTGGCCAGCACGGATTGCACGGTTGGCAGGTTCGCTGCGGCAAAGGCGGCCTTGGCGGCGGATTTGTCCATCGCCAGCGCAGAGGCCAGAACGCCAGAGTGGGTATAGGGGATCGCCAGCCATTCCAGCAGGCCCTGCACGCAGCCATCCTCGCCCCAACGACCATGTAAGGCATTGAAAACACAGGAGAATTTTTCGGCAGCCAAACGCGAAGGCAAATCATGGCCAGCGTCAAGCTCGACCACGTCATAACCTGCCACCCGCAAGGCTTTGGCGCATTCACGCCCTGACGACAGTGACACCTCCCGCTCTGCGGAAAGCCCCCCCATCAGTACCGCCACGCGGGAGCCTGCGCCTGCAAGCTTGCCCACCATCACTGCCTCACCCGGACTTTGCCGGTTTTCTTGTTATTGTGCCGCCGGTTCGCCGACGCGCATGATTTCCCACTCTAACGTGATACCGGAGTGTGTGAAAACCCTATTTCGCACCTGCTCCCCCAGATTTTCCAAATCTGTGGCGGTGGCACCCCCGGTGTTGATCAGAAAGTTGGGGTGCATCGGCGACATTTGCGCGCCGCCCAGTTTTGCACCGCGCAATCCGGCGTCGTCGATGACTTTCCAGGCTTTGAGGTCGTGACTGTCATCCGCTTTTCCGGTGGAGGAATGGCCGACAGGGTTGCGGAAGGTGGAACCTGCGGAGCGGTCCTTGGTGGGTTGGGTGGCATCGCGTTTGGCGATCTGATCCAACATCTTGGCCTCCAACGCCGCTGGCTCCCCATATGTTGCGCGAAAAACCGCCTGTGTGATCACGAAGCCATCGGGGAGAAGAGATTGGCGGTAGGTCAGATGCAGGTCATCTGCCGGCAAAGTGACGGTCTGGCCAGCCCGGGAAATGCCGCGGATTTCGATCAGGTGATCCTTCACATAAGACCCGTAGCAGCCCGCATTCATCCGCACAGCACCGCCGATGGTGCCCGGAATGGTGCGCAGGAATGTCAGATCCAGACCGCCTTCTGCCGCCTTGCGGGCGACATGCGCATCAAGGGCCGCGGCCCCGGCTGTTACGGTATCCCCTTGAATATCCACGGCATTAGACCCGCGCCCCAGCCTAATCACCACGGCCCTGATGCCGCCATCGCGCACGATCAGGTTGGAGCCGACGCCGATCGGAAAGACCGGGACTTCGGCGGGCAATGCCGCCAGAAACCCGGCCAAATCCCGCTCATCCGCCGGTTGAAACACCCAATCCGCCGGCCCGCCAACCCGGAGCCAGGTCAGATCGGCCAGCGGACGGTCGGGCGTCAAGGTGCCGCGAACGGGGGGGAGTGTGGCGGGGAAATGGCTGCGCATCCCCCTGTGCTAGCCGCTGAGGGTTTGGCCTGCAAGGGTCATGAAACCACACGTTGCGCGTATGTTTCCTGTATGTTTTTCGACATACAGGGCGCGCGGGGGGTTAAAGGTTCAGAAAGCGCATGATGTAGCTGATCGCGTGCTGCATCTTCGGGTCAGCAGCGATTTTGCCAAACGCCTCCAGCAGGTCAGCAAAGCCAATCACTGCCCCAGCAGCGCCCCCAGCAACGGCCACCGCAATTCCGCCTATCCGAAGCAGCCGCCCGGAAAGCCGCAGGCTCGCGTCTTTGCGCTCTTCGGGGTCGGCCTTTGGGTTGGTGGCAATGTCGACATCGACTTTGAGCGCAATCTCAAGCCGTCCTTCCACCACCGGACGTGCCAGCTGCACGGCGGTTTGCAGCGCGTCACGCCCGTCGACAAGGGCGGTGTTGCCCTTGACCGCGTTGCGCTTGTGGATGGTGTCTTGCGTCGTCTGATCGTTGGAAAAGATGTCAGCGGCAATGTCGACGAGGCGCAGGCCGTAGTCTTCGATCAGCGCGTCTTTCGCAGCCTCCGGGCATTCACCACTGGCGATCCGGTTGCGCAACCGACGTGAGGCGCTGGCACAGGCATCGAACAGTTCAACCGGGCCGGTCGTGGTGTCCGCAGCGATTTCAACCAGCATGGCAAGGTCAGGGGCAAGAGCGCGGTATTGGTTGCTGGCGTCATGGCTGAACAGTCGGCTTAACCTTTCCAGGGCACGGCGGGTGCGGGTGTCCAGATCATCGGGCAAATGAGAGATGGGCTGAAGGTAGATCTGCCCGGTGTCCGGGTTCTGCACCAGGACTTCGCCATTTTCGGTGGCGACAAGGGCGAACTCTTGTTCGATCCGCCGGATAGCCTCCGCCACCTGCTCCGCGCCAGCGTTCCAGATGTCATCGGGGATCAGCACGATCTTTTCTTGCAGGTTCCAGTTGACTGGGTGGCCGGAGAGGAGGCCGTCCCACCAGCGGATCCAGAAATCCCACGTGCCGGGCGGATCGGCTTGCCAGATGGCGCGGGTTTCGGCGTCGGCTTGGGTGAACCAGTCGGGTGGCGGGCGATCCCACAGGGGCCGGTTCTGCTCCAAAACGGCAACAGAAACGAGACCTGCATCGTTGCGGATTTGGTCCCAAACGGCGTCGGCGGAGAAGGCGACGGAGGCGGTGGCGTCGGCGGCAGCGTCGGCGGCAGAGTTGGCGGCAGAGTTGGCGGATTTGGCGGAGGAGGCGGCGGGGTAGGCGGCAGAAAAGGCGGCGGAATAGGCGGCGGAGTAGGCGGAGGGGTAACCTTTGGGATAGGCAGCGATGGCGGCGTCGGAGTAGGCGGCTGTGGCGGCGCCGGAGTAGGCGGCGTTCTGGACCTCTGGCGTTGGTGATAACGCCGCAATCCCCGAGAGCAGCAAACATCGCAGAACTGGAAAGGCTGTCAAATCACCGGCGTTTGCTATTTGCGCGTGACCGAAGTTCCGCGTGTCACGACCATGCAGAGGAAAGACCCGGGCGGCGGTGCGGCTGGCGATCCAGATGGCGTCGCGTTGGCGGATGGCCTCGGGGCGGGCGTTCAGCCATGCCCTTAGGGTGTCGTTGTCTGTGATCTCTTCGGGTTGCATCGTGGCAGGATGGTGGGCTTGGGGGGTTATTGCAAGTCTCGGGTGCGGCGGAGGCGGCGCCACGCGAGGATCAGGGGCCAGCGCAGGATGGAGGCTGCGGCGAGGGCGAAGGCTCCTGCCGGGAACGCTCCGTGCGTGACCAGAAGCCAGACCGTCAAGGGGATGGCGGTAGCGATCAAAAAGTAGGCGGCGCGCCAGTGGTGGTCGCGGGTCGGCATCAGGGCCACCGCGTTGGCGGCGATCAGCCAGAGGAGGGCTGCGAGGGCGGAGACCATGGCTTAGGTGACCGCCGGGGTGGCGGCGGTTTTGGGGCGCAGTTCGGGCGGCAGTTCGGGGAGGGGCAGGCCCAGGGCGCGGCGGATGAGGTAGTTCAGCGGGCGGCGGAAGGTGGACAGGACGGCGAAAGTGCCAAAGCCCACCCAGACAAAGCCGTGGGTCAGGCCGATCCAGAACAAAAGGACCGGCGCTGCGACCAGAAGCGGCAACCCGGGATAGCGTTGCAAGCGCATGGGCATCAGGGCGGTGACAGAGACGGCGATCACCCAGACGGCGCCGAGGATGAGGGGGAGCATGGAGCCTCCTGCTGGTTTGGCGGCAGAAGATCGCAGGATTGCGGCTGTGCTGGGGAAGCGGGATGGCGGTTTTGCGGCGTTGTGCGGGGATTTGGGTGTCGGGCGGACGGACGAATTTTCTGCGAAAATTCAGGGCAGGACGGCCCGCGAATTCTTCAGGAAAATTCACGTTCGAACGCGGGGGGAATGATCGGCGAGAATTCGGGTCGGGAAAGGTTGCGAATTTTCTGCGAAAATTCGGGTTGGGAAAGGTTGCGAATTTTCTGCGAAAATTCAGGCCGGGACGGCAGGCGAGGTCTTCGAAAGATTTGGGTGAAGAAAGCTCTCGGATTTCCGGCAAAGGTTCTGGGTGTGTCCAGATGAGGCCCTACGAATTTTCTCGCGAAAATCGCTTTTACTGTGCGGCGGATATCTGGGTCAGGCGAGTTTGGCGGGCAGCGCGTTGGCCCAGGCCGAGATCGAGCCGGCCCCAAGGCAGACCACCATATCGCCGGGGCGGGCCTGTTCTTTGACCAGCCGGGTCAGGTCGGCCTCGTCCAAAAGGGCGCGGGCGTGCCGGTGGCCGTGGGCGATCAGGCCTGCGACGAGGTCATCGCGCGCGGCGCCGGGGATCGGGTCTTCACCGGCGGCGTAGACATCGGCGATGGCGGCCACGTCAGCCTCGTTGAAACAGGTGCAGAATTCCTCGAACAGGTTGTGCAGGCGGGTGTAGCGGTGCGGTTGGTGGATGGCGATCACACGGCCTTTGGTGGCCTGGCGGGCGGCCTTTAGCACGGCGGCAATCTCAACCGGGTGGTGGCCGTAATCGTCGATGATGGTCACGCCGTTCACTTCTGCCACTTTGGTAAAGCGGCGGTTGACACCGGCGAAGGTGGCCAGCGCCTCGCGGATCTCTTCACGCTTCATGCCCAGATGGCGGGCGACGGCGATGGCTGCGAGCGAGTTCGACACGTTGTGATCGCCGGGCATCGGCAGGGTGCAGTTGTCGATCATCGGCTTGCCGTCTTCGTTTTGCAACAGCACGTCAAAGGTGGTCTTCCCAGCCTCATGCCGCAGGTTGATGGCGCGGACATCGGCTTGGGCGTTGAAGCCGAAGGTGACGATGCGGCGGTCGGTGACGCGGCCGACGAGGGCCTGCACTTCGGGGTGGTCCGTGCAGCAGACGGCAAGACCGTAGAAGGGGATGTTGGAGACGAAATCGTAAAAGCCTTTGCGCAGGGCGTCGAAGGTGCCCCAATGCTCCATATGTTCGGGGTCGATGTTGGTGACGATGGCGATGGTGGCGGGCAGGCGGTTGAAGGAGCCGTCGCTTTCATCGGCCTCGACCACCATCCATTCGCCGGCCCCGGCGCGCGCGTTGCTGCCGTAAGCGTGGATGACGCCGCCGTTGATGACGGTGGGGTCAAAGCCGCCTTTGTCCAGCAGGGTTGCGACCATTGTGGTGGTGGTGGTTTTGCCATGGGTGCCGGCGATGGCCACGTTGGATTTGAGGCGCATCAGTTCGGCCAGCATTTCGGCGCGGCGCACGACGGGAAGCTGGCGGCGGCGGGCCTCCTCCAGCTCGGGGTTGCCCTTCTTGATGGCGGAGGAAATCACGACCACGGCAGCCTCGCCCAGATTGTCAGACTTCTGGCCTTCGAAGAAGGTAGCGCCAAGGGTGACCAGACGGTCGGTGATTTTGCTGGCGCGGGCGTCGGACCCCTGAACCTTGTAGCCAAGGGTGATCAGCACCTCGGCAATACCGGACATGCCAATGCCACCGATGCCGACGAAATGAATGGGGCCGAGTTCCATCGGAAGTTTGGTGGCGTTCATATTTGGCTGCTCCGGCTGGGGGGCGTCGGGGAAAAGAGGTCAGGCGGTGGGTGTCGCCAAAGCCTCGACCAGCGAGGCAAGGCGGATGGTGGCGTCGGGGCGGCCTTGGGCGCGGGCGGCCGCGGCCATGTGTTCGGCGCGTTCGGGCTGGGTCAGGATGGCTGCGATTTCGGCGGTCAGGCGCGGCAGATCAAGCGTGGCCTCGGGCAAAAGGATGGCGGCCTTGGCCTCGGTCAATCCTTTGGCATTGGCGGTCTGGTGGTCTGCGGTGGCGGCACCGTAGGGGATCAGGATCGACGGGCGGCCGATGACGGAAATGTCAGCGATGGACGATGCACCAGAACGGGAGATCACCAGTTGCGCCTCTGACAACCTGCGGGGAATGTCGGTGAAGAAGGGTTCAACCTCGGCGGACAGGTTGCCATTGGCGTAGGTGGCGGCGACACGGGCGTGATCTTCGGGGCGAGCCTGATGGGCGATGCGCAGCAGGGGTTTGAGTGTATCGGGCAAAGCCGCGAGGGCGGCGGGCACCAGGTCGGACAGGACGCGGGCACCTTGCGAGCCGCCGATGACGACCACGCTCATCGGGTAATCACCGGGGGGGATATAGGGCGCACCGGCGCGGTCCAGGACGGCTTGGCGGACCGGGTTGCCGACCGGCTCGCCCGTCACACCTTCGGGCAGTTGAGTGGGCCAGGTGCCGCAGGCGACTTTGTTGACGCGGGTGGCGAAGAGCGCGTTCACCCGGCCCAGTACGCCGTTTTGTTCGTGGATCATCCGGGGGATGTTCAAAAGGTAGGCGGCGGTCAGGGCGGGGATGGTGGGGTAGCCGCCAAAGCCCACGACGACGGTAGGATGCTCTCGGCTGAACCGCCACAGGGCTGCTGCTACGCCTGCGGTGATGCGGAACGGCGCGATGATGCGGGCGATGAGGCCGCCACGCGCGAAGGTGGCGGAGGACAGGATGATACGCTGAACCTCGGGCGGGAAGTTGTCGGCATACCGCGCCCCCCTTGCGTCGGTGGACAGGCGGACCTGCCAGCCTTTGGCCACCATCGCCTCGGCCAGCGCCTGGGCGGGGAACATGTGGCCTCCGGTGCCGCCAGCCGCGATGAGAAGAAGGGGCGGATTGGCCATGTCAGCGACCGCGCTTGAAGATGTCGCTGATTTCGCCTTGCGGACGCGAACGGGTCAGGGCGAGCAGCATGCCGACGGTGATGCCCGCCGCGATGACCGAAGAGCCGCCGTAGCTGACGAAGGGCAAGGTCATGCCCTTGGCGGGCAACAGACGAACCGCCACACCGATGTTGATCATGGCTTGCACGCCGAAGATGCAGGCAAGGCCGGTTCCGGCGAGGCGGACGAAGGGATCTCGTTCGCGCTGAAGCCTGAGCAGGGAGCGCATGACGATGGTGCAGTAAAGGCCGATGATGATAAGGACGAGGATCAGGCCGTATTCCTCGGCAGCCACCGCGATGATGAAATCGGTATGGGCGTCAGGCAGCGTCCATTTGACCTGACCGTTGCCGACGCCGACGCCGAAAAATCCGCCCTCCTGAATGGCGTTGGTGGCGTAACCGATCTGGCTGCGCGGGTCGACATCGGCGTTGAGAAAGCCGTCGATCCGGCGGGCGAAGTGCTGCGAGTGGTGGTAGGCGAAGTTGCCGCCGACCCCCAAAAGCCCGAAGATCACCGCGATCAGGGTCATGCGGGCCCCGGCCACGAAATAGATGACACCCCAGCCGAAGATGCAGAGCATGGTCTGGCCGAAATCAGGCTGGGTGGCCAGAAAGCCTGTGATGACCACCAGAAGGATAAAGGAGTACAGTTTGCCGGGCGGGCCGTTCACCTCCATCGAGGCGGCCATCAACCAGGCGGCGACGACCATGAAGCCGGGTTTGAGGAACTCGGACGGTTGAAACGAGACAAAGCCCAGCGAATACCAGCGGATGGCACCTTTGCCGAAGTCAGTGCCAAGGACCGGAAGTGCGATCAGGGCCAGAAAGGCGAAGGCAAAGCCCATGACGCCGATGCGCCGGATGGCGTTTGGCGACATCATCGAAAAGCCGAACATGGTGACAAGGGCTGCGGCACCGAAGGCCGCCTCGCGCTGCACATAGTAGAAGGGCGGCAACCCGTTGCGGGAGGCGAGCGGGACCGAAGCTGCAAACCCCAGAAGGATGCCGATGCCGAACAGGGCCAAGACGGCGGTCAGGGTCAGCTTGTCGATGGTGCGCCACCAGCGCGGAAGGACTGGCTCTTGCACCCGTGAGGGCACCGAGCCGTAAACCATTTCTGTCATGTGTGCCTGCTTGCCTGCTGCCGATATGTCCGGGTTGGCCCCGGATCACCTCATAGGGTAACCCAAGTGGGCTTGGCTGGCTAGGTGGTTTTGGCGGTTGCGGGAAAGATGGGCAGATTGCCCATCCTACCAGCGGCGCAGGGCGGTTTTTTGGGCGGATGGGGCAGTGTGGATAGCCCGCCTGCCGGATCGTGGACGCGAGGCGAGCCGGAGGGATCCCTGACCTGCTGGGTGGCGGGCGGGCGGGGAACCTTTGGGCTTATTTGAGCTCAGGGGAATGGGGAGGGTGACGCTGTGGCCGTTCGGGTCATGCGCCGATCAGCGCCCTGACGCAGGCGGTGAAATCCTCGCCACGCTTTTCGAAGTTGGGGTACTGGTCGAAACTGGCGGCGGCGGGGGCGAGGAGGACGACCTCTCCAGCTTGGGCATCGGCTGCGGCTGCGGCCACCGCGCGCGCCATCGTCTCGCAGATCTCATGCGGGGTGTCGCCCAGTTCCAGCGTGAAGTCGCGGGCGGAGTGGCCGATCAGGTAGGCTTTCTGCACCGATCCGATGAAGGGCAGCAGGGCTTTGATACCGCCATCCTTGCCCATGCCGCCTGCGATCCAGCGGATTTTCGGGAAGGCTTGCAGGGCTTTGGCGGCTGAGTCCACATTGGTGGCCTTGCTGTCGTTGACAAAGCGGACCCCTGCCCGCTCGCCCACCAGTTGGCTGCGGTGCGGCAGACCGGCGAAGGACTGCAGCGCCGCCTCGATCAGCTTTGGCGCCAGACCAAGGGTGCGGCAGACGGCATAGGCGCAGGCGGCGTTCTGGTGGTTGTGGGCACCGGGCAAGCCTTTGACCTCACGCAGGTCGAGGGACGCTGTCTGTTTGCCGCGCCGCCATTCGGTCAGAAAGCCTTTGCGGGCAAACACCGTCCAGCCGAACCCGTCCAGCTTCTGGCCGGACGAGATGCGGATCACGCGGTCATCGCCGGGGCCTTCGGACATCTGGTTGGCCAGGTAGCGGCCCTCGGGCTCGTCAACGCCGATGATGGCACGGTCGGGGCCACCTTCGGCAAACAAGCGGCGTTTGGCGGCGAAATAGCCGCCCATGCCGTTGTGACGGTCCAGATGGTCGGGCGACAGGTTGGTGAAGACGGCGATGTCCGGGGTCAGGCAGCGGGCAAGGTCGGTCTGGTAGGAGGACAGCTCCAGCACCACAACCTCGCCATCCTGCGCCGGGGTCAGGTCCAACACGCCGCGCCCGATATTGCCACCCATCTGGGTCGGGCGACCGGCCTCTTCCAATATGTGGTGGATCAGGGCCGTGGTGGTGGATTTGCCGTTGGACCCGGTGACGCAGACGACGCGGGGGGTGACCTCGAACTGGTCCCAGACCGCGGTCGCGTAAGAGCGGAAGAACAGGCCGATGTCGTTGTCAACCGGCACGCCAAGCTCCATCGCGCGGGCGATGATCTTGTGGGGATGCGGGTAAAGATGCGGGATGCCGGGCGAGGTGATCAGGGCTGCGACGCCTTCAAACGCGGACGCGCGGCTGAGGTCGGTACAGGTCAGGCCGCTGACTTCGGCAGCAGCGCGGGCTTCGGGGGCGTCGTCCCACAGCAAAGTCTCGGCCCCGCCAGCCGTCAGGGCGGCAGCGGTTGCAAGCCCCGAACGGCCAAGGCCCAGAACCGCGACCTTTTGCCCTTTGTAGCCAATGGCCGGAATCATGAACGCGCCCCCTTTGTTGCAGCGGCGACCATGCCCGATTGCGGGGGAGGACCGCAAGCGCTTGACTTGCGCCAAGGGCCCATGAAGGCTGCGGGAAAAGGAGACTGCCATGCCGATCGACATTCGCCCCGTGCAGGCCGAGGACCGCAAGGAGTGGGAGACGTTGCTGGCAGGCTATGCCGAATTTTACAAAACCACCGTCACGCCAGAGGGTTTGGCCACGGTCTGGGAGTGGATATTTGGGTCAGAGGATTTCTGGTCGGATCTGGCCTGGGTCGATGGCAAGATCGTGGGCCTGTGCCAATATCAACTGATGCAGCGGTCTTTGTCGGGGACCAAAGTGGTTTACCTGTCAGACCTTTACGTCATGCCAGATACGCGCGGTGGCGGTGTCGGGCGCGCCATGATCGACCATGTGATCGGTTTCGCGCAGGCGCGGGGCATTGCCCACGTCCGCTGGCTGACGCAGGAGTTCAACTATGCCGGTCGGCGGCTTTATGACAGCTACAGACCGAAATCGGATTTCATCTTGTACTCGGTTCCGGTTGAGGCGCCGGTCGAGGGCTGAAACGGGACTCTCCGGCGCGCGGTTTTGGCGCTACGCAAACGAGAAAGCGCGTTTGGGTTGCTGCGGCCTGTGCATCTTTACCTATAGATCCCACGAGAGATCCGGACGGTGTGAAACCTGCCAGCACTGCAAACCGGCACCAAGCCGGGGCCTTACCACTCCGCCGGTTGGCGGTTGCAGAAAAAGCCGCCGGTCGGGCCGTCATCGGGCAGAAGCGCCAGCCAGACTGCGGTATCGGCACCGGCTTGCGGCGTCAGGGGCGGGGTGCCGCCGCCGATCCGGCCCATACGGGTGTCAACCCAGCCGGGATCGCAGGCGTTGACCTTGACACTGGCCGGCAGGTCGCGGGGCAGCGCGCGGGTCAGGGCGTTCAGGCTGGCTTTGGCGATCGAATAGGCCCCCGGACCGCCAAGCCCGCGCGCGTGAGAGCCCAAGCCGGACGACATATTCACGATGCGACCCCAGCCCGCACCTTTCCAATAGGGCGTGTTCAGGCGGATCAGGTCAAGCGGGGCCGCCACCATCACCTCCATCGCCGCCGCGAAGTCAGAGCCTTTGTCCAAAAGCGACGTATGGCTGAGGACGCCCGCGTTGTTGACCAGAATATCCCAGCCGCCGGATCTGGTGAATGCGTCAAAATAGCTGTCGGGATCCAGCAGGTCGATCCGGGTGAAGCGGCAGTTCAGCGCATCGGCTGCGGTTCGGCCCTCCGCTTCGGTGCGGGCGGCGATGGTGACGGTGCAGCCCTTGGCGATGAGCCCTTGGGCAATGGCGTAGCCAATGCCGCGATTGCCGCCGGTGATCAGGGCTGTGGGGTGCAAGGGGCGGGTCATTTGGCGGTTGTCACCTTCGGGCCAGTCTTTGAGCGGGTAGTCTTTGAGCGCCCATACTTTGAGCGTCCAGACTTTGAGCGGGCAGTCACGCGTCGGCCAGGTGGGCGGCGATTATCTCGTCAAAGGTGGTTTCGGCGGTGAAGCCAAGGCCTGTCGCGCGGGTGGTTTGGAAATCTGACGGCCAGGTGGCGACTATTTTCGCAATAATGTCATCCGGTTGGCGGGTGATCCGGTTGACCGCGTCTTGACCTGCGACGCGCCGCAGCGCCTCGATCTCTTCGGCGACGGTGGCGGACAGGCCGGGCATATTGAGGGCGCGGCGGTCGCCCAGCAGGCTCAGGTCAAGGTCAAGCGCGTGGCGGAAAAAGCCAATGGCAGAGCGCGGGCTGGCGAACCAGTGGCGGGTGGTATCGGCCACCGGCAGCACGGCGGGTTTGCCAGCCAGCGGCTCCCGGATGATGTTGGAAAAGAAACCGGAGGCGGCTTTGTTGGGCAATCCGGGCCGCACGCAGATGGTGGGCAGGCGGATCGAGACACCGTCGATAAGGCCACGACGGCTGTAGTCAGAGATCAAAAGCTCGGTTATCGCCTTTTGCGTTCCATAGGAGGTGCGCGGGGTCAGGAAGAAATCGTCGGTGATTTTTGCCGGAAACGGTGCGCCGAACACCGCGATGGACGAGGCGAAGATCAGCTTGGGATGGTAGCCGGGGGTGGCGCGAATGGCCTCCAACAGGGCGCGGGTGGCATCAAGGTTGATGGCGTAGCCTTTGTCAAAATCCGCCTCCGCCTCACCCGAGACGATGGCGGCGAGGTGGATGATGGCGTCGGGCTTTGCGGTGATCAGGGGGGTGGGATCAGCCGTCAGGTCCTGGGTGATGCCGGTGGAATTGGGAAAACTGGGCGGCGGGACCATATCAACCAGCGTCAGCCTGTGGTCAGGCGCCAGCGCTGCCGCCAGTTTGCGGCCAATCATTCCGGCAGCACCGAGGATCAGAACATGCATGCGGCACCGCCTTTTGGTTGGGAATTTGGGGCAGAATGGCTGAAGGCCCTGCGTGGGGCAAGGGGTGCTGGAGAGCTTGAGAGCGCTGCGTGGCTTCGCAGCCCCAAGGGGCAAACCTGAACCTCAGCTGGGCAACCGGGTCACTCTGACAGCAGATGGCGCGAAATCGAAAGGGCGCGGCGGAAGTTTGATCCGTCGCGCCCTTGGTTTCAGGCAAAGTAGCTGCGTCCTGCCGGCTATTCCTCGGCGCCGGTCCCGGGACGCAGTTCCTGCACAAAGCCGTCAAAGTCGTCGGCTGACTGGAAGTTGCGGTAAACGCTGGCAAATCGCACATAGCCCACGGTGTCGATCCGGGCCAGACTTTCCATCACAATCTCACCGATGGTCTTTGACGGAATGTCGGTGTCGCCCAGCGATTCCAGCCGGCGCACGATGCCGGAGATCATCTGGTCAATCCGGTCCGGATCAATCGGGCGTTTCTGCATGGCGATGCGGATCGAGCGTTCCAGCTTGGTCCGGTCGAAATCCTCACGTTTGCCAGAAGTTTTGATCACCACCAGATCGCGCAGCTGCACACGTTCATAGGTGGTAAAGCGCCCGCCACAGGCCTGACAAAACCGGCGGCGACGGATCGAGACGTGATCCTCGGCGGGCCGTGAGTCTTTCACTTGCGTATCGATGTTGCCGCAGAATGGGCAGCGCATGGGCCGTTCCCCTTTGTGTTCTAACCTGCCTCGGATGTGGGGACTGACGCACCACTTGACCACAAGGATAGGGCAAGAGCGCAGGTTTAGGCCAGAGGGAAAACACTGGCCCCAGATTTAGCGGCAATGTGTGGCGGGCGAGACTCAGGGGGTGCGGGGTGCGGGCTTAATCCCGGTCCGTCACGGTGCAGAAGCTTTGCGCCATCACCGCACTAAGGCTGCCATCGTCAAAGCCGATCGGCAGGAAGCCGGTCTTGGCGCCCTTGACCTCGATCAAAGAGAAATCAATGGCTTGGCCAGCATGGCGTTGCAGCGGCGTGGTGCGCCAGATGCGGGTATCGGCCGGTTTGCCAAGGACGCGGATGGTGTAATCGCCCGCCGCACACCAGAAATCGCTGAGGTCGGGACTGAAGCGCGACGGCACCGTAAAGGTGGCGGCGCTGTTGGCCAGAACCGGGATGCCGTTTGAGGCGGTGAAAGCCAAGGCCGGCGTGGTGATGAGCGCGAGGAGGAAGGCGAGGCGGATCATAGCATGCTCCCATGGGATTGTGGGGAGGATAGCAGAGGTGAGGGGTGGGGGGAAGGATGGGGTGGGATAAGTGATAGTCGCAAAGCTCAACTACGACAGCGGCGAATTTGGCTGGGAGATAAAGAGGTATCTGAAGTCCCGCGGCAACCCCAAACGGCGCGTCATACATTGCCCTGCGATTTGCTAAGGAAACCGGGCCGTCAGGAAGTTGATTGCTCCTTCCACGACCGAAAGAACATTTCTCTTCGAGCCATCGTTCAACTCAACCGTGATCACTTGAGCCTCTTGGAAAACCCCGGTGCCAAACGGTGCGTGGAAGATACCCGGTGTTCCAGTCACCTGGTCCGCCCGCCCGACTTTCAAGTTCTGCACATTGCCCTGAGTTAATACAGCATGCTTCTGTGCCTTTGCCAAATCGCGCAGTATCCAGAAGTCTTCATTCTCGGCGCAAAGCTTTTGCCGAAAGTGGGTGTCGTCCTCTTTCTCTTTAAGGCCGAAGTCTTTGCGATGTTTAGACTCATCGGCGTAAAATATCTGCGCCGCAAGCATGTCGGTCAATGCGACTGCCGCAAGCATCCGATACATACTCCATTGCTCTAACTTCGCTTCTTTAAGCGCATGCAAGGCATTAATTCGAAACCCCTCGACCTTCATTCATGCCCCCAATAACAAGGCGCCCCGCGAGGCGCCCTAATGCTTTACTGGTCCAGAAAACTCCGCAGCTTCCTGCTTCGGCTCGGATGCTTCAGTTTGCGCAGGGCTTTCGCCTCGATCTGGCGGATGCGTTCGCGGGTTACGGAGAACTGCTGGCCAACCTCTTCCAGCGTGTGGTCGGTGTTCATTCCGATGCCAAAGCGCATGCGCAGGACGCGTTCTTCGCGGGGGGTGAGGGAGGCGAGCACCCGGGTGGTGGTTTCTTTCAGGTTCTCCTGAATCGCCGAATCCAGTGGCAGGATCGCATTCTTGTCTTCAATGAAGTCGCCGAGTTGGCTGTCTTCCTCGTCGCCAATCGGGGTCTCCAACGAAATCGGTTCCTTGGCGATTTTCATCACCTTGCGGACCTTTTCCAGCGGCATCTGCAGCTTTTCGGCGAGTTCTTCCGGCGTAGGCTCCCGCCCGATTTCATGCAGCATCTGGCGACCGGTGCGGACGAGTTTGTTGATCGTCTCAATCATATGGACCGGAATACGGATGGTGCGGGCCTGATCGGCAATCGACCGGGTAATCGCTTGACGGATCCACCATGTGGCATAGGTGGAGAATTTATAGCCCCGGCGGTATTCGAATTTATCGACGGCCTTCATCAGGCCGATATTGCCTTCCTGAATAAGGTCAAGAAATTGCAAGCCGCGGTTGGTGTATTTCTTGGCAATTGAAATCACCAGACGCAGGTTCGCCTCGACCATTTCCTTCTTGGCCTGACGCGCCTCTTTCTCGCCCTTTTGCACCTGATTGACGATGCGGCGGAATTCCGAGATATCGACGCCGACGTAAGTCCCCACTTCGGCCATTTCGGCGCGAAGGTCTTCAATGGCGGCGCGGGATTTCTCGATCAACACCTGCCAGCCACGGCCCGCTTTGGCGGCCATGCGGTCAACCCAAGTCGGGTCCAATTCATAGCCCTGATATTCATCAATGAATTCGCGGCGGTTGATGCGGGCGGCGTCGGCCAGCTTTACCATGCCGGAGTTGATCGACATGATCTTGCGGTTGATGCCGTACAACTGGTCGATCAACGCTTCGATCCGGTTGTTGTGCAGGTGAAGTTCGTTGACCAGCACCACGATTTCAGAGCGCAACTTCTGGTACGCCGCCTCGTCACCTGCCGAAAAGCGGGTCTTGGCGCTCAGCGTGGCATCCATGCGCAGGCGCTGCATTTCGGCCAGCTTGGTATAGTCGCGCGCGATAAGGTCCAGCGTTTCCAAAACCTTGGGCTTCAAAGCGGCTTCCATCGCGGCCAAAGACATGGCCACACCGTCTTCGTCATCTTCGTCGTCTTCGGCGGTTTCCATCAAGGGATTGCCGTCGGCATCAAGCTCCGGCTCGGCCCCAGAGGCGCTGCGCGTCGCGGCGGCCCCCATATCCAGACCCTCGATGCCAGCCCCGACCAAGCCGTCTTCGCCTTCAAGGCTGCGGCCAAAAGTGGCTTCAAGGTCGATCACGTCGCGCAGCAAAATGTCTTCCGACAGAAGTTCGTCGCGCCAGATGATGATGGCCTGAAAGGTCAGCGGGCTTTCGCAAAGCCCGGCAATCATCGTGTTGCGCCCCGCTTCGATCCGCTTGGCGATGGCAATCTCGCCTTCGCGGCTCAGAAGTTCGACCGAACCCATTTCGCGCAGATACATGCGCACCGGGTCGTCGGTGCGGTCCAGCGCTTCGGTGGTGGAGGTGACAACGGTCACATCGCGCGCGTTGGAGGTCACTTCGACCAGCGCACCGCCTTCGGCGTCGCCTTCTTCACCCTCTTCGTTTTCAATGATGTTGATGCCCATTTCGGACAGCATCGACATCACATCCTCGATCTGCTCTGACGACACCTGCTCGGGCGGCATGACCGAGTTCAGCTGGTCGTAGGTGATATAACCCCGCTCGCGCGCATCGGCGATCATTTTCTTGACCGCCGTCTGGCTCATATCAAGCGAGACGTCCTGTTCTTCACCTTCGGGCTTGGTGTCGTCGTTGTCTTTGATGGCCATGGGGGCTCCGGTCATAAGCAGCGAATCAGGGGGGCGAATCAGGGTGTCGAATCGGCGTAGAATCAGTCACGAATCAGAGTGATACTCTGATTCGGAAGGGAGTTGCAGGGTGTCAGGAACGTTTCTTTTCCCAGACTTTTGAATCAATCAGGGCTTGCAGGTGGTTTGACAGGGCATTTCGGTCCTCACCAAGGTCTTGGGTGTCGTCGCGGCGCGGTTGATCGGCGCGGTGGCGGGCGGAGGCTGCTTGCGCCAGACGCCATGTCAGACCCTCATCCGCGATGCCGGTCAGGTCTTCCACCGCGTCAGCAACCTCGCGCCGGGCACCGCGCGTCGCATCCAGTTTGGCAAATTCCTCGGCGAGGCAAAGCATGGCGAGGTCGCGGTCCTGTCGGTTCTTTACGGGTGGTGCGATCTGCACATGGGGGCGCGTCATCAAAGCTTCAAGGGCTTGCGAGCCTTCCAGATGGTCGGGCAGCATCGCCACCGGGATGGTCAGCAGGATGTGACGCAGGTTGCGGTGGTCTTGCGTGGACAGGTCCAGCCGTTCCAGATCGTGTTCGAAGCGGTGGATCAGCGCGGGATGAGCTACAAAGATGGCGAGGATGACGGCCTCGCGCAGTTCTTCGTCCTGACCGGCATCGCCGCGCACCAGAGTTGAAGAGCGGGTCGAGGACAAGGGTTGCGGGTTGCTGTCGGGCCTTTGGCCTTTGGTGCCCTTGGTCCATGGCCGGAAGGGTTTTACGGCGGGGCCAAACAGGTCAGCGCGCAGGCGGCGGATGTCCTCGGCATAGTGAGTGCGGATCGAAGGGTCCGCGATGCGGTTCAGCAGGGCGCGCAGGGCCTTGTCGAGGGCGGCTTTCCGTTCGGGGCTGTCAAAAACCTTGCCCTCGGTTGCGCGCTGCCACAGCAGGTTGACCATCGGTTGCGCGGTCTCCAAAGCGCGTTGCATGGCGGGCGCACCTTGGGACTTGATCAGGTCGTCGGGGTCTTGACCGCCCGGCAGGATGACAAAGCGCAGTCCCTTGCCAGCCTCCAGCAGCGGCAGGGCGAGGTCGACAAGGCGCAGGGCGGCGCGGATGCCTGCGGTGTCCCCGTCAAGCGAGATCAGCGGCTCGTCGGCCACCCGCCACATCAGGCGCAGCTGGTCTTCGGTGATGGCGGTGCCAAGGGGGGCAACGGCTGCTTTGAAACCCGCCTCTGACAGCGCGATCACGTCCATATAGCCTTCAGCGACGATCAGGGGCTGGCCTTTGCCAGCGGCTTCACGCGCGGGGGCGAGGTTGTACAGGTTGCGGCCCTTGTCAAACAGGGCGGTTTCGGGGCCGTTGAGGTATTTGGCTTTCGCGTTCGGGTCCATCGCCCGACCGCCAAAGCTGATCGCCCTGCCCCGGCCATCGCGGATCGGAAAGATGATGCGGCCCCGGAAGCGGTCATAGGGTTGGTCCACGCGCGCGCCGGGATTGGCGGCATCGGCCTCGGGTTGAATACAAAGCCCCGCGTCCACGATCAGGTTGGCCGCGATCCCTTTTTGCGTCAGGGCCGTGAAAAGCCCCTGCCTTTGGTCGGGGGCGAAACCGATGTGCCAGCGGTCCTGCGCCTCCGGATTCAAGCCGCGCTTGACCAGATAGGCACGGGCGTCGGCTGCGGCGGAGGTTTTAAGTTGCAGGCGGAACCATTTGACTGCTTCTTCCATCACATCGACAAGATGGGTGCGGGTATCGGCGCGGGCAGCCTCGCCCGGATCGCGGGCGGGCATCACCATGCCAGCCTCGCGCGCCAGAAGTTCGACGGCTTCGATGAAGCTGAGGTTCTCGGTTTCCTTCACAAAGGTCAAAGCATCGCCTTTGGCGTGGCAACCGAAGCAATAGTAAAAGCCTTTGCGGTCATCGACGTGGAAAGACGGCGACTTTTCCTGATGGAACGGGCACGGCGCCCAGAAGTCGCCCTTGGCCATGTTGGACTTGCGCGCGTCCCACGTGACTTTGCGGCCAACGACCTGAGACAGGGTCAGCCTTGTGCGCAACTCGTCAAGGAATCCGGGGGGCAGAGCCATCCCGCCTATATCGGGCGTCAGCGTGCCTCTGTCCAGCGGCGTAGTTCGGGCCACGCGCCGGATGGGCTGGCGACAAAGTCAAGCAGCGTGGAAAGCCGACGCTTTCGCCACGATTTTCTGGCCGGGACAGGCGCGGATCACGAAACCACGGCCTTTTGAAACACAAAAGGAGTTAGTCGTGTCTACGACAGACCAATTTAGGGACAGACCGATTTAGCGACAGACCAATTTAGGGAAAAAAAGGCGGGCCCGGAAGCCCGCCTTCGTCAGAACTTGTTAGGCATGCCACCGCATCGGAAGCATAGCCTGACAGCAAGGATCACTTGCGAGCGATTGCGGCTTCGATCGAGGCTTTGACGTCACCCTCGGCCATTTTGCCAGTGACCGACATATCCATCACGTTGATGATTTCAGCCAGTTGTGCGATCGTCAGTGTGGACGGGTTGGTTGTGATGCCGTACTTCTTGAAGGACGACGCAACGCTTGCTTCGATCATGGTTTCGTTTTCCATCATCATTTTCGGTTCCATCATTTTGTCCTCAGCCATCGCGAACGAGGCGGGCAGCATGGCGGCGAGGCTAGCGGCGATCAAAAAGCTTTTCATAGCAGTCTCCGTTTTGGTCCCAGGCATCTCCGGATTGTCCGGGTCAGTCCCTTCAGGCTGTGCCGTTTCAACTTGAGCAGGCTACGCTCTTTAAATGCCTAGCTTGCCAGAAGCTGTCAAGCAAGTTTGAAGCTTCACACGCAAACCTCATCAAGCGACTGAAATATTTGACTCATGGCGCAAAAGCACTAACGCGCTAACCCAAGTTGGTGTGAGCCGAAACCAGTTTGCCTGCACGATGACCATAAGAGGGAGTTTGCGTCGCTCTTCCCACTGATCAATGCCGAAAACTTTTTGCATTCACGGTCCGGACTGTGCGGCGACTTCATCGCGCGAAAGCCGCGCGCGCCATTTAACGGTAAGCGTGCCGAACCATTTGGAAAAAGGAGATTTCGGGCTGCGCCGTGGCGCGAATTTTCTTTGGCAAAATAATCTTGTTCAATATTGTAATGGCAACCGCCTTCGTCAAATCTGGGCGTCGGGCGGCAATGTCAGACCGTGGCATCGACCTGCATTTTCAGACCTCGGCTTTAATTTGCGGCCGCCGGTGTTGCTGCCAGGCGGCGGTGTCAAATAGCACTGTCAGATTGAAATATCAGACCGCAGTGTCAATTTGCGGCGTCAGATTGCAGCACCGGCACGCGCTTGCAGGGCCTGAAGCGCGGTTTCAATCTCGTGCCACGCGGTGCGGACCATCGAGCGGAAGATCAGGATCAGGAAGCTGTCGGCCTCGCGGATCAGGATGGATTGCATGTGACCAAGGGGGGCGCGGGCGCAGGTATTGGGCGGAAATGTGCTGGCGCGCAGGTCAAGCGGGTAAAGCCGCAACAGCGCGTCGGCGGCTTGGGGGCCGGTCAGGCGCAGCGCGGCCCACGCACCGGACTGGTCGGTGGTGGCGGCCAATCCGCCCAGATCCGGCGCGGGACTGCCCAACAGAAACGCTTGTTCGGGACCGGTCCAGATCAGGTGTGCGCCACCATCCGTTCCGGCGACCTTGTTGGGTTCAGGAAAGCCGCCAAGGCGCGCGGCAACCTCTGTCAGGGTGCCGGGAAAGCAGGCGATCGAGGTGATCTGGCCCGGATGGGCTTCCTCAAGTCTGGTGGCGGCAAGCGTCACCGGCGCAACTGCTGACAGGGCGGATTTGGCGATAAGGTCAGGCACGGAGTTTCGCTCCTTCCGGATCAAGGAAGACGGGGTCGGTGACTTCGCACAAGCTGTCGGTCTTGCGCATATGGTCAACCACGCGGATATGCTGGCCGTGACGGGCACGGCCATCTTTCAGGAAGGCCAGCGCCAACCCGGTGTGCAACGTGGGCGACCAGCACTCCGAGGTAACATAGCCCTGATCGTTCACCCGTTCCACCTCATCGCCGGGGATGAACAGGTGAGCACCGGCACCAATCGCTGCATTTGGGTCAAGCGGGCGCAGGCCTATCAGTTGCTCACGCTCGGGTCCGTTCAGGCCGGGGCGGGTGGCGCTGGCTTTGCCGATGCAATCCTTTTTGGCGGCCACCATTTTCGCCATGCCGATGTCAAAGGCGGTAATCCGGCCATGAATTTCGGCATGGGTGATAAAGCCCTTTTCGATCCGCAAGACATTCAGCGCCTCCATCCCATAGGCTCCTCCGCCAAGGGTTTCAGCCTTGGCCAGAAGGTCACGGAACAACGCCTCGCCATAAGCGGTGGGGACGGCGATCTCGTAGCCTTCCTCGCCCGAGAAAGAGATGCGGAACAGGCGGGCTGTAACGCCCTCTACCTGAACTTCGCCGCAGGACATGAATGGAAAGTCGGTCAGGCGGGTGTCGAGGAGGGAGTTCAGCAGCATCCGCGACAACGGCCCCGCCACGGCGAATTGCGCCCAGGCTTCGGTAACCGAGATGAAACGGACATGGTGGTCGGGGCAATAGGCCTGATGGATGAAATCCAGATGGCGCATCACCTGCCCTGCGGCGGCGGTGGTCGTGGTCATCAGGTAATGGTTTTCGCCCAGACGCGCCGTGGTGCCATCGTCCATCACGAAGCCATCTTCGCGCAGCATCAACCCGTAGCGGACTTTACCGATGGGCAAGGTCGAGAACGTGTTGGCATAAACGAAATCGAGGAAGCGGGCGGCGTCGCGGCCCTGGATGTCGATCTTGCCCAGGGTGGAGACGTCAGCCAGACCGACGGAGGAGCGGACCATCAGAACCTCACGGTCACACGATTGCCGCCATGTGACCTCCCCCGGTTTGGGGAAATAGGAGGGGCGGTACCACAAACCCGCCTCCACCATCGGCGCACCCCGGTCGCGGGAGGCTTGGTCAGAGGTCAGATAGCGTTGCGGGGCAAAGCCAGCGCCTTGCCCCCCTGCCCCCAAAGCGCCGATCGACACCGGGGTAAAGGGTGGGCGGAAGGTGGTGGTGCCGGTCTGCGCAATGGTTTGGCCGGTGGCATCGGCAAGGATGGCAAGGGCGGATACGTTGGAGTTCTTGCCTTGATCCGGTGCCATGCCTTGCGTGGTGTAGCGCTTCATATGTTCGACCGAGGTGAAGCCTTCCTGTGCCGCCAGCTTCACATCCTTCACCGTCACGTCATTGGCAAAATCGAGCCAGGCGCGGCCTTTGCCGTCAACGGCCCAAAGGGGCGTGATACCGTAGGGGGCATCCTCGGCCAGTGGCAGGTCTGGGGACGTCGTTTTGCCAAGGGCCGCAAGGGCTGTGTCGCGGCCTTCCTGCAAGGCTGCATGGGTGGAAAAGCTGCCATTGGCGGCCCCTGCGGCATGCAGGCCGGGGACCATGCCGTGCTTGGGCACGAAAGCCGCGATGTCGTCGCGCCAGGTGGGTTTGGCGTTCTGGTGGCTGGCAAGGTTGAGCAAGGGGTTCCAGCCGCCCGACATCAGCAGAGTGTCGGTGTCGATCTGGAACGCGCCGCCCGCATGGTGGCCCGTGATCCGGGTCAGGCTGCGGCGGCCCTTGGTGTCAGTTATGGCGGCGTTGAGGTAAACCGGGCAATCCTCCACCACCGAGGCATTGGAGCGGCTGTCCAAGATGGCTGCCACTTTCACCCCGGCAGCGATCAGTTGGCGGGCGACGTGACGGGCGTGGTCATTGGTGGCGTAAAGCGTGACGCTTTGGCCCGGGGCCACGCCAAAGCGGTTCAGGTAGGTCTGTGCGGCAGAGGCCAGCATGATGCCCGGGCGGTCATTGTTGGCGAAAGCAATCGGACGTTCCAAAGCGCCAGTCGCCATGATGGCGTGCGGGGCCACGATGCGCCAGAAACACTCCCGCGGCAGGTGTAGAATGTTGGGCAGGTGCAGGCCGACACGTTCCAACCCGCCGTAGGTGCCCTGGTCATAGGCGCCGACAATGGTGGTGCGGGGCATCAGCCTGACGTTGAGGGATTTGAGCTCGGCCAGCGCGGCATCGACCCAAAGTGCCGCGGGCGCGTTGTTGATCTGGGCGTCGTCGGACAACAGGCGGCCGCCCATCCGGCTGTCTGCGTCTGCCAGGATCACATCGGCCCCGGTGCGGGCGGCGGTCAGGGCCGCCATCAGACCAGCGGGACCGGAGCCTACGACCAGAAGATCACAGAAGGCGAAGGCTTTTTCGTAAGTGGCGGGTTCGTGCTGCGGCAACAATGTGCCCAGACCAGCGGCGCGGCGGATCAGCGGCTCATACAGCGCCTCCCAGAACGCACGTGGCCACATGAAGGTCTTGTAGTAGAACCCGGCACCAAGGAATGGGGCAGCGAGGTCGTTCACCGACATCAGGTCGAAGCGCAGCGATGGCCAGCGGTTCTGGCTTTTCGCGCTAAGCCCGTCATAAATTTCCTGCACCGTGGCGCGGGTGTTGGGGGATTGGGAGCCGTTGTCCACCACCTCGACCATCGCATTGGGCTCTTCATGGCCAGCGGTCAGGATGCCGCGGGGACGGTGGTATTTGAAGCTGCGGCCGACCAGGCGCACATCATTGGCCATCAAGGCAGAAGCGATTGTGTCGCCCTTGAAGCCGGAAAAGCGGTTGCCGTCGAAGGTAAAGGTAACGGGTTCAGTGCGGTCGATCAGACCCTTGTTTGCCAGCCTCATGTCGTGGCCCTCCCGCCTGCACCAGAGCCTGCATTCCGGTCGACGTAATATGGGTGCGCCTGCCTCATGTCGCGGCCCTTTGGCGATCCGCAACACGCTCGGTCGCGGTGATCTCATGTGTGATGGTGTTGCGGGTGACCAACAACCACGACCCACAGCCGGTTTCATGATACCACAGGTCGCGGGTAATCCCTGCGGGGTTTATGCGCAGATGAAGCATGTCATCCCAGGCCTCTGCCGGGGCATCCGGTGCAGGACGGTTCAGGTAGTCCTCCGACCCGGAGTAATAGAACTCTCGCCGGTCACGCGGGCCACACAGGGGGCAGGTCAGGCGCATCTTATACCCTCAATGCAAGTTATGCTGTGACCCGGTGCCCTCTTCGTCGAGGACATGGCCGGTGCGAAAGCGGTCAAGGCGGAAGCGGCGGGCGATGTCGTGACTTTGGCCCGTCGCCATCAGATGCGCCATGCACCAGCCCGAAGCAGGGGCGGCCTTGAAGCCACCGTAGTTCCAGCCCGCATCAACGAACAGACCGTCGATATGGGTCTTGTCGATGATCGGCGATCCATCCGGCGTCATGTCCATGATGCCACCCCAGGACCGCAGCACCCGGGCACGGGCCAGCATCGGCATCAGGGTCATGCCCGCCTCCATCACATGCTCCACCATCGGCAGGTTGCCGCGAGCGGCATAAGACGCATACATGTCAATATCGCCGCCGAATACCAGACCGCCCTTGTCCGACTGACTGATGTAGAAATGGCCCATGCCAAAGCTGATCACGGTGTCGATCACCGGCTTCAGCCCCTCGGTGACGAAGGCCTGCAAGACATGGCTTTCAATTGGCAGGCGCATCCCGGCCATTGCCGCCACTTGGGAGGAGCGTCCCGCCACCACCATGCCGACCTTTCTGGCGCGGATCGGCCCTCGGCTCGTCTGCACTCCGGTCACGCGGCCATCCTCGATGTCGATCCCGGTCACCTCGCAATTCTGGATCAGATCGACACCGCGCTGATCGGCCGCACGGGCATAGCCCCAGGCCACCGCATCATGCCGCGCCGTGCCTGCCCGCCGCTGGATCAATCCGCCATAGATCGGGAACCGGGCTTGGGCGTAGTCCAGATAGGGCAGCATCTCTTTCAACTGCGCGACCGACAGCAGTTCAGCGTCATCGCCCTGATTGACGATGGCATTGCCGCGCCGCACGGCGGCATCGCGCTGCCCGTCAGAGTGGAACAGGATGATATGGCCGCGTTGCGAATGCATGACGTTGTAGTTCAGGTCAGCCTCCAGCCCTTCCCAAAGCTTCAGGGAATGGCTGTAGAACTCCGAATTGCCGGGCAGAAAGTAATTGGCCCGCACGATGGTGGTGTTGCGCCCGATGTTGCCAGAGCCAAGATAGCCCTTTTCCAGCACGGCCACATTGGTCAGCCCGTGGTTTTTGGCCAGATAATAGGCGGTGGCCAGACCATGCCCGCCGCCGCCGATCACGATGGCGTCGTATTCGGGTTTTGGTGCCGGATCGCGCCACGCACGGCCCCAGCCCTTGTTGCCCAACAGCCCCTCGGTGATGACCTTCCAGCCGGAATACCGCATCGCGTCTTTCCTTTGTCCCGACGTGAACTGTCGCGGGTTTTCCTGCCTTATTCAACAGGGCAGCGCCAACAACTGGCCTGCCTGCGACAAAAGATGTCGGTGGGGAAAAGGTAGGATGGGCAATCTGCCCATCCGTTGGCAGGTTCGCGAACCAAATGCGGTAACGGCCCCTCAGTTTTCTGGCCCCTCAGTTTTCCGACGTTCGATTATTGGGCCCTGCAAAATACCGGCCCATCGACTCTCCCGCGACCGGCTCTACAAGCCTTTCGACTTGTAGGTCGCGGCCACCCGGCTGATCGAGACAATATAGGCCGCCACCCGCAGATCCTCGACGCCCTCCCGTCCGTGCCACACCTCGCGCATCGCCTGATAGGCGGCGCGCATCGTGTCATCAAGCCCGGAGCGGACCAGCGCCAACTCGTCGGAACCCTGCAGAAAGGTCTTCTTGAAATCGGGGCCAAGGCTCCAGCCAAGGTTGTTGTCGGCCGACAGCTTTTCCAGTTCCTCCACCAGCAGCCGCGATCGCGCCTCTTCCGCCCGGCGCTGCATGCGGCCAAAACGGATGTGAGACAGGTTCTTGACCCATTCAAAATAGCTGACCGTGACCCCGCCCGCGTTGGCATACAGGTCCGGGATGATGACAATGCCTTTCTGGCGCAGAATCTCGTCTGCCCCAAAGGTGATCGGACCATTCGCCGCTTCCAGAATAAGTGGAGCCTGAATGCGGGCGGCGTTGCTCAGATTGATCACCCCTTCTAGAGCTGCCGGGATCAGGATGTCGCAGGCCAGCTCCAACGCGGCCAGCGAGTTCACCATATAGGTGCTGCCGGGAAAGTCTTTGACTGCGCCGTTGTGCGCCTTCATCCAGATTTGCAAAGCGGTGATGTCCAGCCCCGCTTCGTTGACCACAGCGCCATCCCGTTCGGCGACGGCGATGATCTTGGCACCGTCCTCTTCGGACAAAAACTTGGCGGCGTGAAAGCCCACGTTGCCAAGGCCCTGCACCACGATGCGCTTGCCGTCCAGACCGCCCGAAAGCCCCGCCCGGACGGAATCTTCCGGATAGCGGAAGAATTCGCGCAAGGCGTATTGCACGCCACGTCCCGTCGCCTCCACCCGGCCCTGAATGCCACCGGCATGCGGCGGTTTGCCGGTGACGCAGGCTTTGGCGTTGATGTCGGTGGTGTTCATCCTTGCGTATTGGTCGGCGATCCACGCCATCTCGCGCTCTCCGGTGCCCATATCCGGGGCGGGCACGTTCTGGGCGGGGTTGATCAGGTCGCGCTTGATCAACTCATAGGCAAAGCGGCGGGTGATCTGCTCCAGCTCGTGCTCGTCCCATTCCCTTGGGTCGATGCAAAGCCCGCCTTTCGATCCGCCGAACGGCGCTTCCACCAAGGCGCATTTATAGGTCATCAGGGCGGCCAGCGCCTCCACCTCGTCCTGATGGACTGACATCGCGTAACGGATGCCGCCCTTGACCGGCTCCATATGTTCGGAATGGACGGAACGGTAGCCGGTAAAAGTCTTGATCTGCCCGCGCAACCGCACGCCAAAACGCACGGTGTAGGTCGAATTGCAGACCCGGATTTTCTCCTCCAGCCCGGGGCCAAGGTCAAGATGCCTGGCGGCCCGGTTGAACATCAGGTTCACGGAGTCGCGAAAGCTCGGTTCGTCATTGGATGTCATGGTTGCTCCCTCGCTGACCTTCGGCGCGGCTCGGGAGGCGGAGGGTCACGATGCAAACCGACCCGCACCGATCCGCGCCGATCAGCCCGGCCATGATAGGCACATTGGTTACCGGAACATCTGACAATTTCACCATTTTCAAATTGGTATTTCGTCAAAGTGATTCGATCTGGACCAATTCAGGCGGTGGTGTGGCACCAAGGCCTCGATTGTGGCGGCGCGATTGTCGCGGCGAAAATGACAATCGTGGTGGCACCAAGGGATTGTCGGACCAAACCCCTGACATTTACCGTTTCGCCACTTTTGCCTTTATTTCGCCGAAACTTTTGGACAAATGGATGGCGGTGGGGCGTCAAGGATCGGGCTGGATTGTGGGCTCGGTGTGGATTGGGATAGCGCCGTCATGCTTAACGCCATTGTCAAAGGTTACGCCGCACTTCGCCTGCGGGTGCGCGATTTTCAGCGCGACGAAGACGGTGCGCTGATCATCTTCGGGCTGATGATTTTTGTGCTGATGCTGATGATGGGTGGTCTGGCCATCGACATCATGAAATTTGAACAGACCCGCACCCGCCTGCAAAACACGCTGGACCGCGCCACACTGGCCGCGGCGTCGCTGGACAACTCCATTGATGCGACCACTGTGGTTAATGATTATATGCTGAAAGCCGGTCTGGCCGATCAGCTTAAATCGGTTCAGGTCACCGCAACTGCGAACGAGCGGATTGTGCATTCGACCGGCCTTGCCGATACGCAGCCGATTTTCATGCAGTTGATGGGCATCAATCAGTTGAACGCCGGTGGCCTCAGCGAGGCGCAGCAGTCGATCACCAATCTGGAAATTGTTCTGGTGCTGGACGTCTCTGGTTCGATGTCCGGGCAGAAGATTGCCAACCTGAAGATCGCCGCCGACCAGTTCGTTGACACGATGATTGCGAATGACAAGCACCACCGGGTGTCGATTGCGATTGTACCCTATAACGCGCAAGTCAACATCGGGCCGCTGCTGGCCGCCAAGATCAACCCCAAATTCAACCTGACCAACCGTGCCGACGTGGCCGATGTGAACTGTGTGGAAATACCGCCGACCGAATATGCCACGCAGGCGGTGTCGCAGATCAATCCGATGCCGATGATGGCCTATGCCGACATTGCTTACGGCACCAACACCGCAAACGCCTATACGGCGACCACCGATGTCAACTATGCCGTGCCGAATTACAGCAACGCCTTTTGCAAACCCACCACGGTCAACATTGTCCGCCTACCCACCAATGACCCGGCCACTCTGAAGTCACAGATTGACGCGCTGCAGGCTGGCGGCAACACCTCGATCACGCTTGGCATGAAATGGGGCGTGGCCATGCTCGACCCGTCGATGCGCGGGATGTACGACCAGTTCATCGCGGCTGGCAATATTCCTGCATCGTTGCCCGCCCGGCCTTTTGCCTACAACGACACCAACGCCATGAAGATCGTGGTTCTGATGACCGATGGGGAGCATGTCGCCCACACCCGCGTCAATGATGCCTACAAGACCGGTCTTTCGCCGATCTGGAAGGCCCCGGATGGCAAATATTCGATCAAGATCACCACTGGGCGTCCGGCCTGGGCAGGGGTAAACACCTGGTATGTGCCGCATCTGGGCCAATGGCAGGTGGTCGCCTATGGCGGCGCAACTGCGGTGCAGCAGGACTGGAAGGACATCTGGGCCAACCTGAAGATGAAATATGTGGCGTGGCAGTTCTATGGCCGTGCCTTGGGCAGCAGCGCCACCTCTGGCAGTACCTCGGTTTATAACAACACCGTCGCCGCCATGCAGTCGACCTATGCCGGATCCGATGCGACGCAGGCCGTGCTGAATATGGACGCGTCGTTGCAGGCCACCTGCGATCAGGCACGGGCCAACGGCGTGTCGATCTACGGCATCACCATCGAGGCCCCTGCGCATGGCAACGACGTGATCACCAACTGCGCCCACGCGGATCACACCTTCCTTGCCGACCGCAACACGATCAAATCGGCGTTCCAGTCCATCGCGGCCAATCTGACCATGTTGAAGCTGACCCAGTAAACCACGGCTGTCGGGGCAGACCAATTCCGCCCCGACAGCGGTTTTACCCCAAAAATCTCCTAACAATTGAAGCCTTCCGCACAGGTGAGTCTAAATGCTCCCATGTTTTGGTCACAATTCGGCCCCACGCGTTGATATAAATGGTGATCGTAGTGTTGCGCGGCAGCTGGCCCCGATTTTGGGGAATGCCCTTTGCGACGGGGATCACGGTTATGAAAACATCAAATCGATTTGGCTGTGGAGCGTGCAAAGGGACCGTTGCGCGCCGGGTTGGCCTCCGGTTCGGGACTGGTTTTGTGCAGGATCAGTCCGGGACATTGACGGTCTTTGGCATGATGCTTTTGGTTTTGATGCTGCTGATGGGCGGCATCGCGGTGGATGTCATGCGGTATGAAGTCCGCCGCACATCGCTGCAAAACACGCTGGACCGCTCCACACTTGCAGCCGCATCGCTGACGCAGGCCCGCACGCCGGCTGAAGTGGTGAACGACTATTTCCGCAAAGCCGGTGTTTTGAGCTATCTGAAGTCGGTCACAGTGACGCAGGGTCTGAACTTCCGCGACGTGAACGCCAAGGCCCAAGCAGACACCAACCCGATTTTCATGAACATGATGGACATAAGCTCGTTGGATGCCTTTGGCAACTCCACCGCCGAACAGCGCATCAACAACGTGGAAATCATGATGGTGCTTGACGTGTCCGGCTCGATGGGAGCCAACAACAAGCTGGTCAACCTGAAGACTGCGGCCAACGCTTTTGTGAGCACCGTTTTGAAGAATGACGCGGCGCATAAGATCTCGATCGGGATCGTGCCGTTCAATGGTCAGATCAACGTTGGGCCGAGCTTGCGGACTTATTTCAATATGACCGACCTGAACGGCCTGCCCCCGATTGCGCCCGTCGTGCAGCCCGGTGTCAACTGTGCGGATCTGCCCGCAAGCGTCTACGCCTCTTACGCCATCCCGCAGACGACGGCGCTTTCGATGACGTCCAACGTTGATACCTATTCCAGCAGTTCTACCACCGCCCCGAATGAGGCGAACAAATGGTGCCCGGCCGGAAACGCAACCAACGGCTACTATACTGGGAACCCGCTGGGGTCGGGCGGCAATCAGGTGCGCTTGCCGCAGCAAGACATTGCAACCCTGCAAGGCTATATCAACGGATTGGCCGCTGTCGGCGCGACCTCGATCAACGCGGGAATGAAATGGGGCATGACCCTGCTCGATCCTTCGGTGCAGAACATCTACAACGCCACGATGGTCGCAGGCAAAATGCCGGCCACCATGGCGGGACGTCCTTACGCCTATACGGACAAAGACATGCTGAAGGTGATCATTCTGATGACCGACGGTGAGAACTTTGCGGAAGACAGGGTCAACTCGGCCTACAAGACCGGCGCGTCGCCGATCTGGCTGGCAACCGATGCCCGCTGGTCGATCTTTCATGCCAGCAAGGTCGTATTAACCAATGCGTCCACGATCTGCAACAGCCGGCCTTTTTGGGTGCCGCACCTGTCGCAGTGGCATTCGCGCCCGTGGAATGGCGTGGCCCCGCTGAACACCGATTGCTACGTGCCAAGCCCAATCGTTCCCTATGTCAATACGACGAACGAGACCTGGCCGCAGGTTTGGGGTGCGCTTCGGATGCAATATGTCGTGCAGAATTTCTATGTGAACGCAATCGGTGGCTCATTGGCCACACAAATGAACGTCTTCCGCGCTCAGACCCCGACGACCACGATGGATACTCAAATGCAGACCGCCTGCACCTCTGCCAAAAACAAGGGGGTGATCATCTATGGCATCGCATTTGAGGCTCCGACCAACGGTCAGACGCAGATTTTGGCATGCTCTACCTCGAATGCGCATTACTTTGACGCGGCGGGCATTCAGATTACCAGCGCATTTGCTGCCATCGCTAACAATATCAGTCAGTTGAGGTTGACTCAATGATCCGCACCCGAACCCTCCGAGCTATGACACTTAGTGACCTGACCCTTCGCGCCCGCCGCCTTGCCGCCCATATTTCCGGACGGTTTCCGTCATGGCTGCGCCGCGAGGATGGCACGGCCACGATGGAATTCGTGATCGTCATCCCGGTGATCATCACGATCTTCATGTCCTCGTTCGAGTGCGGCTTGCTGATGACCCGCAAAATCCTGCTGGAGGAGGCGGTGGACCTTACAATGCGGGACTTGCGACTGGGTCACTTGCCGGGCGTCACCAACGTTGCGCTCAAGCAGCAGATCTGCTCGCACACCATCATCTTTCCCAACTGCACGTCAAACCTGATCATCCAGACGAACCGTATCAACACCACGACCTGGTCCGTCCCAAACACCCATCTGGCCTGCGTCAACAGCAGTTCGCCGATTGAGCCGGTCACGACGATGACCTCTGGCCAGGAAAACGACATGATGCTGATCAGGGTCTGCATGAGCCTTCCTGCCATTTTCCCCGGCACTGGCCTTGCTTTGGCGATGACGCCTGATGCTCTTGGAAATTACAGTCTTGAGGCGGTCAGCGCCTTCGTCGTGGAACCGAGTTGAAAGTCATGTCATGAAGCGCCTGTTGAACCATTTGCCCAGACCGCTGCGCCAGTATCTGCGCCGGGAAGACGGCTCGGTCACTGCCGAAGCGCTGATCGTGCTGCCGGTGCTTTTGTGGGCCTATCTTGGCCTTTTCGTCTATTGGGATGCCTTTCGTTCGGTGAACATCGTGCAAAAGGCCTCTTATACCGTGTCAGACATGCTGTCGCGGTCCAACGTGGGGATTGCGTCCAGCTACATCACCGGCCTGAAGAAGGTTTTGGAATATCTGATCGACCAGAACCAGAACTCGACCTTGCGGGTCACCTCGGTCAGCTGGAGCACGGTCAACAACCGCTTTGAAGTGCATTGGTCGCGCACCACCAACGCGGCGATCATGCCAGCACAGACCACAGGATCGCTGCAGACCTATGCCGGCCATATTCCGACGATGTCAGCGGGCGACTATGTGGTGATTGTGGAGGTACAGGTGCCCTACCACCCGGCATTCGACGTCGGTCTGGGCGACCAGCTTTTCAACGAGTTCATCGTGACCCGGCCGCGTTTCCTGCCTTGTATCCCGATGGACAACATCACGTGCCCGGCAACCTGAGACAGCGGTTTAAAAAGGCATCCTGCAGATTCCAGCTTTAAAAGCCGGTCAGATTGTCTGACCGGCTTTGTTCTGCGCCGTAGCCCCCGGCCCCGCTCTGTGCGAAAATGCAGAGATGATGCGCTTCAGGGCCGCCATCAGGGCACTGGCGCGGAGACGTTGGCCGCCCTATCTACCCTGCTTCACCGATTGGAGACGCACATGTCGATCCGCCCCGTCAAGAACACCTCTGCCGCCCGCCCCACGATGGAGGGGGCCGGCGTTCACCTGCACCGCGCTTTTGGCTTTGGTCAGACCTCTGAAACCGACCCGTTCCTGCTGTTCGACGACTTTCGCGGCGAGCGGACCGGCGACTATATCAAGGGTTTCCCGTGGCATCCGCATCGCGGGATTGAGACGATCACCTATGTCCTCGCAGGCTCGGTCGATCATGGCGACAGTCTGGGCAACAAGGGCACGCTGAAAGGCGGCGATGTGCAGTGGATGACGGCGGGGTCGGGGATACTCCATCAGGAAATGCCGCTCGGCAACGCCAAGGGCCAGATGCACGGCTTTCAACTGTGGGCCAACCTTCCCAAGGCGCTGAAGATGACCGACCCGCGCTATCAGGACGTCAAGGGCCGCGACATCCCCGAAATCATGGAAGATGACGGCACCGTGGTGAAAGTGATCGTGGGTGAGTTCTGGGGCAAGAAGGGTCCGGTGGACGGCATCGCCGCCGAGCCGCAGTATCTGGACATCTATGTGCCCCCGGGCATGCGCAAGACCTTTAAGGTGGACACGCGGCGCAACGCCTTTGCCTATGTCTTTGAAGGTGCTGGTAACTTCCGCGATGCCAGCCGCCCGCAAGGGGTTTTGCTGGAGAAGGAAGTCAAGGGGCAGGAGGTCAACATCCGTGACATGTCCGGCAACCGCACCCTGATCAACTTTGGCGCAGGCGACGAAGTGACGGTGCAGGCTGGCGACAATGGCCTGCGGTTCCTGCTGATTTCCGGCGCCCCGATACAGGAGCCGGTGGCATGGCACGGCCCGATCGTGATGAACACTGACGCCGAGATCAGACAGGCGATGGCCGAGTTGCGCAACGGCACGTTCATCCGCCCGGCGCATTGACGCCGACTGATCGTAGGCAGCTGATCGAAGGCTGCGCATAGACGGAGGCCGAGCGAAGGCGGCGCATCCATCAGGCGGCCCGCTACCGGGAACAGGGGGGGCGCTCGGGGAAACCCCTCGCGCGCCTCGGGCGACCCGGCCTGATAAATCAGGCTTTGGGGACAGAGTGGACAGCCGTCGCGCCAGCCCCAAGGGATGTTTTCACATCTGGGATTGGGAAAGAAAGCGTGGCAAGCGGCCTGGCATTGGGTAGACAGGGCTATGCGTGACGTGATCCTTACCCTGTGCCTGCCGCTGGTCCTGTGCTTGACGGGTTGTGCGGCTTATCCAAAGATCGACTGGCCTGCGGCTGCGCCGGATGAGGCAGCGCCTGCATTGTTGCCGCAATCCTCGCTTGGGGTCGGGCCGCCTTCGGTGGATGGTGGGCCTGCGCTGGTGTCGCGGGCGGCGGAATTGCGCGGTTGGGCCGCCTCGGTTGCGCACTAAAGCTCACCGTCGGCGGAACCCGCCCTTGTTGTGGTGCGCGGCAAAGGACCCGTCAATCCGACGCCTGCGTTGCACCGGGCCTGCGAAACGGCTAACAGGCGGGCGAACCCAATTGCGAGGTCTGCCATGAGCCAAAACCAAACCGCCCTTCGTCTTGGACTGGCTGGTCTTGGCACCGTGGGCATCGGCGTCGTCAGGATCGTGCAGCGGCACGCCGAACTGATCGCCGCGCGGGCCGGGCGGCGGGTGGAGATTGTCGCGGTCTCGGCACGTGAGCAAACGAAAGCGCGGGGCGCTGATCTTTCGGGCTATGCGTGGGAGAGCGACCCGGTGGCTTTGGCCAGGCGCACCGACATTGATGTGTTTGTCGAGGTGATGGGGGGCCACGAAGGCCCGGCGCGCCTGGCCACCGAAGCGGCCATTGCGGCGGGCCATGATGTAGTGACAGCCAACAAGGCGCTGCTGGCCCATCACGGGCAAGCGCTGGCCGAAGCGGCCGAGGCTGCGGGCCGGGCGATCCGGTTTGAGGCGGCGGTGGCGGGCGGTATCCCGGTGATCAAGGCGCTGACCGAGGGACTTGCCGCCAACCAGATGCGCCGCGTCATGGGGGTGATGAACGGCACCTGCAATTACATCCTGACCCGGATGCAATCGGCGGGCCTGCCCTATGCGGCGGTCTTTGAAGAGGCGCGGCAATTGGGCTATCTGGAGGCTGACCCCAATCTTGACGTGGGCGGCATTGACGCGGCGCACAAGCTGTCGCTGCTGTCGGCCATCGCCTTTGGCACCAAAGTGTCGTTTGACGCGGTGGAGATGGAGGGGATTGGCGCGATCTCGATCGACGATATCAACCTTGCCGCCGACATGGGCTACCGCATCAAACTGTTGGGCGTGGCGCAGATGACCGGGCGCGGGCTGGAACAACGCATGACGCCCTGTCTGGTGCCCGCCGACAGCCCGTTGGGCCAACTTCAGGGCGGCACCAACATGGTGGTGCTGGAGGGCGACGGCTCGGGCCAGATCGTGCTGCGCGGGCCGGGGGCTGGTGAGGGGCCAACCGCCAGCGCCGTGATGGCCGACGTGATTGACCTCGCCCGTGGCATCCGGCTGCCGACCTTTGGTGTGCCAGCCCGCAGTTTGGCGTCGCCGATTGCCGCCAAGACCGCAACGTCGGCGGCGTGGTATCTGCGGATGACTTTGCTGGACAAGCCCGGTGCTCTGGCCAAGATTGCCACCTGTCTGGGTGAGGCGGGCGTGTCCATCGACCAGATGCGGCAATATGGCCATGAGGGCACCAACGCGCCAGTTCTGATCGTGACGCACAAGGCGACGCGCGATGATATTGACCACGCCGTGGCGCGCTTTGCCGCGACAGGGGTTCTGGTCGGCGCGCCTGTGGCCCTGCGGATCGAAGAGGTCTGAAAGGCAGGCGCGGATGCCGGTTCATCTGGCCTTTGACCTTCTGGCCGCCGCATCAGCCTTGATCCTGACCGGAGTGGTGTGGTTCTGGCGTCTGCGTGGTCAGCCGGTCGCTGCCAGAAGCGAAGGTTACCTGAGCGCGGTTTCCTTGGGTGTGCTGTTGGGCAGCTATGCCTTGGGCAGTGCCAATCTGTGGCTGTCGGGCATCCCTGCCATCGGACGCTCCATCCTTGGTGCGTTGGCCGGGGGCGTGCTGGCGGTGGAGGTTTACAAGGCCCGCGCCGGCATCAAAGGCTCCACCGGGTTGATCTTCGTGCCGACTTTTTGCGCGTTGGTGGCGGTGGGGCGGATCGGTTGCGCCTTGTCGGGGTTGGACGATAACACCTACGGCATCCCCACCACATTGCCTTGGGGCCACGACTTTGGCGACGGCATCCCGCGACATCCGGTCGCGCTATACGAGTGCCTGTCGATGGCCGCATTTCTGGTGCTGGCTTTCGCAGTTATGGCCCGACGTGCGCCGGTGTTCATGGGCCGGGGGTTTTATCTGATGGTGGGGTTCTACGCAGCCCAACGCTTCGGGTGGGAGTTTCTGAAGCCCTATGCGCCCCTGATCGGCCCGTTCAACCTTTTTCACATGACCTGCGCAGCGCTTTTGGCTTATGCTGTGGTGATGTTCAGACGGCCTTTGGAATAATCGGTTCCCGACCAGCGGTTCCTTTGCGTGACCTTCTGGTCGCACTTCCCGTCTGACCCCTGCCGCCGCCCTGCTTAAAAGGCCCCGATATGACCCGCAAGATTGCTGATCACCTTTTCCTTGGCCAAACCGTTTCGCTGTGTGCCACCTGTCTTGCCCCGGTGCCCGCCAAGATCATCGAGGATGATGGTGCGATCTATTACCTGAAACGCTGCCGGAACCACGGTGTCCAAAAGGTGCTGATCTCTTCCGACCCGGCCTATTGGCGGGCGCAGGCCAGTTGGATCAAGCCCTCGGATCGCCCGCAAACCTACCAGTCGCGCATCGAACTTGGCTGCCCCTATGATTGTGGTCTGTGCCCTGATCACGAACAACACTCCTGCCTCGCCATTCTGGAGGTGAACGAAACCTGCAACCTGACCTGTCCGGTCTGCTTTGCCAACAGCGCCCCGGATCGCCCCGGCACCCGCACTTTGGCAGAGGTTGCGGCGATGCTGGATGCTTTGGTCGCCAGTGAGGGCGAGCCGGACCTGCTGCAAATCTCGGGCGGCGAACCGACGCTGCACCCTCAGATCATGGAGATTTTACGCGCCGCGAAAGCCCGGCCCATCCGTCATCTGATGCTGAACACCAACGGCATCCGCATCGCCCGCGACACGGCGTTTGTGGCGGAACTGGCCAGCCTGAGGCCGGGGTTTGAGGTTTATCTGCAATTTGACAGCCTGGAGCGGGAGGCCTTGAAGCAAATCCGTGGCGCCGATCTGACCCGCATCCGCCAGCAAGCCTTGCAGAACCTGGAGGAGGCCGGGATTTCCACCACCCTCGTCGCCGTGGTGAAAAAGGGCCTGAACGATCATGAGGCGGGCGCGATCATCCAACACGCGCTGCAATGGTCCTGCGTGCGCGGCGTCACCTTCCAACCCATTCAGGACGTTGGCCGGAACGAGGGGTTTGACCCCGCCCGCGACCGCACCACCCTGTCTGACATCCGCACCGCCATCATCGCCAGTGGCGGGCCGTTTGCTGCCGCCGACCTGATCCCCCTGCCCTGCAACCCGGAGTCGATCTGCGTGGCTTACGGCTTGCGCGCGGGCACCAAGGTCGCCCCCATCACCGGCATCTTGCCAAAAGACCTGCTGCTGGCCGAATTGCCCAACTCCGTCACCTTTGAACGCCACCCGGCCCTGCGCCAGCGCATCTTCGACTTCTTCTCGCTGACCAACGTGGACGCCGTGGTGCCAGAGCGGCTGGAGACTTTGTTCTGCTGCTTTCCCGGCATCGAAGCCCCCAAAGAGGTCGGCTACAAAGACCTGTTCCGGGTGGCTATTTCGGAATTCCTTGACCCGCACAACTTCTGCATCTCGCGGGTCAAACGGTCTTGCGTGCATTTCCTGACGCCGGATGGCCAGATCGTCCCGTTTGACACCTACAACCTGTTTTACCGCGATGGTGCCGCCCAAACCCGCCGCACAGCGTCACTGGCAGCCCGGGCCAAACTGGCTGAGGTGACCTGATGCTGAAATTCTTCCTGTTCCTTCTGGGCCTTATCCTGTGCGGAATTGGAGTGCTGGCTGGTGGCTGCTCCATCGCGTTCACGCCTGCGTTGTTTCAGGGCGGTGAGTTCGGCGGCAGCGGCATCCTGCCCATCTGGGGTACTGGACTAATTGTGGGCGGCTTGTTTCTTTGGGGCGGGATCACGGTCTTTCGCACCATAAATCGGTCAGGCACCACCCCGCCGCCCACCAAGCCCGATGACAAAGGCCCGCCAGAATGGCGTTAGGGTGCGCCGATTGCGCGCGGCATCATCCATTTTGCTTGAAAGGGCTGGGGAGGTCTGTTTCTGACGTTCCTCTTGGTCTTGTCCGGCATTTTCCTGACCGGCATCGGCGTTCTCGGCATCAGGGCTCTGGGCGGCGGGTGTTCGATCTGCGTCACCACCACAGTGCCTGGCAGCGGGCTCTATGGATTTGTGGCCTGTCCGATTTGGGCCAGAAACCTTCTGTTGCGCTGGTTTGGCCTTCGCACCGGCATTGCTGCTTTGCGAGGCCCGCCAAGACCGCCTTCCGCCAAACCGCAAACCAACGCGCCAGCCCCGGATGATGGACTGTAGCCCGGCCTCCGTTAGCGTAACCAGCCTTGCAGCACATCCGCCCCAAGGCTAAGGCCGATCAAGCTTTCCCAAGTCCCCTGCCGCCAAAGGATATCGCCATGACCGCCGCCCCTGCCGAAGCTCAGGTCTTTCAGGACCGCCTGTTGTCCCTGGGCCTTGCCCGCGTGTCCGAAGCGGCGGCGCTGGCCTCCGCCCATCTGATCGGGCGCGGTGATGAAAAGGCCGCCGATCAGGCCGCTGTCAACGCGATGCGCGACCAGTTGAACCTGTTGGATATCAAAGGCGTCGTGGTGATTGGCGAGGGGGAGCGTGACGAGGCCCCGATGCTGTTCATCGGCGAGGAGGTTGGCACCGGCAAAGGCCCCGCCGTTGATATAGCGCTTGACCCCCTGGAGGGCACCACCCTGACCGCCAAGGACATGCCCAACGCCCTGACCGTGATCGCCATGGCCCCGCGCGGCACGCTTTTGCATGCGCCGGATGTCTATATGGACAAACTGGCCATCGGCCCCGGTTTCAAGCCGGGCACCGTGACATTTAACATGACACCCTCCGAACGCATCTCGGCGCTGGCGGCTGCCAAAGGCGTGTCCACCAATGACATAACAGTCTGCGTGCTGGAACGGCCAAGGCACGAGGCATTGATTGAAGAGCTACGCTCCACCGGCGCGTCAATCCGGCTGATCACCGACGGCGATGTGGCCGGTGTGATGCATTGTGCCGAACCCGAGGTGACCGGGATTGACATTTACATGGGCTCTGGCGGTGCGCCCGAAGGCGTTTTGGCGGCGGCGGCGTTGAAATGCATGGGCGGGCAGTTCTATGGCAAGCTGGTGTTCCGCAATGACGACGAGCGCGCCCGCGCCCGCAAGGCCGGCATCACCAACTTTGACCGCGTCTATACCCGCGACGATCTGGTCCGCGCCGATGTGATCTTTGCAGCCACCGGGGTCACCACCGGATCGCTTTTGTCCGGCATCAAACGGGACCCGGGCTATATCACCACCGAAACCATCCTGATGCGCTCTAAAACTGGATCAGTGCGGCGGATGACCTACCGCAGCCCGGTGAAATGAATCCCTAAAGCGGTGGATGGAACGTGCAGCCCATGAGATTCGGGCGCGCCGTCTTTCCCTGTTGAAAAAGGCGAAAATATTCTGCCGCAATCTCGGAGTCTGGGGCCGTGAAGTCGTCCCTTCTTTGAAGAGGCAAAGCGGCATTGGCCTTTGCCCTTCGAATGAAACTGAAAAGATCACGCGCCGCCCAAACCGCACCCTGTCTGCCGTTCTTTGGTCTTTCAAAAAATCTCCCGGCGGGTTGGATCGCCCAGCCGGTCGCATCCGTCCCCCCTCCCCGCTTGCAAGCAGCCCCCCGATACGGCATCCCATCCGAATGACCGCATTTCTCAACGTCGAATCCTCACTGACTTTGCGTCGCTGGTCGGGCCCTGCACCCGAAGCCACCCGTCTGTCCGAGGCTATGGCGCAACTGACCCGCTTGCCGCCCGCCCTGTGCCTTACTCTGGTCGCGCGCGGTGTCACGCCGCAAACTGCGGAGGCCTTTCTTGCCCCGTCCCTGCGCGACCTTCTCCCCGACCCGCTGACCCTGCGCGACATGGGCCGCGCCGCCGACCGGCTGATGCATGCCGTCCGTACCCGCCATCGCATCGCGGTCTTTGCCGATTACGACGTCGATGGTGGTTCCTCCGCCGCCCTGCTGATCATCTGGCTGCGGCATTTCGGCCTGACCCCGACGCTTTATATCCCTGACCGGATTGACGAGGGCTATGGTCCCAATGTCCCGGCCATGGCCGCGCTCGGGGCCGCCCATGACCTTTTGATCTGCGTCGATTGCGGCACCCTTTCGCATGAGCCGATTGCCGCCGCTGGCTGCGATGTGGTGGTGCTGGACCATCACCTTGGCGGTGAAACCCTGCCATCGGCGTTGGCCGTGGTGAACCCCAACCGGCAGGATGAAAGCGGGGAGCTTTCCCACCTGTGCGCCGCTTCGGTGGTGTTTCTGTTGCTGGTCGAAACCAACCGTCGGCTGCGCCCCACCGGCGACACGCCCGACCTGATGGCCCTGCTGGATCTTGTGGCGCTGGCCACCGTCGCCGACGTGGCCCCGTTGATCGGCGTCAACCGTGCTTTCGTTCGCCAGGGGTTGAAGGTGATGAGCCGGCGCGAAAGGATCGGCCTGCGCGCTCTTGCCGACGTGGCCCGGCTGGATCAGGCCCCCACCGCTTATGCCCTTGGCTTCGTCCTTGGTCCGCGCATCAACGCGGGTGGCCGGATCGGTCAGGCCGACCTTGGCGCGCGCCTGTTGTCCACCGACAGCCTGACCGAGGCCAATGCCTTGGCAGCCCGGTTGGAAACCCTCAACACCGAGCGCCGCGACATCGAAGGCCGGGTCCGAGAACTGGCCCTCGCGCAAGTGGACGCGCATGGGCCGGACGGGGCTTTGGCCTGGGCCGCCGAAGAGGGTTGGCACCCCGGAGTCGTCGGCATTGTCGCCGCCCGTGTGAAAGAAGCCACCCACCGGCCCGCCGTGGTGATCGGTTTTGACGGCGACATCGGCAAAGGCTCCGCCCGGTCGGTCACCGGTGTTGACCTTGGGGCCGCGATCCAGCGTCTGGCGGCCGAGGGGTTGATCCTGAAAGGGGGCGGCCACAAGATGGCCGCAGGCCTGACCCTGACCCGCGCCCAGCTTTTGCCCGCGATGAAGCGGTTGGACTTTCTGTTGGCCAAACAAGGCGCTGGCGGGCGTGGGGTGGATGATCTGGAGATCTCTGCGCTTTTGATGCCGACCGCCGTCACGCCGACGTTGCTGGAACAGATCGAGCAGGCCGGGCCCTTTGGTGCCTCTGCCCCTGCCCCGCGCTTTGCCTTTGCCGATCAAAGGATCACCGCCCGACGCATCGGTGAAGCCCATCTGAAGCTGTCCTTTGGTGACGCCGACGGCGCGCGGATCGAGGCTGTGGCCTTCAACGCCTTCGACACTCCGCTTGGGGCAGCCTTGGAAACCGCCGGTCACCGTCCGTTTCATCTCGCCGGTCGGCTGGAGTTGAACCACTGGAATGGCCGCGCGAAGCCGCAATTGCGGTTGGAGGATGCTGCTGTCGCTTAAACGACGCCAACCAGAACACCGTGCGTCGTTGGTGCCGTTCGGTCGGACATTGGCCGGGATATTTTCGCTTGCGCGCCCTGACCTGCCCCCCGGAAGTTCCCTCAATCTGATGTAGAGTCTGCCCAACCCTGAAGGAGCAGACGAATGAGGAAAAGCCGTTTTACCGATGCGCAGATCATCGGGATGATCAAGGAACAAGAGGCCGGTTTGCCGACGGCC
>JBBRLL010000010.1:0-94324 GCA_038231395.1 Rhodobacterales bacterium
ATAAAGGAAAGAACGGCTTCAACCGCTCCATCTGCGCGTCTGTCAGCCAGAATAGATCACCCATGCGACACCTCCCCGGTGCCGCGAATGAATCAGTGAAACAGGCCGGAAACAAGTGGATTAATGAGTTCTGAGCCTAGAACCATTGGCGTCTTTCGGTTCATTGACAGATGATTTGGAACACGCGCTCAATGTTTTAGTTTCGGACACATCAGGCTTGAAATCGGCCTCCGACTTTAGATGGATGTTGGGTCTTTGTTTTTCAGACCTCTACATCGCCAAACAGGGTTTAGAAAATTTTCATGCAGCTCGCGAAAAGCACGCCGCGGTATATGCAGCCTACAAGGAAACTGTTGGTTCCCGCCAAAACATAGCGCAACCCAATTGTATCGGAAATGACCAGAAGGACCAACTTTACAGGCTGAGCGTCGACATTACTATTAATCGACACGCCTATATCGCCTTCCTTCACACAGCTAGTGAGAGTTTTAAGCGCGCGCAAAACATGCTGAATCTCTGCGATTGCGCTACACTGAAGCCAGAAACGCTTTTATGCGTCTGTAACTTTAATCTGGAAGCACAAAAAGCCCTCGATGATTTCCCAACCCTCACTCGCATCAGAGATTCCTTGTCTCATGCACCAGAACGCGCGGCAGGAATTGCTGTTAAGCCCAGAGGTAGCAAAAGAACCAACAAATACAATAGCGGTCGCTTCCTGCTTGAAACCCCAAACCTAAGTGGGTCATCCGAGGAAATATACTTGACGCGAACCGCAAATGATGAACTTGAATCAATATCATTGAACCAAGATCAGTTTGAACTTTTCCTTGCTGGATTTTTCATGGCGAGCCTTTGCCTGCCATGGAAGTATCGACCGGTTTAACAAATCTATCCGTACCTACCCAACCTTATGCCCCTCGCGCACCAGATCATCCGTCACCCGCTTGATCGCCTTTTGCAGCGTCTCCGCGATGAAGTTGATCTGGCTTTCGGTGATGACCAGCGGCGGCGACATCACGTTCAGGTGGCCGATGGGGCGGACCAATAGGCCCATCTCTTCGCAGGCGTTGGAAATGCGTTTGGATTCGTTGACGCCGTCGGGAAGCAGCGATTTGGTTTCCTTGTTGGCGACGTTTTCGACGCAGAGCATGAGTTTTTTGCCGCGCACGTCTCCGACCAGCGGCAGGCTGGACAGTTCCGCCATGCGCGTCTCGAAATAGGTGCCGACGTTCGTGGCGTGGGTCAGCAAGTTTTCGCGCTCGATGATCTCGATGTTTTTGAGGGCGGCGGCGCAGGCGACGGGGTGGCCGGAGTAGGTGAGGCCGGAGGTGAACCAGCGTTCGCCGCCTTGCGCCATCGCGTCCCAGATGCGGTCGGAGAAGATGAGGGCCCCAAGCGGTTGGTAGCCGGACGTCAGGCCTTTGGCGGAAGTGATCATGTCAGGCTGGACGCCGAATTCGGAAAGGCTGGCGAACCAGTGGCCGAGGCGTCCGAAGGCGGTGACCACCTCGTCGGCGATGAAGAGGATGTCGTGGCGCTGGCAGACCTGCCACATGCGCTGGAGGTAGCCTTGCGGCGGGATGATGATCCCGCCTGAGGCTTGGATCGGTTCGGCGATGAAGCCGCCGATGCGGTCAGAGCCTACCCGGGCGATCAGAGCTTCGAATTCGGTGATGAGGCTGTCGCAGAACTGCGCCTCGGTCAGGTGGGCGGGGCGACGGTAAGGGTTGGGGACACTGAGGTGGTGGATACCGTCGGTCTTGTAGCGGAACTCCTCCACCCGGTCGCCGGGGCGTTTGCCGACGGATTGGCTGAGGTAAGTGGAGCCGTGGTAGGAGTATTCGCGGGCGACGATGTCGGTCTTTTGGGGGTTGCCCTTGGAATGATGGTAGTAGGCGACCATGCGGACGGCGGTGTCGACGGCGGTGGAGCCTCCGGTCGTGAAGTGCACGCGGTTGAGGTCGCCGGGGGCGAGGTCGGCGATCTTGGCGGCAAGCCGGGCTGCGGGCTCGTTGGTCATGTCAACGAAGGTGTTGGAGAAAGCGAGACGCTCGGCCTGATCGGCGATGGCTTGGGCCATTTCGCGGCGGCCAAGGCCGATGTTGGTGCACCAAAGGCCGCCGACCGCGTCGAGGTACTGGCGACCCTCGGCATCCCAGAGCGTGCAGCCCTGCCCTTTGGTGATGACCAAAGCGCCCTCACGCTCGAACGGACCGAAGTTGGTCCACGGGTGGAGCGAATGGCGGCGGTCCATCTCCCACAGGTTCTGGTTGGTTAGGGAGGCGGTTTGGGGGGCGGCGGGCATTTTGGATCTCCGGTCAACAGGCCGGAGGGTAGCAGAGTGGGTCAGAAAGGCCAGCAACGTTTGATCAAATTAAATGGCGGGATGTTAGAAGGAGTTACAGATCGGACAAAGATTGCGGGACGGCATGGGCAGATTGCCCATCCTACCTTTGACCAATGTTCTCACGTTTTTCAGATTGGCGCGACACAAACGGGTAGGATGGGCAATCTGCCCATGGTCCGCCCAGGTCAGCGGACTGTCTTAACCCAAGGCATAGCCCGCGCCACGTACGGTGCGCAGCGGATCCTCGCCACCGAACGCACACAAGGCTTTGCGCAGGCGGCCAACGTGGACATCGACGGTCCGGCTGTCCACATAGATGTCACGGCCCCAGACCCGGTCCAGTAGCTGCTCACGGCTGAACACCCGGCCGGGCTTTTCAAGGAAAGTCGCCAGCAGACGGAACTCTGTCGGCCCCAGTTTCAGGGTCTGGCCGTTGCGGATGACGCGGTGGGTTTCGGCGTCAAGACTGATGTTTTCCCATTCCAGCACCATGCCGAGCGATGAGGGTCGCACCCGGCGCAATTGAGCGCGCAGGCGGGCCATCAACTCGACAATGGAATAGGGCTTGATCACATAGTCATCCGCCCCGGTTTCCAGACCGCGCACTTTATCAACTTCTTCAGAGCGAGCCGACAGCATGATGATCGGGATCGACCGGGTTTCCGGGCGCATCTTGAGGCGGCGGCACACCTCCAACCCCGAGACATGCGGCATCATCCAATCCAGCAGGATCAGGTCCGGCGGGCTTTCAGCCACCAGCATCAGCGCTTCTTCGCCATTGGTGGCGCGTTGCACGTCAAAACCTTCGGCCTCAAGATTATAGGCCAGCACTTCGCGTTGCGCCGGCTCGTCCTCGACCAGAAGTACCGTTGGTTGCGCCATTAACGGTCACCAGCAATGACGGAGTCTGCCTTTGGGCGCGGGTCGGCTGGAAAGGCCCCGGTCGCAAGGTAGATCACTTGTTCGGCGATGGTGGTGGCATGGTCGCCCACACGCTCGATGTTCTTGGCGATGAAATGAAGGTGCATGCAGGCGGTGATATTGCGCGGGTCTTCCATCATATGGGTCAAGAATTCGCGGAACAGGCCCGCATACATCTGGTCGATATCCTTATCCTGCTGGCGCACCGATTGCGCCAACTCCACATCGCGGGTGATGAAAGCGTCCAGCGCATCTTTCAGCATCAGCCCGACCTGCCGGGACATCCGACGGATTGCGCCAGCCGCGCCTTCGATCGAGCGCATCTGCGCCAGCACGATCGACCGTTTTGCGAGGTTCTTGGCATAGTCGCCGCTGCGTTCAAGCGCGGACGCGATCTTCATCACCGTCATCACCACGCGCAAATCGCTCGCCGTCGGTGCGCGGGTGGCGATCAGGCGGATACATTCGGTGTTGACCTGCTCTTCCAGCGCGTCAATGGCCGCGTCGCCGGAACGAACCCGTTCCGCCAGCGCATCGTCGCGCGATTCAAGGGCATCAGCGGCGTCGGCCAAAGCGGCCTCGACCAGACCACCCATCTTGAGGACAAGGGCTTGCACCCCTTCAAGGTCCCGGTCAAAGGCCGATGCAATATGGGGTTCGTTGTTCATCATATGCTCCTCAGCCGATCCGGCCAGTGATGTAGCTTTCGGTACGCGGATCAATCGGGTTGGTAAAGATCGTGCCGGTTTCGCCATATTCAACCAGGTGACCAAGGTGGAAGAACGCGGTTTTCTGGCTGACGCGGGCGGCTTGCTGCATCGAGTGGGTGACGATCACCACCGAAAACTGGCTGCGCAATTCGTCAATCAACTCTTCCACCTGTGCGGTGGCGATGGGGTCAAGGGCGGAACACGGCTCGTCCATCAGCAACACTTCCGGAGAGGTGGCGATGGCGCGGGCGATGCACAGGCGCTGTTGTTGGCCGCCCGAAAGACCGGTGCCGGGTGAAGCGAGGCGGTCTTTGACCTCATTCCACAAGGCGGCTTTGCGCAGGCAAGATTCCACAACTTCGTCCAGTTCCGCCTTGTTGCGGGTCAGACCGTGGATTTTCGGGCCGTAAGCCACGTTGTCATAGATCGACTTCGGGAACGGGTTGGGCTTTTGAAACACCATGCCGATCTTGGCGCGCAGTTGCACCGGATCGACGCGGGGGTCATAGATATTCTCGCCCTCCAGCGTGATGGAGCCTTCGACACGGGCCGAGGCCACGGTGTCATTCATCCGGTTCAGGCAGCGCAGGAAGGTGGACTTGCCACAGCCCGACGGCCCGATGAAGGCGGTGACGGTCTTGTCGAGAATATCGACATCGACATCCTTCAACGCGTGGTTGGTGCCATAATAGACCTGCACCTTGCGGGCCTCGATCTTGTTGACGGTGGTTTGCACGTCGCGCTCCAGTCTAAGGTCTTTCATGGTGTCTCTCCGGGCTTACCAGCGGCGTTCATATTTGCGGCGCAGAATGATGGCCACGGTGTTCATCAGGATCAGGAAAACGAGGAGGACGATGATCGCGCCCGAAGCCCGTTCCACAAAACCCGGATCGCCGCGCTGCGTCCAGTTGTAAATCTGCACCGGCAGGGCCGAGGCCGGGTCAAACAGGCCCATCGGCGGGGCTGCCGGAAAATCGCGGACAAAGGCCACCATGCCGATCAGCAAGAGGGGGGCGGTTTCACCCAAGGCCTGCGCCAGTCCGATGATGGTCCCGGTGAGGACTCCGGGCATCGCAAGTGGCAGCACGTGGTGGGTGACGGTTTGCAGTTTGGAGGCGCCAACCCCAAGGGCCGCATCGCGGATGCTGGGCGGCACAGCTTTCAACGCGGCCCGGGTCGGGATGATGATGCGCGGCAGCGTCATCAGCGTCAGCACCAACCCGCCAACGATGGACGCCGACTGCGGCAGCCCGGCGAAGTTGATGAAGATCGACAGGCCAAGAATACCGTACACAATCGACGGCACGGCCGCGAGGTTGGAGATGTTGACCTCAATCAGATCCGTCCAGCGGTTCTTGGGCGCGAACTCCTCAAGATAGACCGAAGCCGCCACACCGATCGGCAGGGCCAGAACCAGCACGATGACCATCATGTAAAGCGAGCCGATGATGGCCACACCCAGACCGGCTGCCTCGGGCCGTTTGTCCGATGCGTCAGGCATGGTCAGGAACCCGAAATTCAGGCGCATGGACATGATGCCTGCCGCCACCAGCTTGTCGGCCAGTTGCAGTTTTTCGGGCGAGGTGTTCTTGTCTTTCGCTGCCGTCTCCATCGTCACCCGGCCTTTGAAATAGCCGTCGATCCGTCCGTTGGCGATGGCAGTGAATGCGATGGTCTGACCCAGCAGTTTGGGGTTGCCCAGAACCTTGTTGCGCAAGGTCGCCGCCGATTCTTCGGAGATCATCGCCGCCACGTCCTTGTCTTGCAACGTGCCCTTGTCGATGCCTTTGGCAGCGATCAGGTCGGACAAGGATTTGGCAATCACCTTGCCGTAGCCGATGGTCGAAACCGATGCCATCTCTGCCGGGTTGGCATGACCGGATTGGTCAAGGACCGAAGCGTCCAGCGTGACCGGTATGTCGATAAAGGTCTGACGGAAGGCAGGAAGCCCCGCCGAGAAGATCGAGATCAACAGCCACAGCAGCGCCAGCAGGGCCAGCGTGATCGCCACAACACCGTAGGCGCGAAACCGGCGTTCCGCTGCGTTGCGGGCGGCGGTGCGGGTGTCGGCGGCAAAGAGCGAGTGGCTGCGCGGCTCGATGGGTTGGGAAATGTCGGTCATTCGTACTGCTCCCGGTATTTGCGCACAATCACCAGCGCGACGATGTTCAGGCAAAGCGTCAGGGTGAACAAGGTCAGGCCAAGCGCGAAAGCCACGAGGGTTTCGGGCGAGTTGAACTCGGTATCCCCGGTCAGCTGGCTGACGATTTTCACAGTAACTGTGGTCATGGCGTCAAAGGGGTTCAGCGACAGCTTGGCTGCGGCCCCTGCCCCAAGAACCACGATCATCGTCTCGCCAATCGCGCGGGATGCCGCCAGCAGAACTGCACCAACGATGCCGGGCAATGCGGCGGGGATGACAACCTTGCGGATGGTTTCCGAAGGGGTGGCCCCAAGGCCCAGTGACCCGTCGCGCATGGATTGCGGGACAGCGTTGATGATGTCGTCTGACAGCGACGAGACGAAGGGGATGACCATGATCCCCATCACCAGACCCGCCGTCATCACCGAGGACGACGAATTGCCAAAACCCGCCGGCATCGCGATCCAGTCGCGCAGCAACGGGCCGACGGTGATCAGCGCGAACAGGCCGTAAACGATGGTCGGGATGCCCGCCAAAATCTCGATCAGCGGTTTGACGATGCCGCGGACCTGTTTGGTGGCGTATTCCGACAGGTAGATCGCCGACAAAAGGCCAATCGGCACCGCGACCACCAGAGCGATCAGCGAGACATAAAGTGTGCCCCACACCAAGGGCCAGATGCCAAGGTCAGACCCGCCGCCAAAGCGCGGGTTCCACGCGGTCGAGAAGAAGAATTTCGAGGCTGGGTACAGTTGGAAGAAGTGGATCGTCTCCCCCAACAGCGACAAGACGATACCCACGGTGGTCAGCACCGCGATCAACGACGCGCCGATCAGCAGGCCCATCGCAACCGTCTCGGTGGCATTGCGGGCGCGAAACTCGGGATTGATCCGGCTGTAGCCCCAGGCAAAGCCACCAAGGGCCAGAACCAGTGAAATCACGCTGAGTGCGATGCGCGATTGGGCTGCGGTGGCGCGGACCGCTTGGGCTGCGGCGATCATGACCGGGTTGGGGTCTTTGCCCATGCCGATGCCCGCAGCGTCAAGTGCTGCTTTCAAAGCGACGGGGTCTTGGGCCAAGGCATTGGTGTCAGCCCCCTGTCCTTGCAGCTTGCTAAGGCCCGCAGCCAGTCGCGTCACATCGGCCATCACCAGACTGATCGAACTGTCAGCCGGCACGTCGGACGCTGTGATATGCGACAGGGCGCTGGACTGAATGGCAAAACCCTCTGCCAACAGCCAGACCACGATCAGGAAGAACGCGGGCACAACGGCACCAATCGCCGTGATACTGCCATAAAAGGTGGGCAAAGAATGCAGCAGGCGGATGTCACCACCTGCGGAGGAGATCGCACGGCGCTGTCCTACAACATAGCCCGCAACGGCAAGTGCAGCAAGGATCAGGCACAAAAGGCCGAGGCTCATGATTTACCTTTGGGTGAGGGCGGGAAGACGTGGGGCGCGAGGGTCCGAAAACAGATCGGCACACTAAAAGACCAAGGTTCTAAGGGACAAAGGCACTTTTGGACACAGGCCCTTGGGCAAAAAGCCCCGCGGGCTTAAAAATCGCACGGCGTGTCTCCAGCAGATGCCCGGAAAGACCGTTTCAAAGAAGAGATCGGCGCGCGGAACTGCATTCCGCGCGCCAAAGCATCAGATCACTTCAGCGGAGCCATCAGAGTGCCGTTTTTGACGGCAGCCTGAGTCTCTTTCAGCTTCGGGTCGGCAACCAGACCGTAGTCGATCAGCTTGCCCTGCGGACCGGCCATGTCATCAGACACGAAGAAGTCCAGGTACTCTTGCAGGCCCGGGATCACACCGATGTGCTGCTTTTTCACATACATGAACAGCGGACGCGACACCGGATATTTGCCGTCAGCGATGGTTTTGGTCGAAGGAACGACACCCGAAACCGTCGCCACTTTCAGCTTGTCGGTGTTGTTCTCGTAGAACGACAGGCCGAACACGCCCATGGCGTTCTTGTTGGCGGCCAGACGCGACAGGGTCTCGGTGTAATCGCCGTCGATTTCGACCACAACGCCGTCGGTGCGCAAGCTGTCGCAAGCCTTGATAGCGTCAGCGTCTTTGGCTTTGTCGTCAGCGCCTTTGGAGGCGGCAAGGAACGCGTCGTAAGCCTTGGTGGCCTTGCAACCCGCTTCGACGACCTTCTGGTTGAACACTTCGCGCGTGCCGTGCTTGGAGCCCGGGATCAGCGCCAGGATGTCTTGCTTGGGCAGGCCCTTGCCGGCGTCAGCCCAGGTCTTGGCGGTGTTCGGCACCAATGCGCCGTCTTTCATCACCTGACCACCGATGGCGGAGTAAACGTCTTCAGGCTTCAGCGCAAAGTCGGGGCCTTTGATGTCGCTGGCAAACACGATGCCATCATAGCCGATGCGGATTTCCATGATGTCGGTCACGCCATTGGTCTTGCAGGTGTCAATGTCGGACTGCTTGATTTTTGAGGACGAGTTGGCAATGTCGATGGTCTCTTCGCCGACACCCTTGCACAGGGCTGCACGGCCAGCGCCCGAACCGCCGCCTTCAACGACCGGGGTCTTGAACTTGCCCTGCTCGCCGAATGCTTCAGCAACGATGGTCGCGAAGGGCAGAACGGTCGAGGAACCGGAGATTTGCAGCTGATCACGCGCCGATGCGGTGAGAGCCGAGGCGGCGAGGATCGCCAGCGCCGAGACCGAGATCTTGGCGGAAACTTTCATGAGGGACATCGTTAGCTCCTGTCGTCAGAGGAAGACCCGACCGGCCTCCCTTCCTGCCGACCGTGTAGGGGCCGTGCAATGCAGTTTTGCGACAGTTGTGTAACAGTAAGATGACGAAGATTGGCGGTTGGAGTTTGCGGTCAGCGGGCATTTCCTGCGACAAATGAGATTTGCGATTTCCCTGCGAAAAATCGCGTGACCAGAAGGGCAATTGCATCCGTCTTCCGCAAGAAAACCGACATTTGGGGTTTTTCGCAGAACCCTAACCGTTTCGCAGGCCGTCGTCGCAAAATAATTTCGGCCGTCCCAGGTTTCGGGCGTCCCAGGTTTCGGCGCCTCAGGTGTCGGGCGTCCCAGGTTTCGGGCGTCCCAAGTTTCGGGCGTCTCAGGCCGGAAGCAAAATCGCAAAGGTGGAGCCCTGCCCCACCACGCTGTCAATCACCAGACGTCCCCGGTGGCGGTGCGCGATGTGTTTGACGATGGCAAGGCCAAGGCCAGTCCCGCCCTTTTCGCGCGACCGGTGGCCGTCGATCCGGTAGAAGCGTTCGGCCAGACGGGGCAGGTGAAAGCTGTCGATGCCCTCGCCCTGATCGGTCACGGCGATCCGGACTTTCTGGCCGCGCGGCGTATCCTCGATCGTCAGGCTGACGCCGACCTCTTTGCCCGGCCCGCCATATTTGATAGCATTTTCGACGAGATTGGTGGTGACCTGCGTGATCTGATCGGGTTCCGCAATAATGTCCACTGGACGGTCAAGGCCTGACAGGACAAGCCGGACATTGGCCGCCTCTGCCATCGGGCGCAGGCTATGCACGGCAGAGGTGATCAGGCGGGCAATGTCATGGCGGTCCGTCGGGCGCTGGCGTTCCTGCGCCTCAACCTTGGACAGGTGCAAAAGGTCGCGCACCAGACGCACCATCCGCTCGGCTTCCGTCTGCATGATGCCCAAAAAGCGTTCGCGCACCACGGCATCGTCTTTTGCCGACCCGCGGAGAGTTTCGATGAACCCCAGAACCGAGGTCAGGGGGGTGCGCAGTTCATGGCTGACATTGGCCACGAAATCGCGGCGCATGGCGTCCATCTGTTCGCGGTCCGACAAGTCTTCAAAGCTGCACATCACGCCGCGCCCGACCGGAGCGGCGGTGACACGGTGGATCACCTCGTGGCTGGGGCCGGGGATGACGTGGCGGGCTTCGACCACTTGCCGGGTGGTTGCGGCGGCGGCAATCGCGGCCAGAACCTCTGGCTGGCGCAGCACAAAGGCGTGGTGGCGCCCGACCAGTCCGGCCCCCAGCAAAGTCACCGCAGCGGCATTGGCGGCGGTGATGCGGTCATCCTGCCCCAACATCAACGCAGGCAGCGGCAGCCCGGCCAAAATCTCGTTCAGCGTATCCTGATCCATGCCATAGCCCTCCGCCGTCTTGCCAGATGTCCGCAATTCCCGCCAAAGGTCCGCGACTCTGCCCGAGGCATTTCACAAACTGCGCCGCCAACCTATCGGCAAACTGTTGCATGCCGTCCATAGCCCACGACCAATTTATGCCTGAGAGATCCTGCGATGGAAACTTTGCGCGTTTAGGTTGAAAGTTGTCGAAACAATCGCCCTAAACAATAGCCCGGTGATTCGAACCAGATGCAAACCGCCTGCCCAAAAGCTTTCCCTAGGTTGGTTGATTTGCCCAGTTTGGGCGTCGAACGGATTCTGGCTTTGGAATGTGAACGGCTGATCGCTCCGCGTGGGCCCATTCCATTGGAAAACGTCACCCATCGCCGCTGTGTGGATCTGACCGCAGAGCTTTTGGCCGAAGTTGCCCCGACCGCCGTGATCATGCCGTTGTTTGCCGGGGCGCATGATGCTTTGTCGATGATCGAAACGTTGGAGGCTTTGGGATACCTGGGCCGGATCCTGGTGATTGCCCCGCCTTTGCCACGTCCGGCTTTGGTGGAGCGTGAGTTGCGCAGCGCAGGCCCCGGACTGCGGCTGATGCTGGTGCAGCCTTAGATCACGTCGGCAATTGCCCGGGTTTTTTCCCTACCCTTCAAGGGAAACGCAGGGTCAGGCCGCCTGCCCCGCCGTCTGACCCGCCGATTGGCCCGCAGACTGGCCCGCAGACTGGCCCCGAAAAGCGGTGGCGCCAAGCTGCTGCATCGCTTCGGCCCCGATGCGAAACGAGGTCAGGCGGGCTTCATGCGAAAACATCATACCTGTCAGGATCACTTCATCAGGCTGATGTTGCGTGAGCAGCGCCGACAGCTGCTTGCGCACCGTTTCGGGCGAGCCTACCGCAGCACAGGACAGCGCCTGATCCACACCCGCCATGACCTGCGGCGATAACGCCGACAGGTCATGTTGTGGCGGCGGCAAGCGTCCCGGCTGACCGCTGCGCAACCGGGCGAATGCGAGGATTTGCGAAGAGCGCAGATAGTCCGCCTCGGCATCCGTCGCAGCCGCCGACAGACCGATGGCCATCATGAAATACGGGCGCTCCAGCCAGACGGAAGGCCGGAAGGTGCTGCGATAGACCTGCGCCGCCTCGGTCAGTTGGGCTGGGGCAAAATGGCTGGCAAAGGCGTAAGGCAGGCCAAAATAAGCCGCCAGTTGCGCCCCATAAAGGCTGGAGCCGAGGATCCAGACCGGAACCTTGCTGCCCTCACCCGGAAAGGCACGGACGGAAGACCCATGTTCCGGGGCAGGTTGCGGAGTATCGAGGTAGTGGATCAGCTCCAGCACATCCTGCGGAAAATCATCGGAAGCCGCCATATTCCGGCGCAGCGCCCGAGCGGTGGCCATGTCAGACCCCGGCGCGCGGCCGAGGCCAAGGTCGATGCGGCCGGGAAACAAAGCCTCCAGCGTGCCGAACTGCTCGGCCACCACCAAGGGTGCGTGGTTTGGCAACATGATGCCGCCCGAACCCACCCGGATCGTTTTGGTGCCCGCCGCCACGTGGCCGATCACGACGGCGGTTGCCGCCGAAGCAATCCCCGGCATGTTGTGATGTTCTGCCAGCCAGAAGCGGTGATAGCCCCAGTCTTCGGCATGGCGGGCAAGGTCAAGCGTGTTGGCCAAAGCCTCACGCGGGGTCTGACCCTGCGCCACCGGAGCGAGGTCTAGAACGGAATACTGCATTGGGATCACCTTGGGTTTGACACGATACTTAAGGGGTGTATCGACCAAAACCAAGCCCAAGCCTGCAAATGCACAAAGCAGTCACGCCAAAAGCGCGCCCGGATTTCTTGAGACGCAACGGGGTGACCCTTCAAAAAACGTTTACCGATCAGTGATGCGAGCCTGCCCAAATGCGGTAGCGTCGCACCAGTTCGGACTCACAAATCTTGAAACCGATGAAACAGGCCAGCGCCAGACCGCCCCACACCACCAGACCTGCCGTTTGCCATAACGCGCCCAGCATGATGGCATCCTCACCGTATTGATTGATGAAGTCAAAATTGGCGACGGTTTCACTGTAAAGGTTGACCGTGCAGAACGCGGAGACAACGGCAGTCAAGCCAGCACCCAGAAAGACCAGAGCGACCGGCCACCGCGTGACGTTTAACTTCTGCATGCGCGTTCCCTTCTGCGCCCGCCAGAACCGCGACCGTCTGCCTTGCGCCAGCCGACCCTGCCTCAGTCCGTCTGCCGCAATTAGTCCATCTGCCGCAATTTGCCGTTGCCTTTTTGCACGTTCGGCCGAAGGGAGGCAAGGGTTGGCTGTCTATTCTGCCGCTGTCACGGACGGGTTGTTGGGATGGCTGGTCCAGTTGGCATAGTCGCCAACCTTGCGCCCGGTGCGTTCGTCCAGCGCCCCTTTCGGCAGTTCCACCATGGTGATGCAATCCTCCACCGGGCAGACGTTGACGCACAGGTTGCAGGCGACGCATTCGTTGTCCATCACCTCAAACTTGCGCCCCTGTCCAGCCGGACCCGGCTTAATCGCAATCGCCTGATGGCTGGTGTCCTCACACGCCGCAAAACAGCGGCCGCATTGGATGCAGGCGTCCTGATCAATATGCGCCTTGGTCACGAAGTTGAGGTTGAGGAACTGCCAGTCGGTGACATTGGGCGTGGCTTTGCCCACCAGATCGGACAATTCCATCCCCTTGCCATCCAGATATTCCGAGAGGCCAGAGATCATCTCCGCCACGATCTTGAAGCCGTAAGTCATGGCCGCCGTACAGACCTGCACATTGCCCGCACCCAACGCCATGAACTCCGCCGCATCGCGCCATGTCGTCACACCGCCAATGCCGGAGATTGGCAGGCCATGGGTCGCTGCGTTGCGGGCGATCTCTGCCACCATGTTCAGGGCGATGGGTTTCACCGCAGGCCCGCAATAGCCGCCATGGGTGCCCTTGCCGTCAATCATCGGCTCTGGTGCAAAGCTGTCAAGGTTGACGGAGGTGATCGAGTTGATCGTGTTGATCAGCGACACCGCATCCGCCCCGCCCCGATGTGCCGCCTCTGCGGGTGGCAAAATGTTGCTGATATTCGGCGTCAGCTTGACGATGCACGGCATGCGGGAGTGTTTCTTGACCCACCGCGTCACCATCTCGATATAGTCCGGCACTTGCCCCACGGCAGACCCCATGCCGCGTTCCGCCATGCCGTGCGGGCAGCCGAAGTTGAGTTCGACCCCGTCGGCCCCGGTATCCTCGATCCGCGCCAGAATATCCTGCCATGACGCCTCGTCACACGGCACCATCAGGCTGATCACCAAAGCCCGGTCGCGCCACTTGCGCTTGACCATCTTGATCTCGTCAAGGTTGATCTGCAACGGCCGGTCGGTGATCAGTTCGATGTTGTTCAGGCCCAACAAGCGCCGGTCTGCCCCCCACACCGCCCCATAGCGCGGCCCGTTGACGTTGACGACCGGCGGCCCCTCGGACCCCAAAGTCTTCCACACCACCCCGCCCCACCCCGCCTCATAGGCGCGTTCGACGTTATAGGCCTTGTCGGTCGGCGGGGCCGAAGCCAGCCAGAACGGATTGGGGGATTTGATGCCGATGAAGTCAGAGGTGAGGTTGGCCATGTCAGGCTCCTTTCGGGACGTTTGTGAACGTATCAGGATCAAGTCCGGCACCAGCCAAACGGGCACGTGCGGCGGTGATGACGGTGGCAGGGAAGGTTAACTGATGACGCATCACGACCGCCTCGAACGTCAGTTCAGGATGGCTGCGGTCCATCAGCAGCGCAAATCCGTCAGACGGCGTCGATTTCATGGTTAGGTCGGACACTGTCTTGGCTTCACCGTCCCTGCCGATCTTTTGGCGGGTCCGACTGAGGCGGATGGTCTTGCCGGTCTCCTCGCGCCGCATTTCCTCCAGTGCGTGAATGGACTGCCAGACGTCATGTTCCACCGTGCCGGGGTTGGCCTCTGGCTGGACAAAACAAAGCCGCAGAAAGGCTGCACGTTCGACTGCCGCGTTGCCAAGACGGTGGGCGTTTTCGATCAGACTTCTCAACCTTTTCGGGTCTGTCAGCGTCCCGATCCGCGCCAGAGCCATGCGTTCGTGCGGCGAAATCACCGGCAAAGTTGGGGGCGGGATTTTCATAGGTTCATCAACATGGCGTTAATTTCCTCAGCCGCATCGCGACCTTCGGCGACGGCAGTGACCGTCAGATCCTCACCTCCGGCAGCACAATCTCCACCGGCCCAGACCTTGCCGACATGGTTGACCAGTTTCTTGCCGTCCTTTGCGATCACCTCGCCCACCAGCGTCTGGCCGATGGCTTTGAAGACCTGATCGGCTTTCAAGGTGAAGGTTTCCCCGCCGTCATAGGCAAATTCCACGCCCTCGACGGCGCCCGAGCCGATGATCTTTGACAGAGCGGCACCGTAAACGATGGTCACACCACTGGCAGTGGCGTGCTCTTGTTCGTACAGGCTGGCGCTCATGTGCTCTTTGCCGCGCCGGTACACCATCGTCACATTCTGCGCGCCCAGCAGTTTGGATTGCACGGCGGCGTCCACGGCGGTCATCCCACCCCCGATCACCACAACGTCACGGCCCACCGGAAGGGTGGATTTATCCGCTGCCTGCCGCAACTCTGCGATGAAATCGACTGCGTTGCGGATGCCGGGCAGGTTCTCGCCTTCGGCATTCAAGGCGTTCACACCGGCAAGGCCAATGCCGAGGAAGACCGCGTCATAGGCCGACGTGAGCGCTGTCAGATAGATGTCGCGGCCCAATTCCTTTCCGGTGTGAATTGTGATGCCGCCGATCTGCAACAACCACTCCACCTCGCGCGCGGCATAGTCGTCGGTCGTTTTGTAAGCCGCGATGCCAAACTCGTTCAGGCCCCCGGCCTTGGCGCGCCGTTCAAACACCGTGACCTCGTGGCCATGCAAAGCCAGTCGGTGCGCACAAGACAGGCCAGCCGGACCCGCGCCCACAACGGCGACCTTTTTGCCAGTCGGGGCGGCGCGCACAAAGGGATGTACCCCTTTGGCCATCAGGGAATCGGTGGCAAAGCGTTGCAGGCGGCCTATCTCCACCGGCTTTCCCTCAGCCACTTCGCGCACGCAAACCTCTTCGCACAGGGTCTCGGTCGGGCAGACCCTCGCACACATGCCGCCCATGATGTTTTGCGCGAAGATGGTTTTGGCGGCAGCATCGGGGGTTCCGGTGGCGATCTGGCGGATGAACAGGGGGATATCGATCGCGGTAGGGCAAGCGGTCATGCAAGGCGCATCGTAGCAAAAATAACACCGGTCGGCTGCCACCCGCGCCTCATGCGCATCAAACGCAGGCATGTAATGGGCGAAATTCTGCGCCACGGTGTCCGGCGGCAACCGGTTGGCAACGATCCCCGGCGTTTGGGTGGAGTTGGGCATGGCAGTCTCCCCGGCTTTGGTTCGAAAGGCGTCTGTCGGATCAGATTTGGCTCGATCCTCATGGATCGGCATTTCTTTGGATGACGCTGGCACAGGCCCCGTTTTTTATCAAACGGTAAATTCCGTCCCAAGTGAAGAATTCCCGGCTGATCCGATCAGATGCTTTTCCTTTGACCATCTCTGCCGTATATGAGGGCCAGACAACCGCCCGGTCGGCCCACCGCAATCTGCGCGCCACAGACACCGGACGCAAAAACAACGACGCCAACAGAGGATTGCATGAGCAAAAATTCCCCAGATGCGGACGTGGCCTTCATCGCAGCCCTCGCAGAGCTGCTGAACAAGAACGAACTGACCGAGATTTCGGTGATGCGCGAATACGGCGAGCATGACAGCCTTGATGTGAAGGTGGTCAAGCAGGTGACCGTGGTGCAGCAAATGGCCGCGCCGGCGATGCAAGCGCAACCTGTGCAATATGCGGCGGCACCAGGTCCGGTTGCAGGGTCAGTCGCCACGCCTTCGCTGGAAGACCCCGCGCAACATCCGGGTGCCGTGACGTCTCCGATGGTCGGCACGGTCTATCTGTCGGCGGAACCGGGGGCTGCGGCCTTCGTGGCGGTTGGCGCGTCGGTCACCGAGGGTCAGACTGTTCTGATCATCGAAGCGATGAAGACAATGAACCATATCCCTGCCCCGCGCGCCGGTGTGGTCAGGCGCATCCTGGCCGCCGACGGACAAGCGGTGGAATACGGCGCACCCTTGATGATCATCGAGTGAGGTCGGGATTTTGACCAAACCAACCTCGCGCGCGATGGCCAAGCCAAGCCAAACGGCAACCCCGCAGCCGATCTTTGACAAGATCCTGATCGCCAATCGCGGCGAAATAGCCCTTCGCGTGATCCGCGCCTGTCAGGAAATGGGCATCAAGTCGGTTGCCGTCCACTCAACTGCCGATGCCGATGCAATGCACGTGCGGATGGCGGACGAGTCGGTGTGCATCGGGCCTGCGTCCTCGGCGCTGTCCTATCTGTCCAAAGCCGCCATCATCTCGGCCTGCGAGATCACCGGCGCGCAGGCGGTCCATCCGGGCTATGGCTTTCTGTCCGAGAATGCGAGTTTCGCTCAGGCGTTGCAGGACCACGGCATTGTCTTCATCGGGCCGACCGCAGACCATATCCGCATCATGGGCGACAAGATCACCGCCAAGGAAACCGCCAAGGCTTTGGGGATTCCGGTGGTTCCGGGGTCGGACGGCGGGGTGCCGGACTATGAAACCGCGATTGGTGTTGCGGCGAAGATCGGCTTTCCGGTGATCATCAAGGCCACGGCGGGGGGCGGTGGCCGCGGCATGAAGGTCGCCAATACGCCCGCCGAGCTGGAGATAGCTTTCCGCACCGCGCGCGCGGAATCCAAAGCGGCCTTCGGAAACGATGAAGTCTATATCGAGAAATACCTGCAAACCCCGCGCCATATCGAGATTCAGGTCTTTGGCGACGGCAAAGGCAATGCCGTGCATCTTGGGGAGCGTGACTGTTCGCTGCAACGCCGGCACCAGAAGGTCTTCGAAGAGGCTCCGGGCCCGTGTATCACGCCGGACATGCGGGCCAAGATCGGCAAGGTCTGCTCTGACGCCATGTCAAAGATCAGCTATATCGGGGCCGGGACGATCGAGTTCCTGTATGAAAACGGCGAATTCTTCTTCATCGAGATGAACACGCGGTTGCAGGTCGAACACCCGGTGACCGAAGGCATTTTCGGCGTGGATCTGGTGCGCGAACAGATCCGCGTGGCGTCTGGCCTGCCGATGTCGTTTGCGCAAGACGATCTGGTGATCAACGGCCACTGCATCGAGGTGCGCATCAACGCCGAACGCCTGCCCGATTTTGCTCCGCGTCCGGGCCGGGTGAAGGTGTTTCACGCCCCCGGTGGTCTGGGCGTGCGGATGGATTCGGCGCTGTATGGCGGCTATTCGATCCCGCCCTATTACGACAGCCTGATCGGCAAGCTGATCGTCCATGGCCGCGACCGGCCCGAAGCTTTGGCGCGGCTGAAGCGGGCGTTGGGTGAGTTGATCATCGACGGCATTGAAACCACGATGCCGCTGTTTGACGCCCTGCTGGCAGAGCCGGACATCATCAACGGCGACTACAACATCCACTGGCTGGAAAAATGGCTGGAAAAGAAGTTCGGCGGCTGAGGGGAAAGTTGCAGCATGGGCCGACGGCCCATCCTACCTATCCCTACCCGTGTCGTTGAACACCGCTCAGACAAACGCGGGACGCATCGGATTCCGGTTCAGCGTTTCAAGACTTCGGCCATTGGTAGGATGGGCAATCTGCCCATGTTCCAGCCCGTTCCTGAAGCCTCGGGCATCGGTCAGCCCAACGCGGCCCTACAGCTTGCCTGCCGCAATCCATTCGGCGATCTTTTCTTCGCTCACCTCAAAGTGCATCGAGTCCTCGCGGCCATAAGCGGCGCCCCAGACCCAGCCCTCTGCGTTGAAGAAATCCGACATGATCGTCAGGCCAAGCTGGGTGCGGCCATCGCCCAATGTATCCAGGACGCCGTCGATGTTCAGATCAACCGCGGTCCCGAACGAGTGGTTTGACACATCGGTGGTGGACCCGCGGATAAACCGCACGCACAGCGAACCGGAGGTGTTGATCCGGGCATAAAGGTCCGGATCGGCGCGTTTGATGTTGTCAAACACGGCTTGCAACGACTCCAGCGCCGGTTTCAGCATCTTCACAGTCACCGGACCAACGGCACGGTCCTCCAGCAACGCCGACAGGCGTGGGTTTGTCATCGGCTGGCAATCGGCAGACAGCCCATCGCGCGGCGGACCGAATTTGCCGATCATGAAGCTGGGGGTCGGCACCGTCAGGCCTTTGTTGAGGTTGCGCCGGTCCGCCACCAGCACCACTTGCGCGTAATTCCCCGAAATCCCATTCGGCCCGCTGGGAGTGACAATCTGCAACCCGCCACCGGTGGCATCGGGCGGAGCAGCGCTTACCTCCATCTTCGACATCCGCTCTTCCAGCGAATCGGCCTGATCGCGCAGCTGGTTGACAGCCTCGGCCAGATTATCAAGGTCACCGTGCAACAGTTCAATGTCGATGCGGGCCTGATTGTCGACCGATCCGCCGCCGCTGCCATGGCTTGGAAAGAACAACGGGATCGCCACGATGATCATCGCCGCAATCAGGATCGAGACAGACAGCAGAACAGCGGGCAGAAGACGCAAGGCGATCACCTGATGCTACCGGTTTGGCGCACTTAATCCTGCCTGCGGGGGGGCTGGCAAGCCTCGTTTAAACCTTCGTGCAGATCGGTCGGGTCAAGTGGGCCCAAAGCCGTTGTGAACTTGGGAAAGCTGCACTAAACTTGCCCCATTGCAATCGTTTGGAATTGCGAAAGGAACGCCATGAAACTTCAACTTCGCTTTGCTGGCGCGGCAGCCTTGTTGGCTTTGGCAGGCGGCGCCGCTTTCGCCCAGGATGACAGCACCCTCACCGCAGCCCAGCTCGCGGCGAAATTCGCAGCCCAGCAACAGACGCGTGGACTGGTCATTGCGCCTTCGGATGGCTCCGCAGCCGCGACGGAGACAACCGTGTCAAAGCTGCCCGCCAACACCACCTATGTCGCCATGGACCCCAACGCGCAGGTCAACATCCAGATCAATTTCGCCTTTGACAGCGCCGCTTTGGGGGCGGGCGAGACCAGCAAGCTGGCCACGCTGTGCGATGTGGTCAAAGCCTCGACCATCCCGCAGTTCAAGATCATCGGTCACACCGACAGTTCCGGCACCGACAGCTACAACCAAAGCCTGTCCATGCTGCGCGCCGAAGAGGTGAAGCGGCATCTGGTGGATGATTGCGGCATCCCTGCCGAAAAGCTGGTCGCCGTGGGCGTGGGTGAGGCGTTTCCGGTCGACCCCAAGAATCCCAAGGCCGACGTGAACCGCCGCGTCGAATTCCAGGTCGGCAGCTAAGCCCCAAGGTTTACCAACGCGGCAACGCAGGCAGAGGAACGGCATGGCGGATACAAGAGCGGGCGATATCTTCCAGCCGGGTGACCTTCTGAACAGCACGTACCGGATTGACACGATCCTCGGGCGCGGTGGCACGTCAGAGGTTTACAAGGCCAAGAACGAAATCTCCGGCCGGTTCGTCGCCATAAAGGTGCTGAAAAGCGAGTTCGCCGGGGATGAGGCGTTCCTGACGCTGATGCGCCGCGAGGAGGAGATCCGCGAGATCCGCCACGACGCCGTGGTGCGCTATTCCGAAAACCACCGGACGCCAGAGGGTCTGATCTATCTGGTGATGGATTATGTCGACGGGCCGGGTCTGGACGCTTTGCTGAAAAGCGGCGGGCTGCCTGCCAATGACCTTGTCCGCATCTGTCGGCGGGTGGCCGATGGCCTGAAGGTGGCGCATGACCGCCGGATCATCCACCGGGATCTTTCGCCCGACAACATCATCCTGAAAGGCGGCAAACCCGATCAGGCGGTGATCATCGACTTCGGCATCGCCAAGGATGCCAATCCGGGCGCGCAAACCATCGTCGGCAACGAATTCGCTGGCAAATACGCCTATGCAGCACCTGAACAACTGGCGGGCAATACCGACACAAGGTCCGATCTCTATTCCTTGGGAGCGCTTCTGCTGGCCACCTTTCGTGGCAAACGCCCCGATCCGGGGGCCAACCCGATTGAGGTGGTGCGCAAAAAGCAAGAGCGGCTGGACACGGGGGGCGTGCCCGAACCGCTCAAAAGCCTGATCGACAAGATGACCCAGCCCGACCCCGCCCAACGCTTCCAATCGGCGGATGAATTGCTACGGGCGATTGACCGGGGAATGCCAGCGGGTGGCAGTATGGATACCGGGGCAGATGGCGCGATGGACGACCGCACGGTGGTTATGCCACGCGGTGCGGCCGCTGGGATGGCCAAGGATGCACCCTCCAAAGCTCCGGCGAACCCTTACGCGACGCCGAAAACTGCGGCGAAACCTATCACGGAGCCCGCCAAGCCCAAATCACGTTCCGGCCTGATCCTTGTGCTGCTTGCGTTGGTTTTGATCGGTGGCGGGGCTGGCGCTTATTTGTCTGGCGCGCTGGACGGCTATCTGAAACCCGCGCTGCCGGTGGCCGACCCCTACGCGCTGATCATCAGTCGTCCGCAGGACGCGGTGCCGCTGGCGGTGGGTGACGTGCCATCGCAGGACGTAGCCGCAGCGCTGACCAAGACCATGTCCGGGCTTGGCGGCAAGGCGGACCTGACGCTGGCCTCCGGTGCGATCGGGCCAAGCTGGGGCGCTGATGTGCTCAGCGTGATCAATGCCCTGACCAAGGTTGAGGTCTGGCGCGTGGCGATCACCGGCAATGAGGCCGCGGTCACCGGCACGACCAGCGACCCTGCCGTACAGACCGAGGTGATGGCCGCAATCGGAACCCTGCCCGGCGTGCTGAAAGGCACCACCAAAATCGACCTCGCCTTGAAAGTGCCGGCGTTTCTGACGGCTGGTGATGTAAACGCGGTTTTGACCAAAGCTGCCGATTGCGGACCCCTGTCTTTGGTCAATCCCCCGGCGGTTGGCTATGGCAAGGGGGACACCATCACCGTGAGTGGCCGCCTCGCCCGCTCGGAAACCCAATTGCAGGTGTTTGACGCGGTGACTGCCTTGGCCCCCGACCGCAAGGTGGACCTGAAGATAGAGCTGTTGAACCCCGCCCTGTGCCAGATTGAAACCACACTACCTGCCGCGCATGAGGGCAGCTTCAGCTTTACCTTCGGCTATGGTGACAATGCCGATGACAACCCCTCGGGCCGCTACTTTGTCGGCGAAAACCCGGTGATTGATCTGGTGATCCCGGCGGATGTGATCAGTGGCTATCTGTCGGTGGCCATCATCGACGTATCAGGCAACGTCTACCACATTTTGCCCAACCTGAACCGCAAGGACAATTCGGTAACCGCCCTGCGCAAGGGCGTGGCCGGAGACACCAAGTTTCGCTTGGCCTATCCGTTGACGGACAACAAAGACCCCGCGCACGTGGCCTTCACCGTCGATGCGACCACTTTGGGCAAGTCGAAGGTGATTGTGATCCACTCTGAAAAGCCACTGTTTCCCGAACTGCGCCCGACCACGGAATCGGTCGGTGGCTTTGCCGAGGCTTTGAAGAAGGCGGTGGATGCGGGGGCGCTGCAAATCCTGTCGATCAACAGCCGGATCTTGACCAGTGTGGCGAAGTAGGGCGATTGGAACGACCCTTTTCGGAGGTGCCTCAGATGCGTGCGTTTCCACGCCGCTGATCGGCGCAAACTGGGGAAAATTGGTTGGCAAGCCGACGAGCACCTTTGGGAAGCAAAACGTCCGGCGACCGGCTTGGTGCGCGATTTGGTTGCAGCCGTCAAGTCACATCGACCACGATGACCGAGACATTGTCAGCACCGCCCCGGTCCAGCGCCATTTGCACCAGATTGTCGCTGACCACTTCCAGCGGTACATTGTTCAGGAAGGCCCCCAGTTCCGCAATCGTCGCGTATTTGTTCAGCCCGTCGGAGCAGAGAAGAAAACGGTCGCCGGGTAGCGCATCGCCGCGGATTTTGTCCAGATCCAACGCCTCGCCGACCCCCACGGCGCGGGTGATGGCATTGGACTGCGGGTGTTTTTCCGCCTCATCCCAAGTCATCTGACCGCTTTCAACCAACGCCGCAACCAGGGAATGATCGGTGGTCAAGAGGTCAATCTTGCCGTCGCGCAGGCGGTAAAGCCGGCTGTCGCCCGCCCAAAGCGCGCCGAAATGGCCATCGGCCAGAACCAGCGCCACCACAGTGGCACCCATCACAGCGCCGCGCCGCTCGGCCTCGGCGCAGATCGTCTCATGGGCCTGTTGCAGGGCGTTGCGGATCGCCCCCAACTTTTCGGTAGGCGCCATGTCGGGCGGCAGCACGGCCACGGCATCGACCACGACCTGACTGGCATAATCACCGCCCTCGTGCCCGCCCATGCCGTCAGATACCACCCAGATATGCTGATCGGGCAGCACCAGGATTGCATCCTCGTTGTGCTTTCTGACACGTCCCACATGGGTGCGGGCATTGAAACGGATCATTCCATCGTTCATCGTCCGGCTCCGGTCTGGGAGACATCACCTGAAGCGCACCGCACATATCGGCACAGGGTTTTTGAAGCAAAGGCGCGCGGCGGCAAAAGGTTCAGCGGTTTCAGGTGCGGTGTCATCGCGCAACCCCCTGAAGATCAAACAGAAAATGCGCCACATCTGGCTGGGGCAAGCCCGTGGTCAGGATCAGCCGCGCCGCGCCTTCGACATGGGCAGACCACGCGCAAGACCGGTGCAGTTCACCGCCCGCAAGATCCAGAGCCAGGTCGGCATAAAGGGCCTGCGGGACCTTGTTGGACAAAACCAAGGCCGAGCCAAAGGTGCCGATGCTGCTGGGATCGCCGGTCGGTTGCAGGGTCAGCCCGGCCAAACGCTCCTGCAAGGTCTCGCGCGTCATGGCGTCGTCAAGGCAGTCCAGCGCCAGCGCTTCCAGCGCGTCAAGAACTGGGGCTTGCCACATCAGATTGCGCAACGGGGCCTGCTCTTGCGCGCCGGTTTGCGCCATCAGGGTCAGGGGAAACTGCCGCCCGACCCGGTCAACCGAAGGCATCAGAACGCCCAGTACCCCCTGCCCGCCCACCACGCCGGGGGCCAAGGCAAAGCGCCAGATCGGGGCGGACATGTAGCACGTCTCGAACGTGGGGCCTAATGTGCTGCGCGCCGTCAGCAGGGTTTGCTGGACCCAAGGGTCCCACGCGGCGACCACCTCTGCCGAGACGCCAAGGCGGAAGAAGTCACCAAGAGCCGGCATTTTGCCGAAGGCGCCAAATCCTGCCATCAGCCACCACCTTGCTGCGCGGCCGTGTCTTTGTCCAACGTAGGGTCGCAAAGCGCTGCCCTGCCTTCCGTCGTGACCATGTCGCGTTCAGGGCAATGTCCAGCCATCAGAACGACGACGGGCAAGAGAAAGTCTTCATGGCGGGCAGCGCAAAGGCGTTCAGGACCGAGCCTGTCTGCATCTCGAACATCGCGATCCGCCCGCCGATGTTAAAGATGATCCGTCGGCGGTCGGGCGCGTTTGTCGACCGGATTTCGGCACTGTCCAGCAACCTGAACCAGCCCCAGGGTCCATCCTTGCGCACGCCGCTTTCTGCGCCCGACAGTGCCGGAGTGAAAGCAATCTGCGCCACACCGACCGCCCCCGGCCACGTCACCGCTGTGGGCAAGGGCTGGCCGGAGTTCTGCGCGAAATTCACCTGCGTGCCGTCGATCAACAGTTGAACGGCAGTGGCGTTCGGGTCCAAAGCCACCGGCGTTATCTGGAACGGCACCGAGGCTGCGGGTCCGTTCGGGAAGAAAGCCTCCTTGATCTCGGTCGCCGCCTGAAGCTGCGCCAGCACCGCCGGGGAAATCCCCAGATCGGTGTTGCTGACCTGCTTCCACGTCCAAGGTTTTTTGGAGGTGTCGACCAGATCCTTCATGCTGCCGGTCATGAAGCTGTCAATCAAACCGGCCGGGCCGAACAGTTTGGCAAAGTCGGCCATCCCCATATCCGCCGCAGCCCCTTTGGTGAACGGATAGGATTTGGCGGTGGCTTGCTGGCAGAACGGCAGAACATTCGCCGTCCAGGCTTGATTGAGCGCGGCGCGCGTCCCCTCAGCCGTGATGCCAGCGCCGCCGGTGGTGATCTGACTGGCCCACCGCGCAAGGGGCCCCTGCACCTGTGCCGCCGCCTGCTGCAAAGCCGCCAGCGAGTCCGATCCGGCTTTGGGATCCGCCGCAGCCCCCCTGAAGGCCTGTTTGTTCATGTCCTGATAGACCAGCGTCAGGGCGGCCATCAGGTTATCCAGTTGCGAGGGTTGCTTGTCGGCCCGCAAAACCATGGCGTGAAGCCAGGCAAACCGCTCCTCCACATAAGCGCCCGGCGGTTTTGGCGGCGGTTGGCCCGCATCGGTTGCCGCACTTTGCAGCGCTTGCAACAAAAGCCTGCTGCGGACTGACAGCTTTTCGTCAAGCAGGTTCACGCCGACCGTGTCCTTGGCATTGTCAGCCGCCGCCTTTGCATCAATCGGCGCATCCACGACGGTCAGTGCTGTCTCTTTGTCCACCGCATTCAGGATGTTGACGATGGGAGAGGTCGGGCCGCTGAGGATGTTGGTGACATCCACCGCCTGTTTCAGGGTGGTGAGCGGGACCACATCAATATCGCCCAACAGGGCGTCATAGCGGGCGATATAGTCGTTGTAATACAGATCCAGCACGTCGCGCGTGATAGCCGCCAAAGCCGAAGGGGTCTGGTCGGTCTTGACCTTCGGCCCCAGAACCCAACTGTCGCGCTGGATGTTGGCCGCCACGCCAAGCGCCTGATCCTTGAACACCGTGTTGAAACCATCGTACGTGAAAATCCCCTCAATCGGGTCATTCAGCGGCTTGCCAGAGGCGCGCACGAAAGCCTTTGCCAGATTGGGTCCGCCGATATCTGTCAGCCGGAACGAGGGCAAAGCCAGCGCCTCGGGCGAGTGGACGATGCCGTTGTAAACCCGTTGCGCCATCGGCAGTTCTGCCAGAATGCCCTGCACCTGTTCCACCAGCGGGCCGTACAGTTCAACGGTCTGCATCGGCTGACTGATCAGCGCGTTCAGGTGAAACATCATGTCATCGCGCAGCGCCTTGTTCTCATCCCCGGCATAGGTCAGTTGCCAATCGGCGGCCATGAAACTGCGCACTTCGTCGGCATTCATCGGCCCTTGCAGACCCAGCATCAGATAGACCTTGAGGGTGTCATACAGCACCTCCGGTCTTTTGATGTTGCTTTGCATCGAGGTTTCCAGCCGCAGCAACACCCTTGGCAGAAGCAACGTGTTCAGCGCGGCGCGGTAGCTGATCCCGGTCTGGTTGGCCAATCCGCTGCCGGTATAAAGCCCCCAGGTCAGACGAAACTCCGGCGCATAGGGGCTGGCCGCGGCACGGTCGATCGAAGGCGGAATCGGGTTGACCGGAATTTGCCGCAGGATGTTCAGCGCGGGTACGGTGACCGAGACATCGCTGTCGGCAATCGGGTTGGCGGGCACGTTGGCTGCGGCCGCAGTGTAAGAGGTGACGGCGTTGCCCACATTGCCCAACAGATCGACGTTGCCCAGATAGCTGCGCGCCCACAGCGAGGTCATGCCAATCGCCACCACCGCCGTCAGGCCAAGGGCGCCGCGCTTCATCCAGCGGTAGCGGCGTTCGACCTTGTCATCGGCAGAGACCAGACCCGCCTCGGGAAACAGCACGTCATTGAACAGCCGGGTCAGGAAAAAGCTGCGCCCGGTGCCGCGCCCGGTGCCAAGCGCCTGCCTGCCGATGCCAAAGGTGCGCGCCATGCCCATCATCAGGCGGTCAATCGGCGTGCCTTCCTGCGTGCCAGAGGTGAAGTAAACCCCGCGCAGCATCTGACGGTCGTCATAGCGGTTTTCGGCGAAAACCTCGGCCAGAAAGGCCTGCGCCACTGACCGTACCGAAGCCACCTGCGCGGGGAACCCGGCCATCAGACTGCGGCGTTGGTGGTCGGTTTCGGTTTGCATCCGGTCGATCAGTTGCGCGTTCAACTGGGTGATCAGCGCGCTGAATTCAGTGTCAAACCCGGCCACGGGAGAGGCTTCGGATTTGCCCTTGGGCAAAGGCAAGGTGAAACCCCAGACCTGCTCACGCTCCTCCTTGCCAAGGTTGTCAAAGAACTCGGTAAAGCCCGCGATCATGTCCGCCTTGGTGAACAGGACATAAACCGGAAAGCGCACCCCCAGCTTTTCGCGCAACTCTGCCAGACGGCGCTTGACGGCGCGGGCGTGGCCTTTCTGGGTGACCTCGTCCTGCAAGGACAGGTCAGACAGGCTGATGGCAATCATGGCACCGTTGATGGGCTGGCGAATCCGATGTTTTTTCAACAGGTTAAGGAAGCCCAGCCAAGCGGCGTTGTCCGCCTCGGCATCGCTTTCCTGCGTGGTGTAGCGACCAGCCGTGTCAATCAGCACGGCATTGTCCGTAAACCACCAGTCGCAGTTGCGCGTGCCGCCAACCCCGCCAATCGCCTCTTTGCCAAACTCATCCGCCAAGGGAAATTGCAGGCCGGAATTCACGATGGCCGTGGTTTTGCCAGCCCCGGGTGGCCCGATCATCACATACCACGGCAATTCGTACAGACTGCGCCGCCCGCCTTTGGACTTTTTCAGCTTGGAGATCGCCCGGCGCATCTTGTCGCGCAACTCCTCCATCTCGGCGGTGACCACCTCGTTTTCGGGTGCGACTTCAGCACCTTTGACGATGTCCTCCTCCACCGCCTTCTCGTCGTGCCGCCGCACGATCCAGATGATCAGCAGCGTCACAAGGCAGATCACCCACAGGACCGCTATGAATATCCAGCGGCCAAAAGTGTCGTCGAAGGGCCGGAACGCGTCAGTACCGATGTAGGGCGAGAAGTACCAGACACAGACCGAAAGGATCAGCGTGACCACCAAGAGGATGAAGTAGATCGAGATCAGGAAGCGGCCCACGGCTTTCAGGAATTTCATGTCAGTTGCCCTCCGCGCCCTTCACGATCAGAATTTCAATGCGGCGGTTGGCAGCGCGGCCGACTTTGGTCTTGTTGTCACCGATCGGGTCCTTTTCGCCATGACCTTCCGCGATCAGCCGGGCCGGGTCGCCGACCAAGGGCACGATCATCTTCATCACCGCATCGGCACGGGCCTGACTTAACGCGGTATTGTCCTTGAAGCGACCGCCGCCCAGGGGAGAGCTGTCTGAATAACCGGCCACGACGATATGGCCCTTTTCATCCTTCAACGCCGTGCCCACCCGCGTCACAATGGCGGTATAATCCTTGGAAAGCTGGTCAGAGCCAGAGGCGAACATGCCAGCCCCCTGCAAACGCACTTCCACCGTATTGCCCTGCGTCAGCACGGCCACGGTGCCGGCTTTGACCTCTGGGGCCAGAAACGACGACAGCTGCGCCAGCTTGTCGATGTCTTGTTTGGGCGGCTCGGGTGGCGGGGGCGGCGGCGCACGGCGCAACAGACTTGGCGGAATCCCGGTGTCGATGCTGGAAATCTGGGTCAGCACGGCATCGCTGCGCTGGCCAAGGAAATAGCTGAAGCCCGCGAAGGCGATGGCCAGAATGGTTGCGGTGGCGCCGATGGCAAACCACACCCATTTCCACGCCGACAGGATTTGATAGGGCCGCAGCACACCTTTCCACCGCGGGGAAAGGTCGCGCTCGAACTCTCCTCTTTGACCACGGATGATGCGGGCGAGCGCGTTGCGGATCTGCAAGTGCTTGTCCTGCCCGCCGTTTTCGACGCGCAGACGCCCCTCAAAGCCAAGCGACAGGCACATGTACAGAAATTCCAGAAGGTCGATGTTAGTACCGGGGTCTTGCTCCAACCGTGCAAGCAGATCAAAGAAGCGGTCGCCGCCCACGGTTTCGCGGTGAAAGGTGCCGACCATCGACTGCATCGCCCACGACGATTGCTCGCCCCACGGCGTGTTCAAAACCACATCGTCCAGGGTGGCGCACAGGGCATAGCGGGCAACTTTGACCTTCTGCGCATCCTCACCCGCCTTCAGGGCTGCGTTTTCAAAAGACCGCACTTCGGCCATCACCGACTGGCGCAGCTTTTCGGGGTCCATGTGCTGGGCGCGGTTGCGGATACGGCTGACCAGCGACAACAGCGGCGTCGCAATTGCCACCAGCTGATTGACGCCAGTTATGGCTATCGCATTGGCATCATTTGAGGTTTTCAGCGCGGCAGAGGGCACACCCGTTGCAGGCGACGGCTCACTGGGGGCAGCGGAGGTGTAGGACTGCCCCCCCCCTCCACCAGTGGCAGGCGCAGGCGTGGCGGGCCGTTTGCCACCCGGATTGGGGCGGATCACCGTGCGCTCGTTGTCGTCGGGCTCGGCAAAGGGGTCGTTATTGGCCATCGTCGTCTCCCGTCCGGCTTACGCTTGCCGGATCGCCCACAATTCCATCGTAAGGCCCGGATAATCGCCCGACACATGCACCGCGATCCCGCCCGAGGTCGTCATTTTCGCCCAATAAGGGCTGGCTTCCTCAAGCTGGAAATACACAACCCCGGCGTGATAAGGAATTTGGCGCGGTGCCACCGGCAAGGGCCGCAGACCAATCCCCGGCAGGGCAGAGTTCACCAAAGGCCGGATCTCCTCCACCGGGCCGATCTTGACCTGCCCTGCGAAATGCCGCCGCACGGTTTCGTCCGGGATGTCGGCCTTGACGGCCAAAACAAAGCCCGCGGTGGACAACAGTTTGCGATCCGCAATCAGACCGACCGAGATGCCATACTTGCGCGGCTCCAGCGGGATCGAGACGGCGGTGGTTTCCAGAACCGCCGAAAGGTACTGCCGCAGCACCCGAACCAAGGGTGCAAAGCTGCGGGTCAGGTCATCGTGGCGATAAGCCGGGATGTCGGGCGCGCGCTTGTCTGATGCCATGAAGGTTGCAAGCTCCCCCGCCAGCTTGGCACATTCGGCAAAAAAATCAGCAGGGTGAAGGTTTTCGATGGTGCCCAGATGGCGGATCAGCGGCAAGGTTCGGTTGCAGACCATCAGCAGCAGAAAATCCTGAATCTCCGCCACGCCGCGTGTCGCACCGCCATCGGACAGACGGCCTGCCAAAGCGGTGACGCGGTGGTTCAACAGCCCTTCCAACTCGCGCAGGAACGACGCCAAGGGGAAGGCCGCGCGCACGTCAAGCGACGAGGGGATGAAGGCCGTGTCCAGAACCACCTCCCGGTCCGGGCGCACCTCGATGATGCGGGCGATGGGGATGGCCAGCTTGTCGGCCATGTCGTCAAGGGCCAAAGCGAATTGCAGGCGCATCTTGCCGACGCCAAGGGTCACGGCCTTGCGGTCCATGCTCATGGTGTCGGTCACCTCAACTTCCGCAGGGCGCAGACGACTGGCGGATTGTTCGGCGCCGGTCAGGTCAACTTCCTGCGCACCCTGCCGCCGCTGCGGCACCGTCAGCATCACCACGCAGTCCTTGACGTTGGGCGGCACCTCCAGTGCGGGCGGGTGATCTTCGGCTTGTGGCACCCGGAACACCGCGCCATCCTGCGTCAGCCCCGACACCGATTTGAGGGCGATCTGTCCGATTTTCAGCGCCGCATCGTCCAGTTCCAGCGCCGAAATCCCCCAGGCATAGGGTGTCACCCGACGGGCGAGGCCGGCAATCAGCGCCTCGGTATAGCGGTCGGCCTGCTGGAAGTGGTGGGGTTGAAGGAACAGGCCTTCGGTCCACAATACTTTGCTGTCCCAGGACAATGTCGTCTCCTTCTTTCCCGGATCGGTTCCGGCACGTTCAATCGCCGGAACCGATCCAGCCGTTTTCCTGTGTCACAGATCAGGCAGGACAACCGGTCCCCGATCTGCGTACCCCTCAGCCACCGCTGCGGGCTTTGGCATCTTTCAACCGGGCGAGTTGGGCCCGGTAGGCTTGCGAAAACTCCTTGGCGAACAGCTCGTGAAAGTCGTTTTCGGCCTGACTGCTGATGTCAGCATACATGGCTTCGTAGGTTTCCCAATACTGGGCTTTGCGGTTTTTGAGGAAACCACCAAAGCCGCCCTTCGCCTCGATTTTCGTGGTCAGACTGGCCGGGTTCAGCTTGGCCAGAACGCCTTTCAGCGCCGCCTCCATCCCGGTCATCATGGCGATTTCGTGGGCCTTGATGTCTTCCAGCGCTTGCAGGGCTGCGGCTTCGGCGGGCAGGTAGCCGCGCGCCGTGGGTTTGACCATCGCCTCGATCGCCTGTTCGGGGGTGACCGAGAATTTGAGGGGGTTGTTGCCGCCGACATTGACCATCGTCTGCTCTATCCGGAATTCGGATTTGATCGAAGTGCGGGTCATCAGAATTTCGCGCAGGCCGGTGATCATGGATTTGAGCGTGCGGCCAAGCCGGGCCATGGTGTCCGGCAATTCGGCGTCGGTGATGCGGATGTCTTCGGCGCCCACTGCCATTAAAAAGGCGCGGGCGGCGTCGGCGTTGGTGACCGGGCCAGAAACCGTAGCGGCGGCCTGACTGATGACCGGCAGAGGCACCACCTCCACCACGGCCGATTGCGCGGGCACGGCGGTGTTGCGCGACGGGCGGTTGGGATCGGTGGCGAAGGGGTCAAACGGCGCGGCCGTTGTGGGCTGATCGGTGGCCAAGGCGTCATCGCCCTGAGGGATCGGGGGTGCTGACTGCGCATCCTCGGTCTGCGGAGCAAAGATGTCAGGTGTGGTCTGCACGGCAACGGGTGGGGCCTTGAGCGTCAGAACCGCCGGATCGGTGGGCACTGATAACGGCAACTCAAGGAAATCATCCTCAGGGATCGCAGCGGGTATGGCTGCAGCAGAGTTGGGTGCGGCTATCGGGCCCCCAAAACTGACGTCCACAGCAGGCACCACACTGGCAGGTGGCAATGGCGTCGCGGGCGCGTCAAACATATCATCGTCAGGAATAGCGGCACTTCGCGCGGCGGGGGCGTGGCTGTAAACGTCCGCATTGGCAGGCAGCGGCATTTGCGGCTTGGCCTTGCTCTGCGGCGTCGGGGCCAGAAGATCATCCCAGTCGTCCGGGATCACCGATTTGGCCGTTGAGGTCTGCGCGGGCCGAAAGTTGTCGGTGATCGAGGCGGAATGGTCGCGCATCGCAGGGCCAGAGGGCAGGTCGCGGCGCGGTGCCAGCAACGGGCCGTCATCGCCCAAGGGCGGCAGCAGGTCAACCGGCTCTTGCATTTTTCGGAACTGGCTTGGCCCGGTGGGTTTTGATCCGCCCAGCAGGCCGTCAAGAAAATCGCCGCCGGGGCCAGCATCATCCAACAGTTTGTAAGGGTCAGGCGCGGATTTGGCGTTGCCAAAAGAAGCGCGCTCCTCCGGCAAAGGGGCCAGCGGCTCTCCAAACGAAGCCCGCTCTCCCAAAACCGGGGGAGCTTGGTCGGAGTAGGCGCGCGACGCGGTAATCTCCACCGCAAACTCGTAAGGCCCCATGATCAGCACATCGCCGTCGTTGATCGGCGTGGCGATCCGGCCCAAGGCCACCTTGCCGTAGTTCAGAAAGGTCCCGTTCGTGGAAAAATCGACCACGACGACCGAACCGTTGTGGTTTTCAATCACGCAATGGGTTTTGGAGATCATGCGGTCCGGGTCAGGCAAAACCACGTCATTCTCCGGCCCGCGCCCGATGGTCAGGCTGGGACCGCGCATGGTTATGGGATGCCCGTCGCCCGGCACCGCCCCCGAAGATTGAAACCGCAAGGTTACCGCCATCTTCCCCTCAACCGAACCGCCCTCATCCTATCCAATCAACACAGTCGGCGCGCCAAGGACAATCGCCCCGCCATGCCCGGTCATATCGCCCAACCGCGCGGCAGGCATGCCCCCCACCAGCACGGTAACCGACCCCATGGCAATCACATCCGGCGGGCCGACACAGACGCACATATTGCCGACCTGCGCCTGTGGCAAACAGCAGGTCAACACCGTAAAGCACCCCAAGGCAATCGGCCCGCCAACATGGGGCACCAGTACCGTCACCAACGGGCAGACATGCATGTCAGAGATGCGGGCGGCTGGCATTCCCATCTTAAGCGCCTTCCTTGGTCATGGCAGCCTCTACCCGGCCAGAGCCGCCACGGGCGATGTCCAAAGCGCGGTCAATCATCAGACCCGCCGCCTCGTTGAGCATTTTTCCCGACCGCGCGATGGCCACGATGTTCATGGCAAAGGCCGACACCTCAGCGCCACCCGGCGGTGCGGGATGTTGCGCCAGATCGCCCGGCCCCAGCGTGCCGTCATGAAACTGCACGGCCATGGCACAATGCTTGGTGTCATCCTTCATGCCAGCGTGCTGCACGGCATGGTGGGCAATCGCGCGGTTTTCTTCCGACGGTTTGAACACCCAAGCCTCAGCCGCAGCCAGGGGTGGCGGCACTTTGGCCCCCGGCGGCAGCAAATCACGGGCGGCAAGACAGCACCACCACACCCGTTCCCGCGCCGGCAAGGCAATCGACAACAGGCGCATGATGTCAATCAGCGCGCCCTTCTGGTCCAGTTCGCGCAGCACGACATCAACCGGGGCTGAGGCAGGAGCGGTGATTTCCGTTTCAAGTTCCGCGTTCGCATTGGCCAACAACCGGGCCGCTGGCTGCTTGATCAGCTTGACGAGGTCGGAATAACGATCATTCATTTTCCATCCCCTCAGTTGATCATCGTGATGCCGCCGTTAAGCGTCAGCATCGCTGAACCCTTGACGGAGGTCATCAGACCTTTGACTTCGGTTTGTATCTGGCCGTCGACACTTATCATCATGCCCTTGATCGTGACACCCATCTGATCAATCTTGATCGAGCTTTGCCCCACCTTCAACTCGATGGACTGCATCGCTTCGATCTCGATCTTGCCAAGGGCGGCCTTGACGGCAATGTTGCCCAGATCAACAGCGGTGGATTGGTTGCCCATCGACACCTTGGTTTCCATGTTGCCTTTCGAAACCTCTGTGGACTTGTCGCCGGTTGCGACCTTTTCGGTCAGGTTCCCGGTCTTGATTTCAATGGCGGTGTCGCCGGTGACGGTGTGGGTTGATTTGCCATCGATGGTCGTCGTCTCGTCGGTCTTGATGGTGGTCACACGGCTGCCGGTTTCCACCGTTAGCTTCAGATCGCCCATTTTCACCACTTCGGTCTTGTTCTGATAGACCGTCTCGGTCAGGTTGCCCGCGTCCTTTTTCTCCATGCCAATCGTGATTTCGGCATTGTTCTTTATCAGCTGTTTGTAATCCTTTTCCGACTGGAAAAAGACGCTTTCGCTGCCTTTGGTGTCGTCGAAGGTCAATTCGTGAAAGCCGCCGCCGCCCTTGGTGGAGTTGGTGCGCAGGCCCAGTTTGTTCATGTCACCGGGCAGGGCGTAGGGCGGCTTGTTGGTGCCGTTATAGACCATGCCGGTGCAGATCGGGCGATCAATGTTGCCGCGTTCGAACTGGATGATCACCTCCATCCCGATGCGCGGTACAGCCAGAAAGCCCCAGTCCTTGCCCGTCCACGGCATGACGGTCCGCACCCAGCACGACGAAGTGTCGTCCAGCTTGCCCAAACGGTCCCAGGGAAACATCACCTTGATGCGACCGTATTCGTCCGTGTGGATCTCGTCTCCACCGGGTCCGGTCACGATGGCGGTCAAAAGGCTTGGCACTTCGGGCCATTCAACCACCTTCAGCGGACGGAAGGTGGTGCCACTGGGCATCGCCTCGAACTCCGTCTCAAACTGCGCCATCTGCGGCGGGAATTCGATCTTTTCAGACTGTCGGTTGAGACGGTTCAATTCTGTGCCAATCGTGCCGTCGTCAAACCTGATGTAATGCGTGCAGGCCACCACCAGATAGCTGCCCTCAACCTCCGCACGTTCGGGATGTTTAAGGGTGAACTTGGCTCCGGCCACCACAGCGGGATTGTTGCAAAGCCCGGTCGAGCGCGCCGCACCTGCCGCATGACCATCGGCGAGGTTGCGGGCAAAAAAGCTCTCGCCCTTGTCGGCAGTCTGGTAGTGGCCGCCCGACTGATACCGTTCCATGTTCTTGTATGAGTGATTGCCCGACGGCACCGCCGACGTGGCCCGAAGGTTTGACGCGGGCTTGGTGAAGTCATAATCCCACAGCGTCACCTTGCCCGACACCACCTGACCCGCCTCGGACCATTCATAGATCGTATTGTAGTCAGAGCGCATGGTGTTTGAGATATTGGCCACGGTGAAGCTGACGTCGCCTGCGTCATCATGGGCGGTCAGACTGTCGGCCATCACCAGTTTTTCGACGCTGCCGGAATGGTCGAAGTAGTAGTAGATCCCCTCCTCCTCCATCAATCGGCTGACGAAATCGAAGTTGGTCTCGTCGAATTGCACGCAATAGTCGCGGGTGGCATAGGTCGCCGTGGTCTTGTCGGTGACATCGGTGAACCCAAGATCCGAAAACACCGCCTTGATGACTTCGGGCGCGGTTTTGCCCTGAAAAACCCGGTTTTCTTCGCCAATCGTGGTCATCCACAGCCACGGGCGCAGCTCTGCCGCGAAGACATCGCCGCCTCTTTTCAAGCCGACGTCTTCGATCGACACCACGATTCCAGAGAATTTGAAATCCTGTGCCGTCGTAAGCGTGATCCGTTTGCCCAGAATGGATTTCGGGTCAAAGGTGGTGTTGGTTGCGAAAAACTCCATCCGCATCTCGGAAATCGTTGAAAGCCGCTCGCGGACACGGGCGCCAAGGCAGATCAGATCAGTGGCGCCGTCGCCGCTGAGCGTGATGTACAGGTTCTCTGTCTGCCGAATAACAATGTCGTCTATTACAACCGGCATATCGTTTTCACCTCTGTTCAGGCCCCGCCTGCACCCAAGTCGCCAAGCGCACAGCCAAAGCCTGCGCTATTGTTCTACACCTTTATGCCTCTGACCGAACGCGATTTTTTGCTGCCCCGTCAAAAAGTCCCGTCTTGTCAGAATTCTAGTCGCATCAAAGCCAACGCGCCGATAGGCGGCACGTCATTCCTCACAGGCTGGCCATCAGCGCCGCAAGGTCTGCGTCCATTTCGTCTTCCGCCGATGCTGCGGCGGGTGCTGCCTCCGCCGTGACGGGCGCAGAACCAAAGTCATCGCCAAAACCCGCCAGAAGCGCTGCGAGTTCGTCATCCATCGCGTCAGCCGCCGCAGACACGACGGGCGCATTCTTTGCGGCGTCGGGCACCGCGTCCACCACCACCCTGACCCGGTCCACCTTGACCTTGGGTTGATGCGGCGGCACGTCAGCCCAGAACCCCAGAACGGTGGTGCCATTCAAGCCCTGAAATGACCCTAAGCGAACCTCGTCGCGGCCTTTGACCGAGATCACCGGCATATAGCCGCGCCCGATGGCGGCCTGCGTTTTGGCCTGCGTCAGGTTGCGTTCGGTGCAGGGCAAGGCCACCTGATCGCCGTAACGGTCCTTGACGAAGTGGTAGGGCATGCCGCCCAAAGACATCACCGATCCAAGGCCCAAAGATGGCCCGTTCTTGCGAAAACTGCGGGCCAGAAGGATGGTCACCAGCGCCACCGGATTGGCCCAGAGCATGCCCGACAGACCCTCGGTCTGGGTGAACTCCTCAAAATCAAACTCGGAGATCGGGTCGGATTTGGCACCGTAAGGGCGGCGCAACAAAAAGCGCGGGCTGGACAGGCCGACATATCCGGCCTCTGGCATGGCGCGCAGGGTATCCCAGGCCTCGGCCACCAGCGGGTGACGGTCCTTGATGTCGGTGTCCAGAAAGCCGGGGGTGATGGCGGCAAAGAACGGCGCGCGGACATGGGCTGCCACTTGCGCAATCCGGCCCACCAGTTCGGCATGGGGCGGGGTTTCCTCAAAGGTGTAAAGCCCGCAGATGGCAGAGAAAGGCCCGCGCCCATCCGGCGTGCTTTCGGCCAGCAACTGGCACAGACCGCTTTCCGACAGGTCATCTTGTGCCGCCATGTCCGCGGCCAGTTCCTCCGCCGAGATGTCATAAAGCACGATGTCCAGCTTCTGATCCGTCTCAACCGAGCGGGCGATCAGGTCCAGCATCCGCCATTGTGCTTCGACCGACTGAAACTCCGGATGGTGCAGAACCAGCCGCATGGCACCCGCCAAAGCCGCTTCCGCCGCTTCCTGCATCGAGGCGGCATCGGGGTCGGGCAAAGCCTGCACATAGGGCCCGACGATGCGTTGCAACAGGTCGTCGGTGGAGGATGCCTCGGCCTTGCGCGTTACGTTCCCGCCGACCAATGCCGCAAAATCGCTCAGTTTACGGTCAGACGGCACCGCATTGCCCGCCGATTTTCGCGCCGGGGCGCTGATCTTGCGGCCAAATTGTTCGCCCCATTCGGTCAGTTCCGCCATGGCACTTTTCGCCGTAGCCCCTTTGGCCAAGCGCCGTTTCAGGGCGACCAGTTCGGCAAACATCTCCACCTGACCGAACAATTCATCGGGGTGCAGATCGTCAACCGAAGTCAAGGTCACCTCGATCCCCGCGCCATCGCGGCCCACAGGCAGGATCAGGTCGGCGGCAAAGCCTTTGATCACCTTGTCCAGCGTGTCGATGTCCAGCTTGATCGGGCGGCGTGCGGCAAGGTCACGGCCAATCTCCACCTCGCCCCGCGCCGCACGACCCGAAAAGTCGCCCATCAAAGCGATGCGGAACCGTGTGGGATTGGCGGCATTGACCGGCGCTGCGCCCATCGTGCCAAACGACAATTCGATACCAGCTTGAGTTCCCATATCCGCTTACCTTTTTGGTCTCTTTGGGGGCCGCACGCAATGCGTCCCGCTTTTTGCGTCAATCAGATCAACACCGCAGATTTGCGAAGCGCTACCTTTGTCCGCGTCACTGGAAGCGCCCCGTTCATTTCGATATCAGTCAAAGCTGTAGACGAAAGCTCCGTCCTTGACGTCGATGGCCACCCGGTTCACCTCTGCCCCGGCAATCATCCGGCGCAGGAACTCGCCAGAGATGTCGGGCAGCATGGTGTTGGTGACAATCGCATCAATCATCCGGCCACCGGATTCAATTTCCGCACAGCGGCTGACGATCAGGTCCACCACGGCGTCGGTATAATCGAACGGCACGCCATGGGCCGCAACCACGCGCTTCTTGATGCGGTCCAGTTGCAGCCGGGTGATCTTGCCGATCATTTCCGGCGAGAGCGGGTTGTAGGGGATCACCACCAGACGGCCCAGCAGGGCGGGCGGGAAGATTTTCAGCAAGGGCTCGCGCAGGGCCTTGGCAATCGCATCAGGTTCCGGCACCAGATCGGGGTCGGCGTGCAGATCCATGATCATTTCCGACCCGGCATTCGTGGTCAAAAGGATCATCGTGTTGCGGAAGTCGATCGAACGGCCCTCGCCATCCTCCATGTTGCCTTTGTCAAAGACCTGAAAGAAGATTTCATGCACGTCGGGGTGGGCCTTTTCCACCTCGTCCAGCAACACTACCGAATAGGGTTTGCGGCGCACCGCCTCGGTCAGCACTCCACCCTCGCCATAACCGACATAGCCGGGGGGGGCGCCTTTCAGGCTGGAGACCGTATGGGCCTCTTGAAACTCGCTCATGTTGATGGTGATCACGTTCTGCTCACCGCCGTACATCACCTCGGCCAAGGCCAGCGCGGTTTCGGTTTTACCCACACCAGAGGTGCCCGCCAGCATGAACACGCCAATCGGCTTGTTGGGATTGTCCAACCCCGCGCGTGCGGTCTGGATACGCTTGGCGATCATCTCCATCGCGTGATCCTGACCGATCACCCGTTTGGACAGGTGTTGGGCGAGGTCGATGACAGTCTGCAACTCGTCCTTCAGCATCCGGCCAACCGGAATCCCGGTCCAATCGCCAATCACAGAGCCCACCGCCATCGCATCGACAATCGGCAGGATCAGCGGATGATCGCCTTGCAGCGTGGTCAGTTCGGCGTTCTTGGCGCGCAGTTCGGCGGTCAAAGTAGCGCGCTGATCGTCGGTCAGAGGGGAGTTGCCAACCGGATCGCCCTCTGCCCCTGCCACGGCGGCAACCTTCAGATCCACCGCAGCGCCCCCTTCGCGCAGCTTGGCGCGCAGGTCGAGGATGTTTTCGACGATCTTCTTTTCGGCATCCCACCGCAGGGTCAGTTCGGCCAGCCGCGCCACTTCCGCAGCTTTGGCGGCGAGGTTGGTCACGCGCCGCTCTGTCACCTCATAACCCGCCGTCTCATCGCGGCTGATGATGCCAAGTTCGGTGTCCAGCGCCTCGATATGACGGCGGCTGTCATCAACCTCCGCCGGAACTGCGTGCTGGCTGACCGCAACCCGGGCGCAGGCGGTGTCCAGCACCGAAACCGATTTGTCGGGCAACTGCCGGGCCGGAATGTAGCGGGCCGACAGGTTGACCGCCGCCGCAATCGCCTCGTCCAAGACCTGCACCCGGTGGTGCTTTTCCAGCATCGAGGCAATGCCGCGCATCATCAGGATGGCTTTGGTGGGCGAGGGTTCATCCACCACCACCGTCTGAAAGCGCCGGGTCAGGGCGGGGTCTTTCTCGATATGTTTCTTGTATTCGGCCCATGTGGTCGCCCCGATGGTCCGCAGCGTTCCGCGTGCCAAAGCCGGTTTCAGCAGGTTGGCCGCATCGCCGGTACCCGCAGCACCGCCTGCCCCGACCAGAGTATGCGTCTCGTCGATGAACATGATGATCGGCGTGGTCGAGGCCTGAACCTCCTCGATGACCGATTTCAGGCGGTTTTCAAACTCGCCCTTCATAGAGGCCCCGGCTTGCAACAAGCCAACGTCAAGCGCCAAAATCCGCGCCTCTTTCAAGGCGGGCGGCACGTCACCCCGGGCGATGCGCAGGGCAAACCCTTCGACGACGGCGGTCTTACCCACCCCTGCTTCCCCGGTCAGGATCGGGTTGTTCTGGCGCCGCCGCATCAGAATATCCACGACCTGTCGGATTTCCTCATCCCGGCCGACAATCGGGTCCATCTTGCCGTCCCGGGCGTGTTGGGTCAGGTCGGTGCAGAACTTCTTCAGCGCCTCCTCTTTGCCCATCGCCGCCGGAGCCATCGCCCCGGACTCCTCTCCCGGCGCACCCGATCCCACATGGCTGCCATCAGTGGCGACCTGCCCCTCCTCGGGCGAGCCGCTGACCGCTTCGACGAAGTTCTCCGCCAGATCGTCCGGCTTGATCTTCTTGAACTCTGGCGAAATCGCAAACAGGATGTTGCGCAGGGCCGGGGTTTTCAGCATGCCAAGGATCAGGAAGCCGGTCCGCACCTGGCTTGCGCTGAACAGCAAAGATCCCCAGACCCAGCCACGCTCGGTCGCATCCTCCAGATGTTCGGACAGGTCGGAAATCGAGGAGGCCCCGCGCGGCAAGGCGTCCAAAGCGCGCTGCATGTCGGCGATCAGCCGGGCCGGGTCCAGCTTGTAATGCTCGGCAATCCGGTGCAGGTCGCTGTTCTGGTTCTGCAAGATCTGATGCAGCCAATGGACCAGTTCGACATAAGGGTTGCCGCGCAGCTTGCAGAACACCGTCGCCCCTTCAACGGCCTGATAGGCCAGACGGTTCAACTTGCCGAACAGGGCGACACGGCTGATTTCGCTCATTTTTTGGCTCCGACTTTCAGGGGAATGGGGCGCTTGCGGCGCAGCACATGCGGGGGGGAAAGGTACAGATCGTCGGCATCGCGGGCGTTTTCGCGCCGCACACCAACCCAGGTCGTATGGCCAAGTGCGGCATTGGCACCGCCCAAAGCCACGCGGGGCACATCGGTGGCACGCAGGATCACGTTTACATCCCAGTCCAGCGCGTCGCCGGCAAAGTTGCGCACGATCGCCTCAAGCCGCTCAATCGCACCCTGACCGGGCAGGAAACGGCGGTATTCCTCCAGACTTAACGGCCCGACGAGGATCCGGAATTTGGAGGCGCGCGACCAGACCCGGGTGCCGATGGAGGTGGACTGGCCCAAGCCCGCAGCCTTGCCCAACTGCCAGCGGTCATCGGGTTCAAGGTCCAGCCAAGCGCCCACGAACTGCTGCAAATGCACCTCGGCGTCGAAAAAGCTTTGCAGCAGGGACACCAGCCCCTCAGCGGTCTTGGTGCCAGACGCCAGATGACCCGCGAAATAGCGTTTGGCCATGTCGGGCATCAGGTCGCGCTTGGCCATGCCTTTGCCGTGAAAGCCGGAGATGGCTGCGACCTTGCGTTCAAACGGGTCCTGCTCCGGGCGGTCAAAGCTGGGCGCAGGCTGACCCGCCGCCCAAGCCCGGTAAAACAACGTCATCAGGCGGTGGGTGAAGGTGTTGGCAAAGGCGATCATCGTGGTGTCGCGGTGATTGCGCCTGCGGTCGCGGGCATATTCGGTCAGGTGCAGGGGCAAAGGCCCCATCGGTCCGAACAGGCCAAAAGAGCGGTTGGTCAGCACATCGGGCACGCCCACGGCAGGCGAACCCGCCTTGAACTCGGCGATGGTGGAGGTTGGAAACGCCAGCTCCGCCTCTTGCCCCAGCCGCACCGGATCTTGCGCAGCCCGGCGTGAGGTGCCCAGACGGGGCATGCCAGCATGCTCCGCCTCGATCACCCGAAGCGCCTGAAAGATGTGAAACTTGGTAGGGTCGGCCTGAAGCTGCGCGTAATGCGTCAGATCATCCGGCCTAATCCCGCTTCCGGTCGCCACCTTGTGATCTCTCCGCGTTGTTGGGTTGCAAGCACAGTCTCGGTAAACGAGTTGATCGTGACATACTTCCGAAAGAACCGCTCCAGCACCGAAGCCAGGACATATACCCCTGAACCGTCGAAGAACGTCTCGTCAAAGTTCAGCGTGATTTCCAGCCCGCGCACAGCGGTGGACAACACTTCATCGGTCATCCGGCGCACGATGGGGCGGGTGGCGATGCCGCGAATGCCCTCCATCTGCTTGGTCACCACGCGGTCGCCGGTGGGCGCGTAAAGCCCGATCAGTTCGCGCAACGCCTCTGCGCCACCCTGTGCACCCTCGCGGTCGGTGATCGACAGGTAGTTCAAGCTCAGATGGCTGATCAGCCGCCACGCGGTTTCACCCTGCGCAATCGTCGGGCGCGGTCTGGTCGGTGAGACGATGGTGGAAATGGCCAGAACCGGGCCGCCATCGGGCAGGTGGAACGCATCCTTGCCTGCGGTCGATAAAAGCAACGGCAGGTCGCGGTTGGTGCAAAGCCCTGTGACCGAAAGTTGGGTTAGGCTGGCGGCATAGGGGGCCTGAGCGGCATCGACGAGGCTCAGGTAGACCTCGGAGCCCAGATAAGAGGTGCGGACCCCACGCAGCCGCTCCTTCTCGTTCCTTTGCCGCATCCGGCGGTGGATGGTGTAATAGGCCGGATGGTTTTCGCCGGCCGCCGTGATGTCAGAGGCGGAATAGAACGGGCGAAACTCGGTTTCCTCGTTGGTTTTGCCAGCGATTCCGGTGACTTCGGAAATCGAATAGACCTCAAAATCCAAAGGGGCGGTGCGGTTTGGCGTCACGTACTGCTCGGTGTCCGAATTGGTCAGGTGAATGCGGTCAAAGGTCCGCTCAAACAAGTTTACGGCGGGCACGGCGTTCAGCACAAAGCTTTCGCGCCGCACACAAGCGCCGTTGTCGGGCAAGGGTTCGGACAAAAGAAGGTACAGGTCCACATCCTCACCCTTGGCCCGCGCAAGGGCCGGGCGCATACCGGACAGTTCCACAAAGTGAAACCGTTCGGGCATCGCGAAATATTCCTGCAACAGGCGGTAGCCATCGAAGGACCGGCGCGGGGTGGGCAGCAATGCCTCTTCCCGGCTTAACCCCTTCGGCTTGGCTGATGCCCCCGGCAAGGCCTGCGTCCAGTCGGCCCGGCGGTCGGTTGAACGACCCACCATCCCGGCAACCCGGGTGCACAGCGCCTCATGCAACACCCAAGGTTCCGCCCCCTGGCCGGTCAGGTGCAGCGTCAACGCGTTCATCGGCAACGTCGCCATCGTGCCGCCATCCCGCCTGCGCAACCGCAACCGTATCCCGGCCCGCGCCGGAGTGTCGCGGCTGACCCCTGCCGCCACCAATCCGCCCCGGCTGTCGATATACTCGGCTTGTGAGATTTCCACCGGCCACAGCGTCAGGTCGGCGGCGGTGCGAAAGATGCAGGCGGTCTGCTCGCCGTCAATCTGACGGGAGCGCAGACGCGACCCGCGCTTCATCACGTAACCACCCTTGACGCCCGCGTTGCTGATGTCAGGCTCCAGTGCCACCACCATCATCGCAGGGATCGGCGCCAGAAAATGTGGGTAGATGATCTCCAGCAAATTGGAGGTGAAGGCCGGAAACTGCATCTCCAGTGCCAACTGGACACGGGCCGACAGAAAGGCCGTGCCCTCCAGCAACCGCTCCACATAGGGGTCCAGCACCTCCATCCCCTCCATCCCCAGACGAGAGGCGATTTTGGGATAAGCCGCCGAAAACTCCGCCCCCATGTCACGCAGGAAGGCCAGTTCGCTTTCGTAATGGGCCAGCAGACGCGTATCCATCTAGCCCGACCTTTCCAACGAAACCTCTCCCGTCGTCACATCGACGGTGGAGCGCAGGTACAAATGGATCGGGATCGGTTCGGCCCACATATCCGCCCGGATATCAAAGCTGATGACGGTGTGGTTGGTGACATTTTCCGTCCGCAGGTCGACATGGGCCGATCCTTTGCGGATGCGCGGTTCATAATTTTCAATCGCGTTCAGGATCGACTTGCGGATGATTGATGTGCGCCCTTCAGAGGAGAAATCGCCCGCCACCTCGCGCACACCGTAGTTGAGCACCGACTTGGCCGCCAAAGGATAGCGCGCGACGTCGATCCAGGTTTCCGCGCTGTTGGTGTTCAGCAGAAACGACAAGTCGCGCTGCACGATGTCACGCAGGCGGCGAATGTCAATCACCCGCGCCTCGCGGCTTTCGGAGGGGTTGGTCGGGTCGTCATCGGTCAGCCTGTCCAGCAGCGAAGGTTGCAGCCGCTCGGACATCATCTTGTCCGCCATGGCGCGCTACCCGCCCGTGTTGAAGGTGATCAGGCGGGCGTCCAGCAAAGCCACATCCCCCTGATCGGTCGACAACAGCCTTTGACCCAGACCGACAAACGTCTCAGCCCCGGCGTCGGTCCAACTGGTCGCGCGGCTGAGTTTCTCTGCCGGATCACCCTTCTGGCCGGAAAAAGGATAGCGCGACTGGACAAAGGCCACGACCTGCCCCTCGTTCGCAAGCGTCAGATGCGCCGCCGTCCAGCAGGCATCGCGCAGATCGGTCGGCGGATCGAAGGTGATCTTGCGGATTTGGGCGAAAGGCAGCCAGAAATAGCGGCCATTGACCACCGCCTCCAGCACCGGGCCAAAGCGCATGTCGGCATCGGCAATCCAGTCGAACGCCGTGCCATCCAGAGTGCCAGAGGTGGCGGGGGCGGCATCAAATGCCTTGGCGCGCAGGTCGGCGGCGGCGGCGGCCTCACCCTTGGCCAAAAGCTTTTGCGCCTCCATCAGCCAGGCCAGCCACTCTTGCGGCTCGCCAAACACCAACGGGGCCTTGTCGCCGGCAAAAACCTTCTCGCGGTAAACTTCGCAGATGATCGCCTCGCGGTAGGCCTGACACATCTGCAAGGCGCCGGGGTCCAACTCACCGCAGACCTTAAGCTGGCGGATGGCGCGATCCCATTGGCCCATCACGCACAAAAGCTGAAACAGGAAAATCCGCAGCTTGGCATCGGCAGGCTTGGCCTTGACCAAAGTCTGCAACGCAACCAAAGCGCCCGCCGGATCGCCGGATTTCAAGAAGTCTTCGGGCGTCATGGCCAGGCACTCCAGCTAAAGCTTATCAGGACAGATACGGTTTGCCCGTCGGTTTGGTGGGAAAACCCGGGGTCAGACAGGCTCGGGCACCGTGGCAGCAACCGAGCGGAAAATTTCCGGCGCAGGGCCCTGCCCCACGCCGGAAATGATGTCAGAAGGATCAGCCCATAACGCCTTCGCCGACGTTCCACGAGAAGTTGCCGAACTTCTCAAGCTTGCCGGTGCCGCCCTTGGGATACCAATATTCGATGTCGATTTTGGCGGCGCGGATCGCCCAGCTTTCGGTCGGAATGTCATCCGAGGAAACGCTCACCGAGTAGGTGTTGATCTGCGCATCCATGAGTGTCCAGATGATATAGGGGGTCAGCGCCTGCTTCTGGTCTTCGTTGGCTTTGGTCTGGTGGATCATCACCTTCTTCAGACGCGCACCGCCGGCCACATGGAACATCAGTCCAGTGGTGTGACGGCCAAAATGCGAGGTGAAGCTGACGTCATTGAACACGGCCTTACCGAAACCGCGGGTCACGACACCGCCTTCAGCGTCGGACTGGTGGCGTTCCAGACCGAATTCAATGCTGTCGACGATGATCCAGTCAACGTGGGCCTTTTCGACGGCATCGCCGATGATACCCTCAATTTGCACAAATAATGTAGCGGCCATGACTTGCATTCCTTCCTAGTTGGGTGCCCGCAGGCATTTAAAGTATAAAAGCCAAACCCTTGCGGGCCTTGGATCGGTGAGCGTTCGTTGATCGGGGTGGCGGTTGGGGGCACGCCATCCCGATCTGTTCTTCAGGGGTCGCGTTCTGGGGAAACCCGAAGCATTGGTTCCCCCCTAGCGCTTTAGGCCTTTTCTGACGGCAGTTTGGAGACGAGCCGCAACGACACGGACAGGCCCTCCAGCTGGTAATGCGGGCGAAGGAAAAACTTGGACGAGTAGTAACCGGGGTTTCCTTCGACCTCTTCCACCACGACTTGCGCCGCAGCGAGGGGTTTGCGGGACTTTTCAGCCTCTGACGAGATCTTGGCGTTGAAGTCGACGTATTGGTTGATCCAGTCCTGCAACCAGGACTGCATGTCATCGCGGCTCTTGAACGAGCCAACCTTGTCGCGGACCATGCACTTCAGATAGTGGGCGAAGCGGCAGGTGGCGAAAAGATAGGGCAGACGGGCGGCAAGGTTGGCGTTGGCCGTCGCATCCGGGTCATCGTATTCGGCCGGTTTGTGCAGCGACTGCGCACCGATGAAGGCCGCAACGTCGGTATTCTTGCGGTGGATCAGCGGCATCATGCCGTTCTTGGCCAATTCCGCTTCGCGCCGGTCGGAAATCGCGATTTCGGTCGGGCATTTCTGGTCAATGCCGCCGTCATCACTCGGGAAGGTGTGCGACGGCAGGTTTTGCACCGCGCCACCCGATTCCACACCCCTGATCCGGCTGCACCACCCGTATTCCTTGAAGCTGCGGTTGATGTTGACGGCCATGCCGTAAGCCGCGTTGACCCAGCCGTAAGCGGTGTGATCCTTGCCGTCGATGTCTTCCTCAAACGCGAAATCCTCAACCGGCGCGGTTTTGGAACCATAGGGCAAGCGACCCAGAAAGCGCGGCATCGCAAGGCCGATGTACTTGGAATCCTCGGATTCCCGCAACGACGTCCAGGCCGCATATTCCGGGGTCTGGAAAATCTTGGTCAGGTCGCGCGGATTGGCCAGTTCGGTCCACGAATCCATCTGGAACAGCGTGGGGTTCGCCCCGGTGATCAGGGGCGCGTGGGCAGCGGCTGCAATCTTGGCCATCTCGCCCAGCAGTTCCACATCGGGCGGCGAGTGGTCAAAGTAATAGTCGGCGATCAACGTGCCATAGGGTTGCCCGCCCAACTGGCCGAATTCCTCTTCATACAGCTTCTTGAAGATCGGCGATTGGTCCCACGCGGTCCCTTTGAATTTGCGCAGCGTCTTGGACATGTCCTTTTTGGAGATGTTCATCACGCGGATTTTCAGGTTCTCGTCGGTCTCGGTGTTGTTGACCAGATAGTGCAAGCCGCGCCAGGCACTTTCCAGCGCCTGAAAATCCGGGTGGTGCAGCACCTGGTTGACCTGTTCGGTCAGCTTCTTGTCGATCTCGGCGATCAGGCCCTGGATCGACTTCAACGCGTCGTCCGAAATCAGCGCTGTATTGGCCAGCGCCTGTTCGGCCAGCGTCTTGACCGCATTTTCAACGGCGGATTTCGCCTGATCGGACTTGGGCCGGAACTCCTTGTTCAGAAGCGAGGAGAAATCCGACAGTTCGGTGGTTTGGACGCCACCTTGAGCGCCGGTTTGTGAAGCCTCTGCCATGGGTTATTCCTCCGCTTCGCCTTTGGGGGCGGCTGCCAGCGATTTCAACAGCGCCGGGTCTTGCATGACCTTGGCGATCAATTCTTCCGCACCGGTTTTACCATCCATGTAGGTCATCAGGTTGGACAGCTGCGTGCGCGCTTCCAACAGATTGCGCAGCGGCTCGATCTTGCGGGCGATGGCGGCGGGGCTGAAGTCATCCATCGATTCAAACGTGATGTCGACCGCCAGATTGCCCTTGCCTGTCAGGGTATTGGGCACTTGAAATGCCGCGCGCGGCTTCATCGACTTCATCCGGTCATCGAAATTGTCGACGTCGATTTCCAGAAACTTGCGGTCGGCCACGGCCGGCAACGGCTCTTCGGATTTGCCGGACAAGTCGGACATGACGCCCATCACGAAGGGCAGTTGCACCTTCTTTTCGGCGCCGTAAAGCTCCACGTCGTATTCAATCTGGACCCGGGGCGACCGGTTCCGCGCGATGAACTTCTGGGAACTGGTGCTCATGAAACGCTCCTTAATCTGAGGTTATGGGATGCCGGTTTAGGGCATTGGGGTTGGGTTGGCTTAGTCATCATCGTCATCCTTGAGGCCGCCGATGGTCCTGACGGAGTCCATACCATCCGGGGCCATGTCCTTGATGATGGTCAGAAAGTCGGCGCCCACCAGCCGTTTGGCGCGTTCAAGGATGATCGGCACCGGGCTGGAGGGTTCGTTGAACTTGAAGTAGCCGATCAGGCGGTCAATGGCTCCACGGGCGTCCTGCGCTGTGGTGATGGCACCCGCAGGGCCACCGCCACCGCTGCGATTGGCGGCCATAACCGGCGCAAGATCGTCATTGTCCTCGACCGCAACGTCCGTCACCGGATCGGCCACCGCATTCTCGGCCAGATGGCGCACCATGGCCGCCACCGCTTTGCGCAAATCGTCCAGATCAGGGCCTCGTCCCGGCGTTTGAGCCAGGAAAACCGCGTCGATCCCCTTCAGATCACTTTGCAAGCGACGGGAATCGGCCAGAAGTGCGGTCACCTTGTCGGGCGGCGTGTCGGCAAAGGCCGCACCGATCGCGGCCCGGTCAAAGGCCATCGTAACACCGTCCAGTGGCGGAATCTCACCATAGGCAATCTGGATGTCGCGCAGATTGGCGCGCCCGAAGGTCCGGCTTTGCGTCAAGGGCGCGCGGCGCAGGTATCGCATGGTCAACGCGCTTGACAGACCCTTGACCGCGTTGATCCGCATGGTGGGATCATCGTCGTCGTCGGGATCAAGCTGTGGATAGCAGGTCGCCCAGTGGTTCTCCAAAACGCCGCGGATATAGGCAACGGCGTCGGCAAAGCCCGCAATCCCATTGGTGTTCAACCGGGCATCACCCAGGATCACCGCTACGCGCAGATCATGGGTACGCTCCAGAACCGCCAGCGCCCGGGTCTCGGCATCGGCGAAATCCGGGTCTTTGCCTGCAAGGATATCCTTTCCGGCCTGACGTTCTTCACCAGGCGCAGATACGCGCAGCAACTCCGTAAAGTCGAAGTCGTATTCGAGATTCTCCCCGCTTGCGCCGTCGCTGTCGCGGGCGGCCAGAAGCGCGTCCAAATCCATCAAGGGCCTCCCAGCTCCGTTTTCCAGAACTCTAATACACTTTCTTGTGAGCCCGCGTTAAATAATTGCGAAACATTTTGCCGGAAGGGGCTCTTGGTCCTTCGCGGCCAGACACATTTCAAACACAATAACTGTACCCAGCAGGCACCTATGCTTTCGGATAGGAGTCGCTTGCCGCGATAGATGATGCGAGTCGGACCAGTCTGTCAATCGGTTCGTGCAATTCTATCCATTTCCCCTTGATGGCTGCACACTTGGCCGGGATTGGTCGCATGAAAGGCTTGTCGGGCGGGGATGAACGCTCCAAATCCGCCGGTGCGACCAAAGCGCGCAAGTCAGCGGCATCCGGCGCCATTCTGACATTGACGGAATCAGTGCCAGCGGCGTTCACTCCGGCCCAGGCTGCGCAGCTTTATGGGGAGGGTGGGGAATGCTTCACAACGCAATCAGACGAACCGCAATGGCCGTGCTGGCCATGGCATTGGCACTTCCGGTTTGGGCCGAGACGCCAACACCGGGCGGCAAGCTGACGGTCGAACTGAACAAGTTCGAGGAAATCACCGGCGGCGGTTGCCGGGCCTATTTCCTGTTCAGGAATGACACCGGAACCTCGTTCGAGGGTTTCCAGATGTCTTTGGCGGTTTTTACCAAGGATGGCGTGATCGACCGGCTGTTGTCGATTGACGCAGCACCGCTGCCGGTGGCGCGCACCACGCTGAAGCTGTTTGAGATCCCGCAGATCGCCTGCGCCAACATCGGACAGGTTTTGCTGCATGATCTGCCGGTTTGCAAACCGCAGAACGGCCAGCAGACCGATTGCTTCCCCCTGATCGACCTGAAAAGCCGCACCCCGGCGCCGCTGGTCGAATAATGGGAGCCGTCTTGGCCCAAGTCCCCGCTGCAAGTCTGCCGGTCATTGCGGTTCTGATCTGCCTTTCGGTGCTGAGCCTGACCCTGATCGTAGCCAAGATCGTGCAGCTGGTGCCCGCTACGGCTGGCGCCAAGGTCCGCGACGGGATCATTGACACCTTTCTGTCCGGCAACCGCGATGCGGCCATCACCGCCGCAGCACAAGGCAAGGCCCCAGCCGACCGCGTTCTTTTGACTGCCATGCAAGGCATCTCCGCCGGCCTGCCGCTGGCCGCAGTCGAGGCCGAAACCACCCGGCGCGGCAATGAGGAGGTCGCGGGCATGTCGACATGGTTGCGCTTGCTGGACCTGATCTCGATGATCGCACCGCTTCTGGGTTTGCTGGGCACCGTTCTGGGCATGATCAAAAGCTTTCAGGATCTGTCGGCTGCCCAAGGGTCAGCCAATGCCTCGGTGCTGGCGGGCGGCATATGGGAGGCGCTGATCACCACCGCAGGCGGCCTTCTGGTCGCCATCCCCGCCGCAGTCGCAGCCAACTTGCTGACGGGGCGGGTCGAAACCGCAGCCCTGCGGATCGAAAGCGCCACTGGCCGTCTGTTGGCCTTGAGCCACAGGTCATAGGATGGCGCTGTCGCGTTTCATCCCACGGCCATCTGCCAAGAGTCTCATCATGGCGTCGGTGCAGCGCATCTATGAAGTTGAGCGATCTCTGCGTCCGGGAATTGTGAAAACTTGCGTTTTGTCGGCGCAGGATCATAGGGCCGCCCAAACCAGCAACTCTGCGATCACCTCCAACTCAGCGTCCGCACTCAACCTTGCGCTGACCTTTCCCTCTGCGATGACACCTAAACCTGCGCCGACCTCGTACCCTGTGGGTCGAAAAAGCCCCCTCCCCGTCAAACCACAGTCCGTATCATGGCGATAGCTCTGCGCCGACCACCGCTGCGCCGCAGTGCGCTGTCAGTCGTCTCGATGATCGACGTGATGATGATCCTGCTGTTTTTCTTCATGATCACCTCCAGCTACCTGAACCTGAACATGGTCCCTGCCCTGCAAAAGGCCGAAGATACCCCTGCGACCACTGCCGCGGTGCCGGGTCCCGCAACCACCCTTGTGATCCGCATCACGGCCAAAGGCGAGGCGCAGGTGGCTGGCCAGACTTTGACCACTGCCGCCCTTCGCGCCCTCATCACGCGGCGCCTTGCGGCAGAGCCATTGACGCCGATCCTGCTGTTTCCCTCTGGCGGGGCCGAGTTGCAATCGTTGATCGCGGTGATGGATACTGTCACCGCCGCCGGTGCCACCCGGGTCAAGGTTGTCCGGGTCGAGGCGCAGCCATGACAGGGCAAACCGTGCAGACCCGCCAAAGTTGTTGCCCGAAAGATGGACAGGGTTTCGCCCACAGACATTGGCACCGTCTGGCGCGGATACCTGAACCCGCCCGTTTCAAGGCGCGCCCCAAGGTCTGCTTCAAGGTTGGCACCAACTTCAGCCCCACCTGTTTCTCCACGGTTCACCCATGAAGCTGCGCCGCCCGCACCGGATGATTGAACGCGAGTCGGTGGTGGCACTGATCGACGTGACGTTTTTCCTTCTGGTGTTTTTCATGATGGTCGGCCGCCTTGATGCCACGGCCCCGTTTACCGTCCTGCCACCGCATGGCATGACCGGCACCGAGCTACCCGGCGGCGGCATTACCCTGTCTGTCTCGAAAGCCGGGGCGCTGGCGCTGGACGGCGCACCCATCGGGGCCGAGGCGCTTTCCCAAGCCATCAAGACCCGACTTGCCAAAACGCCCGCCACTCTTGTCCGCATCAACGCCGACCGCACCGCCCCTTTGCGCATCGTCCTTAATCTGGTGAACCGGCTGGAGGATGCCGGGGCCAAGGACGTGGCAATCATCGTCTCACCCGAGGTGCAATGAAACGTTCCGCCCCCCCGATGCGCGGCTGTTCGGCGGGTGAGGCCGTGGGTTCGGCCCTGTCCGCCCAAGCCATCAGGGTCCACCCGGTGGCGGCCCGATGAGCCTGAGCGATACGCCAAACGCTCCGATATTTGGCTACGGCGCGGGCTTTGTGCTGTCGCTGGCAGCCCATGTGGGCGCGGCTGCTTTGTTGGTGGCGTTGATGCAGCCAAGGCCGGTGACAGATCAGCCGTTGCCGAAATCCCAGATCCGGATTGAAACGCAATCCGTGCAGCAATCGCAGGCCAAACCACAGGCCGCTGCGGGGGACAAGGCTCAACCCAACTCCGCCTCCGGTGCGGCAGCCGCGCAAGGAATCGTCAAGGAAAGCAAGGCCGAACCCGCAGTCTTGCCACAGACGAGGGCGCAAGCCGAAACCCCGTCCGCCACCGCCCTGACCCAATCGGCCCCACCGACGCTGACTGCACCGGCACGCCCGGTAGCCGACCGATTGAGCCAATCCCCACCGCCACCGGCCCTTGCGGCACAGGCTTTGGCCGCAGAGCCCCTGACCGCCGAAGCCCCGCCACCACCTACGCAAGCCAGCACCACCTCCGGCCAAACCGTCGCCGCCATAGCCCCGCCACCCCCCACTCAAGCCAGCGCCACCTCCGGCCAAACCATCAGCGCCTCAGCCCCGCCTCCGCTCACGCAAACCAGCGCCACCGCCGGCCAAACCATCGCAGCCGTAGCCCCGCCACCCCCCACTCAAGCCAGCGCCACCTCCGGCCAAACCATCAGCGCCTCAGCCCCGCCTCCGCTCACGCAAACCAGCGCCACCTCCGGCCAAACCGTCGCCGCCGCAGCCCCCATCGGTCAGGTTGCCACTGCCACGCAACCCCAAGCGCAAACCTTGCCCTCCGCCGCAGCCACCGGCCAGCAGATGACGGCCACCCTCGCCTGGGCTGGCGCGGGTTCGGCCATCGACCCGGTATCGCTTAAAGCCATCGCCTCGTTCATGCGGCCCGGCGATACCGCAGCCCGGGCCGATGACGTGCATGACGGCTTGCAGGCGATCCTGTCCTCCGCCCCCTGCTCACGCCTGCAGGCAGAGTTCAATCCGGCCTCCGGCAGTCTGGAGTTGCGCGGCCATGTGCCGGATGCGGCGCTTAAGGGTCCGCTGCTTGCCGCCCTGCAAGCGCAATTGGGCGAAGGGATCAAGGTGACCGACGCCATGGTGATCCTGCCGCGCCCGCAATGCGGGGCTTTGTCGGGAATTGCCGATGTCGGATTGCCGCAATCGCAGGATCAGTTGACCAACCCAAGGCTGATCGGTGCTGACGCGCAGGCCCGCACCTTCAGCTATACCCAAGGCCAGACCATGGTGCTGGATCTGGCGGCCCCCGACTACGACGCTTATGTTTATGTCGATTACTTTGACGCCGGTGGCAACGTCATCCACCTTGTGCCCAACACGCAGGTGCCGCTGAAACTGCGCAACGCCAAATCCACGTTGCATGTCGGCGCCGCAGACGCGTCCGAGCCGTTCCTGCACATCACCATCGGCCCGCCCTATGGTCAGGAAATCGCCGCAGCTTTTGCCGCATCGCGCCCCTTGTATGACGGGAACCGGCCTTTGTCAGAGCCGGCGGGGCCATACCTGGACTGGTTGAAAACCCGCGTCGCCGATGTTCGGGCGAAAGACCCGGACTTTAAGGGAGAGTGGGTGTATTTCATGGTCTCAACCCAGGCCCAATAGTACAGGTGCCAACAGGGTCGATTGGCGGTTCGCATCCCACCCCAACCTCAAATGGCTGGCGACCATACAAAGAGGGTGCTGAAGCCCGGGAAAGGGGGGACGGGCCGACACCCCATGATCGGACACCTTCCGGCGTATATGCCATGGCAAAAGTCGCACGATCTGGTGTAACACCCGCAGACCGCCGAGACACCGATTTCAGAGAGTGACGATTTCCGAGGCACCGATTTCAGAGAGGGAAGTTTTCTGAAAGCGACGTTTTCTTAGAGCGACGTTTTCTGAGAGCGACTTTTTCCGAGGGGGCAGCACTTTCAAGCAGTCCCAGTTGCAGGCGGCGGTGATTGCCGGCACAGCCTTGCGGCATCTGTCTGCCATGACCGCTTCAGGCCGGATCCCGACCCCGGCAGAGCGCGGGGTGGGTGGGTGGGAGCGGTCTGCCGGGGGCTTTGTCCCTGATGCCCCTTCAGGGGCACCCGGCCTTGCCCCAGGCTTTCAGGGTCAGTTTGAAATCTCCGCCCAAAGGATGTTGTCCGATCCGGGCCGAAGGCGCTGCCTCCGTCACATAGAATTGCGCCTGATCACACAGCGCGGGCTTGGTCCATTTGTGGCAGGTCCCGCAGGGTTGCCCAGCCCAAGCCTCTTTCGGCAACCCCTCGATTGGCGCAAATATAGGCTTGCTGGTCAGCAGACCCTCGATCGTCTTGCCGTTGATGGCGGCATCGCCCTGGGTCAGCGTGCCCGAGAAGGTGACCGCTTCACCCGCGACCGCTGCCACCATGTCGGCAGGCACATCGCCGACTTGCGGTTCAGGTGCCGGGCTCAATTCCGGCTGCGGCGGCGGACCCGGTTCTGCGGAGGCCGGTGCTGCGGAGGCCGGTGCTGACGGTTCTGGCGTTGTAGGGGCTGGTATTGCAGTTGCCAATGCGGTGAGGTCGGGCGGTGCGGCGGCTGGATTTGCCGAAGCCGATGCTGCGGAGGCCGATGCTGCGGAGGCGGATGCTGAAGGGGCCGATGCTGAAGGGGCTGGCAGCTCAGCGGTCCGTACCGCCTCCGGGTCCATAGCTTTCAACTCGGCCTGTGCTGCTTCGGCGAAAGTAGAGGCCGGATACTGTGCCAGAAACGCGTTAAACGCCTCCATTGTGGCGGCCTTTTCGGCGGCATCAAAGGCCGCGGCTTCCGTAGCGGCCCCCTCTGCAGCCGCAGCATCTGTTGCGGTTGGCGGTGCGGGTTTGCCTTGATCAGCGGGCTTCACTTTCTCGGCGGGCTTCACTTTCTCGGCGGGCTTCACTTTCTCGGCGGGTTTGGCTTGCTCTGCGGGTTTGGCTTGCTCTGAGGGTTTGCCCTGCACTGCGGGCATAACGCCATCGGCGGGATTGGCAAGCTCGGCGGGTTTAGCTTGTTCAGCGGTTTTGACCTGTTCAGCGGTTTTGGTCGGTTCAGCGGGTTTTGCCGGTTCGGTGGCATCGCTCTGCCCGTTCACCTCTGCCTGCATCAGTTGTGCCAGCAGAGCCCGTGCCTGTTTCTGATGCGACCCCTGCGGATAGGCCCGCAGAAACAGCATGATCTGCACCGGATCGCCCGATTTGGCGACATTGACCCACAGGCCCTCCTCCTCGGTTCCCGAGGCGTCTGCGGTAAACACAAAGGCCCCGGTCAGGCTGGAGGTGTCCCACGGCGTCTGCTTGCCGCCGGTGGTCTGCAACACCTCGACCCGCACCGCCTTGAACGCCTCTTCGATCGCCAACCCCGGCGTGGCAATCTTGGCAGCCAAGGCCCGGGTGAAGGGGCTGTTGCCATCCAGACCATCCAGCGCCACCGATTTCGGCGCCGTGGCATAGGCGAGGAAGGTGCCGGTCGGGGCCGACATTTCAGCCAGACCATTGTCGGTCAGGTCGCGCACCTCGGCAAACGGATTGTTGCGGCACGCATCCAAAATCACGATGTTGGTGCGGTTGTGGGCCGAGGCCATCTGCCGCAGCACCGCCTGCGCATCCAGAGCCACCAAGGACAGGTCGGCGGCATTGGTCAGGCTGGCATCCACCGGCACCAGATAATTCTGCCCGAAACTTTGTACGCCGTGGCCTGCGTAGTAAAACAGCCCGGTCGCCTCTGACCCGGCCAGCCGCAGCTGCTTGCCAAAGTCGGTGACAGCCGCCCGCATGGCGGCAAGATCGCCATCCTGCACCAGGGTCACCGCAAACCCCGCGGTCTTGAGCGCTTCTGCCATCAGGGCAGCATCATGAGGCGGGTTGGCCAGCGGGTTGACGGATGAGTAGCCGCCATTGCCGATCACCAAAGCGATGCGCGGCTCGGCCATGGCGAAACCCGAAATGCCCAGCCAAAACAGACAGACCACCAGCCAAAGTCGCGCCACGAAAGCCTCCTGATCCACCTCAAACCAAGTCTTGCCTATTCCACGCAGCCTGACAATGGCGCACAAAGCTGGGAACGTGGCTTAAGACGTGTCTCAAGACGTGGCGCGCGGTCGTGAAGAAGCGATCATAATCGTCTGAGAGAGTTGCAATCTTGGCATGAAGGCGCATATTTGCCACGTCTGGACCCCGACCTTCCGGCCCAAACAAGTGAGGCGATGATGCACGTCCTTCGGACTTTCGCTGCCCTTCTGACGGGTTGCCTAATTGCCCTGAGCAGCCCCGCCTTGGCGCAATCAGAGGCTACGGCCAAATCTGGCACTTCCGTGAAAGTCGACGCCTTCAAAAGCGGCTGGATCATGTTGCCACAGGACTCCACGCTCGGATTTGTCTCGGTCAAGAACGACTCAAAGGTCGAAATGAACAATTTCGCGACCTTTACCGGCACCATTTCGGAAACCGGTGATGTGCAGCTTCGGGTGGCGCTCGATTCCATCGACACCAAAATCGACCTGCGCAATGTGCGGATGCGCTTTTTGTTCTTTGAGACGTTCAAATTCCCCGAGGCTGTCGTCACCGCTCACATCGACCCGGCGTTGTTGAGCGACCTGATGGTTGCGCGCCACATGTCACTGAACCTGCCCTTCACCCTGACCATGCACGGGGTCAGCAAGGACATGACAGCGGATATGAGTCTGACCCTGATCACCAACAACAAGGTCGTCGTGTCGGGCATCGGCGTAATCCCGGTTGCGGCGGATGATTTTGGCATGTTGCCCAACGTGACAAAGCTGGACGAGGCCGCCAAGGTCAAAGTGGTCCCGGTCGGATCGGTCACGTTCGAGGGGATCTTTGCCCGCAATGGCTCGCCCGCCGCCGATGGTGCTCTGGCGTCGGCCACCGGGGCCGCTGCCGCCAAAGAGGGTCAGGGTGATCTTGATTCCGCCATGTGCAAGGACCGTTTCGACACGTTGAGCCATGCCGGCAACATCAGTTTCAGCACGGGTTCAGCCAAGCTGGACGTTGCAGGATCTTCGGCCCTTGATACCTTGCTGCACGTCGCCAAGCGGTGTCTGGCCATGAAGATCCAGATCAGCGGCTATACCGATGACATTGGCCCCCCGGCGGACAATCTGGCGCTGTCAACACGTCGTGCCGCAGCCGTCATGGCCTATCTGTCCACCCGGGGCGTCGATGCAAAACGGCTGACCGCAACCGGTTACGGTGCTGATAATCCGCTGGTGCCCAATGACACGGAAGAAAACCGCAGCCGCAACCGGCGCATCGAATTCAAAGTTCTCGAATAACGACCAGAGGTTATGATCTTGTCCCGATTCCTGCACCCGATGGCTTGCCTTGCCCTGCTTTTTGCCCTGTTGGCCCCGCTGCAGGCGCTGGCCTCCAAGGTGGCGCTTGTCATCGGGATGGGGGCCTATCAGCATGTCGTCCAGCTGAAAAACACCACCAACGACGCGCATAACGTGGGCGCCCGGCTGGCTGCGGTGGGATTCAAAGTCACCTATGCCATCGACACCTCGCAAAGCGAACTTTTAGACATGATGCAGACCTTTTCCTTTGAGGCAGAGACGGCTGACATCGCCCTGATCTACTATGCCGGTCACGGGGTGGAAGCGTCGGGTGAGAATTATCTGATCCCGGTCGACGCTTTGGTGAAATCCAACAAGGACGTGCAAAGGGTCGGTGTCTCGCTCAACCAGATGCTGAAGACGGTGGAGTCGGCGCGCAAGATGCGGGTGGTGATCCTTGACGCCTGCCGCAACAACCCGTTCGGCGATCTGATCGACACCACTGCGAAAGCCGATCCGGCGAAGGCTGGCACCACGGACAGCCGGTCTACCGGGGCGGCAGGGCTTGCCCCGGTCAACCCCGACCTTGGCACGCTGGTGGCCTTTGCCGCCAAAGAGGGTCAGGTCGCATTGGACGGTGCGGGTGGCGACAGCCCCTATGCCACCGCGCTGATGGCCTCGCTGACCAAACCCGACCTTGAAATCTCGCTGATGTTCCGGCAGGTGCGCGACGAGGTGCTGAAGCAGACCGGCAACCTTCAGGAGCCCTATACCTACGGCTCCCTCTCCGGTACGCCCTACTACCTTGCGGGCACAGCCGATGGTGGCACCGATGTGGCGCAGGTTGATGACCCGCGCATCGCCTGGGCCGATGTGAAACCCGATCAGGAGCAGCAGTTGCGCGCATTGGCAGATCAGGGCGACACGCGCTCGATGATCGGCCTTGCCTATATCCGCCAGAACCCCAACGACAAACGCTATAACCCGGCGGAGGCGGTGCAGTATTTCACCAAGGCAGCAGACGCAGGGGCACCGGACGCGCAATTTGAACTCGCCAAAATTTATGAGCAGGGTCTGGGTGTCACAGCCGACCCCGCCAAAGCGCTGGCGCTTTATCAGGCCTCTGCCGCGCAGGGCTTCGCCGATGCGATCAACGATCTTGGCTTTTTGTATTTTCAGGGCGGACTTGGTCTGAAACCCGATCAGGCCAAGGGGATCGACCTGTTCCATCAGGCCGCCGACCTGCGCCACCCGGAGGCGATGTTCAACTATGCCGGGATGATCGACAATGGCGCGATCGCGGGACAAGGCCCCGCCGATGCCGCCAAATACCTGTACCAGGCCCTGCGTTCGGGCTCCGGCGAGGTCATGAAGCAACTGACCTCCAACTCTGACAGCTTCACCGTCAAAACCCGGAGCGAATTGCAGAAGTTGTTGAAAGAGCATCAGTTCTACAGCGGCAAGACCGACGGCAAATTCGGGGCACCGACCTATGCCGCGATCAAGGTCGCATTCGGGTTGAAAGGCTGAAGGCGCGGGATTACGGCAACTGAAATCACCACACCGGGCTTGTCAGCACCAAGCTGTTCAGCATCGGACTGCCCAGCACCGGACTGCCCAGCACCAAGCTACTCATTACCGGACTGCCCAGCACGGGAATGACTTGTACCGGGCAACAGGGAACCGGGCAACATTGCACCGGCCAATCCTGCCCGAAATCGCCGCTTGCGGATTGAGGGGCGACGCAGATTGGCACCCGTTCCCGACTGCCCGTGATTTCAGACCGCCTGATTTGCAAAACCGCTTGATTTCCGGTTGAATTCCGCCGCGCCCGGACGCAAGACTTGCGCCAGCCGACGCGTCTCATTCACCGAAAGATCAGCCATGCGAAGCTTTGTCCGATCAGCTTTGACAGCCTGTGTTCTTGCCTTGTGCGCCATCAGTTCCAGTGCCCAGACGACAGCCAAAACCGCACCCGCAGCAACCGTCACGCCGGCCCCCATCGTGCCTGCGCCGATCGTACCGCCAGCCACGGCACCTGCGACCGACGTTGCGGCGAGCGGTATCGTGGCAGACGCTGCGGCGGCGGTGACGAGCCATACCGATGTCTCGGTCGGGGTTTACGTCACACGGCTGTCCAACGTCTCGGCCCAGAACGGCACCTTTGACGTTGACATGTGGATGTGGTTTCGCTGGACCGGATCAGACATCCGACCCGACCAGACGTTTGAGCTGGTCAATGGCGTGATCAGCTCCAAATCCGATGCGCAGGTGCAGGATGATCAAGGGGTCAATTATTCGACGGTCCGGGTGCAGGCGACGATCTTCCACGATTTCGATGTGCGCCGCTTTCCCCTCGACAACCATATCATCACGCTGGAGGTCGAGGATTCAAACCTTAACGCGACGCAGCTGACCTACAAGGTGGATCAGGGCATCGCCCTTGACCCCTCAGTCAGGGTTTCGGGCTGGAAAGTCGCCATGCAGCCAACCACCGTGGCCACCCATGTCTACAACACCAACTACGGTTTGCGCAGTGCGGGGGCGGACGCCAGCAAATACTCCCGCATGACCTTTGGCATCTCGCTGGACCGGATGAGCTTTGGACCGCTGTTCAAAAGCTTCTGGATCTCCGCTTTGGCGGTTTTGTTGGGCCTTTTGGCCTTCCTGATCAAATCCGATGACCTTGATGCCCGGTTTGGCATGGGGGTGGGGTCGATCTTTGCGGCCTCGGCCAACGCCTTCGTCATCACCGGCAACCTGCCGCCAACCACCGCCGTCACTTTGGCCGAACAGATCAACCTGATCGCCGTTGGCATCATTTTCATCGCGGTGTTCCTGTCGATCTTCTCGCTGCGCCTGCGCTATCATGACCGTGAAGAAGCGAGCCTGAAGCTGGACATGTGGGCGATGTGGACGTTGGGCGGCATCTATCTGGTGCTGAACCTGCTGGCATTGATGTTCGACTTCTCCGGCGGAAATGGCTGATCGGGTGAACAGCGTCGACCCCTGCAGACACGGCCAAATACCATTCGGAGCGGGCAAATGTTGATCGGAATAGATTGGGGCGGCACCAAGATTGAAGGGGTTGCGATGACGGCGGATGGCATGGAAATCCTCCGCCTGCGTGAGGAGACCCCGCGCCACGACTATCCCGCCTGCCTTTTGGCCGTCAAAGCCATGATTGACCGGCTGGAGGCGGAAACCGGTCAGGAAGGCTCCATCGGCATCGGCATACCGGGATCATTGGAGCCTGTCTCTCGTCTGGGAAAGGGGGCGAGCTCCACCTGGCTTCTGGGCCAGCCGGTTGAGGCGGACCTGCAACGCACCATTGGCCGTCCGATCCGGATGGAGAATGACGCGGATTGCTTTGCCGCCTCCGAGGCTGTCGATGGCGCTGGAGCGGGTTACAACGTGGTCTTTGCCGTCATCCTTGGGTCGGGAGCCGGGGCTGGCATTGCTGTCGGGGGCCGCGCCCATCACGGCCCCAACAATTCGGGTGGCGAATGGGGCCACAACCCGCTGCCCTTCCCCGACACCACCGAAATTCCCGGCGCCGCGTGCTATTGTGGCAGGCATGGCTGCATGGAAACCTGGGTTTCCGGCCGCGCGTTCGAGGGCCAATTTACCCTGCACACCGGACGCGAGCTGAAAGCCTGGCAGATCATCGACCTCAAACGCGGTGGCGACCGACTGGCGGGCCTGTTGTGGGACCGCTATATCGACCGGGTTGCGCGGGGTCTGGCCACGGTGGTCAACACACTAGACCCGGACGTTTTTGTCATGGGCGGCGGCATGTCCAATATCGACGAACTTTACACCGATCTGCTGGAGGCGCTTGCCAAACGCACCTTCTCTACCGTCTTTCACACCCCCATCCTCCGCAACATGCACGGCGACGCCAGTGGCGTGCGCGGCGCAGCCTGGCTTTGGAAATAACATGAACACACGCCACATCTTAGCCCTTGACGTCATCAAGGAGGCCGGAGCGCTCGCTCAAGGCTATTTCCGCAACCTGTCGGCCCTGACGATCAAATCCAAGGGGTTGCAGGACATGGTGTCAGAGGCCGACCTGAACTGCGAGTTGCTGATCAAAAAGCGCATCTTCGACGCCTTTCCGCAGGATGCTTTCCTTGGCGAGGAAACCGGGGTCACAGCCTTTGAACCCGGTCAGGGCATCTGGGTCGTTGACCCGATCGACGGCACGCAACCCTTCATCTCCGGCATGTCAAACTGGTGCATCTCGATTGCCTATGTTCAAGACGGCGCTCTGCAATTCGGGATGGTCTATTGCCCGGAGCGGGATGAATTGTTCACTGGCGGCAAAGGCATTGACGCGACCCTGAACGGCCAGCCGGTGATCCGCCACCCCGGTAAAACCCTGCGCGAGGGTATCACCGGCATGGGCTATTCCACCCGCCTCAAACCCGAAGTCTTCCTGCGCCCGTTTGAGGCGTTCCTGCGCGAGGGCGGCATGTTTTACCGTGACGGCTCGGGTGCGCTTGACCTGTGCTATGTGGCCTGCGGCCGCCTGATCGGTTATTTCGAACCCCATATCAACAGTTGGGACTGCCTCGGCGCCATCGCGGTGATTGAGGCGGCAGGCCTTCGCGTCAACGATTTCCTCGCCAACGACGGCCTGACCAAAGGCAACCCTATCGTGGCTGGCGTGCCAGAGGTTTACGAAGACCTGCTGCGGATTTCCAAACTGTAGGCCAGGGACACCCGCCTCACCCTCAGAAAAACGCCTGCAACCCGGTGATCGCCCGCCCCAATATCAAGGCATGCACATCATGCGTGCCTTCATAGGTGTTCACCGTCTCCAGATTGACCATGTGCCGCATGATCTGGAAATCTTCCGATATCCCGTTGCCGCCGTGCATATCCCGGGCCATCCGGGCCGCATCCAAGGCCTTGCCACAATTGTTGCGCTTGATCAGCGATACCATTTCGGGTGCCGCATTCGCTTCGTCCATCAACCGACCCACCCGCAGACAGGCCTGCAAACCAAGGGAAACTTCGGTCATCATATTGGCCAGCTTCAACTGAAAGAGCTGAGTCTGCGCCAAGGGCTTGCCAAACTGCCGCCGGTCCAAGCCATATTGCCGTGCCGCAGCCAGACAAAACTCTGCCGCGCCCATCACCCCCCAGGCGATGCCAAACCGCGCCCGGTTCAGACAGCCGAACGGGCCTTTCAGGCCTTCGACGAACGGCAGCAAAGCGTCCTCGCCAACCTCCACATCCTTCATCACAATTTCGCCGGTGGTTGAGGCACGCAACGACAACTTGCCGCCGATTTTGGGAGTCGAAAGCCCGGTCATACCCTTTTCCAGCACAAAGCCACGGATTTTGCCGCCATGCGCCTCGGACTTGGCCCAGACCACGAAGACATCGGCAATCGGTGCGTTGGAAATCCACATTTTAGCGCCGTTCAGCACATAGCCGGACGCCGTCTTCCTGGCCGTGGTCTTCATGCCAGAGGGGTCAGACCCTGCATCCGGCTCGGTCAGACCAAAACAGCCGATCCACTCGCCCGACGACAGTTTGGGCAGGTATTTCAGCCGCTGCGCCTCGGTGCCATAGGCGTAGATCGGATACATCACCAACGACGATTGCACCGACATCATCGAACGGTAGCCCGAATCGACCCGCTCCACCTCGCGGGCAATCAGACCATAGGCGACATAAGAGGCGCCCAAGCCGCCGTATTCCTCGGGGATCGTGACGCCCAACAGCCCCATCGCGCCCATTTCGCGAAAGATGGCGGGGTCGGTGGTTTCTTCACGATAGGCAGCAATCACCCGGGGTTGCAGCTTTTCCTGTGCATAGGTGCGGGCGGCGTCGGCCAGCATCCGCTCCTCCTCGGTCAACTGATCGGCCAGCCTGAAGGGATCGTGCCAATCGAACCGCCCGAGTTCAGGGGCGTCTTTGGCTTTCAGCTTTGGGCGGTCGGTCATGATAATCTCCTCGGATCACCCCTGACTTCTGCCACAAAACCCGCCACAATACCACCGATACGACCTCACCAATCCATGAGGAAACCTCATATGCTGACGCGCCGCTATCTGCCGTCGATCCCGTCGCTTCTGGCGCTGGAAGCAGTGGACCGGCTGGGCTCCGCCTCTGCCGCAGCGACCGAACTTAACCTGACGCAGGGTGCCATCTCTCGCCAGTTGCAAACGCTGGAGGGGCAGTTGGGTGTCGCCCTGATCATTCGTGAAAAACACCGGCTGCGCCTGACCCCGGCCGCACAGGATTTTGTCGCCGAGGCGCGCCGGGCCCTGCACCGCCTCTCGCAAGCCTCCTTGGCGTTGCGCGCCAACCCGATGGGCGGATCGTTGAACCTCGACATCCTGCCCGCTTTCGGGATGCACTGGCTGGCGCCGCGTCTGGCCAGCTTTGCCAAACTGCATCCTGAGGTGACGGTGAACCTGTCGACGCGCCTCAAACCCTTTGACTTTACCGACAGCGCCTTTGACGCGGCGATTCACTACGGACGGCAGGATTGGCAGGGCGTCGATTATCTCAAGCTGATGGATGAGGATATTCTGGCGGTCGCAAGCCCCGACCTCACCGGTCCGGGCGTTACCCCACCAGACTTCACCAGCAAAAGTGTACCGAGAAGCCAACTTGCGCAACCCAACCCGACATTGCGCCCGGATTTCCCGTGGCTCACAGAGGCCAAAGCCGTCCTGACCCTGCCGCTGTTGCAACTGGAAAGCCGGTCGGGCGATTGGGGCCGCTGGCTTGCGCATCATGGCCAGCCAAATCTGCGCCCGCCTGCGATGCTGTTTGACCAGTTCGCCACCATGCAGCAGGCGGCGGTCCTTGGCATGGGGGCCGCCCTTTTGCCACTGTACCTGATCGAACGCGACCTTGCCGAGCATCGGTTGCGCCCGCTGTTCGGTCCGCCCCTGCGCGCCTTGGGCTCTTACTATCTCGTCTGGCCAAATGACCGCCCGCCCCGCGCCCCCTTGACCAGTTTCCGAACTTGGCTGACCCAGACACTGTGACCCTGTCTGATGGGAACGATATCTTCGCGTTTGCAGCAGGTTGCTCTGCAAGCGCTGTTAACCTGTGGGACCGGCGCTGGCTTCCGGCTCTTGCCTTTGATCAACTCCAGCGCCACTCTGCGGCAAACCACCGGAGAGCCCCATGAAAATCGGCGACGTGTCGTTCTGGTATGCCGACATTGGCTTGCCGCAAGCCCGAAGGCCCGCCCTGGATGGCGACACCGCAGCAGATGTGGCGATCATCGGGGCCGGCTACACAGGGCTGTGGGCGGCCTGGTATCTGAAGCAGGCAAAACCTGAGCTGAACGTGATCGTCATCGAGAAAGACTTCGCAGGGTTTGGAGCCTCCGCTCGCAATGGCGGCTGGTGCATGGGCACTTTCGCCTGGGACCACGCACGCTATGCCAAGACATCGTCACGCCAGTCGGTGCTGGACATGGCCGCCGAATTGCGCGCCACCGTGGCTGAGATTGAACGGGTCTGCAAGGATCAGGGGATCGACGCCGATTTTCTGCCCACCGAAGAGCTGATGATTGCCTCCAACCCGGCACAGATGGTCCGGCTGAAGGCCGAACTGGCGCATCGCCACCAATGGGGCGAAGAGAACCGGGTGCGCGAACTGTCGGCGGCCGAGGTTCGCCAACGCATCACAGTGCCCGGCGTGACCGGCGCTTTGTCGATTACCGGCATGGCGCGGATCCAACCGGCAAAGCTGGTGCGGGGTCTGGCGGACGCGGTGGAGCGGGCAGGCGTGCGGATTTTCGAGGGGACCGAGGTTCTGTCCTATACCTCGGGTGAAGTCTTAACCGCCAAAGGTGTTGTAAGGGCGCCGATCATCCTGCGCGGGACGGAAGGGTTTACCGCGACGCTAAAAGGTCACAAGCGCGACTGGCTGCCGCTGAACTCTGCCCAGATCGCCACCGCGATTCTGCCGCCCGAGGTTTGGGCCAGGATCGGCTGGGAAGGCCATGAACTGATCGGCGATCTGAACAACGCCTACTGCTATTGCCAACGCACCCGCGAGGGCCGCATCACGGTGGGCGCGCGCGGCGTGCCCTACAAGTTCGGCTCGAAGATGGACAACAATGGTGCCCCGGATGGCGAAACCATCCGGCGTCTGACCGAGGTCCTGCGCCGTTACTTCCCAGACGCCGCCGCCTATCCGATTGAACATGCGTGGTGCGGGGTGATCGGTGTGCCGCGCGACTGGTGTGCGACGGTGGGGTTTGACAGGGCAACAGGTCTGGGCTGGGCGGGAGGCTATGTGGGCGTCGGGGTTTCCACGTCCAACCTTGCGGGGCGGACCTTGGCAGATCTGGCCTTGGGGCGCGACACCGCGATCACGCGCCTGCCTTGGGTCAACCGCCGTGTCCGGGCCTGGGAGCCGGAGCCGTTCCGTTGGTTGGGCGTGCACACGATGTATGCATTGCTGAGGATCGCAGACCGGCGCGAGGAACGACTGGGGATTGCGCCGTCAAACTTCGCCAAGTTCGGCAACTGGCTGACCGGGCGGCACTAGGCGGGGCCCTTGAGACGGTTGCATGGGACCAAGGGGCCGCACAGCATGGGCAGATTGCCCATCCTACCGAACCACAGCCGGTCGTTGTCCAAAGGGGTCGTCAGGTGCGCCGTACTCCAGACGACGGCGCGACGCCCAGCTTACGGCCTGAATACCCGCCTGACCCAGAGTAGGATGGGCAATTTGCCCATCTTTGGTCCGAAACCGGTCGAAAGGATCGGCAACTAAAACTAAGAGATGGCAGATGCCACTTCGCCTTTCAAAACGGTTTGGCAGCCCGGCCCCCGAAAGCTGGCGCTATTTGCCCAGCATCGTGGTCTGCACTTCGGCGGAGCGTTGAATATCGGCCAGCGTCAGGCTTTCAATCAGCACGAGGTAGGACCAGAACACCTCGGCAAAGACTTTTCGGATCCGGCAGGTTTCTTCATCGCTGCAATCCTCGCAGCGCTGATAGGCCCTGCGCGACAAGCATGGCAAAGGCGCTATCGGTCCGTCGATCATCCGCAGTAGTTCCGAGACCGAGACGGTTTCCGGCGCTTTGATCAGCTGATAGCCGCCCGAACGGCCCCGGGTCGACGCGATGATCCCTGCATTGCGGATTTCCAGCAGGATATGCTCCAAAAACCGTTTGGGCGCGCCCGAGCGTTTGGCGATCTCTTCGATCGTCAACGCCTCGGGGGCGGGCCTTGCAGCCTCATCTGCCATCGTCAGCAGGGCCTTCAGCGCATATTTCATCTTCTGCGTGATCATGTCCCAGACCTAGACGGTGAAAGGTCGGGAATCAACGCGTTCGGCGACAAAACCCGCGAAAAACCCGTGAAGTTCAGTGCCAAAGCGGCGTGGAAACCGTTTTGAAGATGGTTTGGGTCTGGTCAGGGTTTCAGCAGCGCCTCGATCTCCGCCCGCGATGGCATCGAGGGCGCGGTGCCAGCGCGGGTGACCGAAATCCCTGCAGTGGCAGAACCGAAGCGGACGGAGGCAATGGGGTCTTGCCCCTCGGCCAATGCGGCGGCAAAACCACCGTTGAAGGCATCGCCTGCGCCCGTCGTCTCCACCACCGGCCCGGCTTTGAAGGTCGGCACATGGACGGTGCGCTTGCCGTCGTGAAAGAGCGCGCCTTTGTCACCAAGGGTGATGATGGCGGCACCGGCGCCCAAGGCGAGCAGGGCCTTGGCTGCGCGTTCGGCATCCGCAACCGAGGTGACAGGCAGGCCCGTCAGCGCCTCGGCTTCGGACTCGTTGGGGGTGACATAGTCGCAATAGCCAAGCATCCCATCGGGAAGGGCTGCGGCAGGGGCCGGGTTCAGGATGGTGATCACGCCTGCCGCGCGCGCCATTTGCAGGGCATAAAGCGCCACCGGGATCGGCTGTTCCAGCTGTGTGATGAACACCTTGGCGGACCGGATCAGATCGGCATTGGCGTCGATGTCAGCGGTGGAGATTTCAGCGGCAGCCCCCGGTGAGATGATGATGGCGTTGTTGCCGGTGCCATCCTCGATGAAGATATAAGCCGCCCCGGTATAGCTTTTGGCGTCCTGGGTGATGGCCGGGTGGACCCCTGCCCTGCCCCAGGTCGCCAGCGCCATATCGGCAAACGGGTCGCACCCCAGTCGGCTGATGAAATGCGTATCTGCCCCGGCCATTGCCGCTGCCACCGCTTGATTGGAGCCTTTGCCCCCCGGCCCCAGCACGAAACTTTTGCCCATGATCGTCTCGCCCATCTTGGGTTGACGCGTGGCCCGGTAGGCGGTGTCGGCGACGAAAACGCCAAGGATGACAACGCGATTGTTCATGGAACCGGCCATCAAAGTCTTCCCCAGATTCTGACCCGTTTTAATGCCATCAAATCACCCTTTCTCGACCCGCTTGCCATCAATGCACCGAAGCCACGGTTTCCGGCGGGATCACACCCTTGCGCAGGATGAAGCAGCCGTAAAAGCGCCGCTCACCGGTCTGGATGACAGCATAAGCCTCTTTCGCGCGGTCATAGAAGTCAAACCGTTCGATGGAGATCATCGGGCGCGGACGGCCCTCTGCCTTGTCAATCTTGGCCTGAACCTCGGCTTGCACAGGTTCAATCCGCTCCGGGTGGCCGACAACTTCCATCCGGCCCGCGAAGTCATCGACAAACGTGTCCAGCGGCAGGACTGACAGCACCGCCTCCACCACCTCGGCGCAGGTCAGGTTGTCCATCCGCAGCAGTTCACCCAACACAGTCTGGCGGGCGATGGCGTCGGACGGGAAGTTGGTGTCGGCAATCACCAGCGTGTCGCCGTGGCCCATGGCGCGCAGGGCGTACAGCACTTCAGCGTTCAGCCGGTTGTCGAGATTTTTCAGCATGGGGTCCTCCCGCAGGGTCTTTGCACGTCATCCGGCAAACCCGCTGCCGGACATGCGTCAGGCAAGATGGTCGCGCACCGCGTCTGCCAAGGCAAGCCCCAAGGCAACCTGCGCTGCGGCATCGTAGTGAATGCCGTCAACGGGAGACACGGCGATCAGGCGGCCTGCGTCAACCATCGGCACATTGAAACGGGTGGCAAGTCTGGTGAAAGCCGTGGCGAGCCCATGGGAGGTCGCCGCACCGCCCGCAAAGATCAGGCCCAGATCACCGACCTCGATGATCGGCGGCGGGGCTACGATGATCACTTTGGGGGCCGAGCCTTGCGGTCCGGCGTTGGAGGCGCGCACAATGTCAATCAGCACACCGACACCGAATGCCACGTCATTGGCGTTCAGATGGAAGCGGTATTTCAGGTCATTGGTGCCAAGTTTGATGATTACAAGGTCAAGCGGCAGGTGGCTTTCCAAGAGGGCGGCAAGGACGCGGGTGCCGTTGCGGTTTTTGCCTTCAATCGGGTCATCATGCACGGTGGTGCGGCCCGGATGACCCTCTGCGATCACCGCAAAGCCAGCACCAAGCGCGTGGCCCATGACCGCAGGCCAGCGCGCTTCAGGCCCGTGGCGGCCAGAAGCGTCGATATTGGGCATCGGGATGGTGCCATGGGTGTTGCTGTCACCAAAACACAGGATGGTGCGGGTCATTCGATGCGGGCCCCAGCTTCGTCAAACAGGTGGATCATGCCGGGCATCGGTGTGATATGCAGGGTCTGGCCGGGCTGGAAGGCTTGACGCTCGCGCACGACAATAGTGAGTTCGGTTTCCGCACTATGGTGGTCGCCGTTTCTATCGGCTGGCCGGACAATCAGGTGAATTTCCGCGCCGGTCGGTTCGACAACCACCACACTCACCGGCTGGCCCATATCTGACAGGGTAAGATGCTCTGGCCTGACGCCGTAGGTTATTTTCGCACCCTCGGTCAAACGGGTATCCGGCAAAGGAAAATCAACTCCGGGCGCCACGAACCGGCCCTGGCTGACCACACCGTTGAACAGGTTCATCGAAGGAGAGCCGATGAAGCCAGCCACGAAAGTATTCACCGGATGGTCATACAATTCCAAGGGTGCTCCGACCTGACTGATGCGGCCATCGCGCATCACCACGATGCGGTCGGCCATGGTCATCGCCTCGATCTGGTCGTGCGTGACATAGACCGTGGTGGTCCCAAGCCTTTGATGAAGCTCACGGATTTCGGCACGCATCTGGACGCGCAGTTTGGCGTCAAGGTTGGACAGCGGCTCGTCAAACAAAAACACCTGCGGGTCGCGCACAATTGCCCGCCCCATGGCAACGCGCTGCCGCTGGCCGCCCGACAAGGCGCGGGGAAAGCGGTCCAGATAGGGTTGCAGACCAAGGATATCGGCGGCACGGCCCACGCGGCGGTCAATCTCGGCCCTGGCCATCCGCGCCATCTTCAGCGGGAAGCCCATATTGGCCCCGACCGTCTTGTGGGGATACAAAGCGTAGTTCTGAAACACCATCGCAATGTCGCGCTGCGCCGGTGGCAGATTGTTCACCACCCGGTCGCCGATCGAGATGGTGCCGCCGGAAATCCCCTCCAGCCCGGCGATCATGCGCAGAAGAGTAGATTTCCCGCAGCCTGAAGGCCCGACCAGCACGACAAACTGGCCGTCCTGAATATCAACGTTGACCCCATGCACGACCTGCATCGCGCCATAGGATTTCGTCAGATCACGGATTTTGACCTCGGCCATCTTTCCTCCCGAACGACAAACAAACCCCCGCGCCGTCACCCGGGCAGAAGAAAGGCGTACCCCAGCCCAACGGCGCTGTCCATCCATCTGAACATACTAACATGTTAGATGCTTGACTTGGCGGCTGACCCAAGGGAATGCTGGGCGGGTTCGGCTGAGTCCGAACCGATGCTGTTGAAAGCCATGAAGAACGCCACCCAGGCGTCGGGCTTTGAGAGATCAGAACTTGCCGGTGAAGGCAGAACCAATGCGGAGGAACGAATGAAAGTCGGACACTACGAATACCTTGTCCAACATGGGATGAGCCGGCGTGGCGTGCTGAAAGGTGCGGCTGCGGTTGGCGCTTTGTCGATGGCGGGCGGGCTGACCAGCTTTGCGACGCCCGCCATGGCCGATGATGCGCTGCGCCAGAAAATCCTTGCGATCCCGGGTGTGGGCAAAGGCTCACCCACCGATGCGGATTGGCAGAAAATCGGCGAACTTTGCCTCGGGCCAACGAAAGAGAACGTCAAGGAAGGCGAATTTGCCGGGGTTGAACTGACCTTCATGGGTCTGAACAACCAGAACCTGCACAACTTCCTGTTCCGCGGTTTCCTTGCGTCTTGGGAGAAGTACACGGGCGCGAAGATCAGCTGGATTGACCTCGCTCAGGCCGACTACAACCCGCGTCTGCAGCAATCGATTGCCACCGGCACGGTTGACTTTGACATCATCGAAATGGGCGCTCCCTTCGAAGGCGACACGGCTGGCAAAGGCCTGCTGGACGAGATGCCGGATTGGGTCAAAAAGCAGATCGATGTCGAAGACTACGTGAGCTATCTCAAACCGCCGGTCGGCACCTGGGCCGGCAAGACCTACCGGGTCAATATCGACGGTGACTGCCACACGTTTGCCTATCGCAAGGACTATTTCGGCGACGGCAAGATCTCGGGCATGAAAGACGCGCCGACCACATGGGCACAGGTCAACGCCTATTCCAAGGCCGTCAAGGGCCAGAAAGACCCGCTGACCGGTCAGGACGCCGTGGGCTTCCTGGATCCGCTGAAGGGTTGGGGTGGTTTCGGCTTCTACTTCCTGGAAGACCGCGCCACCGCTTACGTCAAATACCCCGGCAACCCGGCCTGGTTGTTCGAGCCGGACACCATGAAGCCGATGGTCAACAACCCGGGTTGGGTGCAGGCCATTCAGGACGTTATGGACAACATCCCGAACCTGCCAGCCGACCAGATCAACGCCGACCCTGGCACAACGGCGTTCCAGCAATTCCTCGCAGGCACGGGTTCGGGCATCTGCTGGTGGGGCGACGTGGGTTCCAGCGCCAAAACCTCTGACACCTCTGTCGTGGGCGATGTCGTCGGATTCTCGATCAACCCCGGCGCTGACAAGGTCTATAACCCGACCACCAAAGCCTGGGAAACCCCGGCGACGCCGAACTTTGCGCCGAACATGGCCTACCTTGGCTGGGGCGTCTATGTGACCAGCCGCGTGTCGAAGGACGAAAAGAAACGCAAGGCCGCATGGTCGGCAGCGGCCCATATCGGCGGCAAAGACCTGTCGCTGTGGACCACCGCTTACCCGTCGGGCTTCCAGCCCTACCGCAACAGCCACTTCAACTACGACGAATGGGCAGCGGCAGGTTACGACAAGGCCTATATCGCCGACTACCTTGGCTCGCAGGGCGACAGCTACAACCACCCGAACGCCGCGATCGAACCGCGTATTCCCGGCATCTTCCAGTACTATTCGGTGGCCGAGGACGAACTGGCCAAAGGTTATGCCGGCAAATACAAATCGGCGCAGGAAACGGCCGACGCGATTGCGGCAGCCTGGGAGAAGATCACCGACCAGATCGGCCGCGACAGCCAGATCAAGCTGTATAAAGCTTCTTTGGGCATGTGATTTGCCCAAAGATGGGCAGATTGCCCATCCTACCTGATACCAAACCGGGTGCGCTGTGATGGCGCACCCTCTTTTGACCAAAAATGCTGGGGCAGCACCTTGAGCGAAGGCGATCTTCTTCACGTCGTAGCGACCGACAACATCACCCCGGCCCGGCGCGGCTTTGGGCTGGCGTTGGTCTGGGGCTCGGTCGGCGTGCTGGCACTGGTAGCATTCGCGCAGGTTTTGCAAACCTGGGGCGGCTATGCCTTTGGCTTCGAGACGTGGCGCCCGACGTTGTACGCTTACGTGTTTTATGCCATCTGTCTGTGCTGGGGTCAGGTGCTGATCAAGGGAGAGCAGGGCAAACGCATCCTGTTCGTGTTGCCGGCCGCGTTGTTCGTCGTCTCGATGACCGTATTTCCCTTGCTGTTCGGCCTGTTGATTGCGTTTTCCAACTGGAACCTGTCAAACCCGGATGGCAGGCAGTTCAACGGCTTTGATAACGTGGTGCAGATGTGGCACGACCCGTTCTATTGGAACGCGCTGACCAACATGATCTGGTATGTTCTGGCGATCCTGCCCGAATATGTGGTGGCCTTCGCCTTGGCCCTGATGCTGAATGCCGAAATTCGCGGACGGAAGTTTTTCCGCGTGGCGTTCCTGATGCCCCTGATGTTGTCACCGGTCGCGGTCAGCTGGATGATTGGCAAGTCGATGATGGAGGGCCGGTTTGGCCCGATCTCCACCCTGATGAAACATCTGGGATGGGCCAATCCTTCGTTCTTTTCGACACCCGGCATCGCCAAGACCACCATCATGCTGATGGATGCCTGGACCTTCATTCCCTTCATGATGATCATGATTTTGGCCGGGTTGCAGGCCATCCCCAAAGAGTTGCAAGAGGCCGCGCGGGTTGACGGTGCGACCGGTTGGCGGGCGTTTTGGGAGGTGACCTTCCCCCTGATGCTGCCAGTTTCGATCACCGCGGTTCTGATCCGCCTGATCTTTAAACTCAAACTGGCGGATATCGTGATCAACGTCACTTCGGGCGGGCCGGGCGGTGCCACCGATACCGTCACCAGCTTCATCTTCCGGGAGTATCGTGACCGGTCGAACGTGGGGTATGGCACCTTATTGGCGATGTTCTATCTCTTGATCATCATTGTCGTGATGACCGTGCTGATGAAAGCCGCTGACCGCTATATGAAATCGAGTTACTGAGATGACCGCACAAAGCCAGATTGGATCGAGCCAAGTTGGATCGGGCCAAGTCGGATCGGGCCAAGTCGGATCGGGCCAAGTCGGATCGGGCCAAGTCGGTCCCGACCCGAGCAGCCAGATATTCCGCGACAGTGCCACCGACCGAAGCTACCGCGCAAAATGGTGGAGCGGACGGGTTTTGATCTATGGCCTCTTGATCTTCTGGGCCTTCATCGCGCTGTTCCCGATCTATTGGACACTGTCGACCTCGTTCAAAATGGCGCCGGACGTCATGAAGGGCTCATTGGTGCCATTTTGGGATTTTCAACCGAAATGGCTGGGGTGGAAGTCTTTGGGCCTGTCGCCCGACACCATTGGCCAACCATCCACCGTACGGGGCGAGTTCCTGCGACGCTTCTACAACTCCGTGGTGATTTCGGTCACCTCGTCGGTTTTGGCGGTGGCTTTGGGCAGCCTTGCCGCCTATGGGCTCAGCCGGTTCAGCTACAAGTTCTTGTGGATGAAGAACGCAGACATATCCTTTTTCTTCCTCAGCCAGTTGATCCTGCCGCCGGTGGTTCTGGCGCTGCCGTTTCTGGTGCTTTACAAAGAACTGGCGCTGCTGGACACTCAGGTCGGCCTGATCGTTTTGTATACCCTTTCGGTGCTGCCGATCGTCATCTGGATCATGCGCGACCAGTTTGCCGGCATCCCGACCGAGTTGGAAGAGGCCGCCTTGGTCGATGGCCAGACGATATGGGGGGCCTACCTGACGATCATCCTGCCCATAGCTCTACCCGGTATGGTGGCGGCCCTGATCCTGTCTTTGGTGCTGACCTGGAACGAGTATTTCTTCGCAGCCCTCTTGACGTCAACCTACGCCAACACTTTGCCGGTGATGGTGGCAAGCCAGACCGGGTCGCAAGGCATAAGTTGGTGGTCGATGGCGGCTTTGTCCTTTGCAGCCATTCTGCCGCTGATCATCATTGGGATTGGCTTGGAGCGGTTCATCATCAAAGGGATGGCGGCGGGAGCGGTGAAGTGAGCCGCGATTTTTCTGCGAAAAATCAATCGGACGAATTTTCCGCGAAAATTCAATTGCAGAGTACGTATGAATTTTCGCAGGAAATTCGTTGGTTAAAATTTTCGCAGATAATTTGTGGATTTGCCGCATGTTGAAGGGCATTGATCAACGCCTCAGCGCCGAGATCGTGCATGTTCTGATGCTGATGGGGCATGGCGATGATCTGGTGATCTGCGATGTGAACCATCCCGCCGCAGCCATCGCCAAAGACACCGCTTATGGCAAGCTGGTCGACATGGCTGGCTGCAACCTGTTGACGGCGGCCGAAGCGATCTTGAGCCTGCTGCCGCTGGACACCTTCGTTCCCGCCCCGGTTTCCCGGATGCAGGTGGTGGGTGACCCGGACAAGCTGTTCCCCCTGTTCACCCAGATGCAGCAAGTATGTTCGCGCAAAGAAGGGCGAGCGATTGTCCTGAACCCCTTGGAACGCTTTGAGTTTTACGCAACGGCAAAACGCGCATTTGCCATCATCCGCACCTCTGATTCCGGCCCCTACGGCTGCTTCATTCTTAAAAAGGGTGTGGTCAGCCTGCCGCCTGTCTGACGCAAACTGATCCCCCCTGCCCGACCTCGAAGGGTTTCACACTCTCCGGACTCCCAGTGGGAAATTTGGAAACCGATGAAAAGGTCAGAGGTTGAAGAGGCCTTTAAGGTGCTTGAGGATAATTTCGACGCCGGCCTCGCCCTGCGCCTTGGTGGCCTTAGGGGCCGTTTGGGTATACCAAGTCGTGTTTTCGGCCATACGGGCAAGGTCAACTGTCTCCGGTGCCAAGGCCAGCATCAACGCGGTTTCGCCCTCTCCTGCGTGGTCAAAGGGGAAGTGGTCGGTCACCTCGGGCGGCATCAGCGGATGGATGGAGATCCAGTTGAACGGGTTTTCGCCCTCGGCATGGCCAAGGTAGTAGGTGTCCATGCCCGGTGCGCCCCACCAGCCTTCGCCGTTCGTCGCCTCCAGATGGGCGAAGACCGCCTGACGGGCGGCGAGGCGGAAGGCAAGGTCCGTGGGCATGCCTTGGGCAAAGTTTTCGGTCTGGTGGTGGATGATGCCGTGGATGTTGCGGAAGCCGACTTTCAACAGCGCCGCAAACAGCGCCTGTGTCATCGGCAGAAAGCTTTGCGCGTCGACATGCAAGCTGCCGGACAAGGGGCCTGCAACGGCATGGCTGGCGGCACCGTAAGCAAAGGGGGGCAGAATGATCAGGCTTTGCGGGGCCTCGGCGTCCAGCCGGTCAAGGCAGCAGGTGACAGCCAACAGGTCAACGCCAAGCGGCAGATGTTCGCCATGATATTCTTGCACCCCAATCGCCATCACCAGCGGCGTGTTGGCGGCAATTGCTGCCCGCAGGTGGTGAGGGGTCAGGCGTTCATACCTCATGACAACTCGGCCATCAGGTGTTTGGTTTGTTCATACAGCCTGCGGAAAATCGGGTATTGCTTGGCATAGGCCGGGTGAGCGGTGGCTTGGACCGTGGTGTCCACCGGGTTCCATTTGGCGATATCGCCGGGTTGGGCCAGACCAGTCGCCAGTGCAGCAAGGTAAGCGTCGCCATAGCTGGCCCCGGTGATGATCCGGCAGACCGCTTGGTCAAGGCCGGTCAAGTCCGAGGTCGCCTGCATCCAAGGCCGGTTTTTCGTGCCGCCGCCGACGGCCAGAACCCGTTTCGGCGGACTTCCGGCCTCAACATAGGTGTCGGTGATGTGACGGGTGGCAGAGGCAATGCCTTCAAGTGCTGCCCGATACAGATCGCCCCTGTCATGGGTCAGGTTCAGGCCAAAGAAGGCCCCTTTGGCTTGGGCATCATGGAGCGGCGTGCGCTCACCCGAGAAATACGGCAAGCAGATCAGTCCCTTGGCACCCGGCGGCGAAGCGTCAGCCTCTGCCGTCAGGGTGGCAAAAGCACTGTCTTTGGGCAAATCGCGCGCGAAGGTGTCGCGCAGCCAGTGGGTCAGCGTGCCAGAGGTTGCAAGCCCCGCCATCGCTGCATGCTGGCCGGGAACCAGCCACGGCGCATGCCACAGACGCGGGTCGGTCAGTCGGCGCGCGGCGATTTCGATGATGAAGATGGTGGAGCCGTACATCATCATCATGTCGCCCGGCGCGGCCACGCCCACTGATACCGCCTCTGCCGCCGCATCAATCGTGCCGCAGGTGACGGGGGTGCCCATCGCAAGGCCCGTCGCACTGGCGGCCTCGGCGGTGATATGGCCCGCAATCTCGCCCGACCACATCAGATCAGGCAGCATCGCAGGTGGGCAAATCTCGGCCAGATCAAAGCACCAGTTCAGTTTGGCGATGTCGTATAGCGGTGAGAAATTGGCGGCGGTGTAGTGGTCGATCACGTAGCGACCGGTCAGCTTCCAGGTCAGATAGGTGGTCGCGGTGACGATCTTTGCGGTTTTCGCCCAAAGGTCAGCACGCTGCCTGCGCAGCCAAAGGATCTTGGGGCCGACCGATTGAGAGGTCAACGCATTGCCACAGCGCGCAAGGATGGTATCGGCCCCGATATCGCGGTTCAAAAGGGTGATTTCCTCGGCAGCGCGGGTGTCAACGCCGTAAAGCACACCGTTCATCACAGGCGTGCCAGCCCCATCCAAGGGCAGCATGCAAGGCCCGATGGCAGAGGCGGCGATGGCCTTGATCTCTTCAGGTTTTACGTGAGAGTCCGCCAGCAACAGCTTGGCAATGAAGACGAAATCGCCCCACCAATCCATCTCGGCCCGATGTTCGGCCCAACCGGCCTGCGGCACAATCATCTGATGCGGACGGAAAGCCTGGGCCACAATATGCCCGGTTTCATCGACCAGAACGCCCTTGGATTCGAAGGTGCCAATGTCGATGCCAAGCGTCAGGGTTCGACCACGCGCCATCAGTCACGCTCCAGTTTCATTCCGGCGGGAATTCGGGTCAAGGCGCCGTCCAGCAACTGCACAAGCCCGGCAAGATCGCCCAGATCGCAACACTCCACCGGGGAATGCGAGTGGCGCATCGCAAAACCCACGTCGATGGCCGCGACCCCATCGCCCAAAAGCTGCACGTAAGACAGGTCGGTCAGCACACCCACCTGGGCGGAACGTTGCAATGGCAGCGACAGTGCCGCAGCCGTATCCTCCATCAGGCGCACCAGGGCGGGATGCGGGATGACGCCGTTCAGCGTGCCACGCCCGTGAAAGGAATAGAGGCTGATGCCGGGGCCGCCGCCCATCTGCATCTCTCCCCTATCCGCCATGTCGGGCGTGTCGGTGGCCAGCATCAGGTCGATCTGGATGGCGATATCGGGTGCCAGGTTTTGCGCGGCAACCACGGCACCACGCAGATTGAACTCCTCTTGCACCGACCAGACGAGGTGTGTGGTTGGCCCTGACACCCCGGCCCTGACCCGCGCCAGTTCCAGCAAAACCGCGCAGCCAGCCCGGTCATCGACCGAAGTTCCGGCAATCCGGTCACCCGCAAGCTCGATCACCCGTCCGGCATAAACCACCGGCGTGCCGATCCTGATACCGGCCGCCTCCACCGCCGCTTTGGAGCCGTGGCCGGTGTCAATCCTGATCTCCGGCGCGGTCAGGACCTTGTACTTTTCCTCTGGTGTGGTGGCGTGATGGGCTTTGGTCATGATGATGCCCGACGCATCGCCAAGCGCGCCGCACAGGGTCACCTCTTGCGCAGCCATTGCGCGTTCAGACACGCCACCCATCCGTTCGACGCGGATCAGGCCATCGGCCTCAACCTTGCGCACAAAGAACCCAAGCTGGTCCATATGGGTAAAAACCATGACGACGGGCTTGGTGGGGTCGCCCGGGATGGTGGCTGTCAGATTGCCCAGCCGGTCGGTGCGGTGGGCCAATCCCAAAGCGTCAAGGCGCAGACGCAACCATGCAGCCACCCGCTCTTCATGCCCGGACAGGCCGGGGATCAGCATCAGCGCCTTCAAATCCTGCCGCAGACGGGCCTTCACCTGCCGCCTCTGGCCGCGCGGGCACGTGCCATGAAGTCTTGCGCCCGGTCGGGATCAACTGCGTTCCAGGTGTGGCCATCGTATTTCAGGGCCGAGCCTACCACACAGCCATCCGCCACCCGCAGCACATCGCCCACAGTGTCGTGTTTGATCCCGGTGTTGGCCAGAACCGGGGTATCGGGCAAGACCCGCTTGACGCTTTCAAGATCGGTCATTGCGGCAGCTTCGCCGGTGATGATGCCAGAGACCAGCACGGCATCGGGGATGGACGAGAACACCGCCGAACGCGCCCGGTCAGGCAAGGACCGGCGGTCAAGGCTGTCGGCAAACTCGGCACTTATGTTATACAGCATCGCCAGATCAGGCCGGGCCAACCGGCTGCGATACCGCAGCGCCGCCCCGGCATTGGGCGTCCACGACCCCATGTCGCTGGCATAAGTGCCCGTGAAAATCTCTCGCACAAAGGCTGCACCGGTGGCCGCGGCAAGTGCCACCGTGGCCATCGGATCCCACAGCACGTTGACGCCGAACGGCACGGTGATCTCTGATTTCAGCGTGCCGATCAACGAGGCCATCGTGGCGGTCGAGGCGGTGTCGACGACAAACTCATAGGGCCGGTCGTTTTCGTTGCCAAACATCACTGCGTCAAAACCCGCCGCTTGCAAGGCGCGCAGATCAGCCTGTGCCGCAGCGAACAGTCCGGCCAGGCCAGAGGTGGCGTCGTACAGCGGGCTGCCCGGCAACGCACCGAAATGAACCATGGCGATCACCGGCTTGGTATCGCCGAACACCTTTTTGAAGTTGTTCATTTCTTCCCCTCACCTTCACCAAAAGGGTGCCCTTGCCGCATGAATCATACTAACATGTTAGCCATCTTGCCAAAGGATATGCAATGAAGACCAACCTTGTGAAGACGCGAACCTGGGATCGGCTTGGCAAAGGGTCGTTGACCTTTACCGAGCTTGGCATGGGCACGGCACCACTCGGCGGGTTGTATCGCCCGGTTCCGGCGGATGACGCGCAGGCCACATTGACCCGCGCGTGGGAGCTTGGGGTCAGGTATTTCGACACAGCGCCGCTTTATGGTCTGGGTCAGGCAGAAACACGGCTTAACCGGGCCTTGCAGGGCAGGTCCGGCTTTGTGGTCTCCTCCAAAGTCGGGCGGCTTCTCAGGCCCACGCGTCCGGGCGAGGTGCGTGATGGGGTCGGCAAATGGTTCGATGTGCCAAACCGCCGGGAAATCTTTGACTACTCCTATGACGGCGTGATGCGTTCGGTGGAGTTTTCGCTGGAACGGACCGGCTTGGACCGGATTGACCTGCTTTATGCGCATGATCTGGACATCTTCACCCATGGCAGCGCCGAGGCGATGCACGTCCGGCTGGCAGAGTTCATGGACGGCGGCTACCGCGCGCTCATAGCCCTTCGGGATCAAGGGGTTATCCGGGCCTTTGGCGCCGGGATCAACGAGTGGCAACCGGCGCAATGGCTGGTGGAACGGGGCGATTTCGACATCTTCCTGCTCGCCGGTCGCTATACTTTGCTGGAGCAGGAGGCCTTGCAAAGCTTTTTGCCGCTCTGTGTGCAGCGCGGCGTGGGGCTGGTGATCGGCGGGCCCTATAACTCCGGCATTCTGGCCACCGGGGCGCGGCCGGGGGCCTATTACAACTACAATCCGGCACCGGATTGGGTGCTGGCAAAGGTGGCGAAGATCGAGGCCGTCTGTGCCGCTTACGATGTAAGGCTGGTGGATGCGGCCTTTCAGTTCCCCTTGTTGCACCCTGCCGTTTTGTCCGTCATCCCGGGCGCGCAGGGCGTGGCCGAGGTAGAAGCCAATGCCCGCGCCTCCGCAGCGCTGATCCCGCCTGCCCTCTGGGCTGCGATGAAAGCCGAAAATCTGATCCACCCGGATGCGCCGACAGGAGATTGATTGATGATCATCGACAGCCACCAGCATTTCTGGAACCCCGCACGCGGCGATTATGACTGGATGCCGAAGGGCGATCCGATCCTGGACCGAGTCTATCGGCCCGGTGATCTGGTGGTCACTCTTGTCCGCCACCAGATCGACGGCACCGTTCTGGTGCAGGCCGCAGCTACCGTGGCCGAAACGGAATATATGCTGGGTCTGGCCGATGCCTCGGATTTCATCAAGGGCGTGGTCGGCTGGGTGGATTTTGAGGTGGCCTCGGATGTGAAAGTGTTGGCGCGGTTGAAGGGTCATCCGAAGTTCAAGGGCGTGCGCCCGATGATTCAGGACATCGCTGACGACAATTGGATGCTACGCGACGATGTGCAATGGGGCTATGCCGCGCTGGCTGACCTTGACCTGACCTTTGACGCGCTTGGCTTTCCGCGCCATCTGGCGAACTTTCTGACCCTGCTCAAGCGCCACCCAAACCTGCGCACGGTGATTGACCACTGCATGAAGCCGCAGATCCGCAACCCGGAAAGGTTTGACCTCTGGGCTGAAGGCATGGCGCGGCTGGCGGGCGAAACCGGCGCTTTCGTCAAATTCTCCGCCCTGATCACTGAGGCCGAGCCGGATTGGTCCGTCGAAACCTTGCGCCCCTATGTCGACCATATCCTGAAGGTTTTCGGCCCGGATCGCATCATGTGGGGTTCTGACTGGCCGGTGTGCCGGTTGCGGGCGGAATATGACGGCTGGCTGAATGCCGCACATCGGCTGACCGGCCACCTGCCCCTTGCCGACAAAAAGCGCATCTATGGCGGCACTGCTCAAACGTTCTATGGGCTGGTGGCCTGACATCGACCTGCCAAACGCCGCTGGAGGGGTGCGGGGAGGGTCGCCTCCCCGCCTTTTGACAGCGGCCGGACGTCCAGTGCCAGCTTTCAGACACCAGTTGTCCGGGCCCCCTTATCAAACGCCAGTTTACCGAGATCAGTCAGCCGGGGCCAGCAATCCGATGGCAGACAAAAGGTGCTTCTCTCATCCTGCCAATCCGGCTCAGCGATAAAGCTGCGCCGAAACGGCGCGGAAGGCTGCAGCCGCATCCTGCGCATCGGTGGCTTTGATCAGTGCCAGATCGGCGGCCAGACGTTTGGCGGTTGCACGCAGGCGGTCCGACATTTCAACATTGGCCGCAGCCTCTGCCACCGGATCAAGGCCGGAGTGGTCGGGGAACGTGTCAAAATAGATAACACCGTCATAGGCTTGGCGGTCAAGCTCCACAAACAGCTCCAGCGTTTGCATCGGGTGGACCGATCCGACCATCAATCCGTCATCGCGTTTGCCGTAGCCGTCATTCAGGTGAACCCCCAAAATCCGGGAGTGCCGCCCGGCCAGTTGTGCCGATTGCGCCGGGATCTCACCGGCAAACAACAGATGGCAGAAATCCAGCGTGATGCCGGTATTCTTGCGCCCCAATTCCTTCAGCGCCAGCAGGTTGGTCGAAATGTCGGGCATCAGAGAGAACGCCCGAGGCTCGTTGGGCTTGTATTCCAACGCGATATCAAGCGCAGGGTTGTGGTCACAAACCTGCGCCAGACAGGCCAACGTATCCTCCCACATCCGTTCGTAATTGCCTTGAAAGGCGTAATCGACGCCGTCTTGCCCCATCCACAGCGTCATCACGTGGCCTCCCATCGCGGCCAAGGCATCAAGGCCGCGTCTGGTGATGTCGACCGCGGCTGCCCGGACCGTCCTGTCAGGGTTGGTGAAAGCGCCCAAACGAAACCCCGGGTCGGTGTAATAGCGCATCGCCACACCGTTCAGCGCAATGCCGTGGTCTGACATGATGTGCGACAGGTCAGCGGGCGTGTACCCCTCGAAATGGTCCGGAAAGTTCAGGTCGGCGGCGTCGATCCCCGGCACTTCTGCGATCCGCGCGATCAGGTCGGCGACTGTGGGTTTGATCAGCCCCAGTTTGAAAGCGTTCAGCCGGGCGGCGTATCGGGGTTTGTTGGGAATCATGGGGTCCTAGTCAGGTTCAAAAAGGTCGGGACGCGATTGCGCCAAGGGCTCCAGAAAGCCAAGCAATTTGCCCAGATGCAAGCGGGTCGCTTCGCGGGCAGCCAAGGGATCACGCCGCTCAATCGCGGCAAAGATGGCCTGATGTTCGGCCATCGTGGCCTGCACGCGCCCCGGCGCGGGCAAGATCAGTAGCCTTGCGCGGTTGACATGAACCCAGGACGTGTCGGCCAAGACAGCCATTCGTCGAAAGCCGGTAAAGGACAGGATCAATTCGTGCATGGCGGCGTCAGTCTGGTAAAAGCCGGTGAAATCCATATCCTCGACCAGCGCCTGTTGCAGACGCAGGTTGCGGCGCAGCTGGACCAACTGATCCTCGGTGATATCCAGCGCCACGCGTTCGACCGCCGCAAGTTCAAGCGCCTCGCGCAGGAACGCCCCCTCACGGATTTCCTCCAGAGAAAAGCGTGCCACATAGGTTCCGGCCTGCGGCACCACGCGGACCAGATGTTCCACCGCAAGCCGCGCCACCGCTTCGGAGACCGGAGAGCGCGAGACACCCAAAGCCTCACAAATCTCTGGCTTGCGGATGATGTCGCCGGGGCTGAAAGACATCGACAAGATCGCTTCGCGCAATGACGCATAGACCCGTTGCGCCAAAGAGCCCTGAAACCCCTCCAACGGGCGCAAGGGTCTGCGCGGCGGCAATTGTACCTCTATTGCGGCCTGTTGAACTGGCATATCGTCACCATGTAGCATACTAACATGTTAGCTGGGGCATCGTGGCTGTCAACTGCATCGTGGCTGTCAACTGCCCAGACAACGACCCAACGACCTGCCGACCATCGCCCGCACCCACACTGAGAGAAGGCATTCAAGCCCATGAATATCCCGAACGTCGCCGCTGTCATCCGCCTGCATCCTGCCGACAACGTCATCATCGCGCTGAAAGACCTGAGTGCGGGCAGTGTGGTGGACGGGCTGGCAGACCCCCTGCCCCATGCCATTCCGCGCGGCCACAAGATCGCCACCAGTGCAATTGCCGAAGGCGCGCAGGTGATCCGCTATGGTCAGATCATCGGCAATTCGACCAAGCCGATTGGCGTGGGTGAGCATATCCACACCCACAACCTTGGCATGGGCGCGCACAGCACCGACTACGCCTTTGCGTCCGAGGCCAACCCGCAGCCATTGGTCACCCAAAAACGCACCTTCATGGGCTATCCACGGGCGGATGGAAAATACGGCACGCGGAATTATCTGGGGATTTTGACCTCGGTCAACTGTTCCGGGTCGGTCGCCAAATTCATCGCCGAAGCGGTGGAGCGTGACGGCTGGCTGAACGATTTCCCCAATATCGACGGTGTGGTGGCGATCACCCATGGCACCGGCTGTGGCATGTCGGGCAAGGATGAAGGCTACGCCACCCTGTTCCGCACCCTGCAAGGCTATGCCAAAAACCCGAACTTTGGCGGAATTTTGCTGGTGGGTCTGGGCTGTGAAGTGTTGCAGATCGCCGATCTGGTCGGCGCCGGGCGGATGCGGACCGATGGTAACTTCCGCTACATGACGATCCAGCAGACTGGCGGGACGCGCAAGACGGTGGACCGGGGGATTGCGGTGTTGAAGGAAATGGCCGTGATGGCCAATGAACACAAGCGAGAGCCTGCCGGGCTGGAACATCTGATGGTCGGTATGCAATGCGGCGGCTCTGACGGCTATTCCGGCATCACCGCCAACCCGGCCCTTGGGGCTGCGTCGGACTTGCTGGTGGCGCATGGCGGCACCACGATCCTGTCGGAAACCCCCGAGATTTACGGGGCAGAGCATCTGCTGACACGGCGTGCGGTGTCACGTGAGGTTGGCGAAAAGATCGTCGAGCGGATCAAATGGTGGGAGGATTATACCGCCCGTCTGGGGGGCGAGATGGACAACAACCCCTCTCCCGGCAACAAGAAAGGCGGGCTGACCACGATCTTGGAGAAGTCGTTGGGGGCGGTCGCAAAGGGTGGCACAGCGCCGCTGACCCAGGTTTACAAGTTTGCCGAGCCGGTCACCGAACGCGGCTTTGTCTACATGGACAGCCCCGGCTATGATCCCTGCTCTGTCACCGGACAGATCGCGTCAGGGTCAAACCTGATCGCCTTCACCACCGGGCGCGGCTCGGTCTCGGGGTACAAACCCACGCCCTGCATCAAGCTCGCGACCAATCAAGACATGTATGACCGGATGTCCGAGGATATGGACGTGAACTGCGGCGATATCATCACCGAAGGCGTCAGCCTTGAGGCGAAGGGGCGCGAGATTTTCGAACTGTTCCTGAAGGTCGCCTCCGGAGAGCGCACCAAATCGGAGGAACTGGGCTTTGGCGGGGCCGAGTTTGTGCCATGGGCGATGGGCGCGGTGATGTAACAGGGCGCCAGGCGGACTTGGCTGGGGGGGCGCCGGCCAACCCCCAGTGCCAGATTTATGAATGTTGAAAGGGTTTAGTCGTCGAGCCCTTTGCCTTGGAGGATGTTGGCGATGGATTTTTCAACGCGCTCGGCCCTTGTCTTGGATTGCTTGGCACCCGAGAAATAAAGGTTGTAACCCCTTTGGCGACCCGGGGTCAGCGCCTCGAACGCGGCGCGCAGATCGGCGTGACTTTCGAGGCGGGCGATGAATTCTTCAGGAAACGTGAGGTCACGGCTTTTGGTCATCTCAACTTTGGCACCGGACTTTTCGATGTCGATCGCTTGCAGCACAAAAGCGCGCAATGTCTGGTCCTGCGCCACGATCTGATCCAGAGCGGTAAAGCGGATTTGCCGGGCAGATTGCACGTTTTCGGTCTGCTGGATCAGGATGGCGTCAGGGTCAGCCAGCAACGCGCCCTTCATGAACAAAAGCGCGCAATAGTCATTGAAACCGTGGATCAGAACCACGTTTTTACCTTGCGCCGTATAACACGGCTCGCCCCATTTCAAAGTTTCCGTCAGGGGCAGATCAAGGAGGAGCGCCCGCAACCGCTCCATCTCGGCGTGCCATCTTTTCAGCCGGGCAAAGTAGGCATCCACTTTCGGACTTGGCAGGCTCATCGCAGAACTCTCTCCTCACAGACCCCGCGTCTTTGCGGGTCCGGTTCCGTCAGGCAAGGGTAAGCGATTGCCGGCCTAGATATCCAGCGTGTTTTCGTTTTCCCAAGCTGAGAAGTGCGAGGCGTAGCTGTTCCACTCCCGGGTTTTCAGCTTGATGAAGGCGGTGGAGAATTCCGTCCCCATCATGGCTTTCAGGGTGGTGTCCATGTCATAGGCGCGCAGGGCATCAAGCAGGTTCAGCGGCAGTTTCGGCGCGCCTTTCACGGTGTGGCCGTCTTGATACATGTCGATGTCATAGCGCGGGCCGGGGTCGGCGTTGGTTTTGACACCGTCCAGACCGGCGGCAATGATGACGGCTTGCAGCAGGTAGGGGTTGGCCGCACCGTCCGGCAGGCGCAGTTCGAAACGTCCGGGGCCGGGGACACGGACCATGTGGGTGCGGTTGTTGCCAGTCCATGTGACAGTGTTGGGGGCCCAGGTGGCACCCGACGAGGTGCGCGGCGCATTGATGCGTTTGTAGCTGTTGACGGTGGGGTTGCAGATCGCGGCGAGGGCGGAGGCGTGTTTCATGATGCCACCAAGGAAGGTGCGGCCTTTGTCGGACAGGGATAATTCCTTGGAAGGGTCTGAAAAGGCGTTGGATTTGCCGTCGAGAGTCCAGACCGAGATATGGGCGTGGCAGCCGGAACCCGTCAGGCCTTTGAACGGTTTGGGCATGAAGGTGGCGCGGTAGCCGTGCTTTTCGGCGACCGACTTCATCATGAATTTGAAGAAGCTGTGTTTGTCGGCGGTCTGCAAAGCGTCGTCGTATTTCCAGTTCATCTCGAACTGGCCAACGGCATCCTCGTGATCGTTCTGGTAGGCCTCCCACCCCAGTTCCAGCATGTAATCGCAGGCTTCGGCGATGACATCGTAGCGGCGCATCACGGCTTGCTGGTCGTAGCAGGGCTTTTCGGCGGTGTCGTAGGGGTCAGAGATCTGGGTGCCTTCTGGGTTGAGAAGGAAAAACTCCGGCTCCACCCCGGTCTTGACGCGCAAACCCTCTTTCGCAGCCTCACCCACCAGACGTTCCAGCACGTTGCGCGGGGCCTGATCGACCAGCTTGCCTTCCATCGTGGCACGCGCGGCGACCCAAGCGACATCCTTTTTCCACGGCAGTTGGATGGCGGAGGACGGGTCGGGAACGGCCATCAGGTCGGGGTGGGCGGGGGTCAGATCAAGCCAAGTGGCGAAACCGGCAAAGCCTGCACCCTCCTCCACCATAGCGTTGATTGCCTGCGTCGGAACCAGTTTGGCCCGCTGCCCCCCGAACAGGTCGGTGTAGGAGATCATGAAGTATTTCACACCGCGTTGTTTGGCCCAGGCGGCCAGATCCTTGGTCGGATCATTGGACATGATAGTCTCCCCGTTCGTTTTTTATGTATCGCTTCAGAAAGAGCCGTTGCGGCCCGGTATCCAGTTGGTGCCTGCAAGCGGAACCCCGGCCATGGCGGCCCCTTCAAGGGTCAATGCGCACAGATCCTCTGGTTCCAGATTGTGCAGGTTGTTCTTGCCGCAGGCGCGGGCGATGGTCTGCGCCTCTAACGTCATGACTTTGAGGTAGTTTTTCAGCCGACGACCACCGAGGACGGGGTCAAACCGGCCCGAAAGCTCCGGGTTTTGCGTGGTGATGCCGGCGGGGTCTTTGCCCTCGTGCCAGTCGTCATAGGCCCCTGCGGTGGTGCCAAGTTTGATGTATTCATCCTCCAAAGCCGGGTCATTGTCGCCCAAGGCGATCAGCGCGGCGGTGCCGATGGCGACCGCATCCGCGCCCAAGGCCATCGCTTTGGCCACATCAGCCCCGGTGCGGATGCCGCCAGAGACGATCAGTTGCACGCGGCGGTGCATGCCCAAATCTTGCAACGCCTTCACCGCCTGCGGAATGCAGGCGAGGATCGGCATACCCACATTCTCGATGAACACATCCTGCGTGGCCGCCGTACCGCCTTGCATACCGTCCAGCACAACCACATCCGCGCCCGCTTTCACGGCCAAAGCGGTGTCATAATAGGGGCGCGCGCCACCGATCTTGACGTAGATCGGCTTTTCCCAATCGGTGATCTCGCGGATTTCCAGCAGTTTGATTTCCAGATCATCCGGCCCGGTCCAGTCCGGGTGACGGCAGGCGGAGCGTTGGTCGATGCCCTTGGGCAGGTTGCGCATCGCGGCCACACGGTCGGAAATCTTTTGGCCCAAAAGCATACCACCACCGCCCGGCTTGGCACCTTGACCGACCACAACCTCAATGCAATCCGCACGGCGCAGATCGTCGGGGTTCATGCCGTAGCGGGAGGGAAGGTATTGATAAACCAGTGTTTTGGAATGACCACGCTCCTCCTCCGTCATGCCGCCATCGCCCGTGGTTGTCGAGGTGCCAGCCGCCGAAGCCCCACGGCCCAAAGCCTCTTTGGCGGGACCGGACAGCGCACCAAAGGACATGCCAGCAATGGTAATCGGAATATCCAGATGGATCGGTGTCTTGGCGTGGCGGGTGCCCAGCCAGACGTCGGTTGCGCATTTCTCGCGGTAGCCTTCCAGCGGATAGCGACTGATCGAAGCACCAAGGAACAACAGATCGTCGAAATGCGGCAGGCGGCGTTTCGATCCGCCACCCCGGATGTCATAGATGCCTGTGGCAGCGGCGCGGCGAATTTCGGCGTTCACGTCGTTGGAAAAGGTCCACGACATTTTCGGCGGGGTATGGGGAAAATCGCTCATGGTGCCTCAGTACGCGGCTGCGTTGTCAATGTTGAAATTATACAGCTTGCGGGCCGAGCCATAGCGTTTGAACTCCCCGGGTTTGGCTTTGTGACCGGCCTCGCCGCGTTGCAGAAGGTCGGCCAAAAGCGCCAGATGTTCCGGGCGCATTTCCTTTTCGATGCAGTCGGCACCCAGGCTTTTCACCGCCCCGCGCACAAACAGCCGCGCCTCATAAAGACTGTCGCCCAAGGCATCGCCCGCATCGCCCAACACCACCATGTTGCCGGACTGTGCCATGAAACACGACATGTGGCCGATGTTGCCATGTACGACGATGTCGATGCCCTTCATCGAGATGCCGCACCGGCTGGAGGCATTGCCTTTGATGACCAAAAGCCCGCCGTTCCCGGTCGCCCCGGCGTATTGGCTGGCGTCGCCGTCGATGATCACCGTGCCGCTCATCATATTCTCTGCCACACCCGGCCCTGCGCTGCCTTTGATGCGGATGGTCGCCTGTTTGTTCATGCCTGCACAGTAATACCCGGTGGAACCCCTCACGGTGATGTCAACCGGCGCGTCAACGCCCGCAGCAATCGCATGGGCGCCTTTTGGGTTGATGATGTCCCAGGCGGTCATGTTGGTCTGCCCCTTCAGCGCGTGAAGAGAGGAGTTCAAGGCGCGCAGGCCGTCTTTGGCCAAGTCGAAGGTCTGCATTCAACGCTCCCAGAAGTAGACGGTGGCAGGCTCCGGCTCCCAGACGCGGGCGTCTTCGATGCCGGGCAGGTTGACGAGGGCGCGGTACTCGCTGCCGAAGGCCACATATTGATCGGTTTCGGCCATCACAGCGGGCTTGCAGGCGATGGGGTCGCGCACCACGCCAAAGCCATTCTTTGTGCCGACGACGAAGGTGAAAAACCCGTCAAGGTCGGTCAGGGTGGCTTCCATTGCGTGGCCCAAAGTGTCGCCCTCGTGCAGCTTGTGGCTGATGAAAGCGGCGGCGACTTCAGTGTCGTTTTCGGTTTCAAACGTCATACCGGCGCGGATCAGTTCACGGCGGACCGAGTTGTGGTTGGACAGGCTGCCGTTGTGGACAAGGCACTGGTCCGACCCGGTGGAGAACGGATGCGCGCCCATCGTGGTCACGGCAGATTCGGTCGCCATGCGCGTGTGACCGATGCCATGGGTGCCGCCCATCTTTGCCACGCCAAAGCGGGCAGCCACGTCACGCGGCAAGCCTACTTCCTTAAAGATTTCAATGCTTTCGCCCGCGCTCATCACCTTGACGGTGGGCCGCAGGTGGCTTAACGTCGACCGCGCCGCCTCCAACTGGTTCAGGGGCACCTCCAGCACGGCATGGGTGTCTTTGATCAGCATCAGCACCGGCTGGCCGATGGCATCTTTCAATTCCGCATCAAGGTTGGCGAATTCGCGACCGGGATGGGCGGATTGCACGGTGATTTTCGCCCGACCCTGACCCGCACCGGAATATATGGCGATCCCGGCCGAATCCGGGCCACGGTCCGTCATGGTGACCAGCATATCGGTCAGCATGGCGCCCAGCTTCGGCTCCAGACTGGCGTCCTTCAGGAACAGCCCAACGATACCACACATGGCGAGTCTCCCTCCAACTTCCGAACCGGTTCCACACCACGCTAGCACCGATGTTTTATCAGTTCAACTGGCAGGAAACTTTTTTGACTTGGGTGCAATCGGGGTTCAGTCATTTGCTGATTTTCGCGGCAGTTGAGAGATTTCTTGACAGAATGTCGCAGCGGGCGTTTCCTGAAAGAAAACAAAATTGCCGGGTGGAGAAAAGGGCAAATGACCAGCCCGATCGGCAAAAGGTCAAAAAGGGAGGGAACATGTCAGACCTGGAGACTCGAATCCTGGCCATGCACCGCAATGACACCCGTATCGCGTGGGTGTTCGTGGTGGGTTTGTGGCTTGCCATCATTTTCGTGGCCTATGCCACCTGGAACCTTGCGCCCAACAGCACGGCGCGGGTTTTGCTGCTGATCGCAGGCGCGGTCATTCTGGTCTTCAACACCGCCGCCATCATGGCAATGCTGCGCCACTACCGCGAGGACCGCGACTTCATGTATGGCCTCGACATCAAATTCCTCGACGCCGCCCGCCTTAGCAGAACTTCGGCAGCACGGGGGAAATGATGGCGCAGTATATCCCCCCAAAGCAAAGCAAACTGAGCCAGTTGTTCGATGTGGTCGTGTTGCTGGCGATGACGTTTGGCGCTTTGTATATCCCGTTGATCATGGGTCTGGCGGGCGGTGCAAAAACTTCCCCGGCCAGCACCGCAACACCGACATGGGAAAGCCTTGGCCAGAACCCGACCGAGATCGCCCAATACAACGCGCTTGGTTTTACCGACCCCGCCGCCATAGCCCCGATCATAACCGCCCGATATGACTACAACTTCTCGGTGCCGGCTTTGCTGATCATGGTGGTGATCATCGTGGCCTACTACGCCTTGATGCTGAAATTCTCCGAAACCGAATACCGCGAAGTCATCGCGGAAAAGTTTGACAGGTGACGTGATGAGCTACTGGATCTACGCACAAGACGCGGCCTGGGCGCTTTCAGCGGTCTTTGGGCTATACATCGTCATCGACTGGTTGCGCACCGATGCGTCCTATCCGGAGGAGGTTCTGACCTCGTCGCGCGAAGGCGAATTGGAAGCGATGACCGAAGCGCAGGGGGGCCATGATGGCGGAGTTTGACATCACCTCAAACGTAATCGACGGTATGGGGCCGCACGGCACCAACGTCGGCCTGCTGCGCGTGCTGGGGCCAGCCCATGTTTGGGCTTTGGGCGTCGGCATCGTTTTGGTTGGCGAATATATGGGCTGGAACTTCGCCGTCGGCAAAGGCGGGGCTTATGCCGCCCTGATCGCCTGCTGGTTTGCGGGCATCCTTTACACCTGTGTCGCGATGATTGACTCCGAGGTTACCAGCACCGTCGCCGCTGCGGGTGGCCAGTATACCCAAGCCAAACATATCATCGGGCCGCTGATGGCGTTCAACGTCGGCCTCTATCTGGTCTTTGCCTATACGATGTTGGAGGCCGCCAATGCGATCACGGCAGGCTATCTGATTTCTGCGGTGGCAAGTCTGACCGGCTATGCGGGCACGCTGGACCAACGGCCGTTCATCGTGCTGTCGATCCTGTTTCTGGCGTGGCTGAATTACCGCGGCGTGCTGGCAACGCTGACCTTCAACCTGGTGATCACAGCCATCGCGTTCACCGCCATCATCGTCCTGTTCTTTGCCACCACCGGAGTAATCGGCACTTCGATGATGCGCCACGCCGACCTGATGAGCGGTCCTGCTGCCCTGCCCTATGGCTGGATCGGCGTCGTGGCCGCGATGCACTTTGGCCTCTGGTATTATCTTGGCATCGAGGGCACCACCCAAGCTGCCGAAGAAGTGCGCTCTCCGGCCCGCGCCTTGCCCTTCGGGACGCTGGCGGGCATCATGACGCTGCTGATTGCGGCGACGCTGACGTGGTACATCTGCACCGGCCTGATCCCGTGGGAGTTTCTGGGCGATGGCGTCAACGGCTCAGTGGCCCCCTTGTTTGACGCGGCACGCCTGACCGGATCGCAACCGCTGCTGTGGCTGTTGGGTGTGGGCACGCTGTTTGCCACCCTCGCCTCGGCCAACGGCTGTATCAACGACGCCTCACGTGCCTGGTTCGCGCTTGGCCGGGACAAATACCTGCCCGGCTGGTTTGGTGCCGTTCACCCGAAGTTCCGCACGCCCTACCGGTCCATCGTGTTTCTGGTGCCCATTGCCCTCGCCTTCGCGTTGGAGGCTCCGCTGGATCAGGTTGTCACCTTCTCGATCCTGTCCGGGTTGCTGGAGTATACTTTCATGCCGCTCAACATGATCCAGTTCCGCAAGAAATGGCCGATGGGCAGCATCAAGCGCGGGTATGAGCATCCGTTCCACCCCCTGCCCTCGGTCGTATTGCTGTCGCTGTGCGCCATCACCTTCTTTGCGGTGTTCCTCGGCTATGGCACCCAACTGGTGGCGATGATTGCCTTTTACATCGTGGCCTCGCTCTGGTTCCACTTCTGGCGCTACCGCTTCGTCAGCCGGGCCGCGCAGTTCACCATGCCGTGGCCGCGGCCCAAGGGCTATTGATCCCCCCCGGTCCGCCTGCCATGGCGGGCCGGTTCCTTGAAAGGCGCCGGATGTCGCACCTGATCCAACTGGCAATCGCTTTGGGATTTGGCCTTTTGTGCCTGCAAACCCTGCGCGGCCTGCTATTGGCCGCCCGAGCCCGCAAAGCGACCCGAGCCGGTTATTTCGCGGCTGGCCCCGGCCTGTTAAAGGACCACCGCCTGCGCATCGAACCCACCGGATTTCCCCGCATGGCCGGCCGCTACCGGGGTTTGCGCTTTGATCTGCAAGCCGTGCCCGATACGCTGGCCTTTCGCAAATTGCCCGCTTTGTGGGTCATGGTCACTGTCACCGAACCGCAACCGCTTGACGCCGAGACCCATATCATGGCCCGCGCCTCCGGTCAGGAAAGCTTTTCAACCTTTTCCCAAATGCCGGCGCAAACCAACTTGCCCCCCGGCTTTCCGCCGGACTGCACCCTGCGCTGTTCAGACCCGCGCGCCCTGCCCCCGCCCGACCTGATGAACCGCCTTGCCGCGATCTTCGCTGATCCCAATATCAAGGAGGCTGTCCTGTCCCCCAAGGGCCTCCGCCTCGTGGTTCTGGCCGAAGAGGCAGAGCGTACCAACTACCTGATCTTCCGTGACGCCGAACTTGGGAAGACTGCCCTGCCAGTGGCGAACCTGCGAGCCCTGCTCGAAACCCTAGCCGACCTGCACTACTCCCAAGGTCCGCAAACAGCTATCCTGAACGCCAATCCGGCAAAATCAGCAAGTGTTGAGGCTGCTCCGCCGGGAGATTTGGCCCGCAAAGCCACATCCCCGGAAGCGGCGCCGCTCAAAACAGCACCGAAAAGCGCGACGCTGAAAGCGACAATCCCGAAAGCCACGGCGCACGAAGCCCCTGCATGAAAAACCCTCCGCACCCCTATGTCGTCCTTCTAACCGCCATCCTCCTGCCGGGCTGCGGTCAGGTCCTGAACCGGCAACCCAAACGTGGCCTGATGTTCGTGTTCTTCATCCTGCTTCTGGGTGGTATCACGCTGATCACCGCGCCCGCGTCCGCGTCCCTTACCGGCCACATCGCCGGCGGTCTTTTTGTCTACGCGCTGTCGCTTCCCGACGCCTACCGCACCGCCAGACTGCGGTGGGAAATCGCCACCAAAAGCAGCGCGATCACGCCCTGACCAGTTTTATCTGGTCACAAACATATCACAAGGGTTCAATCAAACCTGGCGGCGGTCAAACAACCCCGTATGCCTGCCCAAAACACAACGCCTCTTGCGCTTTGGCGCGCCGGGGTGGGCGGGTGGGAGGCGGGCCAAAGCGCCTTCCCCAACCGTTTCACCCTTGCGGATAAGCAATCACCGACAAATATTTCGCCGGCAACTTGTTCAACACCTCCGGGCCATGCCGCGCATCGGCGTCAAAGAACAGGCTGTCGCCGGGTTTGAGGTGGAACAGCTTGTCGCCATGCCGATAGGTCACTTCACCCTCCAGCATGAACAGCAACTCCAGCCCCTCATGCTGAAAGGTCGGAAACACGTCGGCCTCGGTCGATAGCGTGATCAGATAGGGTTCCACCACCACGCCCGAATGGTTTGACCCGATATGGCCCAAAAGGTTATACTGATGCCCCGCCCTAGTGCCGCGCCGCTCCACCTCGATATGGTCGCCGGACTGCACATGCTGCACCTCGCGCCGCTCCTCATAACTTCTGAAGAACGAGGTCACCGGCACCGAAAACGCATGGCTCAACACCTGCAACGTGGTCAGACTGGGCGAAGTGATGCCGTTCTCGATCTTGGACAGCATGCCAATCGACAGCCCGGTCACCTGCGCCAGATCGGCCACTGTCAGACCCTGCTGCCGCCGAAAGGCGCGCACCTCACGTCCAATCGCCGCTTCCAGATTGCGTTCCGAGATCTCACGAACCTTGTGGGGGTCCTGACTGAGCGTGGGTTTGCCGCGCGCAATAGGGGAAGTGGCTTCGTCGTCCATGATGAATTCTCGTAAAAGGAGCAATTTTTTCACTATAGGTAAAAAAAAGCTGCGACGACAAGATGGATCATGTCTTTTGCCAAACTGCGCCGGAAAACCCGCCTTCAACCTTTGCGGATGTCCTAAGCCTTTACAAAACCGACTTCGCCGCGACGATCAGCGCATGATGCAGGCTTTGTGCTGACGAGCGCGGCCCATAGACCGTGACCAAAACCTCGGAGCGTTTGATCAGATAGCAGCCCAGATGCTCCAGCACCGTCCGGGTCGCAGCGCCAATGACCGCGCTGGCCAGATCAAAGTTCGACAGCCGTTCAAAGATCCGCTCCAAGCCGTCACCCGCGAGGTCAAACCGCACCCAGGCGTCGGTTTGTTCGGTGATCGAGGCTGCCGTATCAAACACCGCCAGCAGCGCGGCGCGAATGTCTTCGTGGGTGGCAAACGGGGCTTCCACCATCCACATTTCTGGCGTCAGCCAGAAGGCGCCATAGAGCAAACCTTGTGCCGCCATGGAGGCAGATGGCAAAGGCAAACCCGCCGCCAAAGCTGCCGCCTGCACATCGCCCAGACGCCCGCGCCGCACAGCGACAGAGGCCAGCGCCACATCCGCCCGCTCGGTCACGGTCCATGCGCCAAGGCTGACAACTGCGGGAGCGGCATGACCCAAGGCGGTGATTGGTTTCAGGATGAACTCAGCCACGAAGACGCTCCCCTTCCGGGTCAATGAAATGCGGGCTTACGATTTCGATTTCGGTGTCCGTGCCCGCGAGCAGGTTGACCGCGCGCATCGTCTCTCCGATCCGGTTGGCCCCGTTTTTCAGGTAGCCGAGTGCGATATGACAACCCAGATGCGGCGAATAGACGAGCGAGGTGATCCAGCCATCATCATTCACCGACGTAGCCGCAACCCCGGTTTTCAGAAAATGACTGCCCGCTTTCAATCCATGCAACGGGTTCTTGGGCTTCACCCCAACCAGCCGCAGACCATCGCCTAGCGTCATCCCCTCACGCTGTGAGAGCAGCATCCCGATGGAGTCTTTCTTGGCGGAAACCATCTTGCCCAGCCCCATGTTCAACGCGGTCGAGGTCCCGTTCAACTCATTTCCCGCGACATGGCCCTTTTCGACCCGCATCACGCCAAGCGCTTCGGTGCCGTACACCACCGCGTCATAGACAGCACCCGCCGCCATAAGCTTGCGGATCATCGCATCGCCGTAGCGGGTCGGCACGGCGATTTCATAGGCCAGCTCACCCGAAAAACTGATGCGGAACAGCCGGGCGCGCAAGCCCGCGACCGTGATATTGCCCGCGCCCATATAGGGGAAAGCCGCGTCCGAGATGTCCTGATCCACCACATTTTCCAGCAATTTCCGCGCATTCGGCCCCGCGACCGAAAATTGCGCCCAGGCTTCGGTGGTTGAGATCAG
>JBBRLL010000011.1:0-93542 GCA_038231395.1 Rhodobacterales bacterium
CGGCCCGGTCAGGATATGGCACGACCAATGGTCAGTGCCTTCCGACAGGGTCAGCCCGGGGGCCAGATGGCGGGTCAGCCATTCGCGGTCATGCGCCTGTGCCGTGGCAGCGGTGATCAGCAGCACCTCTTCCTCGGCCAGACGGGCCACTGACATCTCTGTCACAATCCGGCCTTTGTCATCGGCAAAATAGGCCAGCCCCAGCCGGCCAACCGCAGGAATTTTCCCGGTGATCTGTTGGGAAAGCCAGTCGATAACGCCGACCCCGGAAATGCGGTAGCGCGAGAACCCCGGCAAATCGAGTATCCCCGCCGCATCGCGCACCGCTTCACACTCAGCCTGCACAGCGCCAAACCAAGGGCCAGTGCGGTCCCATGTTTTCTGCGCGTCTTCGGTCACATCGTCGCCGGGGCGGGCGTACCAGGTTGCACGCTCCCACCCGTTATAGGGGGCGTAAACGGCACCCAAGGCCTTGGTACGGTCGTGGACGGCAGACAGCTTTTTGTCGCGCCCCTCGGGCCAGACATGGTGCGGGAACTGGATGGCGTATTCGTGGCCGTAAACCTCCATCCCCTTTTTCACGCAGTAGGCGGGGTCTTCAAAGCCGGTGAAGCGGCGCGGATCGCAGGACCACATGTCCCATTCGGTGGCTCCTTCGGTCACCCATTCGGCCAGAACCTTGCCTGCACCACCCGCCTGACAGATGCCAAAGGTGAAAACGCACGCCTCAAACGCGTTCGGAACCCCGGGCATTGGGCCGATCAGCGGGTTGCCGTCGGGAGTATAGGGGATCGGGCCGTTGATCACCTTGGTCAGCGCCGCCTTTTCCAGCAAGGGTACCCGGGCCATGGCGTCAGCGATGTGCCATTCCAGCCGCTCCAGATCATCGGGGAACAGTTGAAAGCTGAAGTCCTGCGGGAAAGGGTCATCCTTGGTCGCCCAATGGGCGCGGCAATTGCCCTCATAAGGGCCAAGGTTGAAGCCGTTCTTTTCCTGCCGCAGGTAGTAGCTGGAGTCCACATCGCGCAAGAGGGGCAGCTTGTGGCCAACCTCCCGCGTGCGGGCTTCAATCTCGGGGATGGTGTCGAACAGCATGTACTGATGGCTCATCACCATCATCGGCAGATCGCGGTTGAACATCTTGGCAACCTCGCGGGCATAGTAGCCAGCGGCGTTCACCACGATTTCACAGCGGATTTCACCCTTTGGGGTGGTGATCACCCACGCGTCGTTTTCCCGGCGGACAGCATTGGCCGGACAAAAGCGTTCGATATGCGCGCCCATCTGACGTGCCCCCTTGGCAAGCGCCTGAGTCAACTGGGCCGGATCAATGTCGCCGTCATAGGGGTCATGCAAAGCGCCCGACAGATCGTGCGTTTCGACAAAAGGGTACAGGCGGCGCAGGTCCTCTGGCCCAAGGATGTTCAGGTCCATCCCCTGATAGCGTCCCATGCCAACAACCCGTTTGAACTCCTGCAAGCGTTCCTTGGTATGCCCCAACCGCACCGATCCGGTGACATTGTAGTTCATCGGATAATCAACGTCCGCCCCCAAGCCTCGGTAAAGGCTGGCAGAATAGCGTTGCATGTTCATGATCGACCAGCTGGAACTGAAGGTCGGCACATTGCCCGCCGCGTGCCAGGTGGAGCCCGCCGTCAGCTCGTTCTTCTCCAGCAACACGCAATCCGTCCAGCCCGCCTTGCACAGATGGTACAGCGAACTGACACCGACAGCGCCGCCACCAATGATGACCACCCGCGCCTCGGTCGGAAACCTTGCCGGGGACGAGAGGTCTGCTGCCGCAGTATCTGCCATGTCACGCTCCGTTTTGCCCGGCAGTATCGCGCCGCAACGCTCCGCTTTCAATTCGCCATTTAGGGCGCTATTGATCGGCATATCCGATCAGGTGGCCCATGCAGATCGAACTTATCGACACCTTTCTTGACCTCATCGAAACCCGCAGCTTCCACCGCACGGCGGAACGGCTGCGGGTCACGCAATCCACCATCTCGGCCCGGGTGCAGGGGCTGGAAAGCGCTGTGGGAACCCGGTTGTTCACAAGATCCCGGGCCGGAACCGACCTTACCACCGAAGGGCTGAAGTTTGAGGTCCATGCCCGGGGTCTGCGCCATGCCTGGACCGAAGCGCAGCGGGCGGTCCTGCCCTCCGGCACGGCGGCAGTGGCCTTGCGGATCGGCATTCAAACCGACCTTGCCGCCGGAAACATCGGCGACTGGGTGGCGAACTTCCGCAAGTCGCTGCCCGACTGCGCCTTTTACATCGAACCGGATTATTCGGCCCAGATGTGCAAGGACATCGACCGTGGCGCGCTTGATTTCGCCATCCTCTATTCGCCACAGGCCTTGCCGGACCTGCATGTCGAAAGTGTCGGGCAAGTGCGGTATCGGCTGATCAGCAGCGAAGGCGGGGTAAAGGCGCAGGTCAGCGCCGGCCGCTACATCCGTGGCGCATACTCGGCAGCGTTTGACGAAACACACCGGCAGGTCATGGCGGAATATGGTGCAGGACCGCTTGCCTCGGGGCAGAATGCTGCGGTGGCGGGGCTACTGTCAACCATGGGCGGATCGGGCTTCGTGCTGGAGGAGACGGCGGTGCAGATGATCGGCGCGGGCTTTCAGGCGGTGGCGGACGTGGCCCCGATCAGCCAGCCGATCTTTGCCGTGATGCACCAGAAACACCGGACCAGCGGCATGCACAGGCGCTTGACGCGGATCGTTGCGCGCGAGATTGCCGGGCGGCGGTGACTTCGGGCGAGCATGGGCAGATTGCCCATCCTACCTTTGCCCAAAAGTGCGACCTTGGCGTCGCGTAGGATGGGCAATCTGCCCATGGCCCCAACATTCTGCCCATGGCCCCAACATGACGTCACCCCAATCTTGGATTCTTTGCCACGGCGCCGGTCCAGATCGGGTTGGACCACGCCCGCTTGCCAGCCGCATCAATCACCGCCGCCCGCACCCAGGGAGAGTTGTTCAGACGCTCCAGCGGCACTTCCCCCCGGGTCAGCGACTGGCCATGGACGGCTTTGGCCCCGGTGCCCCACCCGATGGCGACGATGGAGACTACGGCGGAACATTCCACCACAAGGTTGCCGCCTTCAATCCGCACATCGCGCAGTTCGGGGCCTTGAGTGGCGTAAAAGGCACCGTCTTTCAGGGCCGCAAGCAATGCTTCGGGAGCGTTTTCGGTGGCTTTGACCATGACCCAGCCGCCAAAATAGTCAGGCTCTGAAAAGTGGGCGTCGTCGGTGGCGATCAGGGACAGATGGCGCCCCTCGGTCAGAAGTTGGTCAGCAATGGCAAAACCGTCGGGCCGGTCACAGCCCATCGCGCAACCGTGGTTGTAAATCTCAACCGCATGGGCAGCGGTAAGGCTGCGGGCATCCTCGATCGACAAGCCGGACCATTGCGGGTGGGCGATCGCCACAAATGCCCCCGCAGCCACCGAGCGGGCGGCAAGTTGCGCGCCGGTTTCCTGACCCGGTTCGGGGATAAACCCCGGCGAGTTGGAGGGGGCGAAGTCCGCCGGCAATCCCACGGCCAGAATATGCCAAAGCTCTCCGTTCGCCATGGTGCCAGAGTGGAGTTCCGCACCGAGAATGGTGGTGAAATCGTTGCGCCGGAAGGGCTTGGTATCGACAATCGGATAGCCGTAGCGGCCGACGAAATGGTCCGTCAAAGCGATGAAATCATAACCCTGGGCCCGGTAGCGGCGGCAAACCTCCTCTGGGTCAAGCACACCGTCAGAGCGCGTCGAATGTGTGTGCAGGTTGCCGCGCCAGAAGCGGCCCTCGTTCGTGAAGGCCAGGTTCGTTAAAGTGGAAGGGCTGTGGGTCATGATGCTTTGCCTTGTTGAGGGTTCGGCGGTTGATCGGTTGAGCGGTCAAGTGACGCAAGGCGCGCGGGTTTCCGCACATCCTTTCTTAATCACGTGACCGTAGCTTGAGGATGAGTCGTTTGTGCGCTTTGGGGAAGCCGTCGCAAGATTGTTTCCGCCGGTCACACAATCGCCGCATTCGCTTGGTCAACTGCTGACATATCGTCAATCTGTCACGAAAGGACTTACCATGACTGTAACCGATGCCATGACCATGACCTTGCTGGTGACCGGGGTGCTGACGTTTTATCTCTTGATGAGTGCGACCGTCGACCTGCTGCGCAACCGACGGATGAAAGACTAACCCCATCTAAAGCTTGGATTATCCGCGCCCGATATAGGGCATGTCACGCGCCATGATCGTCATGAAGGGCACGTTGATATCCAAAGGCAACTGCGCCATTTGCAGCACGGCCGTGGCCACATGATCCACATCCATCACCGGCTCAATCCTGATCTGACCGTCGGCCTGCGGCACCCCGGTCTGAAAGCGCGCGGCCATCTGGGTCAGCGCATTGCCAATGTCGATCTGCCCGCAGGCGATGTTAAAGGCGCGGCCATCCAGACCAAGGGTGCGGGTCAACCCGGTCACCGCGTGTTTTGACATGGTATAGGGCACCGATCCGGGCCGCGGGACATGGGCAGAGATTGAGCCGTTGTTGATGATCCTGCCCCCCTGCGGCGTTTGATGACGCATCTGGCGGAAGGCCGCGCGCGCACACAAGAACATGCCGGTGATGTTGACGTTTGACACCGCCAGCCAGTCTTCTACCGCGATTTCGTCAATCGGGGCGGCTTTGGTCGACATGCCGGCGTTGTTGAACAGCACATTGATCTGCCCGAACGTGGCCGCAGCCTTAGCGAAACAGCCGTCAACCTGCGCAGGGTCCGTCACGTCACAGGGCAGGACCAGGGCGTTCGGCGCATCGGCAGCGGTTTCGCGCAACGCATCTTCGCGCCGACCGATCAGACCGACATGCCAACCGGCCCGCAGAAAAGCCCAAGCCGTAGCGCGGCCAATGCCGGAGCCTGCGCCCGTGATCAGGATGGATGGGCTGGAATTTTGGGTCGCCGGAGTTTGGGTCGCCGGAATTTGAGTCACAGGCTGCTCTCCTGATAGGTGGCTTTGGCCAGAAAGTCGGGGTGGATTTCGACGCCCCAGCCGGGGGTGTCGGTGATTATGGCGTGGCCGTCCTCGATCCGGTAGGGGTCATTGGCAAAAAGACCGTGTTGCCATGGGTAGTAATCCAGACCCTCGATCGAGAATTCAAGGTATTTGCCGGGGTTCGGGATCGCCTTCAAAAGGTGCATGGTGCAGAGCGTCACGAGGCTGAGGTTGGCCGCGTGCGGTGTGATGGGCAGACCGGCTTTGGCCCCCATCGCACACACCTCCAGCGTGCGGGAGATGCCGCCCAGATACATGATGTCGGGTTGCAGGATATCAACGGCCTTGTGTTCGATGGCCAGTTGCCACGCCGTGAATTCGCAGTCCTGCTCACCCCCCGCCACATCCAGCGTCAAGGCGGCGCGCACTTCGGCGGTCTGTTCAACCTCCCAATAGGGGCACGGCTCTTCGAAATGGCCGATGCCGTTGTCTTGCAACATGTGTCCCACAGCGATGGCGGCTGCGGGGCTGTAGCACGAATTGCCATCAATCAATTTGTCAATGTCGTCACCCAAAGCTTTGGCAACAATGGGAATAACGGCTTCGGTACGTCCCGGCCATTCATCAAGGCCCCGGCCACACTCGGCACCCACCCGCCATTTGAAGGCGGTAAAGCCGTGATCGTCGCGCAGTTTGACGAAACGCTTTGCCTCGTCCTCGGGGGTGATGTCACGCTTCATCGAACTGGCATAGGCGCGCAACTTGCCGGGGGTGCCGCCCAACAGACTGACGACCGGCTTGCCGGCGGCCTTGCCACGCCAGTCCCAGACAGCGGTATCAAGGCCGGTCTGGGCGCGGCGCAGGTAACTTCCGGGGTATTTATGCTCGCGTTCGGCGATCAGGCGCAGGGTGTCCTCCATATCCTCGACATGGGTGCCCAAGGCGTGGCGGGCGACCTGACGGTGAAAGACTTGTGCCGTGATATCAGCGTTGTAGGTCGACAATTGGCCCCAGCCTTGCGCGCCATCCTCGGTCGTCAGGCGGGTGAAGGTGACAAATTCGTGGCCTATGGTTTCAAGTTTGGTGATTTTCATGTCTTATCAGCCTTTTACAACCGTTTCTTGTGTTGAAACACAAGCTTCCCCGCGCAACTCGCTGAACATTTTTCATTTAAGGATCAACCTATTACAGCCATTTCTTCCACCTGAACACGAACCACGTCACCAGTGCCGAAGCCACCATCAGCCCAAGCGCCATCGGGTAGCCCAAAGCGAATTGCAACTCTGGCATCAGGCGAAAGTTCATGCCGTAGATCGAGGCGATCAGGGTCGGCGGCAGGAACAGGACCGCCACCACCGAGACAATCCTGACCGTGGTGTTTTGTGCCAGGTTGATCATGCCAAGCGTCGCGTCTGTCGCCTGTGCCACACGGGAGGAAAGGTAATCGCCATGCACTTCAAGCGATTGAATGTCTTTGCTCAGGCCGATGATGGTGGCTTTCAAGGCATCAACGCTGCCCTTCTCCTCCAGCCCGACGCGAAAGAACCCCAAGGCACGCTCCAACGTCAGCAGCGAAAGACGGCAGTTGCCGACCATGTCGCTTTGCCGGCCCGAGGTTTCCAGCGCTTTTTGCAGCACGGCCGCTTCAGGGCCCATGCCTTCGGTGGAGAATATCTGGCGGGTGATCGTATCCAAAGCGCGGCCAGAGCCTTCCATCAGGTCGGCGATGCGGCCGATGATTTCTTCGCACAGGCCCAGGAACACCCGTTCGGCCCCGTCACAGCCAAGGCCCACTTTATCAGCGCGCGGGGCATAAGTTTCAAACGGGCGGGGGGAATGGTAGCGCACGGTGATCAACCGCGCCTTGCCGAGGATGAAAGCAACCGGACCGGTCACCGGTGTGATGCCATCATCGCGCGACAGGCCCGGGACCAGAACGGTCATCACCTCAAAACCGTCTTCATGGTACAGCCGGGCGGAGATTTCGATTTCTTCAAGGTCATCCAGCGTGGGGATTTCGGGCACCAAAGGCGCCACCTGGGTCAACTCATCCGGCTTTGGCGTGCAAAGGTCGATCCACAGCGCGTCTGCTACCGATGCGGGCACCAGTTTGCCGTGGTCCTGACGATAGCTGAACAGCATGAGCATCTCCGCTTGCGTGGGCCAAGGCTTGCCATGCTGGCGTGCCAGACAAAAGCCCCTGTTTGCGCCAGACCCCGGTCACCCGATCCGATCGGCGGTCAGGCTTGGCAAAAGTAGCGGTTTGCCGAACGCGATTGTTGGCGGTCAGATGCCGTCAAGGTTTGGCAAGCTCGTTTTCTGACGGGACGAAAAGCAATGGCAGCTTTGCGGCCCTTTGGTCCCTGACCAGATGACCACTCACGGGTTGATGCGGATCACGGCAGGCTCAACTTGCCGCCGCCAACCGCTGCGGCCACACCCGTGGTTGACGGGCAGGACGTGGGCAATCCGGCTTTGACCCGGGCGGCGAGGAAGGCGAAGGCCTGCGCCTCCAGCATGTCGCCGTTCAGCGAATGGGTTTCAACCGGTGTCACGTTGGGCAGGTAATCGGCCAGCGCCTGCATGAGGGCTGCATTGTGACGACCGCCACCTGCGACCAGAAGCTGGGTGATCGGCCGGGGAAAATGCTCTGCCCCTTTGCCCACGCTGCCAGCGACGCAATGGGTCAGGGTGGCAAGCGCGTCGGCATCGTTCAAGTGGGCGACAGCGGGCAAGAGGGCAGCGAAAGCGTCACGGTCCAGTGATTTGGGCGGGATGCGGTAGAAATACGGGTGTGCCAGGAAGCGTTCTACCACGTTGCGGTCAGGGGTGCCGGCCAGCGCCAAAGCGCCGCCATCATCCTGCGCGCGGCCAAGCCGGGCCAGCGTCAGGTCATTCAAGGGTGCGTTGGCCGGGCCGGTGTCAAACGCCAGAAGGGCGCCGTCAGCCTCAGGCGCGCTGTGCTGCGGGTCAATCCACGTCAGATTGCCGACGCCGCCAAGGTTGAGGATCGCCAGCGGCGCTGTAGCTCCCAGTTTGCGGGCGATGGCATGGTGAAAGAACGGCACCAACGGCGCACCCTGCCCGCCCAGTTCCACATCCGCCGTGCGAAAATCCCACACGACAGGCAGGTTCAAAGCCTGCGCCAGAAGCGCGCCGTTGCCAGCCTGATGCGCACCGCGACCCCCCGGATCATGGGCGAGGGTTTGGCCGTGAAACCCCACCAAAGCCACGTTGGAGAACCGAGAGATGACCTCGACATGGGCGGCTTCGACGACTTCGGCGGCCTTGGCCACACCCGTGCCGCCGGGCCATTGGCCAAAGGCCGCGCGGATCGTGGCGCGCTCACCCTGCGTATAGGGGCGATAGGCGTGGGGCCCAAACTCCAGCACCTGCACCCCGTCGGTCAGCACCATGGCGGCATCGACCCCATCCACCGAGGTGCCGGACATGGTGCCCAGAACCCAAAGCGGTGCTTGCGTCTTTCCCTTCACCTTCGCCCCCGCTATAGACCTTACACCCAAGAGGGCGCGGAAATCTCCAAGCCCGCAGCCCGTACCTGAATGCCAGTACCTTAATGCACGAGGCCCAAATGACCTACCATCCGAAATCCGACTTCATGCGCGTGATGATGGAACGTGGCTTTCTGGCCGATTGCACCGATTATCAGGCGCTGGACGAGGCTTTGGTCAAAGGCGTGGTGCCGGGTTATATCGGCTTTGATGCAACGGCCAACAGCCTGCATGTCGGCAGTCTGATCCAGATCATGATGCTGCGTTGGTTGCAGAAATCGGGCGGCAAGCCGATTGTGCTGATGGGTGGCGGCACGACCAAGATCGGCGACCCGAGTTTCCGGGCGGAGGAGCGGCCTTTGCTGACCGACGCCCAGATTGACGCCAACATCGCCGGGATCAAACAGGCTTTCGCGCCCTATGTGACCTTTGGCGAGGCGGCCACCGATGCCGTCATGGTCAACAATGCCGAATGGCTGGACGGGTTGAATTACATCGGGTTTCTGCGCGATATCGGCAAGCATTTCTCGGTCAACCGGATGCTGAGTTTCGAAAGCGTGAAGTCGCGGCTGGACCGTGAGCAAAGTCTGAGCTTTCTGGAATTCAACTACATGATCCTGCAGGCCTATGACTTTCTGGAGCTGAACACGCGCTATGGCTGTCTGGTGCAGATGGGCGGCTCTGATCAATGGGGCAACATCGTCAACGGAGTGGACCTGACGCGGCGTGTGGTGGGGGCGGAGGTGTTTGGTCTGACCTCGGCCCTGCTGACCACCTCGGACGGCAAGAAAATGGGCAAATCGGCCTCGGGTGCCGTGTGGCTGAATGCCGATTTGCTGAGCCCATACGAGTTCTGGCAGTTCTGGAGGAATACCACGGATGCCGATGTGGGTCGGTTCCTGAAACTTTACACCGAATTGCCTGTGGAGGAATGTGACAGGCTTGGCGGCTTGCAGGGTTCCGAAATCAACCTTGGCAAGATTGCCCTGGCCAATGCGGTGACAGGATTGCTGCATGGAGCACAGGCCGCGATGACGGCAGAGGCAACCGCGCGGGAGGTGTTTGAGAAAGGCGGCGTTGGGGAAGATTTGCCGACGCTGACCTTGGCCGTGGCCGATGTGGCGGATGGCATCACGGTGGCGCAGTTGTTCGTGCGGGCCGGGCTGGCTGCGACAGGCAAAGACGCCAAGCGGTTGATCCTTGAAGGCGGGGCGCGGCTGAATGACGACGTCGTGCTGGACGCCGGGCAGCGGATCGGTGCGGGCGAGTTGGCCGAACCCCTGAAGCTGACGGCGGGCAAAAAGCGGCATGCGCTGGTGGTGTTGGGGTAAGGTTCGGCAAGATGGGCAGATTGCCCATCCTACCTTGTACCAAAGTTTGGGATACGTGTGGTCCGGGATACCCTGACACGTCCTGCCCAATGCCTGCATCGATCCGGGTTGCGCTTTTGCCCGCCTGAACTGAGGGGTTTTCAAGACCGCGCTGACCCCTGACCGCGACCAATATCTTTAAGGCCCCTGCGCCCGGGATTTGGTAGGATGGGCAATCTGCCCATGTTCCGCCGTATGCCTGAACCGCAAATTGGCCGGGATCATCCCCCGGCTCCCCTTCTTTGCTTTGGCCGCTATTCCTTGACCGCTATTCCGTGACGGTGACTTTCACCATCACGTCGGGATCTTTGACCTCACCATTTTGACCTTCACCGCGCTTGATCGCATCGACTACATCCATGCCTTTGATGACCTTGCCGACGACCGTATATTGGCCATTCAGAAAATCGCCCGGCGCGAACATGATGAAGAACTGGCTGTTGGCGGAGTTGGGGTCCTGGCTTCGCGCCATGCCGACGATACCACGGGCAAAGGGCACATCGGAAAACTCGGCCTGCACGTCCGGCATATCAGAGCCGCCCATCCCCGCCATCGCCGTATCGCCGCCCTTTTTGCCGTATTTCACATCGCCGGTCTGCGCCATGAAGCCGTCAATCACACGGTGAAAGATGACATTGTCATAGGCGCCGGCCTTGGCCAGCGCGACGATTTGCGCCACGGCTTTCGGCGCTTTGGTGGAGTCCAGATCAATCACGATCTCTCCCTTGGCCGCGCCGTCAACCTCGATCACCAGATTGGGGCCGGGGCCATCGCCTTCTGCAAAGACCGGCGTGGACAAAAGGATCAGGGCTGCGGCTGTCAAAAGGTTACGCAACATCGGCGGCCACCTTCACTGATATCATCCGGTCGGGATTGGCGGCAGGCTCGCCCCTCGTGATGGCATCGACATGCTCCATCCCGGAAATCACCCGGCCATAGACCGTGTATTGCTTGTTCAAAAAGTGGTTGTCGGAGAAGTTGATGAAAAACTGGCTGTTGGCGGAATTCGGGCTGGACGACCGGGCCGCGCCGATGGTGCCACGGTCATGCGGCAGGGCAGAGAACTCTGCCGGCACATCGGGATACTTCGAACCACCGGTGCCCGCGCGGCGCAGGTTGAAGTCTTTCTCCATATTGCCATTCTCGACATCACCGGTCTGCGCCATGAAACCCTCGATCACGCGGTGAAAGGCCACGTTGTTATAGGCACCGTCCCGGGTCAGCTGCTTCATCCGCTCGACATGCTTGGGTGCGACGTCGGGCAGCAACTGCACCACGACCTCACCGCCTTTGAGGGTGATGATCAGCGTGTTCTCGGGGTCTTTGATATCCGTCATGACAAGTCCTTTGCTGTTTGGCTGCGAAACTATCCGAGGTTGCCGGGTAGTCCAAGGGCTGACGGTTGACCTTTGGCCGCTTTGCGCGGAAAGAGGAGAAATTCAGATCAGGAGGCGGCAATGGCCTGGAAGACGATGGACGACGTGGCACTGGCGGGCAAGGTCGTGCTGACCCGTGTCGATATCAACGTGCCGATGGAGGACGATGCCGTCACCGACACCACCCGCATCGACAAGATCCGCCCAACGGTGGAGGATATCATTGCGCGTGGTGGCCAAGTGGTGCTTCTGGCGCATTTTGGCCGCCCGAAAGGCAAGGTCGTGCCAGAGATGAGCCTGCGCCGCGTTTTGCCTGCGCTGGAAGCCTCTTTGGGGCGCAAAGTGACGTTCATGGAACGTCCGGACCGCGCTGCGATTGCCGCTTTGCCTTCGGATTCGGTGATTTTGGTGGAAAACACCCGCTTTTCGCCGTTGGAAGAGGCGAATGACCCCGGAATGGCGCGCTTTCTGGCCGGTCTGGGCGATGTGTTCTGCAATGACGCCTTTTCTGCGGCGCACCGCGCCCATGCGTCAACCGAAGGTGTAGCATATCTGCTGCCAAGTTTCGCCGGTCGCCTGATGGAGGAAGAGTTGCGCGCCCTTGAAGCGGCTCTTGGCCAGCCCGTGCGCCCGGTGGTGGCCGTGGTGGGCGGCGCCAAGGTTTCCAGCAAGCTGGACCTTTTGGGCAATCTGGTGACCAAGGTCGATCATCTGGTGATCGGTGGCGGCATGGCGAACACTTTTCTGGTGGCACAGGGCTTTGAGGTCGGCAAATCTCTCGCCGAGCGGGACATGGCCGCGACAGCACTGGAAATTGTCGCCAAGGCCAAGGCAGCGGGCTGTGTCATCCATCTGCCGTCGGATGTGGTGGTGGCAGCCGAGTTCAAAGCCGGGGCAGCCAACAAGGTCGTGGCGGTCAGGGATTGCCCCGCCGACATGATGATTCTGGATGCCGGGCCAGTGACCGTGACCGAGATTGCAAAGGTTTTTGCCGCCTGCAAAACGCTGATCTGGAACGGCCCGTTGGGCGCTTTCGAGATTGCCCCGTTCGACGCCGCCACCACGGCTGCGGCGCAGGCAGCGGCCACTTTGACCAAGGCGGGCAAGCTGGTGTCGGTGGCCGGCGGCGGTGACACAGTCTCGGCGCTGAACCACGCCGGTGTTGCCAGCGATTTCACCTTTATCTCCACCGCTGGCGGCGCGTTTCTGGAGTGGATGGAAGGCAAGACCTTGCCGGGGGTTGCGGCTCTGATGGGGTAAGGCGCTTTGGGCGAAAATATCTGAGCCAGACTGCCAGGCGAAGATGCAGGAACCCGCGTGCAGGCCCAACTTTTCAAGCGGCAGCACTGCTTTGGCGACCGGCAGACTCCTGTTGAGGCTACCGGATAGCCACGCGGCGGGCTTCCCTGAACCCATCTTTGAGTGACCGTTTCAGAACCGTCCGGTGGCGGCCATCCAGACCAATCCGCCGCGTTTGCGGAACTCTGACAGGGCGAGGCTGCCTTCGGCGACCCGGGTCGGGTTGTCATGGACCTGCCGCAACAAGGGGGCTGCCTGCCACGCCGTCAAAGCAGCCGGGGCAGCCGCGGCGAAAAGGCTGCGTTGCGCGCGGGCGATTTTCAGATGGTTCAGGCCCTCGGCTGCAAGGGAGCGGACGGCTTGCGGACTGGGGTCAACCAAAGGTTGCAAGTTGCGCGCGGTCAGCGCGGGCACGGCGCGCAGGTAGGTGGCAAGGCCGGACGCCCAGCCCAACGCGCGAAAGCCGGTTTCGGCGGCGGGATTTGCACCCAAAGCCAGCGCAGCGGCCCAGACCAGCGTGGCAGATGTATCCTCGATATACGCATCAAAAGCGCTGGCGGTGGCGAAGGGTTGGCGCGTGATGTCGTGACGCCGCGCCTCGATGATGCGGTCCAGCAGCGCTGTCAGGACCGGAGTTTCCTGAACAAGCGCATGAAGCGGGGCTGCGATATCATGCGCGCGTGGCGTGGCGGAGGTCAGCATGTCGCGCCAGAATTGCAGGCGCATTTCGGCGATCAGGGGTTGCTGGGTCACCCACGGGGCGCGGGCCACCTCCAGATTGAAGGCGTAAAGCGTGAACAATTTGGCGCGGGCTTTGACCGGCACGGCCATGATGGCGGCAAAGCGGTCAGGGTCGCCGCGTTCGACAAGGCCTGCACAGGCGTCAAGGCTCATGGTTGGGACAAGGTGGCCAAGACATGCGACATCAGGGCTGCCATCGCCTCATCCGGGCAAGCGGAGGAGGCTAGGTCAAACCCTGCCACCGGGGGTGACGCGGTGACCTGATCCAACCCGTAATCGAGGCACTGCTGGGCATGCGGTTTGATCGCCCGCCGGGTCGCAGCCCCTTTCGCCGCCAGAACCGCTGCGGCTTTGGCATAGGTGCCGGGCGCTGCGTGCTGCACCACCCGCACGGGCGGCTTTCCAGCCGAAGCATTGGTGCTGATCAGCGTACCATCGGCATAGATCTGCGTGCTGGAACTGCCAAAGAAGCTGCCCGTAGACACGGTGATCACCGCCGTTTCCGCCGACGGCTCTGGTGTCACCGCGTCACAGGCTGACAGCAGCAACGCCACGACCAGCAGGCTGGAGTGCATCCGTGTCATCCGCCCTGCCCCTCGCCCGAGGTCACATCCCGGATCAGTTTCCAGGTGATCGCATCCAGAAGCGCCTCAAAACTCGCGTCGACAATATTAGCCGAGACGCCGACGGTACTCCAGCGGTTGCCGTTGCTGTCTTCGCTGTCGATGACGACGCGGGTGACAGCCTCGGTGCCGCCTTGCGTGATGCGGACCTTGAAATCCACCAGATGCAGGTCGTTGATGATCGCCTGATAAGGACCAAGGTCTTTGGCAAGGGCTTTGGACAGGGCGTTGACCGGGCCACGGTCGGCACCGGACTCGTCGACCGAATCGCTGACCGACATCATCACCTGATCGCCGATCTTCACCACCACCACAGCTTCCGACAGGGTGACATTGGCCCCGGTTGAGGATTTGCGCCGCTCAACGGTGACGCGGTAGCGGGTGACCTCGAAGAACGCCGGGCACAGGCCCAGTTCGCGCCGGGCCAGCAGTTCAAAAGAGGCTTGCGCCCCGTCATAGGCATAGCCCTGATCCTCGCGGTCTTTCACCACGTCGAGGATGCGCGACAGGCGGTCATCCCCGGCAGCAATGTGGATGCCGATGGCGTTCAGCCGGGCCCGCAGGTTGGACTGGCCGGCCTGATTGCTCATCGGGATGACGCGGGCGTTGCCCACAACGGCCGGGTCCACGTGTTCGTAAGTCGAGGGGTTTTTCAGGATGGCGCTGGCATGCAGCCCCGCCTTGTGCGCGAAAGCCGACGCGCCGACATAGGGGGCTTGCCGCAAGGGTACACGGTTCAGGATGTCATCCAGCATCCGGCTGTCGCGCAACAAACCCTTCAGCGCCTGCGCGGTGATGCCGGTTGCAAACTGGCTGGCATAGGGTTCCTTCAGCAGCAAAGTCGGGATCAGCGTGGTCAGGTTGGCATTGCCGCAGCGTTCGCCCAAGCCGTTCAAGGTACCCTGGATCTGGCGCACCCCGGCATCAACGGCGGCGAGGGAGTTGGCGACGGCGTTGCCGGTGTCATCATGGCAATGGATGCCGAGGTGGCTGCCGGGAAGACCCGAGGCGATCACCTCGCTGACGATCCGGTGGATGTCATGGGGCAAGGTACCGCCATTGGTGTCACACAGCACCAGCCAGCGCGCCCCGGCATCCTTGGCGGCGTTCAGGCAGGACAGCGCATAGGCGGGGTTGGCCTTGTAGCCGTCAAAGAAGTGTTCCGCATCAAACAGCGCTTCACGGCCTTTGGCCACCACATGGGCAAAGCTGTCGGCGATGGCTTGACGGTTTTCGTCCAGCGTCACACCCAAGGCCGTGGTGACATGAAACTCGTGCGTTTTGCCGACCAGACAGACGGCGGGGGTGTTGGCGTTCAGAACCGCCGCCAGCACGTCATCATTGTCAGCCGAGCGTCCCACCCGCTTGGTCATCCCGAACGCCGTCATGATGGCGCGGGTCTGGGGCGGGTTGGCGAAGAACTCCGAGTCCGTCGGGTTCGCCCCCGGCCAACCGCCCTCGATGTAGTCAAGACCGAGGCCATCCAGAGCCACGGCGATCTGCCGCTTTTCCGCAGTGGAGAACTGGACGCCCTGGGTTTGCTGGCCATCTCGGAGCGTGGTGTCGAAGAGGGAAAGGCGGGAGGGGGTCATTTCAGTTCCCCTTGGACCAAGTCTTCAAACCTTTTAAGGTCAAAGTTCGAGAGAAAATGGACATCAACTCCCCCCAACTTGGTCACGCTTACCTTCACTCCACATTCTTCGAACGCTCTTTTAGCACGGTCTGCATCCGCGAAGTTCTTCGCGTCGCGGAGACTGCCGTAATTGCTTATCCAACTCTGGACATAGCCTATTGCGGGAACATCAACACCGTCATCTGCCGAAATACCGCCAGCTAGTGTCTCAGAGCGGACCCAGCTTACTTCCGAAGGGAAGCCAAGAAACAGCATTCCGGCCTTGAGGTCGGCAAACATACCGCGCTTCTGGAAATCGCGCAGATGAACGATTGCCAGATGGGTGTTCAAGTCATCACTTAATGCTTCAACCAATTCTTTTGGCGGTTCGAAGCTTGGTTCAACATCGCCGGTCAATCGATACCATTGCGTCAAGGTCTGTTTTGCCTGAGCCGCCTTCTCTGCCGTCCAGTCCATCGGCTTGCTGTAATGGGTACTGAGGAAGACAAACCGGATCACCTCGCCCGGCACGCCCTGATCCAGCAAATCCCGCACGGTGAAGAAGTTGCCGAGGGATTTGGACATCTTCTTGCCCTCGACCTGCAGCATTTCGTTGTGCATCCAGACGTTGGCAAACCCGGCTTCCGGGTGGACGCAGGCGCTTTGGGCGATCTCGTTTTCGTGGTGGGGGAATTGCAGGTCCAGACCGCCGCCGTGGATGTCGAAAGCGTGGGGGTGGTTCAGGGCCTGCGCCGACAGGCGGCCGGCGTCTTTCGGGTTCAGCCACAGCAGTTCGTCGGCCATCGCGCTGCATTCGATGTGCCAGCCGGGGCGGCCTCGGCCCCAGGGGCTGTCCCAGCCGGGCAGGTCGGCGTCGGAGGGTTTCCACAGGACGAAATCCATCGGGTCTTCTTTGAAGGGGGCAATTTCGATGCGGGCGCCGGCAATCATGTCATCGACCGACCGACCCGACAAAGCGCCGTAGTTCTTGTAGCTGCGGACGCGAAACAGGACGTGACCGGCCTTTTCATAGGCGTGACCCAAAGCGATCAGGCTTTCGATCATCGTGACCATCTGTGGCACAAAATCGGTGGCGCGTGGCTCCGCCGTCGGCCGCAAGGCACCCAAAGCGTCCATGTCGGCGTGATACCAGCCGATGGTTTCCTCGGTCCGCTCGCGGATCAGCGCCTCCACACTGCGGGGATCGCCTGCGGCTTTGCGCGCCGCTGCGGTGGCGTTGATCTTGTCATCTATGTCCGTGAAGTTGCGCACGTAAGTGACATGATCCGGGCCGTAGACATGGCGCAGCAGGCGGTAAAGCGTGTCAAACACCACCACGGGACGGGCGTTGCCCAGATGAGCGCGGTCATAGACGGTGGGGCCGCAGACATACATGCGGACGTTGGAGGCATCAATCGGCTTTAAAATCTCTTTCGCCCGTGTCGCCGTGTTGTGCAGACGGATCGTCATCCCAAACCCTCCAAACGCTGTGCCCGTTGCCGTGACCGGCCCCTTTTGCGAAAACCGCACACCCTGTCAGCTGATGCATCCCGTCCACCCTGAGGGCGGAACCGGTTTCGTTGCAAAGGGACGAAAGGACGGGCCCGCCTGACAAAGTCAGCCGGTAATGCAGCACATCTGGATGGTGCGGTTGTCCGTCATGCGGCGCTGTCTACCGAAAGACGGCAGCCAAACCAAGGGAAAAATCGGGTCAGGGCCGTGATCGGGTTGGGATAAAAGGCGGGGGGGTGATTCACTGGTTCAGATTGCGGCACGTCCGGCCAAAGTCGGGGTCTGCTACAAGGTCAGCGCGCGGCAAAAGTCTCGGCGAGGGTCCGGCCAAGATCTGGGTCGGGGAACACCGCCGACCCAGTCCCGGTAAACTCAATCGCCCAGCCGCTGGAAGCTGCCGCGGATGTCGGGGCCAGTGCCAAGCCAGGCTTTGATGGTGGCGGTGACGTGGGCCGTGATCTCTGACTTCTGGGTTACTCCGTTGGCCCGCAACTGCCGCATCTTTTCGCCCGACCACGCCGGAAGATCGGCGATGATATGGGTTGGCCCTGCCAGAACCTGACCGGATTTGGCCTCGACGGCGGTGATGTCAAACTGGATGTTGTGAACCCCTGAGTCGCTCAACTGCGTCTCAGCTTCAATGGTCAGCGCGTGGAAGCGGGTCACCTGAACCTTCAGGACGACGGCAAACGGACCTTTCAGGTCAGTAACCCCGGCGGCAATCGCGTCGTGCATGATCGTGGCCACCTGAGAATGACGATCCCCGGACTTGTCATCCTCGCGCCAGACGATGTCAGCATGCGGAATGATCGTATGCGCTTCCGAGACGGTCAGACTTTGCGGCACATCGACCTGAACCGAAGTTACATGCCAGCTTCGGGTCATCTGGGACGGCAGTTGAGCCGGAAAGGCGGTAAAATAGGTGCCGACGCAGGCCGACAGCGAAAGCGATGCGGCGGACAGCAGGAACAGGCGGCGCGACAGGGACATGAGTTGGCTCCTTAAGTTTTGCCAAACCTACCGCCCGATTGTGGCGCAACTTCGGCGAAAAACGCGTGGAATTGGGTGATTGTTGCGAGAATAGCGTATAGAAATTGAGCGATTGAACCCGGTAAAGCTGACATCCGGGGTTGGGCGGTTGCATGATCGGCGCCAATGAGGCGGTCTGCGCAACCAGCGGGCACCAACCTTTCTAGCGGGCCAAGCTTACTGGGCCAGCGCGTCGTGCAGCAGCTTTTCCACCATGGCAGGCGGCACATCTTCGGCCACAAAGGCCTCACCAATCCCGCGGGACAGAACGAACCGCAGCCTGCCGTCGATGACCTTCTTGTCCTGCCCCATCAGGGCCACCAAAGCCGCAGGCCCCGGCAGATCGCCCGCAATGTCGGACAGGTCAGTCTTCAGGCCCATCGCTTTCAGATGAGCGCGCACCCGGCTGGGGGCTTCCTGCGCACAAAAGCCAAGGCGCTGGCTGAGTTCAAAGGCCAAGGCGCAGCCAATCGCCACCCCCTCGCCGTGCAAAAGCCTATCAGAGTAGCCGGTGGCCTTTTCCAGCGCATGACAAAACGTGTGGCCAAGGTTCAACAGGGCGCGCTCGCCTTCTTCGGTTTCATCGCGCTCGACAATTCCGGCTTTCATCTCGACCGCGCGGGTGACGGCTTGCAGGATCACGGTATGGTCAAAGCGGGCCAAAGCGGGGCCGTTCACTTCCAGGTAGTCAAAGAACGCGGCATCGCCGAGCAGGCCGTATTTCACCACCTCCCCATAGCCCGACAGAAGTTCACGCGCGGGCAAGGTGTCCAGCACGCCAATGTCGGCCAGAACCAGCGCGGGTTGGTGAAACGCGCCGATCAGGTTTTTGCCGTGGGTGGAGTTGATGCCGGTCTTGCCGCCAACCGATGAGTCCACCTGCGCCAGCAAGGTCGTCGGCACCTGCACAAACCGCACCCCGCGTCGCAGAACGGCGCCGGCAAACCCCACAAGGTCGCCCACCACGCCGCCACCAAGCGCAATGACGATGTCGCGCCGTTCCACTTTCTGGTCCAGCAGCCACTCCACCGTGCGGGAAAATTGCGGCCAGCCTTTGGTGCTTTCGCCCGGCGGCAGCGCCAAGGCGGTGGCTGCGATGCCAGCCGATGCCAAAGCCTCCAACACGGCGGGCAGATGGGTTGCAGCTACGGTTTCATCGGTGACAATCGCCACCCTTTTGCGGCGCAGCAAAGGGGCAATTTCGCTGCCAATTCGGGCCAGCAGACCCTCACCGATGCGCACCTCATACGAGCGTGCGCCAAGGTTCACCGGAACCACATTGACCATCTAAAGCGTCTCCATCGCGTCAGGCCCGATCACGCCAAGCCCGATCACGTCAGGCCCGATCACGCCGGGCCCTTGCTCATCGGCCCCGATCCCAGCAGACCCTTTCTCATCGGCCCCAATCACATCAGGCCGGGTGCCCAGTGCGCGGGCCACCCTTTCGGCCATCGCCTCCACCGTCAGGTCAGCCGCCGATTCCACCGTCAGATCGGCGCGGGCATAGGCGGGAAGGCGGGTTTCGTACAGCGCCTTCAGCGTCTCGCGCGGGTTGGGGGTGCGCAACAAGGGGCGCGTCGACTTGTGGCGCACCCTTTGCCACAAAATATCCAGATCAGCACGCAGCCAGACCGAAACGCCCGCCTCATGGATCAGCCTGCGGTTTGCCTCGGCCAGAAACGCGCCACCGCCCGTGGACAGCACGCAAGGCGCGCCATGCAACAACCGGTTCAGCACCTCGGTTTCGCGGGCCCGGAAAAACGCCTCTCCGTCACGTTCAAATATTTCGGCAATCGAGCGGTTGGCGGCAATGATGATTTCTTCGTCCGAATCGACGAACGGAACCGCCAAAAGCCGCGCCAAAGCGGTGCCCACAGCGGTTTTACCCGCCCCCATCATGCCCACCAGCACCACGGTTTTCTTCAAGCGCTGCATCAGACCGGTCCGTTCTGCCCTTTCACTGGTCGCAGGGGCAGGTTAATGCCGCCATGCAACCCAACTTTGTGTCCTGAATGGCGTGAAGTTGCGACAAATGCCATATATATTCGCAAGGTCAGATCAAGGTCCCGTCGGAGGGCTGCGGTCAGATGCAGGAACAGGCAAAACGAAGGACGATCCTGATGGGACGACTGATCATGGCGGTACTGGTGCTGGCACTTCTGGGCTTTGCGGCATTGGTGGCCTATGCCTATGTGGCGGATCTGTCGCCCGTACAGGGTGAGGTGAAAGTGCCGGTGACGCTGCATGGCAATTAATCGAAACGTATTTTTGGTGCTTTTGGCTTTGGCTTCAGTTTCCGCGCCGTTGGGTGTCAGGGCCGAACAAAAGCCATCAGTTGCTGCGACAGTTCCACCGACAGTTCCTGTGGCGCCACCTTCGGCAGCCCCCCTCTCTGCCATCGACTGGCTGAGCAAATCTTTGGTCACCCCTGCGGCGATGCCGATCCCGGTTGAGCCGCCGGTGACGCCGCAAAGTGCCAGCCCCGATAGCGTGACGGTGCAAACCTTGGGGGTTGAAACCACCGATTCTCTGGGCGTGTTGCCGCCTGCCGTGACCGGACTGGCGCAAGCCTTTTGGGGACCCGCGAAGCTGGAGGATATCGAAAGGCTTTTGGCACAGGACAACCGGCAGGACCTGCCTGCCCTGCAAGGCCTGATGCTGACGCTTTTGTTGGCAGAGGCTGATCCGCCCAGTGATATGCCCGCTGGTGAGGCGCTGTTCCTCGCCCGTGTCGACAAGCTGATGGAAATTGGCGCGCTCGATCAGGCCCGCGCTTTGCTGGATACGGCCGGCGCTGCGCGTTCACCCGAGATTTTCAGGCGCTATTTCGACGTGGCCCTGCTGATCGGGGACGAGGACCGCGCCTGTGCCGCACTCAAGGCCACGCCGGGTCTGGCCCCTGCCCTGCCCACCCGGATTTTCTGCCTTGCCCGCTCCGGTGATTTTGATACGGCGCAACTGACGCTGGACACGGCCAAGGCGCTTGGCACCGTCTCAACTGACGAAGCGGCCCTTTTGGCGCGGTTCATGGACCCTGGTCTGGATGAAACCGGCATCACGCCCCTGATGCCAAGCCCGGTGACCCCGCTGATCTTCCGCATCTATGAGGCGATTGGCGAGCCTTTGCCCGACACCTCGCTGCCGATTGCCTTCACCTACGCCGACCTGTCCGACCATGCCGGATGGAAGGGGCAGCTTGATGCGGTGGAGCGGTTGGCGCGGGCCGGATCGGTGGCCCCCAACCTGTTGTTGGGTCTTTACACCCAGCAAAAACCAGCGGCCTCGGGCGGGGTCTGGGACCGGGTTGCAGCGTTTCAGGCCTTTGACAAAGCGATGACCTCAAAAGACCCCAAAACCATTGCGCGCACTTTGCCGCAGGCCTGGGCGATGATGAAGGACGCGCAGCTTGAAGTGCCCTTTGCAGCGCTTTACGGTGCCGAACTGGCCAAACTGACCCTGTCAGGCGACAGCGCAAAGGTGGCGCGCACGGTGATCTTGCTGTCGCCGGAGTATCAGGAACTCACCAAAACCCTGCAATCCAGCGACCCAAGCGGCGGCTTCCTTCTGGCCGTAGCGCGCGGCGATCTGGCCAATGTGCCGCCCTTGACCGATTTGGGCACCGCGATTGCTGCGGCCTACACTGCGCCAATGATCCCATCCGATATCCAGACTTTGCTGGATCAGGGCCGGATGGGCGAGGCGATCCTGCAAGCCATCACCCTGTTGCGTCAGGGTCAGGCGGGCGATCTGCGCGCGGTGACCGAGGGGCTTTCGGTTGTGCGCAAGGTGGGGCTGGAGGATGTCTCGCGCCGCGCTGCCCTGCAAATGCTGCTGTTGGATCGTCGCGGCTGATGTCACCCGAAAGTCAGCGCTGGATTTCGACCTTCCTGCAAGCGCATGCCGCTGAGCATAGCGCCGCGCGCAACACGCAGGAAGCCTATGGCCGCGACCTGTTGGCCTTTGCGGCCTTTCTGGACCCACGCCCCTTGGCCGATGCCGATCGTGCCGACGTTGAAGACTACTTTGTGGCCTGTGAGGCTGAGGGCCTGTCCAAATCCACCCGCGCCCGTCGCTTGTCAGCCATCAAGCAACTTTATCGTTTCGCGCATGAGGAGGGCTGGCGCACTGACAATCCCGCCGTGCAGATCGCGGGCCCCGGGGCCTCGCGTCACCTGCCCAAAGTCCTGTCCGAAGACGAGGTGAACCGCCTTTTGCAGGCAGCCAGCCTGACCGGTCGCAGCCCACGCGAAAAGCAGCGCAACCTGCTGCTGATGGAGATGTTGTACGCGACCGGCCTGCGGGTCACCGAACTGGTCGAACTGCCCCTGTCCACCGTCCGCGGCGACCCCCGCATGATCCTTGTGAGGGGAAAAGGCGACAAGGAACGCATGGCCCCCTTGTCAGAACCCGCCCGCACGGCGCTGGTGTCATGGCTGAAACGGCGCGATGCCGAGGAAGATGCCGCCCGCAAAGATGGCAAACCGGCGAACCGCCACCTGTTTCCCGGCAGCGGGGCAGATGGCCATCTGACCCGTCAGCAATTTCACGGGCTGGTCAAGGATATGGCGATCCGGGCCAACCTTGACCCCGCCCGCGTTTCGCCGCACGTTCTGCGCCATGCCTTTGCCACCCATCTTCTGGCCCATGGCGCCGATCTTCGGGTGATCCAGACGCTTCTGGGCCATGCCGATCTTTCAACGACCGAGATCTACACCCATGTTCTGGAAGATCAGTTGAAGGATCTGGTGTTGAACCATCATCCGCTATCGACCCACGCCAAGACCACCAGACGGGCCGCTGTCGCGCAAAAGCCGACAAATGATCTTGTTGAAGATCATGCGACCCCTTCCGCCCCCGATGCGGCACCAGGTTTCGAAGCCAACGCGGGCATGACGTTCGCCGACAGTCTCCCCGCAAAGACCCGCCAGCAGACCCAACAAAAGACCCGAGGATAGAATGGACTGGATCGCCGCCCACGCTGCAATCGTGCTGACCGGACTTGCCGTTGCAGCCCTTCTCTTGCTGTCCGCCTTCTTTTCCGGCTCTGAAACCGCCCTGACAGCCGCATCGCGTGGGGTGCTGAAAGCGCAGGCCGACAAAGGCTCTCGTGGGGCAAAAGCGGCACTGGACATAACGGAAGATAACGAGCGGATGATTGGCGCTTTGCTTCTTGGCAACAACGTCGCCAATATCCTGTCCGCGTCTTTGACCACCGCGCTTCTGACCGACCTGTTCGGCGTCAACGGCGTGGCGATTGCCACCGTCGGCGTCACCATCATGGTGCTGGTCTTTGCCGAGGTCTTGCCCAAGACCGTGGCCATCATGCACCCGGTCCCGTTCGCCATCCGCGTCGGCCCGGCGATCAAACTGCTGATCACGGTGTTCACCCCGGTGGTTTCCACCGTCCGCGCCTTTGTACGTGGCATCCTGCGCCTGTTCGGCATGCGCACCGACCCCAACCGCCATTTCCTTGCGTTGCGGGAGGAAATTGCCGGGGCAATCTCGCTTGGTCATTCCGAAGGTGCGGTGGAGAAAGAGGACCGTGACCGCCTGCTTGGCGCTTTGGACCTGTCCGACCGGACTGTGGATGAAATCATGCGCCACCGCCGCGAAACCGAAATGATCGACGCCGACCTTTCGCCCGAAGAAATCGTCAGCCGGGTTCTGGCATCTTCACACTCCCGCCTGCCCGTTTACCGGGGCAGCGACGAAAACATTCTGGGGGTGATCCATGCCAAGGACCTGTTGCGCGAGGTGGAGCGTTTGGACCACATCCACGACAGCCACGAAAAGGCGATGGCGGGCCTCGACATCGTCAAAGTGTCGATGAAACCCTATTTCATCCCCGACACCACCACGCTGGACGAACAGATGCGAGAGTTTCTCAAACGCCGCACCCATTTCGCGCTCGTGGTCGACGAATACGGCACCTTGCAAGGCCTGATCACTTTGGAAGACATCCTTGAGGAAATCGTGGGTGAAATCACCGACGAATTTGACGTGGTCGACAAGACCAACGCGTTAAAACGGGCCGAGGATGGCAGCTATCTCGTCGAAGGTGCGATGACGATCCGCGACCTGAACCGCGCGACGGACTGGGCCTTGCCCGATGACGAGGCCAATACCGTGGCCGGTCTGGTGATCCACGAGGCGCAGATGATCCCGGCGCCGGGTCAAGCGTTTTCGTTTCACGGCTTTCGGTTTGAGGTGGTCACCCGCCGCGAAAACCGCATCACGCGGATCAAGGTGCGCAAACTTTAGGGCCATAGGCTCGGGCAACCTGCCGACCCGAATGGCCCGAAAAACCCGAACGGCGCGCAGCCTTCGACACATCAATGGTAAATTCTGAACGATCCGGCAGCTTGAACCGACCCGGTTCCAACCCACAAACTCCCGGCCTCGGGCGCACAGAATTTTCGCAGAAAATTCGAGGGTTCGACAACCGGCCTACTTCCCGAACAAGCCGCCCAATATCCCTCTTATCACCGCTTGCCCGCTTCGTGTTCCGATTTGCCGCACAAAGCTTTTGGCGAAAGCCTCGGTCAGCGAATCTGACCGGCTCGCAGGTGCACGTGGCGCGGGCTGCACAGGTGCCCCCCCGATAGCCCCGCCGCCGATCCGGCGTGCATTGCTGTAACTGGTCGGTTGCGGTGCATATCCCGGACCCGTGCCCGAAGGTGGCTGCGAAGTATCATGACCGGATTGCGCCGCCTGACTGGTCGCCGCTTGATTGGCACGCGCCTGCAACCGTTCATAGGCCGAATCACGGTCGACCAACTGCCCGTATTTCGCGCCCATCGGCGAGGCTGCGATGATAGCCGCCCGCACACCCGGATCAATCGGCCCAAGCTGCGACGAAGGCGGGCGGATTAGCGTGCGCTCCACCACGCCCGGCACACCTTTGTCTTGCAGGAACGACGTGACGGCCTCACCGGTACCCACCTCACGGATCGCGGTGGCGGTGTCAAAGGCCGGGTTCGGGCGGTAGGTCTGGGCGGCCTGGGACAGATCTTTTTGATCCTTCGGCGTAAAGGCCCGCAACCCGTGCTGCACCCGGTTGCCCAGCTGACCCAGAATAACCTCAGGGATATCGGCCGGATTCTGGCTGATGAAATATACCCCAACGCCCTTGGACCGGATCAGCCGCGCCACCTGTTCCACCTTGGAAATCAGGGCCTTGGGCGCGTCGGTGAACAGCAAATGCGCCTCGTCAAAAAAGAACACCAGCTTGGGCCGGTCAGGATCCCCCACCTCTGGCATCGTCTCAAACAGTTCGGACAGCAGCCATAACAGAAAGGTCGCGTAAAGCTGCGGGCTCAACATCAGCTTTTCTGCCGACAACAGGTTGATCATCCCGGCCCCATTGGCATCAACCCGCATCAGGTCGGCCAATTCCAGTGCAGGCTCACCGAACATCGACGCCGCACCCTGATTCTCCAGCACCAGAAGCTGACGTTGGATGGCCGCGACCGAAGTGGGCGACACAAGGCCGTAGGTCTTGGAAATCTCATTGGCATGGTCAGAGACGAACACCAGCAACGCTTGCAGATCTTTTAGATCCAGCACCGGCAACTGCTGTTCATCGGCCAGACGGAAAACGACGTTCAGCACCCCTTCCTGCGTGTCATTGAGTTCCAGCATCCGGGCCAACAAAAGCGGCCCCATCTCGGCCACCGTGGCCCGGATCGGATGGCCTTTCTGTCCCCAGATATCCCAGTAAGTCACGGGGAAGGTACGGTATTTCAGATCAAACCCGATGGTGGCCGCGCGCTTCATGAAAGCGTCGTGCAGCTTTTGAGCGGGCGAACCAGCAGCCCCAACCCCCGACAAATCACCCTTTACATCGGCCATGAAGACCGGGACCCCTGCCGCCGAAAACCCCTCGGCCAGCACTTGCAGCGTGACGGTCTTGCCGGTGCCCGTCGCCCCCGCAATCAGCCCATGCCGGTTGCCGTACTGCAAAAGCAGGTTCTGCGCCTCGGCATAGCTGGCACCACCGCCACCGACAAAGATACTATCCGACATTCCCACGCGTCCCCCACATGTCCCAAGCCTGAGGCTGGGACTATACGCAGGAAGCCTGCCACGGCAATCTTTGGAATCCGCCACAGCGGCAGATTCCGGCAATAGATTGTTAACCTGGATTTGCAAAAATCAGTTTGTCGGGCCCGTGACCTCCTCCCTGTTGCCGCCCGATGACGTCCTCCCTGTCTGACTGGCCGCGCCTTCGGGTGCGGCCTTTTTTGCATCACCTACCCACAAGGCTATCTGGACCCATCTGTTACAAATCCTTGTTGACGGTGATGTGAAACCGACATAGCGTCCGTTTCATCAAGTCGGCCAGTCCGACAGGGAGCAAAAAAATACAATCTAAAAGGGCCGTGCCTCGGCCCTTTTTCTTTTTTGATCCAGTGAGTTGCGCTTTCCCCTTCCCGCTCCGACCTGCGCAGGCTTTCGCCGGAACATATCGGTTGCGCATTTGTGACCTGACGCCTTTGGCAACCTCATGCTAAGGGTCGCGCAAGGGGCTTTTGGCCTTTCATCTTCACGCCGTTGCTTGTTCTAAGGAAACCGACATGACCCGCTTTCTTGCCCAAATCGTTTTGGGCCTTGGCCTGAGTGCCGCTCTGCTCGTCGCGGCTTCGGCGCAAACCACAACCACCACGCCCCCGCCTGCCGCAACCGATGCCGCTCCTGCGACAGAGCCCGGTATTTCGATGGGGGTACCGGACGGCATGCCCGATCAGGCACATGCTCAGGTCGATCAGATTTATCTGGCCGGGACATTCGATGCCTGGGAAGAGCGGTGCGTGAAGCAAGCCAACGGCGGCGATCCCTGCCAATTGTACCAGCTTTTAAAGGACCAAACCGGCAATCCGGTGGTTGAGTTGAGCATTTTCACCCTGCCCGACGGCGGTCAGGCCGCTTTCGGTGCCAGCATCATGGCTCCGCTGGAAACATTGCTGACATCCAACATGCGCATCGCGATTGATCAGGCCAAGGGCAAATTCTACCCCTTCTCGTACTGCACGACCGCCGGTTGTCTGGCAAAAGTGGGCTTCACGGTCGATGAGCTGGCGCTGATCCAGAAGGGCAAAGCGGCCACCGTCACCATCGTACCGGCCGCAGCACCTGACAAGACCGTGGTGGCGACGATCACGCTGAAGGGTTTCACCGACGGTTACAAGGCCATCAAGGACGCCGCCAAGATCAAACCCTGATCAAGCTTGGCGCAGGGCCAGCACCGCATTCAGCCCGCCAAACGCAAAAGAGTTCGACAAGGCGGCCGTGACAACGGCTGTTTTTTGTTGGGTGACAAGGTTGACCGGACAGGCCGGATCAGGCCCCAGATAGCCTGCGGTTGGCGCGATGATCCCGTTTTGCAGCGCCAAAAGGCAGGCGAGCAACTCGACCGCCCCCGCCCCGCCGATCAGATGGCCATGCAGCGACTTTGTTGAAGAAACCAGCACATCTGATTGAAATACCTGCACAATAGCTTGCGCCTCACACCGGTCGTTGGCCAAAGTGCCGGTGCCGTGGGCGTTGATATACCCCACCTCATACGGTTGCATCACGGCGTCTTGCAACGCCGCCTCCATCGCACGGACAGCCCCCGTAACGGTCGGTTGCACCATATCGCCCGCGTCAGAAGTCATCGAAAACCCGGCAATCTCTGCCAGCGGAACAGCGCCACGCGCCAGCGCATGAGCCCGGTCTTCCAGCACAAACACCGCAGCACCCTCACCCATCACCATCCCGTCGCGGCCTTTGGAGAAGGGACGGCAAGCGGTTTCCGACAAGACGCGCAGCCCCTCCCACGCTTTGATGCCGCCAAAGCACAGCATCGCATCGCTGCCACCCGCTAACATGACAGGCGAAAGACCTGATCTAACCATCTGAAATGCTTGACCAATGGCGTGATTGGACGAAGAACAGGCCGAAGCGACCGCATAGCTTGGCCCCAAAAGCCCCAGATCGCGTGCCACCAGCGAAGCCGCAGCACTCGCCATCAGGCGCGGTACGGTAAAGGGGTGCACGCGGGTCTTGCCTTGCGCATAAACTGCCCGGTAGGTGTCGTCCACCGTCTGCAATCCGCCACCGGCAGTGCCAAGGATGACCCCGGCCTGCGGCATTGAAGCCAAACCGGACTGAGCCATCGCCTGGCGGGCTGAAGCTACGGCATATTGCGCAAAAGGATCCATCCAGACCAGATCCTCACGGTTGAAATCGCCTTTCCAATCCGTGACTTGCGCGCCGATCTTCACTTGAAGCCGGTCAAGGTCAGCCACAACCAAAGGCCCTATCGCACACCGCCCGACCGCCATTGCCGCAAAGGTCGCAGCCACATCGTGCCCCAATGGATTGACCGTGCCCGCCCCGGTGATCACCACCCGGCGCATCAGCCTGCCACCAACGCCTCCACCGCTGCCACGACGGCGCCGATGGTAGAGGTGTCAAACCCGCCCGCCTTGCCGTCCGCCAAAGTCACCGCCTCGGGGTCTTGCGCGGTGAAGGGGATCGAAATATCGAAGGCCTCCTCCATCGCAAAAATCGCTTCGACCAGAGCCAGACTGTCCAGACCCAACTCCGCTGGCGTGGCGTCCAGCCGCAGGTCGGCGGGTTGCACCAAAGCCTGCGCGGCCAGAATCTGTAGGATCTGATCGCGAACGGAGGTCATTCTTTGACCTCGAAAGCCGCAAGACGTGCCTCCAATGCCGCCACACGCGGGGCCAGACGCGGCAGTCGGCGCGTGGCCTTCGACATCTCGATCTGCAGATCCATCTTGACGGCGGGATAGCCCAGCAGCACGCGACCCGCCGGCGCGTTGGTCATGATCTTGGTGCCGACCCCGGCGATCACGTCGTCGCCGACGAAAAGGTTGTCCGCGACACCGACTTGCCCGGCCAACACCACCCGGTTGCCGATCTTGACGGAGCCCGCGATGCCAACCATGCCGCACAGCAGGCAATCTTCGCCGACTTCGACGTTGTGACCAACCTGGACCAGATTGTCCAACTTGGTCCGCGCCCCGATCATGGTGCTGCGGATCGTGCCGCGGTCAATGCAGGAATTCGCCCCAACCTCTACATCATCGCCCAGGATCACCGCCCCAAGCGAGTGGATCCGGTGCCAACGCTGTTGGGTGATTTCACCGCGAGTTCCAAGGGTTGCACGGATTTCTTCAACCCCCGACGTCTCTGCCGTAACAAACGAAAACCCGTCAGCGCCGATCACGCAGCCCGGTTGGCAAGTGACCCGGTCGCCGATCACAACGCGCGTGCCGATCCTGACCCCCTCCATCAAGATCGCGTCGTCGCCGATCACCGCCCCCACACCCACAGAAACATGCGACGCGATCCGCGCCCGCGCGCCAATCCGCGCCCCGGCACCAATGCTGACAAACGGACCAATTGCAGCCCCGTGCCCCAGCACCGCCGAAGGATCAATCGCGGACATCGGGTGAACGCCAGACGCAATCACAGGACCTGCATCCAAAAGCTGGGTCAAACCTGCCATCGCCAGCCGCCCGCGCGGTGCGAAGATGGCGGCTTGCAAGCCAAAAGACTGCCAATCGGCATCCGGCCACAGCAAAGCGGCGCGCGCTTGCCCCAGACCAAGCCCGTCAGCATATTTCGGGTTGGTGGCCAGCGCCAGATCATCCGCCGTGGCCAAGGCAGGCTCCGCAGCACCGCTGACCATCAGGCCGCCGTCACCGACAAAAGCGGCCCCAAGCGCTGAGGCAATTTCCGCAATGCTGTGGGCCATCAGCCGCTCCGTCCGGGGTGAACTTCCCCAGAGTGATTAGCTTTGAACACCCGGCAACACCACCCCGGTGTTCTTCAACGCGGCAAAAAGCTTGGCATCGCGGCCATAGATGTCGCGACGATAGCCGATCTGGCCCTGATCATTCGGCCAAGCCGTGAAATACACCAGATGGACCGGGATCGGCGCGTCGAAGTTCAGCGTCGACTCCCGGCCGGTCACAAGGTAGCTTTTGAACAGGCCCTGAGGGTCTTTCGACTGCCGGCTCAACAAAAAGTAGGCCAGATCGAACGGAGCGCCGACCCGGATGCAGCCGTGCGAAAAGGCCCGGACCTCACGCGCGAAAAGGCCCTTGCTGGGGGTATCGTGCAGGTAGATGTTGTATTTGTTGGGAAACATGAACTTGACCTTGCCAAGCGCGTTGCCATCCTCGGGCGGCTGACGCAGGGCGAAGGGAAAATTGTTGGGCGTGTAAGTGGAAAAGTCGACCAAGGTACGATCAACCACATGGCCTGACGTGTCCAGAAGCTGCAACTGACCTTGGGCGAGCGGATTTTTCTGAAACTGCGGCAGGTATTCCTTGACCACGATGGAGCGCGGCACCGACCACGTCGGGTTGATGACCATGAACTCCATCATATCCGAGAATTCGGGGCTTTCGGTGTCCGTGCCGACCTTGCCGACCACCACTTTGCTTTCAAAACTCACCGCGCCATCATCGAAGACTTTGACGGTGAAATCAGGCTGGTTGACCCAGATATGCCGCGCGCCCAGTGGTTCGCCGCCCATCCAGCGCAACCGTTCCATCGCAACCACGACCGATTTGAGCCGATCTTCGGCTGAGACGTTCATCACCTCGACCGTGGTTTTGTTGGCCAATCCGTCCGGCGTGATGCCGTTGTTCAGTTGAAAGCGTTGCACGGCGGCCTGAATATCGGCGTCATAGGTCTGCGTATAAGAATGGTCGAGGTAGCCAAGCGTGATCAACCGGTCCCGCAGGCCCACGATCGCGGCAGCAGGCGCGCTGGCCTTCACCTCAGCCGCTGCCACAATCGGGCCATAGCCCCCGGCGGCAATCAGGCCTTCCAGAGCGAACTTTTCCGCCATCAGCCGGGCATATTCCGGGGCTGAGGGCGGCAAACTGTCCAGATATCCGCCAAACTCCGCACCATCCGCCTGCGACAGCACCAAGGCAGGGTCCGGACGCGGGATTTCGCGCTTGATGCCATCATCAATCTTTCCCGGCTCCAGCGCGCCAGAAGAGATGTCGCGGGCAAAGGCCAGATAGGCCAGCGACATTGCCACCTCCAGCCGGCCAAGGTCGCCTTCGGTTTGCGCCGCGCCAAATGCAGCCCGCAATGCGGTCGCGTCATAGCGGGTGACCGGCAAGCCATGGTCGGTGGCCGCATCAAAGGCCTGAAGCAGCGCTTCACGGCGCGGCGCGTCCTGCATGCCCGTCCACAAGCTTTGGTAAGACCGGTCCCGGTAAAAGCCAGCCACCACCTCGTTATCGCCCGAGGCCGCAGCCAAAGCCTGCGCGAATGCCGAAGGAAGGGTTTGCGCCTGAACGGCACCCACACGCATCACCGCCCCGAACGCCAGCATCGAGGTCATCGCCCGCAGCGCACCGCGCCGGTTTGTCACAATGGTCATTCTTTCAAATCCTATGCACGGCGGGCCCCGCGGACCAACCACGCTTTTCTGCCGATTTAGGCTAGGTTAGCTGGAAAACGCTGCCATTGCAAACCTCTGGTCGGCGGTTCGGGTGGCACGTTCTGGCGCATGTCTCAATTTGATCACTTTACGCTCGTTCAATTTTAGGCGCTTTCCCGCCCTTGAATTCAGCGATTTTTTGCCTACCACGGGCAACCTATACCTTCGGGGAAGAATTCCCTGTTGGGACACCGGAAAAGATATGCCATTAAACACCTGCGCTTTGGAGAAGAAGCAGCAACAAAGCCGTCAAAAAGACGGTGCGGCAAGACAAACGGGACAGGCTTCAGAATGATGGACACTGAAAACGCATTGGTTTCGCGGCGCTCTCTGTTACGCATATTTGCGGCAGGGATCGTGACAGCGGCGCCCACCTACTCCAATGCCTTTGGAATCCTGAAAGGCGCCGGCGATGTGCGCCGGGTCAACATGTACTCTGGCCGGTCGGGCGAAACGGTCAATGCGATTTATTGGGTCGATGGCAACTATATCCCCGAAGTCGTCAAGGAAATCAGTCACTTCATGCGCGATCTTCGGGTTGACAGTGCGAAGGCGATGAACCCGCATAATATGGATATCATTGCGGCCACCCACCACCTGCTGGCCACGACAGAACCCTACATGTTGTTGTCGGGCTACAGAACGCCGCAAACCAATGCGATGCTGCGGGCCGAATCGCACGGCGTCGCCAAGAATTCTCTGCACATTCAAGGCATGGCCGCCGACCTTCGGTTGAAGTCGCGCACCGTCAGCCAGATGTATGCCGCAGCCATCGCCTGTGATGCGGGTGGGGTTGGCCATTACTACCGCTCCAACTTCGTTCACATGGATTGTGGACCGGTTCGCACTTGGGCTGGCTGATCTGGATAAGCTGCCGATGAAAAAAGGGCACCTGTTACGGTGCCCTTTTTCATGTCGGATGTCTGACGGTCGATTGTTTCCAAAACGGTATCAATCAAGAATGTCGTGCCTGGGATCCGGGTCTGCATCCGGAACGATCCCGCGAAAGCCCTGCGCCACCACGAATTTCTCCGACGAATCAGCTCGGCTGGCTGGCGGCTTCACATTGGCCACCTTTTGGAACGACTTTTTCAGCTGCGTCTGCATCTCCAACTCGGCCCCTCCGGCCAGAACCTTGGCGACAAAGGTGCCACCAACCTCCAGCACGTCAAAGGCAAAGACCAAAGCCGCCTCCACCAACGCGATGATGCGAAGGTGATCCGTGCCCTTGTGACCGGAGGCCGAGGCCGCCATGTCCGACAACACCACATCCGCCTTGCCGCCCAGCCAGCCTTTGACCAATCCGTCAGCCTCTTCGGCGAGGAAATCCAGCTGATGCAGCTCACACCCGGCAATCGGTTCAATTTCTTGAATGTCGATGCCCAGAACGGTGCCAACCGGCTTGCCAGCTTTGTCCCCCAACGCATTGACCCGCGGTACGGCGATCTGACACCAGCCGCCCGGCGCGCAGCCCAGGTCCACCACACGGGCCCCCGGTTTGAAGAAACCGTATTTGTCGTCCAGCTCCATGATCTTGTACGCCGCCCGCCCGCGAAAGCCCTCACGCTTGGCTTTGGTCACGTAAGGGTCGTTCAACTGGCGTTCCAGCCAAAGGGTCGAGGACAGCTTTCTGCCCTTCGCGGTCTTTACCTTGACCCGCAGGTCACGCCGTCCCCGGCCAGAATCGTTTACCTCAGTCATCATTTGTCTCAGTCATCGTTCGTCTCAGAAGTCATTCAAATGGTCCATCATCCAGAACGCCATCGGCGCTCATCTGTGCATATAACAGCCCCTCGCGCAGGCCACGGTCAGCCACCGAAAGCTGATCCGTCGGCCAGATGCGCATCAAAGCTTGCAGGATAGCCGCCCCCGACATGATCAGCGTATGCCGGTCACGTCCGATGCGCGGGTCTGTCCTGCGTCCGTCGGGACCAAGCGCCAGATACTCGCGGATGACAAGGTCGATCTGATCCGAACTCATCACCAGACCGTCGACTTTCGCCCGATCATAGCGGCGCAGACCCAAAAACGAGGCGGCAACCGTGGTGACCGTGCCAGAGGTGCCGATGATCTGAAACCCTTTGCGGGGTTGAGCCGCGTTGGCAGGTGAGAAATTGGCCAGGCTTTCCTCAAAGAACCAGGACATCAGGGCAAAGCGCGCCGAGTCGTCCTCAACGTCGATGAACTGGTCCTTCAGCGTGGCCACTCCAAGTGGCACAGAGATCCAGTCCACCACCCGCGCATCGCCGATGCCTTGCCGGTCAAAGCCGGACGACAGGCGCATGATCGACTTCGGCCGATCCTCAGGCTCCACATCCGACAGGTCGATCCACACCAGTTCGGTCGAGCCGCCACCAATGTCTACGATCAGCAACTGCTCTGACCCGCGCCGCACCAGGGGGGCGCAAGAAATCACCGCCAACCGGGCCTCTTCTTCGGCGGCAATGATCTCAATCGTCAGGCCGGTTTCGCGTTTGACCTGCCGCATGAACTCACGCGCATTGCGGGCCCGCCGGCACGCTTCGGTGGCCACCAGCCGCATCCGGTTGACGCCATGGCTTTCGATCTTTTTCTGGCAAATACGTAACGCCTGAATCGTCCGCCCCATCGAGGCGCGCGACAGCTTTCCCGACGCCTCCAACCCGGCACCAAGCTGGACAGTCTTGGAAAAACTGTCAATGACCTGAAACTGACTGCCCTTGGGTTGGGCAATCAGCATCCGGCACGAATTGGTTCCCAGATCGACGGCAGCATAAAGCCCCGATCCGGTCGTGGGGGAGCCAGACAATTTGAGCGGGAGAGAGGCCATCACAGCCTCAACCTCACGTTCGTCTGCGTCCGCCCCCCGGGGACGCTGGGGCGCCATCGCCGCCCTCCATCTGTGGTTATCCACATGCTAGACCTGATGGCCAAAGTTCTCAAGGCTCCATTCGCAAGCCTGCAATCGGACCCATCGGCTTGCGTCGCATCCTCGCTGTTGGATGTCGAAATCCGGCATCGCTTGTCGTAAATTGGCGTTACATAAGGAAGTGGTCACCACGACCTTCCCAGTGCGGAGTAAGCAAATTGCCCGAAGTTATCATTGTTTACTGGCGCGACATTCCCGCTCAGGTCATCGTCGGCAAAGGACGTGCTGCGGCCAAGGTCAAACTGACCGAGCGGTTTGAGCAGGCGATTGACCGTTGCGCCATGAAGATCGGGGCGCGCGATGCCGATGCTTACCTTGCCGAATGGCGCAAGGCGACGCCGTTCACCGTGGAAGGGGAGCAGGCCGAAGTCGCCACCGCCGAAGCCGCCCGGATCGAAGCCGAATATGATGGCGAGCGTCTGAAATCTCTTATCAATTCTGACGGTTGGGCAAACGCCCGTTAAAGGACACGACATGGCCCTGTTCAACTTCCGCCGCGACACCGCTCCGGCCGCCGTACCTGAAACCGTAGAGGCCTTCGTGCAGGGCTATTCCATCGAGGTGATGCCGCGCACCGCCGAAAAGGTTGAAGATTTCCGCGCTTTGCTGCCCAAAGGCACCCGCGTCTACATTGCCCATATCGAGGGCACGCCGATTGCCGACATGGTCGCCACCGCGCGCCGGATTGCGGGCGAAGGATTTGACGTGATGCCGCACTTTCCGGCACGGATCATCCATGACAAGGCAACGTTGGCCTCGTGGATCGAACAATACAAAGGTGAGGCGGGCGTCAAACAGGCGCTTTTGCTGGGTGGTGGGGTGAACACCCCGGCTGGCGATTTTGACAGCTCGATGCAGTTGATCGAAACCGGACTGTTTGAAGGCTTTGAGCGTTTGCACGTGGCTGGCCACCCCGAGGGCAACAAGGACATCGACAAAGACGGCGGCGATGCCATCGTGATGAAAGCGCTTGCGTGGAAACAGGCGTTCGCAGACCGTTCAGATGCTGAAATGGCCATCGCCACGCAGTTTTGTTTTGAAGCCGCACCCGTCATCGCCTGGGCCAACAAACTGTCGGCTGCCGGGGTCAAGCTGCCGGTCCATATCGGCATTGCAGGCCCGGCCAAGCTGCAAACCCTGATCAAATTTGCCATCGCCTGCGGGGTTGGCCCCTCCTTGCGCGTGCTGCAAAAGCGGGCGATGGATGTGACGAAACTGCTGCTGCCCTATGAACCGACCGAAGTTGTGACCGAACTCGCCGCCCACAAGGCCGCCACCCCCGGTTTCAACATTGCGCAGGTGCATTTTTTCCCCTTGGGTGGCATCAAGACCAATGCCCAATGGGCTACAGCCAACGGCGGCGCCGCCTGCGCGCCCGTCAACGCTTAAGAGAATAGGTAAAGAATGACCCGTACCGTCGTTGAATCCAAAACGAAAACCGTGATCATCGGCTTTGACGAGCCCTTCTGTGTCATCGGCGAACGCATCAATCCCACCGGCCGCAAGAAACTGGCGGCTGAATTGGAGATGGACAATTTCGAAACCGTCATCCGCGACGCGCTGGAACAGGTGGCCTGCGGTGCCAATCTGCTGGACGTCAACTCGGGTGCGGTTTTCACCAACAAGATGGCGGTGGATCCGCGGTACGCCGACAACAATTTCACCGAACCGCCGCTGATGATGCAACTGATCAAGATCATTCAGGGGGTGGTGGATGTACCGCTTTGCATCGACAGTTCGGTGCCCGCCGCGTTGGAGGCCGGGTTGCTGGCCTGCGAAGGCCGCCCCCTGCTGAATTCGGTGACAGGTGAGGAGGAGAGGCTGGAACGCATCCTGCCCTTGGTCAAGAAGTACAATGTGCCCGTCGTGGCCATCTCCAACGACGACACCGGGATCAGCCAAGACCCGGACGTGCGCTTCGCCGTGGCCAAGAAGATCGTCGAACGCGCAGCCGATTTCGGGATTCCGGCGCATGACATCGTGGTCGATCCGTTGGTGATGCCGGTGGGGGCCATGGGGTCTGCCGGGCAGCAGGTTTTCGCGCTGGTCCGCCGGTTGCGGGACGAGCTGGGGGTTAACACCACCTGTGGCGCCTCGAACATCTCGTTCGGCCTGCCGCATCGCCACGGCATCAACGCGGCTTTCCTGCCGATGGCGATAGGTGCTGGCATGACCAGCGCCATCATGAACCCGGTGCGTTTGCCAGAGATGGAGGCGATCCGCGCCGCCAACTTCCTGGCAAACCACGATGCCAATGGCGGCGAATGGATCCGGTTCGCCAAGGTGATCGAGGCTGTCGAAGCGGGTGCCACCTTCGCCGAAGCCTCTGCTGCTGCAACCGCAGCCACTTCTGGCCGCAGAGGTGGTCGCAAGGCCCGTTCGGAAGCGTAAGGCGTCAAGGATTTGTTAACTATGGAGCGGTAATCTCGTCCCATGGAAATGATACGCAAAACAAATCCTGATTTCTGGCTGGGCCAGATTTTCGCCGCCAAGTCTGCGACAAGCGGTGGTGTGATCCGTCGCAGCCGCAACTGGGTGGAGACGGAAATTGGTCTGGAACGCTTTGAAACGGCAGTTCGGGCGCGGGGTTTTCACTTGCTGGAAGCTGGACCGCAGCTTGTCGTATTCTGTCACTCGGACCCGGTAATCCTGCGGTTCTGACTTCGATTTTTCTGCGAAAAATCTGACCACGATCTTTCTGCGAAAGACCACCCTGAACCCATTTGAATTTTCGCAGAAAATTCGACGCTCCAGGATTTTCGCAGAAAATCTGTGGCCTCACTTCGCATCTTTTTCCATCGCAGGCCGCACCATGCTGTCCAGATTGGCATCGGTGATCGGGCCTGCCACCCGCAGCACGACCATGCCCTTGCTGTCGATCACATAGCTTTCGGGCACGCCGTAAACCCCCCAATCCAATGCCATCGGCCCTGCGTCCGCGCCAAGCTGGGCGTAAGGATTGCCCATGACACCTAGGAACTTCAGCGCATCCTCCGGCTTGTCCTTGTAGTTGATCCCGTAGATCACCACGCCTTCCGACTTCAGCTTCTCCAGCATCGGATGTTCGGCCCGGCAGGGTTCGCACCAACTGGCCCAGAAGTTCAGCACCTTGACCCCCGGTTTGCGCAGATCGGCATCTGTCACTACCGGACCTTCGCCCAAGGGAACCGCCCGCACCAAGGCCGCCTCATGCCCCTCCATCATCGAGGGCAAAGGTTGGTCACCCTTCTGCATCCCCACCCAGAACGCTACGGCCAAAGCGGCAAAGGCCAGCGGCGGCATCAGGATCAGCGGTCGAAAAGCCATCAGTTTTTCCTTTCCCGACGCTCAACCTCGTCCAGTGCCCGTTTGATCCGGGCACCCTGCCACAGAGTCCATCCGACCAATGCCACCAAAAGCACCAGTGACGCCGCATAAGCCCCCAGCACGGTTCCCGCATATTTGCCAAGGTCCGGCATCATGCGACGGCCCTTTCGCGGGCTATCAGCACCTTGACCCGCCGCGCGCGAATTTCCGTGCGGGTGCGCAGCAGCACCAATGTCACGAACAAAAGCACGAATCCCGCCACACAGACCGCCAGCGGCGCGCCGTAGATGTTTGACACCTGATCGCCCCCTGCCACCGAAACCGAGGCTCCCTGATGCAGACCCTGGTTCCAGAACAGCACCGCATAGCGTGACAGAAAGGCAAAGACGGACCCCACCATGCACAGAACCGAGGTTAAATCCGCAGCAGTATCGGGGTCTTCGACCGCCGCCCAAAGGGCGATATATCCCAGATAGAACAGCCCCAAGATCAGGAACGCGGTCAGTCTGGGATCCCAGGCCCACCACGTCCCCCACATGGGTTGGCCCCAGATCGCCCCGGTGACCAGACCTATCACTGTAAAGGTCAACCCGATGGGCGCTGCGGCCTTGGCACTCAACGCGCTGACATGGTGACGGCGGATCAGCCAGATCAAAGAGCCCACCAACATCATGAACCACGCCGAAATTGCCATCATCGCACTGGGCACATGCAGGTAAATGATCTTGACCGTGGCCCCTTGCTTGTAATCATCTGGCGTGAAGAAAAAACCCCAAACCAGCCCAACCGCTAACAAAATCACCGCCATCCCCGAAACCCAGGGCAATACCCAGGCCGAGGTCTGCATGAACTTCTTCGGGTTTGCATAGTCCCAGATCGACATGAAATCCCATTGCCCAATGGCGCTTGCCTTTGCAAGTCACCTTAATGTCACACCCTCATTTCAGATTGGCGCGAAGTGCCGCACCGCAAGCGAAGGGCAGCACCGCCGCAGACCCCAGACTGATCGCCGCCAACAACAACAAAGGCACCAAAGCGTCACCACCCGATGCACCGCGCCGCACGACCTCTGCCCCGAACACCAGCGAAGGGACATACATCGGCAACACAATCAACGACAGGATCAGCCCGCCGCGCTTCAACCCCACCGTCAGCGCAGCGCCAAAACAGCCAATCAACGACAGTGCCGGACTGCCCAAGGCCAGCGAGGCCACCAGCCAGACATAGCCACCCGGTGTCAGGCTTAAAAGGACACCAAGCACGGGAGAGATCAGCACCAAAGGCAGCCCGGTCACCAGCCAATGTGCGAGGGCTTTCATCGCCGCCACCCCCTCCAGCGGCAAGGGTGACACGGCCATCAGGTCCAGCGCGCCATCCTCAAAATCCAAGGCAAACATCCGGTCCAACGACAAGAGACAGGCCAAAAGCGCGCCCACCCACAAGATGCCGGGGGCAATCCTAGACAGCAAGGCTACCTCTGGCCCAACGCCCAAAGGCACCAGAACCGCCACCATCAAAAAGAACGCCAACCCCAGACCAAAGCCGCCACCCGCGCGAACTGCCAGTCGCAAGTCCCTGATCAGCAAGGCAATCACAGAAATGCCTCGTCAAAGGCACCTGTGTGGTTTTGCGGCGCCCGAAACGGTGTCAGATCCAGAACCTCCGCCTCTGGCAGGCCAAGGTCAATATGGGTGGCCACGATGGCCGCACCACCTGCCGCCAGATGCCCGCGCAACATAGCACCAAACAAAGCGACCGAGGCCGCATCCAAAGACACCGTCGGCTCATCCATCAGCCAGACCTTGCGCCCGGTGACCCGCAGACGTGCCAACCCCAGCCGCCGCTTTTGCCCCGCCGACAAATCAGCCGCCCGCCTGTCGCGCAGCGCTGCAAGGTTCATCGCGGCAATTGCCACGTCGACATCGGTTTGACCATGAACCGCCGCCCAAAATGCCAGATTCTCCACGACTGTCAGCGTGGCCTTCAACCCATCGGCATGGCCGGAGTAGGTGAGGCTTTCGGCCTCCACCTCCACCCAGCCTGCCATAACCGGCTGCAAACCCGCCAATGTCCGAAGCACCGTTGTCTTGCCAACCCCATTTGCCCCACGCAGGATCAGAACCTTGCCGGCAAGCAGCTCAAAGCTCACCCCCGCCAGCACAGCCATCCCGCCCCGCGCCACGCTCAGATCATGCACCGTCAACATGGGCCAGACCTAACCCGCTTCGCGGGCAACCGGAAGACCTTGGACATGCCGCCGCTTCGAACTACGATTGCAAAATAACAGGAGGACGCCATGACTCTATCGAACCGCCGTCTCGGCAAGACCGGATATCAGACCACCACTGTGGGTTTTGGCGCTTGGGCCATCGGCGGCACCTGGGGTGAGGTGACCGAGGCCGATGCCAAGGCCACGCTGGATGCAGCCCTTGATGCCGGGGTGAATTTCATCGACACGGCGGATGTTTACGGCGATGGGCGGTCAGAGCGGATCATCGCGGCCGTTCTGGCCGAACGCAGCGGCACGCGCCCCTTTGTGGCGACCAAAGCGGGCCGGCGTTCCAACCCCCACACCGCCGAAAGCTATACGCTGGCCAAGCTTGAGGCCTACGTTGACCGCAGCCGCGCCAATCTGCAAATGGAGTGTCTGGACCTGTTGCAACTGCACTGTCCGCCGACAGCGGTATACGCCGATCTCCGCGTATACGACGCCTTGGAAGCCCTTAAATCCAAAGGTAAACTTGCCAATTACGGTGTGTCGGTCGAGACGATTTCTGAAGCGTACGAGGCGATCCGGCATCCCGGTGTCGTCTCGGTCCAGCTGATCTTCAACCTGTTTCGCCAGCGCCCGTCGGACGCCTTCTTTGCCGATGCCAAGGCGGCGGACGTCGCGGTGATCGCGCGGGTGCCTTTGGCGTCCGGCCTTTTGACCGGCAAGATGTCCGCGCAAAGCCAGTTTGCCGCCGACGACCACCGCAGCTTTAACCGCAATGGCGAGGCGTTTGACAAGGGGGAGACTTTCTCTGGCGTGCCCTATGACGTCGCCCTGCAAGCGGTAGAAGCGTTGCGTCCGTTGGTTCCGCAAGGCGCCACGATGGCCGCCTTCGCCTTGCGCTGGATTTTGATGGAAAGTGCGGTTTCGGTGGTGATTCCCGGTGCGAAAACGCCGGCGCAGGCTTTGGCCAATGTGCAGGCCGACGTTATTCCAGCCTTGCCACCTGAAACCATGCAGGCGGCGCGCGAGGTTTACGCCCGCCTGATCGCCCCCCATGTCGGGCATTTGTGGTAACGGGCTGACGCCCCGAATTTTCTGCGAAAATTCACAGCGCGCCCGGTTCAGTCCGGCAACAGCGCGCTGTATCGCATCACGGCCGGCGCAAAGCCCGGCCAACTGTCTGACCCTAGGCGCGGTCTTCCAGATCCAGCCATTCTTCTTCGGCGGCAGCGAGCGCTTCTTGCCGTTCGACCAGCATGTCAGAGGCTTTGTTGAACTTGGCCGGTTCGCGGCTGAACAACTGCGGGTCTGACAGCAGGTCATTCAGCTTGGTGATTTCCGACGAAATGCGGGCGATGGTGCCGGGCAAAGTCTCCAACCGCTTTTTCTCAGTGAAACTAAGGCCTTCGGCGGGTTTCTTCGCTTGACGTTGAGGCTCAGCGGCGGCTTGCTTTGCCGTGATGATTTGTGCGGCCACCCGGTCGCCACGTTGCGCTGCATAATCGGACCAGCCGCCGGGATAGACCATGGCCTTGCCATCGCCCTCCAGTGCCACGGTGGTGGTGGCCACCCGGTCAATGAAATCGCGGTCGTGGCTGACCAGCAGGACAGTGCCATCATATTCGCCAAGGATGTCTTGCAGAAGGTCCAGGGTTTCGACGTCCAGATCGTTGGTCGGCTCGTCCAGAATCAGCAGGTTGGATTGGGTGGCCATCAGTTTGGCCAGCAAAAGCCGGGCCTTTTCGCCGCCTGACAGCGATTTCACCGGGGCGCGGGCCTGCGATTCCTCGAACAGGAAGTCCTTGAGGTACGCCACCACATGCTTGGGATTGCCGCGCACCATGACCTGATCAGAGTTGCCGGACACTGCCATTTGCGGGTCTTGGGTCAGGTTGTTCCACAGGCTCGCCTCGCCATCCAGACGCGCCCGGCTTTGGTCAAAGACCGCAATTTCCAACGAGGTGCCCAAGGAAACCGAGCCTGCGTCGGGCGCCAACTCCCCGGTCAGCATCTTCAGAAGCGTGGTCTTGCCCACCCCGTTCGGACCGACAAAGGCCACCCGGTCGCCCCGCAAAATCCTGAGGTCAAAGCCTTCGATGATCAGCTTGTCGCCGAAGCGTTTGGCAACACCCTTGGCCTCGATGACCTTCTTGCCAGAGGTTGTGCCCGAATCAAGCTCCAGTGCCGCGGTCCCCTTGCGGCGGATCTGGGATGAGCGTTCCTCGCGCAAATCGGCCAAAGCCCGCACCCGGCCCTGATTGCGCTTGCGCCGGGCAGAGATGCCCTCGACGGCCCACCGCGCCTCGGCCTTGATCTTGCGGTCCAGCTTGTGGCGGGCCATGTCTTCGTCGGCCCAGGTTTCCTCACGCCATTCTTCAAAGCCCAGAAACCCCAGTTCACGGCGGCGCAAAACGCCACGGTCCAGCCAGAAGGTCTGCTTGGTCAGCCGGTTCAGCAAGGCACGGTCGTGGCTGATCAGCACATAAGCGGCGCGGGTTTCGTTCAGGAACCCCTCCAGCCACTCAATCGCGGCGATGTCCAGATGGTTGGTCGGCTCGTCGATCAGCATCAGTTCCGGCGCTTCGGCGACCAGCTTGGCCAAAGCCGCCCGGCGTTTTTCACCACCGGAAGCAGAGGTCACCGGCGTATCGGGTTTGAACCCCAGCCCTTCGGCAGCCACTTCGACCCGGTAGCTTTCATCCTCCGGAATCCGGCTGCCGGCATAATCGCCCAAGGTGGCAAAGCCCGACATGTCGGGGTCCTGCTCCATGTAGCCCACCGTCACCCCCGGAGAGACGACGCGCAGGCCCCGGTCCGCCTCCACCATCCCGGCCATGACCTTCATCAGGGTGGACTTGCCAGAGCCGTTGCGGCCGACCAGCGCCAGCCGGTCACCCGGTTGACAGGTCAAAGTAATCCCCTCGAACAAGGGGTTGCCGCCGAAGGTCAGCGACAGATCGGAGAGTTGCAGAAGGGGTGCGCGTGCCATGCCCTGCCCCTAAAGCCAAGGCGCGGAAGGGTCAACCGTTTGTAGGCTGAAATCCGAGCGCAAGGCCCCGCAAACTCCGCGCCCGGGCCGCCGGAACGTGGCTCACGTCCAGTCCGGTCAGGACATGCACCGTGTCCAGATCGCGGTCGATCACGGCATGGTCTGACACCCAGCCCCCCATCGCAAGGTAAGTGCGCAACAGGGGCGGCAGACCCGTCATGCTGGCTTGCCCGTCCGGTACGGCCACCCGCTGGCGCGCGCGCGGGCCCGGCGCATAGGCCAGCGGCGCCGCAAACGGCCGCAACGCCGCAAGGGCTGGCAGATGCGGCACCGGGTCAGCACCCGGAAAGCTGGAGCAGCCAAAGATCAGCGTCACCCCTTCCGTATCGACCAGCGCTGTCAAAGCCGCCCAGATCAGCCGCAGGATATCGGGGTCTTGCCGTGCGGGGTGCAGGCAAAACCGCCCGAGCTCCAGCTTTGGCCCCGGAAATCGCGCCAACCTCGTCAGATCGTAAAACTGCGCTGCGTAGCTGGCTGACAGGTCGCGGTCAGCGCCAAAACTTTGCACCCGGCAGCAGGCCACCAATGCGCCCGCTCTCTCCTGCACCAGAACATGACGGCACAGCGTATCAAATACATCGTGATCCAGCCCGCCGCCGGCAAAATTGCCGCCAGCACCGCGCCGAAACGCCAAATGCCGCAGCGCCTGCGCTTCGGTCAGGTCATCATCCCCCAGAATGATCCGCGCGGTGTAAAGGCCGCGCGTCAAAGGCTGCATCCGCTTCTCCGTCGTCAGAGGGCTTGGGTCTTTGGGCTTTTGGCTATTCAGAGGGACTGGGTTTTCAGGTGGCTGTCATCACGTTGCCGGGTAGTTTGTGTCGTTCGGGCTTGCACCTTCCCGGCGCAGCCCTAAGTTTTCCCGGAAGATGATGGAGGATGCAATGGATAAGGTAGTCAAGACCGACGACGAATGGCGCGCAAGCCTGGGCGATCTTGCTTACAAGGTCACCCGCAAGCATGGCACCGAGCGGGCGGGCAGCCACGACAACTTCCCCAAAGGCCCCGGAACCTACCGCTGCATCTGCTGCGATGCGCCTTTGTTTGACCAGAACACCAAGTTTGAAAGCGGCACCGGCTGGCCCTCGTTCTATGCGCCTTTGGGGGCGGAGATGGTGGGCGAAAGCCAGGACAATGGCTGGTTCATGAAACGCACAGAGGTGCATTGCAACCGCTGCGCCGCACATCTTGGTCACGTTTTCCCCGACGGTCCGGCACCGACCGGCCTGCGCTACTGCATGAACGGCGTGGCCCTGAAGTTCGAACCCAAAGAGTAATCTGCCAGCGCGCCCCGGACCATTGTCTGGGGCGCAGCCGCCTTACGCCCAACCTGTTTCCGGTTTGCCCGCATTCGTCAGCTCAGGTTTTCGCTGAGCCGCGCCCTAATTTCTCAATAGGCTTGCCGGGTCAATCCGTCCGATCGAAGAGAATATCTGTGCCAAGGCGCTTCGGCCATGAATAGGCTCGGTCGTGATACGGCGTGAGATGGCGACAATCTCACCTTTCTCCAACCCGAATCGCTCGACATTGGTGACTTTGCCGGCTGCGTCGAAGGTGATGGCCACGACTTGGCGGTCAATCTCCACCGAGGCGCGGGCGCCCACGGTTTTCCAGCGGCTTTGCACGTAGAACCATTCGGTGTCCCCCAACAGACCCTCGGTCGACGGGCGGCCCAGAAAGGCAGCTACGGTGTCGCGGGTATCAACGCCGGTCTTGACCGCCAAGAGGTCTTTTTCGTCCGGAATGAAGCCATGATTGGCATATAGCGGCGTGCAGGCGACAGCCAGCACAACCGCCAGACATGCCACCGCGTTCACAAAAGCACATGCGACGCCCTGCGCTTTCGGCAGACGAGCGGCTTGCAGTTTGCCGCCCATCCTGTTGACTTGACCCTTGCCGAACGTCATGCCTTCCCCTGCCCCGTCAGGCCTGAACCTGTTTTCCGGCCCCCACGCCGCCTTCGCCTTGGCGAAAACAGGTCTGGCCACACCGGTCCTTTGCGCCCATGTCACAGAAGGGATCGCCGGGCCAGCAATCTCCCTGAGGTACCGCTTACATCAAGGACGGGCTATGGTTCAAGAAAGGAACGCTTGACCCCTGCCCTAAGGCGGTTCTAAGCCCGCCGCAGCCACAGGGACCAGTCAAAGGAACCCGCCATGACCGAAACTCCACCCGCCAGGACGCCTGGTGCCAGATCGAACGCCAGCAAATCGGACGCCGCCAAAGGGTCAGCGACCAGAGCAGTCGCCAACCGCGCGGCGCAACCTTTGCCTGCCAACCATGCAACCATCCCAAGCCTGCCCTTCAAAGTGACAGCGATTGCCGGGCGCACCTCTACCCATGTGCGGTTCCGTCCTTCTGGCCCCGAACGTGCCGCGATTGCCGAAGCACTTGGCCTGTTGGACCTGCCTGCACTGGAGTTTGACGGCGAAATCCGCCCTTCCGCCAAGCGCGACATGATCTTCAGCGGCAAGATGACCGCCCGCGTGGTGCAGCCCTGTTCCGTGACGCTGGAGCCGGTCAGCACCACCCTGTCTGACACCATCACCCGGCACTACGTGGCTGATTACAAAGTGCCAGAGCACAGCGAATTCGAAATCCCCGACGATGACACGATCGAAGCCTTGCCGGAAGTGATCGACGCCGCCGCTGTCGTGGTAGAGGCGCTGACCCTCGCCCTGCCCTTGTATCCGCGCGCGCCCGGGGTGGAACTGGGTGAGGCGGTGTTCACTGAACCGGGACTGGCTCCGCTTCGGGAAGGCGATCTGAAACCCTTCGCAGCCCTTGCAGGGCTGGTCGTCAAGCCAAAAACGCCAGACAGCGACAAGACATGAGTCGCAAAAGCTGGACCTGACTTCTGTGCTTTCCTGATGAGGCGGATGAGGGTTGTTTGCGTCCAGAAGAATCGGACCGCAAAACTTTGAACCTCCGGCAGATGCTGCAAACTTTGGCGAAGGGAACCAACCTTGTATGGCGGGCCAAACGCTGATCACAAAAGGGCTTGCACCTTGCCGGAATCCGTCTATGTTCCGCGCCTCATCCAAAGGGCTGATCCGGGGCGCTACCTTGGGGTCAGTCACCCGGAAATAGCAAAGAAATCAGGGGTCTGTCCCCTTCAGTTTAAGGTGTGACATGGCTGTCCCGCAGACTCGTACGACCTCCTCCAAGACCGGCATGCGCCAGTCGCATGACAAGCTTGTGGCCGCAAACCCGGCAGAATGCTCCAATTGTGGTGAGTTGAAGCGCCCGCACCATGTCTGCGGCGCTTGCGGTCACTATGATGCGCGCGAAGTCGTGGCCGCCGCTGCCGTGGTGGTTGACGAGGACGCGGCGTAAGCCGTTCCGCGCAGTCAATCCCATGACCCAAGCGAGCCCAGGCGATACGGCCTTTGGCGCGCAAGCCACGGAAAAATCTCGTATTGTGCTTTCGGTTGACGCCATGGGCGGTGATCGTGGTCCGGCGGCTGTTGTCGCCGGCCTTGTCATGTCAGCGCCCGAGATGCCGGATGCCGATTTCATCCTGCACGGCGACGAGGTGGAACTGGGCAAGCTGCTGGCCCGCCATCCAGACCTGACTGCCCGGGTGAAAATCCGTCATGCGGCGCGCGTGGTCACCATGCAGGACAAGCCGTCTCAGGTGATGCGGCACGGTGAGGGCACCTCGATGTGGAGCACCATCAACGCGGTCCGCTCGGGTGAGGCGCAGGTGGCGGTCAGCTGCGGCAACACCGGTGCCTTGATGGCCGTCGCAATGATCCGGCTGCGCAAACTGCCAGGCGTCAACCGACCCGCCATTGCCGTTCTGTGGCCCAGCCGCAATCCCGGTGGCTTCAACCTGATGCTGGACGCCGGGGCCGACATCAAGGCCGACGCCGAAGACCTTGCGCAATATGCCATGATGGGGGCCTCTTATGCCCGCAATGGCATGGGGTTGACCCGGCCTCGGGTGGGCCTGTTGAACGTCGGCACCGAGGAGCACAAGGGCAGTGCAGAGCTGAAATCGGCCAGCGACATGATAGCCACCGCCGCAACGCGGGGCGATTATGAGTATATAGGCTATGTCGAGGGGGTTGATCTGCCTTCTGCCCGGGTTGATGTGATCGTCACCGACGGCTTTAACGGCAATGTGGCCTTGAAGACCGCCGAAGGCACCGCCCGCCTGATCGCCGATTTCCTGCGCGAGGCGTTCAACGCCACCGTCCTGTCGAAATTCGCAGCCCTGCTGGCAACGAACGCGCTGAACCGTCTGCGCAAGCGGATGGACCCGCGCCGGTCCAACGGCGGGGTTTTCCTTGGCCTGAACGGCATCGTGGTGAAATCCCACGGCGGATCGGATGCTACCGGGGTCGCAGCCGCTTTGGACATGGCCTGCAAACTGGCGCGTTCCGGCTTTCGCGAAAGACTGGCCGCGCGGGTTGCATCCACATTGTCATCGGGGCAGAGTGCCGCCGGGGGGGCCGCGATCTTGCCCTGGGATGCGGGAGCGGGGCAACCGGAATGACATTGCGCGCCGTGGTCAGGGGCGTCGGGCACTATCTGCCCGAACGCGTGGTTCCGAACGCCGAATTGGCGACTTTGGTCGACACCAGCGACGAATGGATCAAAAGCCGGTCGGGGATCGAACGTCGCCATTTCGCGGCAGAGGGTCAGACCACCTCTGACCTTGCCACCAGGGCGGCTGAGGCGGCTTTGACCAACGCAGGTCTGCTGGCGGATGATATTGACGCCGTCGTGCTGGCAACCTCTACCGCTGACCTGACCTTTCCCTCGGCTGCGACCATGGTGCAGGGCAATCTGGGCATGACCCATGGTTTCGCTTTTGATCTGCAAGCCGTCTGCGCCGGTTTTGTTTTTGCGCTTTCAATGGCAAACGGGATGATCCTGTCGGGCCAGGCCAAGCGCGTGCTGGTGATCGGGGCCGAGACATTCTCGAAGCTGATGGACTGGAGCGACCGCTCCACCTGCGTGTTGTTCGGCGATGGCGCAGGCGCTTTGGTGCTTGAAGCGCAAGAGCTTGCCGGCACCTCTGACGACCGTGGCATCCTTGCGACCGACCTGCATTCCGACGGGCGCTACAAGGATTTGCTTTATGTGGATGGTGGGGTGTCCACCGGGTTGACCGGCAAATTGCGCATGCAAGGCAAGGAAGTTTTCCGCCACGCCATCGAGAAACTTGCCGCAACCGCCCATGCCGCCTTGGAAAAAGCCGGACTTTCGGGCGACGATGTCGACTGGATCGTGCCGCACCAAGCCAATATCCGCATCATCGAAGGCACTGCCAAACGCATGCAATTGCCGATGGACCGGGTGGTGGTGACCGTGCAGGACCACGGCAACACCTCCGCCGCCTCGATCCCGCTGGCTTTGTCGGTCGGCGTTCAGCGCGGCCAGATCAAGCCGGGTGATCTGATCGTGACCGAGGCGATTGGCGGCGGCCTCGCCTGGGGTGCGGTGGTTCTGCGCTGGTAGGACAGTCGCCGGGTTGCCGGTGGGTTTCACGGACTGCCAGTTTTCGACGGGGCGGGCGATCTTTGCGAACATCTTCCGCTCAAGATTTCCGACCGCCGTTCACCCCTTGAGGTATTTGCGTCAAGATGGATGGGAAAGACGGCGTGAAATGGCAAGATGGCAGTCCGGCGCCTATCATCAGATTCCAAGCTATCTAAAGAACGCGCCACAAGCCATTGTTATTGACTCGCAATTTGATCCGCCGCATCTTTCGCTTAAAGCATCCGGGGGGACACTATGGCCGAAAAGACGTTGACACGCATGGACCTGAGCGAATCGGTGTTCCGCGAAGTGGGTCTGTCACGCAACGAATCCGCGCAACTGGTGGAAGCCGTGTTGCAGCATGTCTCGGATGCGCTGGCTGCGGGTGAGACCGTGAAAATCTCCTCTTTTGGCACATTTTCGTTGCGCGCCAAGACTGCACGGGTCGGACGCAACCCTAAAACCGGCGACGAGGTGCCAATCTCGCCGCGCCGGGTGCTGACGTTCCGGCCCTCGCATCTGATGAAGGATCGCGTGGCGGGTGCAGGCAAGTAAGGGCATCCCGGGATGGACAAAGCGCCAGACGCCTTTCGCACCATCTCGGAAGTGGCCGAACTTTTGGAAACCCCGGCCCATGTGCTGCGGTTCTGGGAAAGCCGGTTTCCGCAGATCAAGCCGGTGAAGCGGGCGGGCGGGCGGCGCTATTATCGGCCAGCCGACGTGGCGCTGTTGTCCGGCATCCGTCAACTGCTGCACTCTGAAGGGATGACAATCCGCGGCGTGCAAAAGGTGTTGCGAGAGCAGGGCGTCCGGCATGTGGCGTCACTGGGCGGCGCTGACCTGATCGACCTTGACCTTGAAGCCGATGAGGTTTTCGGCGACGCGGATACCGCAACCGAGACGCCGCAAGACATGGGTCAGGTTTTGTCGATTGAGGGCGTGGCCCGCCGCAGCCCGTCTGACCCCACAGGCGCCATGCCGTCAGAGGTGCAGGCGCTTTTCCCAAAGGCTGTGCAGTCGCCGCCAAAATTGCCAGATGTGGCACCTCCGGTGCATCCTTTGGTGGTGCCGCGCGAAGGGATTGGCGGGTTTTTGGCCTTCTCCGACACCCCCAAACCCAAACCACGACCACCTGCCGAGGTGATGCCGCCGGCTCAGGCAACTTTGCCCTTCGATGTCGAAGTGCCTGAGGCCCTGCATGAGTTTGTCGAAGACGACGCTGACCAGATGGCAGGTGCTACGGTCACTCCGCACGCCTTTGCACCGCTGGAGGACCGGATTGCCGGGCTGATCGCGGATGAGGCTGGCGTGGCGGATGCGGTCAGCGAGGCGAAGCTGTTGGCGCAGGAAGAACAGCCTGACAGCGACGTGCCACCCGATACGGACCACGCCTATTTCTATGACATGCAAGACACCCGCGACGTGCGGCCTGAGGGTGACGTGCTGCCGGAAACGGAAGAGCCATACTTTTCCGACCTTCACGACGACCGCGCTATACCGCCCCAGACTGACGCACTGCCCCTCAGCGACGCACTGCCTCAGACTGACGAGCCATACTTTTCCGACCTGCAAGACGATACGGCTATCCAGCCCGAAAGTGACGAGCCGCCAGAGCCCGACGAAACCGCAGCACTTTACGCGTTGGACGGGATCGACGCTCTGTCTGATCCGCACCCATTGCCGGGCGACGCGGTCGAGGGCCACTTGCCAACCACCGACACCGAAGCCCCACCAACGCTGGAGCTTGCGGGCCTTGCCACGCGCCTGCGCGCCCTGGCTGCCCACTCCGAACCGTTGGACCGCCCCGAACTGGCCGAACTCCACTCCCGTCTTGGCCTGCTACACGCCCAGATGGCCGAGGCGGTCCGGCTGCGGCGCTGAACCTTCACCCCCCAAAACCAAATGAATTTTCCCGCTTGCTCCGGCCCGGAATATTGCTATGAAGCCCTACGATCGTCGGGTCGTAGCGCAGCCTGGTTAGCGCGTCCGTCTGGGGGGCGGGAGGTCGAGAGTTCGAATCTCTCCGGCCCGACCATTACAAAAACCGCGCGCAGGGCATCTGACCTTGCGGGCGGTTTTTTCTTTGATAACCTAAGCTTAGCCGGAATACTTCTCATGCCCGGAAAGGGTTCAGTATGAGCCTACCTGACAGTTTGGCCACCCGTGAGCCCGGTGTTCTGCCCGCGCAGGCCCTGCGCCAGTTGATTGCCACTGGTGCAATCCGGGCCAATCCCGCCGTCGATCCAGCCCAGATCCAGCCCGCCAGCCTTGATCTGCGCCTGGGCACCAAAGCCTTCCGGGTGCGCGCCTCTTTCCTCGCCGGGGCTGGGCGCAAAGTGGCTACGCGGCTGGAGGAATTCACCATGCACGAGGTGGATCTGACCCATGGCGCGGTGCTCGAAAAGGGCTGCGTCTATGTGATCCCGCTGATGGAAAGCCTTGCGCTGCCTGTGGGCCTGTCTGCCGTGGCCAATGCCAAATCCTCCACCGGCAGGCTGGATCTGCTGACCCGCACGATCACCGACGGCGGCGTGGAGTTTGATCGGGTTCCAGAAGGCTACGACGGGCCCTTGTATGCCGAGGTTTGCCCTCGCAGCTTTTCCGTCCTTGTCCGCCCCGGCCAGCGCCTGAACCAAATCCGCTTTCGCCACGGTCACGCCACCCTGACCGACGCCGATCTGCGCGACCTGCATGATGTGGAGCCGCTGGTGTCGGGCGCCCCCTTCATCTCCGAAGGTCTGGGCTTTTCGGTTGACCTGCGCCCTGCCACGGGCGACCTGTTGGGCTACCGTGCCAAACCGCATACCGGCGTCATCGACCTTGACCGCATCGGCCACTATCCGGCGAGGGAATTCTGGGAGGAGGTCCGCGCCACCAATGGCCAGATCATCCTTGACCCCGGTGCCTTCTATATCCTTGTCAGCCGTGATGCGGTGACGATCCCCCCCGACTATGCCGCCGAGATGGCGCCCTACCTTGCCATGGTCGGCGAATTCCGCGTGCACTACGCGGGCTTCTTCGACCCCGGTTTTGGCTATGCCAAGGCCGGTGGCGCAGGCTCACGCGGGGTGCTTGAGGTGCGCTGCCACGAGGCGCCTTTCGTCTTGGAACATGGGCAGGTGGTCGGCCGGCTGGTCTATGAAAGGATGAGCGCGCGTCCCGATATGCTGTACGGCGCCGGGATCAAGTCGAACTATCAGGGTCAGGGCCTGAAACTCGCCAAGCAATTCCGGGTGTGACGCGCCAAGCGGGTCGTACCTTTCGCTATCATTTCCGACGTTTGGTCGGGTCTGCTACTGAATGGCCGGTGCCTCGACCGCCTCAGGCTCCGGTCCCTGCCCCACGGCCAAAGCTTCCGCCCGCAGGATCCGGGCGATTTGGGCGGCGTCATCTCGCGTGAAGGTCAGCGGGAGGCGCAGGTCGATCAGGCTGGCGAGGATTCGGTCGGTTTGCGGCAGGGTTTGTTTGGCCGCGTACTGCCAATGGTCATAGCGCGAGGTGAAGGCCACGGGCTCCGGCGCGCCGAACCATTTCACCTCGACCCCGCGCGCCACAACCCGTTGCAGGTATAAAGCGATGCGGGCAGCACTCCACTCGGGCAGACGGAACTGGAAGGATGAGCCGACAAAGGTTTCCTCTTCGGGCCGTATCACCAGCGCCAGACCCGGCGTGGCCTGAAGGCCCGCCTCAAGTGTCCGGTACAAAACCGTCCAGCGTGCCACCCTGTCGCCAAGCATCCGCAACTGCGGACGCAGGATGGCCGCGCGCAAATTGTCCATCCTGCCAGAGACGTTGGGCGTGACCATCCGCACCGCCTCGAACGCTTTGATCGGGGGCGCGGCCTTGTGCTTGGCATAAAGCATGTAACTGCCGGACAGCAGGATCGCCCGCGCCATGATCGCGTCGTCGTCCGAGATCAGAAACCCGCCCTCACCGGCGTTGATATGCTTGTAGGTCTGCATCGAATAGCAGGCGACCGCACCGTGACGGCCCGAAACCACGCCATTCCACGCGGCTCCCATCGTATGGGCGCAATCCTCGATCACCTTGACGCCCAAGCGGTCACACAGCGCCATCAACGCCGCCATGTCGCACAGATGCCCGCGCATGTGGCTGAGCATCAAAAGCCGCGCACCGCTGGCATGGGCTTTGGCCGCAAGATCGGCGAAGTCGATCACCAGATCGTCAGTCACCTCGACAAATACCGGCGCACCTCCGGCGGCGGCGATGGCACCGGGAACCGGGGCGAGGGTGAAGGCATTGGTCAACACCGGCTCGCCATGTTGCAAACCCATCGCGCGCAAGGCGCATCCCAAGGCGTAACCACCCGAGGCCACGGCAAGACAGTATTTCGCCCCGGTCAAAGCGGCGAACTCCTCCTCCAGCAGGGCCGTTTCGGCAACCTCACCGGAGGATGTGTTGTAGCGGTGCAGACGGCCGTGGCGCAGGACCGCAATGGCAGCCTCGATCCCTTCTTCCGGGATCGGTTCCTGCTGGGTGAAGTTGCCGGTGAAGCGTTCGGCGACGGGTGAGGCGCTTTGGTCCATCATAGGGCAGTCTCCGTCAGCGCCATGTCAGGATGGCCCACCAACCACAGGTACAAGGCCAAGGTGGCAGCCATGCCACCACCGGCCACAAAATAGGCCACGTCAACCGATTGGAACGGTGCGCCTTCGCTGATGAAATAGCCAAATATCTGAGTGTAAAAGATGGTACCGGTCAGCATCGCCACATTCATGATCGCGGCAAGTCCGCCCTGCAACTCACCTTGCGCATTTTCCGGCACCCGCTTGGACATGAGACCGGTGAGCATCGGGTGGATAAACCCTTCCGGCCCATGCACCAGCATCAGCACCACCACGACCGACAAGGACGGCGCAAACCCATATCCGGTGGCTGCAATGACAGAGGTGGCAAGACCGATGGTGACCGTGCGCCTTTCGCCAAACCACTGCACGAACCGCCCGGTCAGCCCGCCCTGAAACCCGGCCATCACAAGGCCGAACACGGCCAGTGACAGGCCGATGGTGGCGGTGTCCCAGCCGAACTTGGCCTTGCCCCAGAACGCCCAGATCGCAGGGTAAAGCGAGGTGAAAAAGAAGAACATCGCCAGCACCCCACACATCGGCAACACGCCGTGGTAATTGCGGAACACCTTGAACACGCCGAGCGGGTTGGACCGCGCCCAGTCAAAGCTGCGGCGGTTGGCGGGGGTCAGGGTCTCAGGCAGCACGAAATACCCATAGATCAGGTTCAGGAATGACACGAAAGCTGCCGCATAAAACGGCACCCTTGCACCGAACTCCCCCAGCAAGCCGCCAATCGCCGGGCCTATGATGAAGCCAAGACCAAAGGCCGCCCCCATCAAGCCGAAGGCTTTGCCCCGGCCTTCTGGCGGTGTGATGTCAGAGAGATAGGCGTTGGCAATCACCCATGATGCACCGCAAACCCCGGCAAGGATGCGGCCAAAGAACAGCCAGCCGGTGCTCGGGGCAAGGCCTTGCGCCAGAAAATCCACGCCGAGGCCAAAAATGCCCAAAAGCAACAGGGGCCTGCGGCCAAAACGGTCCGACAGGTTGCCGACCATCGGGCCAAAGATGAACTGGGCGATGGAATAGGCCGCAGCCATCCAGCCGCCGATTTTCGCGGCTTCTGACAGTCCGACCTGCGCCACCTCGCCAATCAGTTTCGGCAACACTGGAATGATGATGCCAAAGCCCACCATGTCCAGAAACACCGTGATCATCACGAAGGTGACCGCGTGTCTTGAGGCGGGAGCTGGCGTCAGGTCAGACATGATGGCGATGATCCGGGCTGGGGTCCGGCACGGGCGACCGGAGCCTTCGGTTGTCTCAGGAAATCAGACTTTGGGCAAGCGCGGGAAGCTCATCATAGTGATGCAGCAGCGCGTCAGGGTTCAGGCGGTTGATCGCGTGACCCTCTGGTCCAAAACTCACCAGCACAATCGGCACACCAGCGGCGCGGGCAGTGTCATGGTCTGTCTGGGTATCGCCGATCAGCAGAGAACGGCCAATCTGGCCTTTGGCGCGGGCAACCGCCTCGCGGTAAGGCAAAGGGTCGGGCTTGCGAACCGGAAAGGTATCAGCGCCGATCAGGGCATCGAACAAGGGCGCAATGCCAAGTCGGCGCACCAGTTCCACAGCCAGACCCTCGGGCTTGTTGGTGCAGATGGCGGTAGCGAAACCTTGGGCGCGCAGAGTTTCGATCGCATCGGCAGCGCCGGGATACAGCTTGGTTTCGTGGTCCAGACATTCAGCATAGATGGCAAGCAGGCGCGGGTACTGCCGGGTGATGTCATCCTCGGTCCAGGGGCTGCCCAGCCGGGAAAAGCCCAGCCGCAGCATCGCCCGCCCGCCATGAAAGGCCGTCAATGCATCGGCGGGGCCCAACAGCGCACCATGGCCCAAGCCCTCAAAACACGCATTGGCCGCCGCCAGTAGATCGGTGCTGGTGTCGGCCAGCGTGCCGTCCAGATCAAACACCACTGTGCGCATTTTACCCCCCTGACGCCTTGAAACATGCCGTGAACCCCTGCCCCCTTGCAGGCCGCTCCTTGCGAGGTAAAACGAGGCAAGACCAAAGGAAAGAGGGATATGCAGGTTTCATTGATCGTTTTGGCGGCAGGCATGGGCACGCGGATGAATTCCGACCTGCCCAAAGTGCTGCACCCTTTGGCCGCCGTGCCGATGCTGCACCACGCTTTGGCCGCAAGTCGCGCGCTGGAGCCGTCGCGCGTGGTGGTGGTGACCGGCCATGGCGCAGAGGCCGTCGCCAAAGCCGCATTGGATTTCGATGAAGCGATCCAGACGGTCGTGCAAGACCGCCAGTTGGGCACCGCTCACGCAGTGGTGCAGGCCGCCCCGCTGCTTGAAGATGCGACGGGCGAGGCGATTGTGCTTTATGGCGACACGCCTTTCGTGCGGCCTGAAACCTTGCAGGCGATGCTTGCAATGCGCGCCGCCCATGCGGTGGTGATCCTGGGGTTCACGCCGCGTGATCCCGGTCGGTATGGCCGGTTGGTGGTTGCGGGCGACCAGCTTTTGAAAATCGTGGAATACAAGGACGCGAGCGAACAGGAGCGCGAAATCGGACTTTGCAACTCTGGCGTCGTTTGTGCTGACGTCGCGACCTTGCTGCGGTTGGCAGGCAAAGTTGGCAACAGCAATGCGGCGGGCGAATATTACCTCACGGATATTGTGGAGATTGCCCGGGCCGAAGGTCTGTCGGTGGGATTTGTGACCTGCCCGGAGGCGGAAACTCTGGGTATCAACACGCGCACCCAGCTTGCCGAGGCGGAAGCCGCGTTTCAAAAGGCCAAACGGGCAGAGATGCTGGAGAATGGCGTCACCCTGACCGCGCCTGACACGGTATGGTTTGCGCTGGATACATGGATCGGGCGCGATGCCCTGGTGGGGCCGAATGTCATCTTCGGACCTGGGGTCACCGTGGAATCCGGCGCCGAAATCAAAGGCTTCTGCCATCTGGAGGGGTGCCATATCTCACGCGGTGCCGTGGTCGGCCCCTTTGCGCGCCTGCGTCCGGGGACAGAACTGGCGGAGGATGTCCATGTCGGCAACTTCGTGGAGATCAAGAACGCGGTGCTCGATGAGGGCGTCAAGGTTGGCCACCTGACCTATCTGGGCGATGCCCATGTTGGCGAATTCTCCAACATCGGCGCCGGCACGGTGACGTGCAATTACGACGGCGTGATGAAGCACCGGACCGAGATTGGCAAACGGGTCTTCATAGGCTCTGACACCATGCTGGTGGCACCGGTGCGTGTCGGGGATGACGCGCTGACCGGGTCCGGATCGGTGATCACCGAGGACGTGCCTGCGGGTGCCGTGGCTTTGGGTCGGGCGCGACAGGTGACCAAACCGGGGCTGGCGTTGAACCTGCGGGCACGGTTGCGGGCGATCAAGGCGGCAAAAGCGTAACATGGGCAGATTGCCCATCCTACCAGTGGCAAAAGTCGCACCGGTTGTGCCAAGGTAGGATGGGCGATGCGCCCATGCTTTGGGCCGATATTGGTGCGAAAACAGGGAAAGAGTGCGGGATGTGTGGAATCGTAGGCGTTTTGGGCAACCACGAAGCAGCGCCGCTGTTGGTTGAGGCTTTGAAACGTCTGGAATATCGCGGCTATGACAGCGCAGGGATAGCCACCGTAAACCATGGCCAGTTGGACCGCAGGCGCGCGGTGGGCAAGCTGGTCAACCTGTCAGACCTGTTGGTGCATGACCCTTTGGCGGGCAAATCCGGCATCGGCCATACCCGCTGGGCCACCCACGGGGCTGCCACAGTGCTGAACGCGCACCCGCACAAATCCCTGAAAGTGGCCGTGGTGCACAACGGCATCATCGAAAACTTTCGTGAGTTGCGCGCCGAGGTCGAGGCTGCGGGCTACCGCCACGAATCTGAAACTGACACCGAAACCGTGGCCCTTCTGGTGCAGATGTATCTGGACCGCGGCCGCACCCCGGTTGAGGCGGCGCGTGAGACGCTCAAACGCCTGCACGGCGCGTTCGCCCTGTGCTTTCTGTTTGACGGTGAGGATGACCTGATGATCGCCGCTCGGAAAGGCTCGCCCCTCGCCATCGGGCACGGGGTCGGTGAGATGTTTGTGGGATCGGACGCCATCGCTTTGGCCCCGATGACCGACCGGATCACCTATCTGGAGGAAGGCGACTGGGCCGTGATCACCCGCAAGGGGGCGCAGATCTTCGACGCCGTCGACCGTTTGTGCAATCGGGCAGAGGAGCGGATCAAGGTCGACGCGACGCGGATCGAAAAGGCCGGCTACAAGCACTTCATGGCCAAGGAAATCGCCGAGCAGCCCGTGGTGATCGCCGATGCGCTGAAACACTATGTCGACGGCGGGTTGCGCCTGCCTGCCGAAGTGGATTTCACCGCGGTTGACCGGTTGACGATGGTGGCCTGTGGCACCGCCTCTTATGCCTGCCATGTCGCGAAATACTGGTTTGAACAGATCGCAGGGTTGGCCTGCGAGGTCGATGTGGCCAGCGAGTTCCGCTACCGGGAGCCGCCTTTGTCGGCCAAAAGTTGGGCGCTGTTCGTCAGCCAGTCGGGTGAGACGGCGGATACTTTGGCCGCCCTGCGTTATGCCAAGGAAAAGGTCGCCAAGGTGGTGGCGGTGGTCAATGTGGCCACCTCCTCCATCGCGCGGGAAAGCGATCTTGCCTTGCCAATCATGGCCGGGATTGAGGTTGGCGTGGCCTCTACCAAAGCCTTCACCTGCCAACTGGTGACATTGGCGCTGCTGGCCCTGAAAGCGGCGGTGGATCGCGGACGGCTGGACGCTGCGGGGCTTGCCCGTCATTTGGCGGAACTGGCGGCTTTGCCGGGGCTGATGAACCACGCCATGGGGCTTTCGGGCGAAATAGCGGCGATTGCCGAAGAATTGGCAGAGGCGCAGGACGTGCTGTTTCTGGGGCGCGGCTCTATGTATCCGCTGGCATTGGAGGGGGCGCTGAAACTGAAGGAAATCAGCTACATCCACGCCGAAGGTTATGCATCAGGTGAACTGAAACACGGGCCGATCGCTCTGATAGATGCGCGGGTTCCGGTGATCGTTTTGGCCCCGCGTGACGCCCTGTTCGACAAAACCGTGTCGAACATGCAAGAGGTGATGGCGCGGCACGGCAAGGTGCTGCTGATCTCTGACGCCAAGGGTGTGGCAGAGGCGGGCAAGGGCGTGTGGCGCAGCCTGACGATACCAGAGGTCACCGGGCCGTTTGCACCGATCCTTTATGCAGTGCCCGCTCAGCTTTTGGCCTACCACACGGCCATCGCCAAGGGCACGGATGTGGACCAGCCCAGAAATCTCGCCAAATCGGTGACGGTGGAATGAGGCTGCAAGACGCGATTGCAGCGCTGGAGGACTTGGGAGATCAGACGCGGGCCAAGGCTGATGCTGAATATCACAAGGCGCCGCGCCGCTATCTGGGGGTTTCGGTGCCGCAAGTGACGGAACTGGCAACTGCGTGGCGGGCGGAGTTGGATGCAACCGGTTTGGACGTGGCGGGCCGCGTGGCTTTGGCGTCGGGCTTGTGGGACAGCAATATCCATGAAGCGCGGGTTGCGGCGGCCAAGCTGCTGACACAGGCGCGGATTGCGCAGGATGGGGCGGTCTGGCGGTTGATTGCGTCCTGGGTGCCCGAGTTTGACGCTTGGGCGATTTCTGATCATGTCTGCAATGCGGGAGGACGGCGGCTGCTGGCAGACGCCTCACGGGTGGATGAGGTTGAAGGCTGGACCCGGCTGGAGACTATGTGGTCACGTCGGGCGGCCTTGGTGATGACTTTGCCCTGGACCAAGCAGAACTTCCCAAAACCGCAGGATCAGGCCGTACGCGACCGGGTTCTGGCGTGGTGCGCAAGCTACGCCGAGGACAAAGACTGGTTCATCCAGAAAGCGGTGGCATGGTGGTTGCGCGACCTGTCCAAGCATGATGCGGCGCGAGTTTCGGCGTGGCTGGGTGAGTATGGCGACCGCCTGAAACCATGGGCGCGCCGGGAGGCTGCGAAATATCTGGCGCCAGATGGGCAAATTGCCCATCCTACCATAAGCCCGCCGATGGATATGGGGCCTAGTTCAGACGAAACTCGCCAGTGAGGTGGCGCCATTCACCGGGGCCGATCAGTTTGCGGTGGGTGAAGCGCACCGAATCCAATGGACCTTCCAGCTTGGCCCGCCAGAAGGCGACGAACTTGAACAGGGTCGGGTAATCCGGTGCAAGATCATAGTCTTGCCAGACATAGCTGTTAAGGACGTGACGATAGTCCGGCATCCTGTAAAAGAATTCCGCTGTGGTCAGGCCCCAGCCTTTCAGCATCAGTTCGGTTTCGGATGGACGCAATTTAGCCTCCTGTTTTACGGGGTATTTCAGCCCAGAGACTAAAGCTTACCGATCAAAACTTAATTTGCAATGAAACCAATGTGTTGGCACTCTGTCGCCTTGACTGCCAATGCGAGGCCCCGCCAGTCCTTGCACCCCATAGCTAGGTTGGGGTAAACTACAAACAACACGATCTTGACCTAGCATCGAAGGCGCCCCTCACGTGAGCGATACGACTGAACCCCCGGAAAACACAAAAGATTCCCCGCCTAAGCCCACCTATCACGGGCCTCAGGTGGATATTTCGGCTGAAATGAAAACGGCTTACCTTGATTACGCCATGTCGGTCATTGTCAGCCGCGCCATTCCTGACCTGCGCGATGGACTGAAACCGGTGCACCGGCGCATTCTGTTTGCGATGCACGAGACGACCAACACCCATGACAAACCCTACCGCAAATCGGCGCGGCCGGTGGGCGATACGATGGGCAAATACCACCCGCATGGCGACAGTGCGATCTATGACGCTTTGGTGCGGATGGCGCAGCCGTTTTCGATGAGCCTGAAGCTGCTGGATGGCCAGGGCAACTTTGGCAGCATGGACGGCGACTCTGCGGCAGCCATGCGCTACACCGAAGTGCGGATGGACAAGCCCGCCGCCTTCCTTATGGCCGACATCGACAAAGACACCGTTGATTTTCAAGACAATTATGACGGAAAGGACCGCGAGCCCACCGTCCTTCCCGCCCGATTTCCCAACATGCTGGTCAATGGGGCCGAGGGCATCGCCGTTGGCATGGCCACACGGATTCCGCCGCATAACCTTGGCGAAGTGATCGACGCCACCTTGGCGCTGATTGAAAATCCTGACTTGTCCACTGAACGTCTGATGGAGATCATTCCCGCCCCCGATTTCCCGACCGGCGCTTTGATTTTGGGCCGTTCCGGCGCGCGCAAAGCCTATCTGGAGGGGCGGGGTTCGGTCATCATCCGCTCCAAGACCCATATCGAAGAGGTCCGCAAGGACCGCTTTGCCATCGTCATCGACGAGGTGCCCTATCAGGTCAACAAGTCGCGGATGATTGAAATCATTGCAGAAATGGTGCGTGACAAGAAGATCGAAGGCATTTCCAACGTCGCCGACGAAAGCGACCGGATCGGTGTACGCGTGGTGATCGAGCTTAAACGCGATGCGACGCCGGATGTGGTGCTGAACCAGTTGTTTCGCTTTACGCCGATGCAAACCTCTTTCGCCTGCAACATGCTGGCGCTGAACGGCGGGCGGCCTGAAACCCTCGCCTTGCGCGATTTTCTCAGCCATTTCATCGTGTTCCGCGAAGAAGTTGTTGCGCGTCGCACGGCATTTGAACTGAAAAAAGCGCGTGAGCGCAGTCATATCCTGTGCGGTCTGGCAGTTGCAGTTTCCAATGTGGATGAGATTGTGCGGACCATCCGCGCCTCAGCCGATGCGCCGGAAGCCCGCGAAAAGCTGATGACCCGGCGCTGGCCTGCGGTGGACATCGCCCCCTATATCCGGCTGATCGACGACCCCAGCCACACCATGAACGACGACGGCACCTATAATCTGTCAGAGGCGCAGGCCCGCGCCATTCTGGAATTGCGCCTGCAACGCCTGACGGCGATTGGCGTCAAGGAAGTGACCGACGAACTTGAAGAACTCGCCGCAAAGATCAAGGATTACCTGGAAATCCTTGGATCACGCGACCGGATCATGACGATCATTTCCGACGAACTGCGCGAAGTGAAGGCGCTTTTCGCCGTGCCGCGCCGGACCGAGATCATCGACTGGTCCGGCGATATGGAAGACGAAGACCTGATTGAGCGGGAGGATATGGTCGTCACCATCACCTCCGGCGGCTACATCAAACGCACGCCTTTGGGCGAATTCCGTCAGCAGAACCGCGGCGGCAAGGGTCTGGCCAGCATGGCCACCAAGGATGATGACGTTGTCACCACCCTTTTCGTCGCCAACACGCACACCAACCTGCTGTTTTTCACCACCGACGGCATGGTCTACAAGCTGAAAACCTGGCGGCTGCCTTTGGCGGGGCGGACGGCGAAAGGCAAGGCGATTGTCAATATTCTGCCGATTGTGCCGGGAATTTCGATTGCCGCGCTGATGCCTGTCGATGTGCCAGAGCCGGAGTGGGACAACCTGCAGATCGTCTTTGCCACCAGCGACGGCGATGTGCGGCAGAATGACCTGTCGGACTTCACCAACGTCTTGCGCAACGGCAAGATCGCGATGAAACTGCCGGAGGGTGTTACTCTGGTCAACGCCGCCATCTGCGATGATCAGGATGACGTCATGCTGGTCACCGCCCTTGGCCGCGCGATCCGCTTTTCGACGACCGATATCCGCGTGTTCAAATCGCGCGGCTCCACCGGGGTGCGGGGCATTCGTCTGGCGGAGGGCGACAAGGTCGTCTCCATGTCGGTGATCCGTCACTTTGATGCCGACCCGGCAGAGCGTGAAGCCTATCTGAAGCAGCGCCGCCTGATGGCCGGTGTGGTTGAAGAAGCCGAAGCTGACGAAGCCGAACCCGACGCGGAGGTTGTGCCCACCGAACTTGGCCAACTGTCCCCCGAACGCTATGCGGCCATGTCGGCGGCAGAGGACTTGATCTTGACCATCACCACAACGGGTGCCGGTAAACTGTCCTCCAGCCACGATTATCCGGTGCGCGGACGCGGCGGCATGGGCGTCAAGGCGATGGACAGCGCGATGCGCGGCGGGGCATTGATTGCGTCCTTCAAGGTGGATCTGTCGGATCAGATCATGCTCGCCACCTCGACCGGCCAGTCAATTCGGGTGCCGGTGGATCAGATTTCGTTCCGCTCTCGCGGCGCGGGCGGGGTGAAAGTGCTGAACACCAGCGACAGCGGTGAAGAAGTGGTGTCGGTGGCCCGGGTGCCCGAACAGGGGGATGAGTGATGTGGAATGGCTCAACCCGAACTTCGGCGGCGCGATTGCAGCGTTTTTCATCTTGCTCGTCGGGATCAACCTCGGGGCAGCAAGACGGGCGCAAACCATGGTGAAAGATATGATTGCCAGCGCGAGACGAGGCGACGGACAAAACCGCCACCTCGCCCCCGTCGCCACAGCCCTTAAAGCGCGCAACACGTGATCCCCGGCCTTGACCTGCGACTGGCCCAACTGGCCGCACACAACCAGACGGCAACTTACGGCCAACTTGCTCGTGATCTGGGGCTGACCGGCGCGGCCACCATCGCCCGCCTGACGGAAGCGTTGGAGGCGCTGATGGATGAAGACGCCAAGCTTAACCTCCCCTTCCGCGCCGCCCTGCTGTCAGGCCGTCTGAATCAGAACCTTCCCGCGCAAGGGTTTTTCGACAAGGCCCGCGCTCTGGGGCGCTATACTGGTGAGGAGCCCAACGGTTATGTCGCCGATGAAAGAGCCTCCCTTCACGCCCTTTCTTTTCCCAAAAAAACCGCCTAAATCCCCCTGATGGAACCACTAAATATCATTGGCGGCGGCATGGCGGGGTCGGAAGCGGCTTGGCAGGCGGCAGAATTGGGCGTGCCTGTGGTGCTGCACGAAATGCGGCCCAAAGTTGGGACTTTCGCGCACCGCACCGGCGATTTCGCCGAAATGGTCTGTTCCAACTCGTTCCGTTCTGACGATGATGAACAAAATGCCGTGGGGTTGTTGCATTGGGAAATGCGGGCAGCGGGCGGTTTGATCCTGAAAGCGGCTCAAGCGCATCGGTTGCCAGCGGGCGGCGCTTTGGCGGTGGACCGTGATCCGTTTGCAGCTTATGTGACCGCGCGGCTGAAGGCACATCCGCTGATTACGGTTTCGTATGAGGAAGTTACCAGCCTTTCTTCATCCGGCCATTGGATCGTGGCGACCGGACCCTTGACCTCGCAGGCTTTGGCGGAAAGCATCCGGGCTGCAACCGGGACAGCGGCTTTGGCCTTTTTTGATGCCATAGCGCCCATCGTTTATGCCGATACCGTCGATATGTCCGTAGCCTGGATGCAAAGCCGCTACGACAAGGGCGAAACGGTGGCGGAGCAGACCGCCTACATGAACTGCCCGATGACGAAGGATCAGTACAACGCCTTCATCCAAGCCCTTCTGAACGCTGACAAAACCGAGTTTCATGCGGGCGAGGCTGCTGGTTTCCCCACTCCCACCCCCTATTTTGACGGCTGCCTGCCCATCGAGGTGATGGCCGAACGCGGCCCCGAAACCCTCCGTTTCGGCCCGATGAAGCCGGTCGGCCTGACCAATCCGCACAACCCCACCGTCAAAGCCTATGCCGTGGTCCAGTTGCGCCGCGACAACAAGCTGGGGACGCTTTACAACATCGTAGGCTTTCAGACCAAGATGAAGTACGGCGCGCAACTGGATGTTTTCAAATTGATTCCGGGGTTGGAGAATGCGTCGTTCGCGCGGCTTGGCGGCATCCATCGCAACACCTTCATCAACTCTCCGACGCTGTTGGACGACCAGATGCGGCTGAAAACGCAGCCCAATATCCGGTTTGCCGGGCAGATCACCGGAGTGGAGGGCTACGTCGAAAGTGCAGCGATGGGGCTGGTGGCGGGGCGGATGGCGGCTGCCGAAATTCTCGGGCGCGTGTTGCCACCGCCGCCGCCTGATACCGCGATGGGCGCCCTGATCACCCACATCACCGGCGGCGCGGAGGCGAAAACCTTCCAACCGATGAATGTGAACTTCGGGCTTTTCCCACCGATTGATGCCAAAGGTGGCCGCAAGGGCCGCCAAACCCGTTACAAAGCCTATACCGACCGCGCCAAGACTTCGTTCACCGAATGGCTCGGGTAACCCGCTTTGCGCCGTCACCGACCGGGCCCCTGCATCTGGGCCATGCCTATGCTGCAATCGTGGCGGCGGCGCGCGGTGACCGGTTTCTGATCCGCATCGAGGATATCGACCGCACGCGCTGCAAACCAGAATGGGAATCCGCGATTTTCGAAGACATACAATGGCTTGGGCTGCACTTTGAAAGTCCTGCCTTAAGGCAGTCCACCCGGCAGGCGGCCTATGATGCGGCCTTGACGCAGCTATCGGACCTTGGCCTGACCTATCACTGTACCTGCACCCGCGCTGACATTCGCGCAGCACTTTTTGCCCCGCAAGAGGGCACCGACGGCCCGATCTATCCCGGCACCTGCCGCGCGGCTGCCCATAAAATCGGTGCCTTGAGGCTGAACCTGACCAAAGCCTTGGCCCAACTTGGCGACCTGAGTTTCACCGAAACCGGCACCCGCCCGGGCCATTACCGCTTCAATCCTGCTCAACTGATCGCTTCGACCGGCGACGTAGTGTTATCACGGCGTGATGTGGGCGCGGCCTATCATCTGGCGGTGGTGGTCGATGATGCGGCTCAAGGTATTACAGAGGTGACGCGGGGCGAGGATTTGTTCGCCGCCACGCCCCTGCATGTCGCTTTGCAACATCTGCTTGGCCTGCCCACGCCTGCCTACCACCACCACCGTCTGATCCGCGATGATCAGGGCAAGCGGCTGGCCAAACGCGACAACGCCCGGGCGCTGGCGAAATTTCGCGCCGAAGGCGTCAGCCCGGAAAACATTCGCACGATGATTGGCCTGTAAGCGCCTCTTTCTATTGCTCTTTTAGAACTACGTCACAGGGGGTCCGGGGGGTGTGAAACCCCCCAGCCTTGGCGGCAGCATGCCAAGACCTCAGCCCTTCTTCGGACCGTCCAGATGCTTGCGCAACCGCGAGGGGGTGTTGAACTTTGGGTTCTTGAACGGGTTCTTGTCGCCCTGACTGCGCAACATCAGACGGATCGGCGTGCCGGGCATGTCGAAATGGGCGCGCAATCCGTTCACCAGATAACGGCGATAGCTGTCGGGCATATCCTCGGGGTGCGAGCACATCACCACAAAACCCGGCGGGCGGGTCTTGACCTGTGTCATATAACGCAGGCGGATGCGTTTGCCGCCCGGGGCCGGAGGCGGATGCGCCTCGGTCATCGCACCCAGCCAGGTGTTCAGCCGGTTGGTGGTCACCCGACGGTTCCACACGGCATGCGCCTTCAGGATCGCCTCGTGCAACCGATCCATCCCGCGCCCGGTTTTGCCCGAAATCGTGACCAAAGGCGCACCGCGCAACTGCGGCAGCAAGCGTTCGAACATCTCTTTCAATTCGGCCAGCTTTTCCTGCTTTTCGTCCTCAAGGTCCCATTTGTTGATTGCCACCACCACGGCGCGGCCTTCGGTTTCGGCATAGTCGCAAATGCGCAGATCCTGCGTTTCAAACGGAATTTCCACGTCCAGCAGCACCACAACAACTTCGGCAAATCGAACAGCGCGCAGTCCATCAGCAACCGACAACTTCTCAAGCTTTTCAACGACTTTGCCGCGTTTCCTCATCCCCGCCGTGTCGAAAATCCGGGTCGGCGTGCCCAGCCATTCGGTTTTGACCGAGATGGCGTCGCGGGTGATGCCAGCTTCCGGCCCGGTCAGCAAGCGGTCAAAACCGAGGATGGTGTTGATCAGCGTCGATTTGCCCGCGTTAGGGCGACCAATCACAGCGATTTGCAGAGGGCGTTCCAGCGTCGGGGCGAAAGAGGTTTCATCAACCTCCTCCTCGGCTTCTTCGTCCGAAATGTCCACATCCACCACCGGGGCATCGGCTTCGGCACGAGCGGCGAAGGCGGCCTCGAAGGGTTTGAGCATGTGGTAAAGGTCGTCCATCCCCTCGCCATGTTCGGCGGACAGTCGCAGGGGTTCGCCAAGGCCAAGGCTCCACCCCTCCAACGCGCCCGCGTCACCGGCCTTGCCTTCGGCCTTGTTGACCCCAAGGATCACCTTGGCCCCCTTTTTGCGCAAAATCTCGGCAAAGGTTTCGTCAGAGGGCGTCACCCCGACCCGCCCGTCAATCAGGAACAGCGAGATGTCGGCCATGTCCACCGCGCGCTCGGTCAGGCGGCGCATCCGGCCCTGAAGGCTGTCATCGGTGACCTCCTCCAACCCGGCGGTGTCGATCACGGTAAAGCGCAGGTCGAACAATTTGGCATCACCCTCGCGCAAATCCCGCGTGACGCCGGGCTGGTCATCGACCAGCGCCAATTTGCGGCCGACGAGCCGGTTGAATAGGGTGGATTTGCCCACATTCGGGCGGCCCACGATGGCAAGAGTAAAGCTCATAAACGGTCCTTGCGTCTGCAAGAGGCTGCCTTACACCCAACACCGTTCATCGGAAAGCCAGAAGTTGCCCCTGGGCATTGACAACGAACAGCAGGCCTTGGGCCAAAGCTGCCGGAGTAGCAGCACCACCCGGGATCGCCGCTTGCCCGGCCAGACTGCCATCGGTGGCGTTGAAGGCGCGCAGATATCCGTCCGACGACACCACGACGATATGCCCGCCCGCCAGAACCGGGCCAAAATTGGCATAGGTGGCCAAAAGCTTCTTCGGCTTGGCCTTTTTGAAATCGGGCAGGTCTTCCGCCCAGATCGTCTTGCCGTCATTTGCGCTCATCCGGACCAACCGGCCTGCGTCAGTGACCACAAAGACCGAGCCGCCCACCACCAATGGCGGGTTCAGCGCCCCCTCCTCCGCCGTCCAGATCCGCTGACCGGTGCTGGCGTTAAAGGCTCCAGTGCGCCCGCCTTGGGTGCCCGCGTAAAGAAAGCCGCCAATAAGGACCGGATCGCCCGTCACGTCACCGGAGTTGGCATCGGCCACGCCCAGATTGGTGCCAGACACCGCGGCGGTCCACTGCGCAGCACCGGTGGCCGTGTCGGCCCCAAACAACAGACCGGAGGAGAAGGGCAGCACCACGGTCTTGCCATCCACCGCAGGCGACGCGCCGCTGTCGAAGTGAAAGGTGTCGAGGCTGGAGGCCCCGGTCGTGGTCCAGACAACGCGGCCATTGGCGGCGTTCAGCGCCCAGCCGGTGCCGTCATCCGCCACAACGAACACCAGATTGCCCGCAACGGCGGGTGCGCCGGTCGGCATCGCCCCCAGCCTTTGCCGCCAGATGACGCTACCGTCCGAAGCGTTCATCGCCACGGTTTCGCCGTAGCCCGTCGTGGCAAAGACCCGGCCGCCATCGGCTGCAAGGCCACCGCCCGACAACCCGCCCCCGGCATCAAAAGCGGCGGTCAGGTCTGTATGCCACAGCGTGGCGCCCTGCACGGACACCGCCGTCACGCCAGACAAAGCATCCATGGCAAACACCGCACCGCCCGCCACCACAGGGGCCGCGTCGATGCGGTTCTTGTGGCTGTTGCCAGAGCCTATCCGCACGCTCCACACCAGTTGGGGCGAGGCTGTCAGCCTGCCGTTCGGCCCGGCATGACGCGCGTTGCCGCCGCGCTGCGGCCAATCGGCGTTGGTGACGATGCCGGGCAATGCGATCGGCACGGATGTGTTGGCCGGCTGATCGGGTTGCGGCTGCGGGTCAGGCTGGTCCTTGGTCGGCAGCGAGTCTGCCAAAGGCGCGCGCACCGGAAAGCGGGTGCCTTGCAGGATCACGTCCCTTTGACACGCCGCCAGCAGCGCGACGGTCAAGGCCAGCGACAGAACCAAGGTTCCCTTCACGCTGCGGTCAGGCTGTGGCCTCATCGTCCTGCCTCAGCCCGCCGAGGGCGCGGCGTCGGCCGCAGGTTTCGCCTCTGGCACTTTGCCACCCAAAGCCGTGATCGCCAGAGCAAGGCGCTGGCGCATACCGGGCGGGGATTCCTGATCCTGCACAAGGGCAAGCAAGGCCGTCAGCGCCTCATCCGTCTTGCCGTCTTCCAAAAGCAGGTAGGCCAGTTGCTCTTCGGCCAGAACCCGGAAGGGACGGCCCGCGATGTCCATGGATTGAAGGGCCTTGCGGCGGTCCGCCACGGGTTGATCACTGCCGGCAACCGCCACACGCTTTAACACGGCCAAATCTCGGTAAATCTGCGGGCGGGTGGTATCGGCGGCCAAAGCGTCCAAAGCGGCGAGGGATGTCGCTTTGTCGGCGGCGGGATTGGCGGCCTTCAACAGGTTCAAAAGGGCGGTCTGATCGCCGTCCGAGGGCAAAGCCGCTAATGCAGTGGCACGTAGCGCGGGGTCAGTCTTTTCCAGTGCGGCCATCACGCCATCGCCGAACGCCTGCGCCCGGGCCAGTGCCGTGGCCTTTTGCCATTCGGTGTAGGCAGCGCCGCCGACGATCATCGCCACCAGAACCACGCCAATCCAGCCATACTTGCGGAACGCGGCATAAAGCCGGTCGCTGCGCACGGCATCGGTGACTTCATCGACGAAACTGTCTGGCGTGCTCATGGAGGCTCCTGCTTTGGGATCGTCTTACAGGCAATTCTGTCGGATTGCCAATCCCACGGCGCAAGGCTGCGCGGCTTTGCGCAAACTTACCCCGGCATGTAGCGGTCATAGCGACCATCGGGGTGGCGGACGGAAAAGGTCGACGACTTCGCCTCAGTTCCGGATTCTGGGCCAACCCCGGTGATTTTGCTTTCCATCTCTTCAGCCGACTGGCGTTCCCACATCTGGCTGTAGCGCCCGCCCTTGGCCAACAGCATCTCATGCGAGCCTTGTTCGACCACTTCGCCCTGTTCCAGCACCAAGATCAGGTCGCTGTCGGCAATGGTGGACAGGCGGTGGGCGATGGTGATGACCGAACGGCCCTGCCCCATAAGTTTCAGGCTGTCCTGAATGTCACGTTCGGTCTGGGTATCAAGGGCAGAGGTCGCCTCGTCCAGAATCAGGATCGGCGGGTTTTTCAGCAAGGTGCGCGCAATCCCGACCCGCTGCTTTTCGCCGCCCGACAGTTTCAGGCCGCGCTCGCCGACCTTGGCGTTGTAGCCATCGGGCAGCGACATGATGAAGTCGTGGATCTTGGCCGCCTTGGCCGCAGCCTCTACCGCCTCACGCGGGGCCTCGGGGTTGCCGTAAGCGATGTTGTAATAGACCGTGTCGTTGAACAGCACGGTATCTTGCGGCACCACACCGATGGATTGGTGCAACGAGGTTTGGGTGACCGAGCGGATGTCTTGCCCGTCAATCCGGATCGTCCCGCCGGTCACCTCGTAGAACCGGAACAACAACCGGCCAATGGTGGATTTGCCAGAGCCTGAGGGGCCCACAAGTGCGATCTTTTGCCCCGGCCCGACGCGCAGCGAAATCCCTTTCAGGATCGGGCGGTTGGCGTCGTAGGCGAAGGTCACGTTGTCAAAAACCACCTCACCCTGCGGCACTTTCAGGTCAGGCGCGTTCGGGGCGTCGACCACTTCGGCGGGTTGCGCCAGAAGGCCGAACATTTCCGCCATATCGACCAAAGCCTGCCGGATTTCGCGGTAAACCGTGCCCAGAAAGCCCAAAGGCAGCGTGATCTGCATCATGTAGGCGTTGACCATCACGAAATCGCCCACGGTGAAGCGACCCTGCTGGACGCCTAACGCCGACATCACCATTACGATGACAAGCCCGATGGTGATGATGACGTTCTGCCCGATGTTAAGCATCGACAGGCTTTGCCCGGTGCGAACTGCGAACCCCTCGTACTTCTCCATCGCGCGGTCATAGCGGGCGGCTTCACGGGCTTCGGCGTTGAAATACTTGACGGTTTCATAGTTGAGCAGGCTGTCGATCGCCTTCTGGTTGGCATCGGTGTCCTGATCGTTCATCGCGCGCCGGATCTGCACCCGCCATTCGGTGACCTTGAACGTATACGCCACGTAAAGCGTGATCGTGACAATGACCACCGCCATATAGACCCAGCCGAAGTACAGCGCGAAGATGATCGACACCATGGTCAGTTCAAGGATCAACGGGATGATCGAGAACAGCATGAAGCGCAACAAGAAGTCGACGCCTTTGACCCCACGCTCGATCACCCGGCTCAGGCCACCGGTTTTGCGGGTGATGTGATAGCGTAAGGACAGCTGGTGGATATGGGTGAACGTCTCGAACGCCAGCTTGCGAAGCGCGCGTTGGCCCACGCGGACAAAGACCCAGTCGCGCATCTCGCCGAAAAACACCGTGCCCATGCGGAAGAGGCCGTAGATCACGGTCAGTGACACCGCCCCGAGAATAAGCGTGGTCGGCGTGGCATGGGTGCCAAGCGCATCGACGGCCTTTTTATAAAGATACGGGGTGCAGACCGAAATGATCTTGGACAGCAACAGCAGCAAAAGCGCGCCGACGACCCGCTGTTTCACCCAAGGCTCGCTTTTTGGCCACAGGTAGGGGGCGATGCGTTTCATCGTCTGCCAGCCCGTGGCCGGTGCCTTGGCAATGTCGTCGGTGGTGGCGGTGCTGGTCAGACTGCGCATGAAAATTCCTTCGGCCCCGGAAGCTCGACCCTGCAAAGGCGTGCGGTCGGCTAAGGCAGTGCAGATTTGGGTCAGGCGCGAGCGGAAGTAAAGGCCCCGGCGCATGCAAATGCTGCGACGGCGTTGTGCATTTATGCTGTATTGCCCGTGAAAGGCGGTTTCTCAGGTCTTCGGAAGGGCGAAAACCTGCCCCGGATAGATCAGGTTCGGGTTGCGGATCTTGTCCTTGTTGGCGTTCCAGACCTGCACATACAACACGCCGTGGCCCATCTGACGCTTGGCAATGCCCCACAAGGTATAGCCCGGTTGGACCGTGACGGTGACCGCCGCAGGTGTGACCGGAACGGCGGCAGTCGCAGTTGATGCGGTGGCCGTCTGTTCGGTGGTGGTTGCCGGTGTCGGGGCTGTCGTCACAGCTGCGGTAGCGTCGGCAGGTGCTGCCGTCGTGGTTGGGGTTGTGGTTGCAGCCGCGACAGGTGCAGGGACCACATTGGCAGCGGCGAGGGCCTCGGGCGTTTCGCGCTTGAAGGGTGTCTCGTACCGCGAGGTGACTTTGCCGGTGGCATCGACCTGATCCACACGGAGCGTATAGATCTTGGGCGCGATGCCGGCTTGAGTTGCGTTCCAGCTGCCATCAGACCCGATCAGGGTGGCGTCGCCGAGAGCGGCATTGTCAAGGTACAGCCGCACGAAAGCACCCGGTTTGCCACGACCGCCAAACTGGACATCGCTGGCCGACGGGTAGGCGATGGTATCCAGCGTGACATTTGCCGCAACCTCTGCCGGGACCGTCGTGCCCGATTGCAGGACTTTGGCCCCCTTGTCGGTAACGGCCAAAGCCGTGGTGCCGGTTTGGGGTGTGTCGCTTTTGGGCGCGTCCGCCACCGGAGCGGTTGTCGCTGTCTGGATGGCCGCAGGCGCAGTGGCCGCAGGTGTTGGCACGGGTTCGGCGGCAGGTGCAGTTGAAGATGCAGCGGTCGTGTCGGCGGCTGCTGGTGCAGGGATCGCGGCGTCGGCAGGCGCAGGGGTCGCGTCGGCGGTTTGCCCGTCAGCGGTGACCTTGTCAGCCGAACTTGCCGTTGTCGCAGGCGCTGAGGGTTCTGCAACCATGGCAGCGGCGGTCGCGGCAATGGCAACCGCAGCACCGGCCTCAACCGTCGTGCCATCCGACATGGTGGCCACCATGGTCATCAAGCGCCCGGCACCTGCGGTTGGCAGAGTGAACAGCGCCACGAACCTGCCCTGCGCGTCGGCAGTGGCGCTGCCGACCTCAGTTCCATCGACCCGCATCGAGACGTGTGCCCCCGGAGCCACCTGCCCGGCCACCACCGTCGATCCATCGGGGTCCACCCGCACCAGATCGAAGTTGGCGGTCGGAGCCGCCGTTGGCGCAACAGGCGGAGCGGGGATACTGGCCACTGTGGATGAGGCATCAGGGGCCGCCGCAACGCCGTCAGCCGCACCTGCCCCGGTCGTCGCATTGGCAGGGCCAGTGGCTGGGGCTGAGGTCGTGGCTGGGGATAAGGCCGCAACCGTCGCTTTCGGCGTAGAGGCGTCAGGAGCGGGTGCAACAGGCGGTGCAGGATCAGCCAAAGCTGTGGTGCTGGCCGGGATGTCGCTGCCAGCGCTCGCGGCGCTTGCAGTTGCCGCTGTTGAAGTCGCGTCTGTCGCAGTCACGTCTGTCGCCGAAGCGGGTGACTTGGGGGTGGATGCTGCGGCGGAAGGTGTCACCGGCGCGTCCGCTGCCGGAGCGTCAGCCACCGGAGCGTCAGCCGCAGGAGTGACTGCGCTGGTCCCCGGACTTGCTGCGTTGGCCGTCTGGTCGGTCGCCGCCTCGGGAACCTTAGGCGTGGTGCTGGCCACCTGATTGGCGGTGGCCGCAGGCGCCGGTGTCGTCGCTGACCCACTCACTTGCGCCGTCGGCTTGGTTGCATCTGAGCTGGTCGCCGTCGCGTCGCTTCCGGAACTCGTTGCCTTCGGCGCAGCCGCGGTTTTGTCAGGCCCCCCTGTGCTGGACTTGCCCCCGAAAACCTCGTAACCAGCTGTCCCCAACAGGATCACAACAATCGCCGCCGCGATCATCTTCGATCCGGTCGTCATGTCTTTCCAAGCCGCCATTCCGTTCCCCGACGTTTCATTTTGGGCAAGCGGGATCTGTCACCGACCCCTGCTTTCCTTTTGTCACATTCCGCGTTATCCGTGGCAAAGCAACAGGTTTTCAGAGATTTTTCCGATATGTCACTGCAAGGTTCCGCTTCTTCAACCGGGCAAAGGTCGGTTTGCGTGTTCTGCGGCGCCCGTATGGGGAAAAATCCGGCGCATCAGGTGGCGGCTCAGGCCTTGGGTGCGGCGATTGCGGCGTCAGGCTGGCGGCTGGTTTACGGGGCCGGGGATGTCGGGCTGATGGGTGCGGTGGCGCGGGCCGTGCAAAATGCGGGCGGGCCGACCTTCGGGGTGATCCCCACTCACCTGTTGGCGATGGAGGTCGGCAAGCGCGATCTGTCCACCTTTGTGATCACCGAAACAATGCATGAACGCAAGAAGGTCATGTTCATGAACGCCGACGCGATTGCCTTGCTGCCGGGCGGCGCTGGCAGTCTGGATGAGTTCTTTGAGGTGTTGACCTGGGCGCAGATCGGCCTGCACCGCAAACCGATCTGGCTGATTGACGTGGCGGGCTATTGGCAACCTTTGCTGACCCTGCTGGACCATGTGATTGCCGAAGGCTTTGCCGACCCCTCTTTGCGCGGATATTTCACCGTGCTGGGTGGGGTTGAGGCTTTTGCCACACGTCTGGCGGATTTCTGACCTCGACAGGCTGCGCCGGACCATGGGCAGATTGCCCATCCTACCTCCATCACACGGAGCATTGCCGGGGTTGAAAAAGTGCCGCGACCTGTCCCGGTAAACCCAAATGCCGTTCTGGCTTTCGGTTATGGCTTTCGGTTCTGGCTTTCGGTTCTGGACTTCGGTGATCTTGGGTCAATGGTAGGATGGGCCGTCGGCCCATGATGCGAAAAGGGCCCGCCATCGCGACGGACCCCCCGGAGCTTGCTCGCCAGCGCTTACATCTTGGCGGCGACGGCTTCCCAGTTCACCAGCTTCTCCAGCCAGTTGGCAAGGTAGGCCGGACGCTTGTTGCGGAAGTCTATGTAATAGGAATGCTCCCACACGTCACAGCCCAGCAGGGCAGTCTGGCCAAAGCACAGCGGATTGACGCCATTTTCGGTCTTGGTCACCTTCAAAGCCCCGGAGGCGTCCTTGACAAGCCACGCCCAGCCGGAGCCGAACTGACCCGCACCGGCAGCCGCGAAGTCTTCCTTGAATTTGGCGACAGAACCGAACGCCTCCACCAGCGCCTTTTCCAGCGTTCCGGGCATGGATTTGCCGGCAGGCCCCATGACTTCCCAGAACAACGCGTGGTTCCAGTGCTGGGACGCGTTGTTGAAGATGCCGTTTTGCGCCACGGCACCGGCCGCATAGGTGCCTTTGACGATATCCTCAAGCGACTTGGCTTCCCACTCGGTGCCGGCAATCAGCTTGTTGCCGTTGTCGACATAGGCCTTGTGGTGCAGGTCGTGGTGAAACTCCAAGGTTTCTTTCGACATGCCGAGCGAGGCCAGCGCATCGTGGGCATAGGGAAGGTCGGGAAGGGTGAAAGCCATGGCAGACTCCTGTAAAGGTGCACGGTGGGTGTTGCCGCGTAATAAGGTCCGGCAGCGCGGCAAGGTCAAGGGCAGCAAAGCAAGAACACCGCAGATAGGCTTGGAACAGCTTTGCATCCGGCGTGGCGGACGACCATGACCAGCGGTGCACAAGGCCCGCGACGCGGCGCGTGAACGCGAGCATCAGGGAGGGATCGGGGCCGGATCGGGGCCGGAACCTCTCCCTCGATGAATCTGCAAGCTTAATCACGATGCCGACAACCCGCGTTGACACGATTTCATCAGCCGATATCGTCACCTGACTATTTTGGAGCACGACGATGAAACCGGTATTTATGATGATGGCCGTGGCAAGCACCGCGATGTGGGCGCTTGCCGCACAGGCGCAAGCCTTTTCCTTCACGTTCGACTGGTCTGATCTTGAACTTTGCACATCCGGTTCGCCGAACGTGGTGGGCAGCCCTGCGTTCAAAATCATCGGGCTGCCGAGCGGTACCACCGGTATCTATTTCAAGCTCACTGACAGGAACGTGCCCGATTTTGACCACGGAGGCGGATGGGTCGCGATCGCCAAAGATAGCACGGTCCCCACCGGAGCGTTCCACTACCTTAGCCCCTGCCCGCCAGACGGATCCCATACATACGAATGGACCGCCGACGCCCGCACGGCAAAAGACGGCAAATTACTGCTCCGGGCAAAGGCGTCGCGCAAGTACCCGTGACGATTGCCTCTTGCCGGACGGTCGCATCGCGCTCTGGGCGTGCAGCGACGCCATCAGAAAAGCGCGCTGCCCGGCATTGCCGAATGTTCCAGAAGTCCCATCACATAGCCCGCGACAGAGCGGAAGCACACCAGCGTGTAGCCAGTGTCGTCCCGCCAGAACGCCGCCGCCACCTGCGCGGCCCGGCTGCGGCGAAGTTCGCCCTGGGCCATGCGGTCGATGTCGACGGGAGCGATCTTTTTCAGCACCTGATCGGCTTTCACCCCCTCGATCCGAAACACAGCGCGCGCGTCAGAGACGTTGACGGCCAGATGGTGCTGACCGGACAGGCTTTGCGCAAGGCTGGCCAGACCGGCGGTGACCTCGCCATAGGGGAGGATCAGCAGGTATTCATCCGGGCTCATCCAGCCCGCAGCCTTTTCGCCTGCCGTGGTGATGCGGCGCGGGTCGGGCAGCGTCAGGCCAAGGGCTGCAAATGCCGCAGCCAACCCCGGCACATCGCGTTTGGCGCGCAACGAGATCATGCCCAACGGCCCGATTTCGCGCACTGCGGCAAAGCCATCGAACCGGGGGTTGCCCCTCGGGGCTGCGGGGTTAGCCATTGTTCTTGCCCTCTTTGTCGTAAAACACCGGATCGACGATCTTGGCCTTGACGGGGGCCGCCCCAAGCCGGGTGAACTCCACCACCTCACCCAGCCGCGTCAGGCCGCCTTTGATCAGCCCCATCGCGATGCCCTTCTTCAGGGTCGGCGAATAGTAGGTGGAGGTGACGCGGCCTTGCGTGTTACCCTGCCCGTTGGCATTGACACCGGGCGCTGTGATATAGGCGCCGTCGGCAATGACTGATCCGTCCAGCGTCTCAAACCCCGCCAGTGTCCAGCGGTCCGGACTGGCCAGAAAGCTGCGCTCTTGCCCGCGCTTGCCCAGATAGTCCGCCTTTTTCTTGGAAATCGCCCAACCAAGGTTCAAATCCTGTGGGATCACCGTGCCATCGGTTTCATCGCCGATCATGATAAAGCCCTTTTCGGCCCGCATGACGTGCATGGCTTCGGTGCCGTAAGGCATGACGCCCAGGTCAGCCCCGGCCTCCATCAGCTTATGCCACAACTCCAGCCCATAAGACGCCGGAACTGCTATTTCATACGAAAGCTCGCCCGAAAAGCTGATCCGATACACCCGGACCGGAAGCCCCGCCAAAACGCCATCGGCAAAGGCCATAAAGGGCAGAGTTTCGGCTGAGACATCCATGCCGCCCAATTTCTCCAGCACGGCGCGGGATTTGGGGCCTGCGACGGCGATCTGGGCATATTGCTCGGTCACGTTGGCGACATAGACCTGCCAATCCCACCACTCGCATTGCAGCCAGTCCTCCATATGGCCGTGGATACGCTCTGCCCCGCCGGTGGTGGTGTGGCAAAGCCATGTATCCTCGGTCAGGCGAACCACCACGCCGTCATCGGACAAAAAGCCATTCTCGTTGCACATCAGACCATAGCGGCATTTGCCGATGGGCAGGGAGGACATGACATTGGTGTAAAGCATGTCCAGAAAACGACCGGCATCCGGCCCCTTGACGATCAGCTTGCCAAGGGTGGAGGCGTCCAGCAGTCCGACATTGGCGCGGGTGTTGAGGATCTCCCGCTCTATGCTTTGCGCATGGTTTTCGCCGCCACGGGTGAAACTGTAAGGCCTGCGCCACAGGCCCACGGGTTCAAAATAGGCAGCGTTCGCTTCGTGCCAGGCGTGGATCGGGCTGCGGCGCAAAGGCTGGAATATCTCGCCCCGCGCTTCACCCGCCAAAGCGCCAAAGGTGACGGGCGTGTAAGGCGGCCGGAATGTGGTGGTGCCGACGTTGGGAATATCGGCGTTCAACGCCCCGGCCAGAACCGCCAGCCCGTTGATGTTGGACAGTTTACCCTGATCGGTCGCCATGCCAAGGGTCGTGTAGCGCTTGGTATGTTCGACCGACTCGTACCCCTCACGCGCGGCAAGCTGGACGTCAGAGACTTTCACATCGTTCTGATAATCCAGCCACATTTTGGAGCGCAGCTTGTAGCTCGCCCCCTGCGGCATGACCCAGACAGGTTCCAGTGCCGCCTCACCGCGCGCCTCGGCCGTGGCCGCAGTGATGATCGTTGAGGTTCCGGCAGCCATAGCCCCTGCCAAAGCCGCATCGGCTAAGGCATCGGCGGCCTGCAAGGCCCCGTTCGCAGCCCCGGCAGGGTAGACCATCGCCTGACCGTCATGCGAGGTTGGCGGGCGCGCCATATCGGGACGGAACATGGCTTGGGTGGCGTCCCAGTTGAGCTTGCCACCGCAATGGCTCCACAAATGCACGACAGGTGACCAGCCTCCGGACATGGCTACGGCGTCGCACTGAATATCCTCCAGCGCGGCCCCTTCGCCGGCCTGCATGCACAAGGAAACCCCGGTGACGCGCTTGCCGCCCTTGACCTTGGCGATGGCCTTGCCGGTTTCAATGCGGATGCCCAACGCCCGAGCCTGCATCGGCAAGGGGCCATTGGCCTGGGCGCGGGCATCAACGATGCAGGGCACCGCAAGACCTGCCTCCTTCAACGCAATCGCCGTCCGGTAAGCGTCGTCATTGTTGGTCACAACCACGGTCCGGTCGCCGGGTGATACCGCCCAGTTCACCACATAATCGCGCACCGCAGAGGCCAGCATCACACCGGGAATATCGTTGCCCGCAAAGGACAAAGGCCGCTCCAGTGCCCCGGTCGCAGCCGCAATCCGTGTGGCCCTGATCCGCCACAGCCGTTTCTTCGGGCGGCCATCGCCGGGGGAGTGATCGGCCACGCGGTCCTCGGCCAGCACATAGCCGTGGTCATAGACGCCGGAGGCCGTGCAGCGGGTGCGCAGGGTGACGTGGGGCATGGCCGCCAGCGCCGCGACAGTCTTGGCAACCCAATCGCCTGCCGCCATCCCGTCTATCACATCGCCGTCCACTGGCGCGCGCCCGCCCCAGACCGGCGTCTGTTCCAGCACCATGACACGCGCGCCGCCCAAGGCTGCAGCCAGTGCGGCCTGCAACCCCGCAATGCCACCGCCCGCCACCAGCACGTCGCAAAACGCATAGGCCTGCTCGTAGCGGTCGCCGTCCATCTCTTTGGGGGCTTTGCCAAGTCCTGCGGCGCTGCGGATCACCGGTTCGAAAATGTGTTTCCAGGCAAACCGCGGATGGATGAAAGTCTTGTAGTAAAACCCGCCCGGCAGGAACCGCGCAAGGGAGTTGTTGATCACGCCCACGTCAAATTCCAGGCTTGGCCAGTGGTTCTGGCTTTGCGCCTCCAACCCGTCAAAGGTTTCCGTCGTGGTGGCGCGCTGATTGGGTTCCAGAAACGCGCCCCGGCCCAGGTTGACCAAAGCGTTCGGCTCCTCAGCCCCCGAGGCCACCATGCCGCGCGCCCGGTGATATTTGAAGCTGCGCCCGACCAGCATCTGATCATTGGCCAGCAAGGATGCAGCCAAGGTGTCACCTTTGAAGCCGCGCAGGCGTTTGCCGTTGAAGGTGAACTCGATTGCAGAGGCGCGGTCAATCAGACGGCCGCCTTTGGACAGACGGGTGCTCATGTGTGGTCTTTCCCGTCAAAGCCCTTAAAATCGGGACGTTTCGCCATGATCTTCGCCTGCAACTCTGGCGGAGGGCCGGAGGATTGCGCCGGATAGGTGCCAAACACCTCCAGCGTCGCAGTATCGCGGGCCGCGAGGAACCATTTGCCGCAGCCGTAAGCATGCCGCCAGCGTTCAAAATGCACGCCCTTGGGGTTCTTGCGGGCGAACATATAATCCTCAAACTCCGCATCGGTGGAGCCGGGGCCAAACCGCTTCAGATGCGCCTGATAGCCGGGAGCCAGCTCGGTTTCATCGGCCATCACACCGCAATAGGGGCATTCAAGGATTAGCATGTTGACGCTCCCATATCGGTCAAGTGCGTTGTGATCCAATGCTGCGTATCGGGTTCCATCAATGCGCCACCCCTGCAGCGACACTTTCGTCGATGAACCGACCCTCCTTGAAGCGTCCCATGTCGAAGGCGGCGGCCAGCGGCCCCGGCTCACCCTTCGCCATCAGGTCGGCCATTGCCCAGCCGGACCCCGGGATCGCCTTGAAGCCCCCCGTCCCCCAACCGCAGTTGATGAAGCAGTTGCCAAGCGGAGTTTTGGAGATGATCGGGCTGCGGTCGCCGGTCATGTCCACGATCCCGCCCCATTGACGCAGCATTTTCAGGCGAGAGATCATCGGAAAGGTCTCGATCAGCGCCCGCAGCGTCTCCTCGATGTGGTGGAACGATCCGCGTTGGGTGAAGTTGTTGAACCCGTCGGTGCCGCCACCAATCACCATTTCACCCTTGTCGGACTGGCTCATATAGCCGTGCACCGTGTTGGCCATGACGACGACATCCATGCAGGGTTTGATGGGTTCGCTGACCAAAGCTTGTAAAGCCACCGCCTCGACTGGCAAGCGAAAGCCCGCCATTTCGGCGACCTGACCGGAATGTCCGGCCACCACGATGCCCAGCTTTTTGGTGGCGATGGTGCCCTTTGTCGTCTCCACCCCGGTCACCACGCCCTTGGCCGTGGTCACACCCTTCACTTCGCAATTCTGAAGGATGTCCATGCCCATCGCCGAACAGGCCCGGGCATAGCCCCAGGCCACGGCGTCATGGCGACCCGTACCGCCGCGTGCCTGCCACAAGGCGCCCAGCACCGGATAGCGCGGGCCGTCGATGTTCAGGATCGGGCAGAGTTCTTTCACTTTTTGCGGAGAAATGAACTCCGTCACCACGCCTTGCAGCGCGTTGGCATGGGCGGTCCGCTGATAGCCCCGCACCTCATGGTGGGTCTGTGCCAGCATCATCACGCCGCGCGGGCTGAACATGGCGTTGTAGTTCAGGTCCTGGCTCAGCGTCTCATACAGACTGCGCGATTTTTCGTAGATGGCAGCCGAGGGGTCCTGCAGGTAGTTCGACCGGATGATCGTGGTGTTGCGCCCGGTGTTGCCGCCGCCAAGCCAGCCCTTCTCGATGATGGCCACATTGGTGATGCCGTGGTTTTTGCCAAGGTAATAAGCGGTTGCCAGCCCATGACCTCCGGCACCGATGATGATCACGTCGTAGCTGGACTTGGGGACGGGTGAGGCCCAGGCCCGCTCCCATCCCATGTGATTGGTCAGCGCCTCACGCGCCAGGGCAAAGACGGAATAGCGTTTCATGAGGAGCCCCTTCAATCGCACAGGCGACGTGCCTTCCATGGCAGGCAACGCAGGTATAGCCACCGCTGCAAACGGCACAATGGGGAAAATTGCGACAAACGGCGTTTGAGAACGCGTCGGAGCGGGGTTTTGCCGCGTCACTTTGGCGCGTCTGGACAGGCAGAAGGGAATTTGCACTGTTGCACAGCGGCTTAAGCCGTTAACCCGGTGACGCGTGGTTTGCCATTGGGGACGCTTCGCTCAACTCGGGTCATGCTGGGCTGGCCATTGCGGTAGGGTCGTTGCTAAGGGGCGGTTGTGGCTGGGCCATCTTGATCAGACAGGTTGAAAGGTTACCCCGTGGGGGCACCTTGAGGGATAAGCGGGCGAGGGACAGGCAGGCATGATCGGGTTCTTGATTGCAGCGGGGGTGATGGCGCTGATGGTGGCGGCAGCGCTGGTATTTGCCGTGCGCAAGGCCTCGGCGGCGGGTGGTTCGCCAGTCGTTGCTGGCCACGAAGACCTTGCCATCTACCGCGATCAGTTGCTGGAAGTTGACCGTGACCTTGCGCGCGGCGTTATCCCCGTGGCAGAGGCTGGGCGTCTGCGGATCGAGGTTCAGCGCCGGATGCTGGAGGCTGACCGCATGTCGCGGCCCACCAAGGCGGTAGTGCCGGTCAGCTTCGGCCTTGCTTCGGCGCTGGTCGTGGTGGCTTTGCTGGGGGCCGGGGTGCTTTACGGGGCGCTTGGGCAACTGGGCTATCCGGACGTGCCTTTGGCCGGCCGCATCGCCTCGGCTGCGGCGGACTATCAGAACCGTCCGCATCAGGCGACGCTGGAGGCAAAGGTTCCGGCATTCGCAGCGCCAGCGGATATGGCCCCGGCCACCGTGGCCATGATGGACCAACTGCGCGCGACGGTGGCGGGACGACCCGATGACCTTAAAGGGCAGACCCTGCTTGCCCAAAGCGAATACAAGCTGGGCAATCTGGTCGGCGCGGAGAAGGCGCAGGCGGCTGTGGTCTGGCTGAAAGCTGGCGATGCGACGGCGCAGGACTACGGCACGCTGGCCGAACTGATGATTGGCGCTGCCGGCGGCATCGTGACACCTGAAGCGGAAGCGGTGCTGAACGAGGTCGTGAAACGCGATCCGACCGACGGCTCGGCCCGGTTTTACATCGGCCTGATGGCCGCACAGGTTGGTCGCCCGGACCGAACCTTCATGATCTGGCAACCGCTGCTGGACGCAGGGCCTGCCGATGCGCCGTGGATCGCACCGATCCGCTCGATGATACAGAATGTGGCCGATGCGGCGGGCATCCAATACACGCTACCAGCGGAAACCGGCCCGTCTGCGAGCGGCCCTGATGCCTCTGCCGTGGCAAATGCCGCGCAAATGACCCCCGAGGCGCGCCAGAAGATGATCGAGGGCATGGTGGTCGGCCTTGAAAGCCGTCTGATGGCGGGCGGCGGCGCTGTTGGGGACTGGACCAAGCTGATTAACGCCCTAGGGGTTCTGGGGGCGAAAGACCGTGCCAATGCAGCCTATATCAAGTCTCAAGCCGATTTCGCCGGACATCCGGGGGAATTGTCTGCCTTGCAGGCGGCAGCGGTTCAGGCCGGACTAGCGCCGTGATCCATCCTGACATCGGGAAATTTGCAGCGCGATTGCAGGAACTTCAGGCCGGTGCAGACCGATGATCTATCCTGACATTGTGGACTTTGCCGGAGTTTTACCGTCCAACCGCGCGATCTGCGGGCTGGACCTTGGGGAAAAGACAATCGGCGTGGCCATCTCTGACCTGCGGCGTCTGGTAGCCACGCCGGTCAGCGTGATCCGCAGGGTCAAGTTCACCCTCGACGCGGCGGCACTTCTGACGCTTTTGACGGCGCGCGGGGTGCAGGGCATCATTCTGGGTCTGCCGTTGAACATGGACGGTTCCAGCGGGCCACGGGTGCAGACCACGCAGGCCTTTGCGCGCAACTTGGCGAAGCTGACCGACCTGCCGATCAGCTATTGGGACGAGCGTCTGTCGACTGTCGCTGCCACGCGCGCTCTGCTGGAGGCGGATACGTCACGCAAACGTCGCGCCGAGGTGATTGATCAGGTGGCAGCGGGATATATATTGCAAGGGGCGCTGGACCGGATGGACGTGCTGCGCAGGGGGGCACTATGACCGACGAGATCTGGACGCGGCCCGAGGTGGACTCCCCCTGCATCAAGCTGTGCGTCGTGCATCCGGAGGAGAGGATTTGCGTCGGCTGCTACCGCTCGATCGACGAAATTGCCCGCTGGTCGCGGATGAGCGGGGCAGAACGCCAGACTGTGCTGGATGACTTGGCCGCCCGCGCGCCAAGGCTCGCCAAAAGGCGCGGCGGCCGGTTGGGTCGGCTGGACCGGTAGATGGGCAGATTGCCCATCCTACACAACGCAGCTGGCCGTGAGATCGAAGATGGCAGCACCGGACTTTGCTGCGAAGGTACTGGCGAACCGGGTGTTGGTTGATCGGGTCTTGGTTGATCGGGTGTTGGTTGAGCGGGTGTTGGTTGATCGGGTGTTGGCGACCTGTTTATTGGCAATGACGGTTTTGGCGAAGCAGAACTTGGCAAAGGTGCTCCCCGACGCGATACCTTGCACGCGCAGGTCCTGGCGCTGTGTCCTTTCGGGACAGTATCGACCGGATCCGGCGTATTTCCGATGCCACGCCGGAAAAGTTGCCAGTGCCCCGTAGGATGGGCAATCTGCCCATCTTGCCGGTTTGGACCCCGGTCGCAGCGCCACGACGGCAGCCTTAACCGCCGTGCCGTCCCATCCGGCCACCACGCCGTTTTGGGGCTTGCGGGGGTTCCAGCCCGGCGCGCAAGGTCGCGGTCATCGGATGATCCGGTTCCGCCGCGCCATATTGCGCCAGCAAAAGGCGGAGCGCCGCCACCGTGTCCGCCCCGACAGGCAGGCTCAGCGCCCAGTCAATGAAGATCGAGCGGCACTCGCCCAGTGTTATGCCCTCGATCAGGTAGCTTTCGCGCACCAGACCCTTGGGGTCAGCCGCCACGCGACCGGCATCATCACTGTCCAACCGGGCTTTTTCCACATCCATTCCCTTCATTCCAACGCAAGCTCAACAGCCGCCGCCGCCTTGGCACAGGCGCGCGCCAGGGCCAAGGCCAGACTGGCTGCGTCCCCGGCCCCGGTTTCGCGCAGCAGAAAGGCCAGCGCGCCCTCGCCCAATGTGTCCGGCTCCAGTGCCTTGTCGGACAGAAGTCGCGCGGCCGCCTGTACCCGCCAACACAGTCTCATGGCTGCCAGAAGTGCTGTCTCATCCGTTTGCGACAGGTGACCCGCCGTTCGGCCCGCGTGAAGCTGGCGTTCGACTCCCCGCGCCGGACTGCCTGCCAGCAAAGCCATCATCTGCGCGCAAAGCTCCACGTCCATCAGTTTGCCGGGACCGTTTTTGGCCTCCAAAACCTCCGACCCCGGCTTCGCCTCTGCCAGTCGCGCCCGCATATCCATCACATCTTGCCGGACTTTACCGGCCTCTTGCCCTTTGCGCACCAGAAGATCGCGGCGAAAGCTTTCCACCTCTTGCCCCACAGCCCTATCGCCTGCCAGCACCCGGGCGCGGGTCAGCGCCAGATGTTCCCATGTCCAGGCTTCGCTTTCCTGATAGGTGCAAAAAGCCGCCAGCGAGGTCGCGACCGGTCCCTGACGGCCCGAAGGGCGCAGGCGCATATCCACCTCATAAAGCCGCCCTTCGCCGGTTTGGGCGGTCAAGGCCGTGACCAAAGTCTGGGTCAGCCGGGCGTAATAGGGCCTTGTCGCCAGCGGGCGCGGACCGGTTGAGCTTTCGGCCAGCAATGGGTCATAGATCACGATCAGGTCAAGGTCAGACCCGGCGTTGAGCCGCCCCGCCCCCAAAGAGCCCATCGCCATCACGACCGCGCCGCGCCCCGGCGGCGGACCATGCCGTCGGCTGAACTCTGCCAGCACCGCGGGCCATAGCGCGGCGATCACCGCTTCCGCCAGATCGGCATAGGATTTGCCCGCCTCGAACGCATCAATCAGGCCGCGCAGGTGATGCACGCCGATCCGAAAATGCCATTCCTTCATCCTAAGCCGCGCCACGCCCAAGGCGCGTTCATAATCCGCAGCCAAGGTCAGGCGTCCGGTCAGATCCGCTACCAGTCCCGTCACACCCGGCCAAGGCGCAAAGAACGCCCCGCCAATGACGCCGTCCAGCACAGACGCATTGCGCGACAGGTACAGCGCCAAGGCCGGAGCGGTCGCTGCCACATCAAGGATCAGGTCCACCAAGGGCGGGTTTGCCTCGAACAGCGCAAAAATCTGCACACCTGACGGCAGGCCAGCCAGAAAGCCATCCAGTGCCACCAACGCCTCCTGCGGATGAGCGCCGCGCATCAGCTTGTGCAGCAAGGCAGGCCGCAACCGGGCAAAGATCGCCTGCGCCCGGTCGGACCGCAGGGCCGGGTAATGCGGCCAACGCTCCACAATCGCAGTGGCCTGCGCCGAAAGGTCTGGCGCATTTTCGCGGGCGGAGGGTGAGAAAAAGCCTTCTGTCAACCGGTCCACCCGCCGCAGACGGTCCAGAAAGACCGCCCGGAAGTCGTCAGCCTCCATCCCGCACAGCGCCGCGATCCGGGCCACCCCAGGCGCGCTGGTCGGCATGGTCTGGGTCTGTTCGTCATGCACCATCTGCAAACGATGCTCGATCTCGCGCAAATCGCGGTAGGCCACGGTCAATTCCGCCGCCACCTCGTCCGGCAGCCAGCCTTTTGCGGCAAGGGCTGCAAGACCCCCTTCGGTGCTGCTGGACCGCAACTCAGGGTCACGCCCCCCGGCGATCAGCTGGCGTGTCTGGGTGAAGAACTCAATCTCTCGGATACCGCCCAGACCCAGCTTGACGTTGTGCCCCTCCACCGCCAAAGGCCCGTTCAGCCCACGGTGTTCGCGGATGCGCAGGCGCATGTCGTGGGCATCCTGAATGGCGGCATAGTCCAGATGCCTGCGCCAGACAAATGGGGTCAGGTCCGCCAGAAACCGCGCACCAGCCGAAAAATCTCCGGCACAGACGCGGGCCTTGATATGGGCCGCCCGCTCCCACGTCCGGCCCTCTGCCTCATAATAGGCCAGTGCCGAGGCCATCGACAGACAGACCGGCATCACCGAGGCATCCGGCCGCAGCCGCAGGTCGGTGCGAAAGACGTAACCCTCAGCCGTCTGATCCGACAAAAGCGCGTTCATTTTGCGGGTGATCCGGATGAAAGCTGTTCGCGCCTCCTGTTCGCTGCCCGGATAGCGCGCCTCGTCAAACAGGCAAATGAGGTCGATGTCGGAGGAGTAGTTCAACTCCCCTGCCCCCATTTTGCCCATGGCCAGCACGACCATTCCCGAAGCACCGGTTGCGTCCGGCAGCTTGCCCCGGCGCACCTCATCCGCCACCAACCGCGCAAGACAGACCTGAACCGCCCGGTCGGCAAGGGCTGTCAAAGCCGCTGTCACCTGCGCCAAAGACCAGACCCCGCCCAGATCGGCCAAAGCAATCAGCAAAGCCGCCCGCCGCTTGGCAAGTCTGAGGCCGGAGCCCAGCCCCTCCAAAGTCAAGCCCGCCACAATGGCCAGCAGATCGGCAAAAGCCACCTCCGGCGAGGAACGCAGGGCCACCCGAAGCCAGGCGCCCTCCTGCCGCATCAGATCGCGCAAATAGGGCGCACAGGACGCACTGGCGGCCAATAGCTTGCGCAACTCGTTTGGCAGGTCGTCAAAACCGGGTGCCGTCTCGGTCTGAGTTTCGGCGGTCATCGTAGCGACAGTTTCAGCCGCCGGCCTTGCAAAGACCGCATCCGCTGGCCCTGCGGTCATCTCTGCGGTCATCTCTGCGGTCATCTCTGCGGCGACTGCTGCATCGAAAACCAAAGGCCTGCGCGTGATCCGGCGGTTGAAATCCTGTTCCATAACCAAGTTCTGCCCCCCGCCCGGTCGACCGTCAACCTCCCCCTGTGGCACCTGTGGCGAATGCTGCTGCCGAAGACGAAGGTGAGCCAGGGTCGCGCGCCGTCCGACCAGCGCCCCGCCCCCGTCTGACAGCGGGGAGGGTGGGTGGGAGCTGTCAGACGGGGGCTTTTCTGATTCTGGTGGCAAGGTCGTCACACGGACATGGCAATATCGCCGACAGCTGTCCAAGCCACCCAGCCATAGACACACCGGCACACCCGATTGGCCGCACCTCCCGCGTCGTGTTTTTGCAAAGCTGCAAATGCAAACTGGAAAGTTGTCACTTCGCTTGCGGTGGTGGGCTTGCAATTGTGGGCCTGTATTGGCGGGCTTGCGGTGGCGGGCCTGTAGTGGCGGGCTTGCGGTGGCGGGCTTGCGGTGGCGGGCTTGCGGTGGCGGGCAATCCGCGCCAACAAGGGCTGCATCGCCAGGAGGTTGATTTGGCCACGATTGACGGATTGCCTCCCCTACGCGACGTGATCACGGCGCATGATCTGGTGGCCAGGCGCCAGCTTGGTCAGAACTTCCTCCTGGACCTCAACCTGACCGCCAAGATCGCCCGTTTGGCCGGTGATATCGCAGGGTCGGACGTGCTGGAGATTGGCCCCGGCCCCGGCGGTCTGACCCGTGGCCTGCTGGTGGAGGGGGCGCGGCACGTGGTGGCTATCGAAAAGGATCCGCGCTGCCTTGCCGCCTTGAACCAGATCGCCGCTGCCTATCCGGGCCGGCTGACCGTGGTGGAGGGCGACGCGATGGAGGTTGACGTGTCAGCCCTTTTGACCCCGCCGATCCGCATCGCAGCCAACCTGCCCTACAACGTCGGCACCGAGCTTTTGATCCGTTGGCTTACCCCTAAGGTCTGGCCGCCGTTCTGGTCTTCGATGACCTTGATGTTTCAGCGCGAAGTCGCCTTGCGCATCACGGCCAATCCGGGCGACGAACACTACGGGCGTCTGGCCTTGCTGTGCCAATGGCGCTCTGATGCCAAAATCGTCATGCACTTGCCGCCCGAAGCCTTCACGCCTGCGCCCAAGGTTCACTCTGCCGTGGTCCACCTGACCCGGTTGGCGGAACCGCGCTATCCGGCGGACGAGAAGGTGTTGAACCGCGTGGTGGCCGCCGCCTTCAATCAGCGTCGCAAGATGCTGCGGTCCAGCCTGAAATCCATCGGGCCGGACATGGAAGCGCTTTTGGACAGCGTGGGCATTGCGCCGACCGCACGGGCCGAGGAAATTTCCTTGCAGCGGTTTTGCGCGCTGGCCGTGGCAGTTGCGAAAAGGGGCACCTGAGCGCCCCTTTGTTCACTCCGAGACTGGTTCTGCGGACCCATCCGAGCCTGCAACCTCCGTCGGCTTTTTGACCGCCCGGGCGCGCGGCTTTTTCGGTGCCGCGTCGGCTCCGTCGGTGGACGGCGCTGCGGGTTCTGCCGGGGTGGATTTGGCCGAAGTTGATTTTGCCAATTCGGATTTTGGCTCGTCTGATTTTGGCCCGTCTGATTTTGGCGGCGCAGATTTGACAACCACAGGTTTCGGCGCCTTGGGGGTAGCGGGCCGGGTTGACGCGGGAGACGGTGCCTCTGAGGCATCGACAAACCTCAATTCGGGCTTCTGCTCGGGCTTCAGCACGGGCTGCGATGTTTCTGCCCGCATCTCAGGCGCACGCATTTCGGCGCGGGGAGCGTCAACTGCCGGTTCGATCCTTGGTGTTTCGGTACGCATCGGTTCAGGCGAAGGTTGCACAGGACGATCCTGCGGGCGGTCCTGTTGCGGATGATACTGGCGCTCGGCACGCTCTGGCCGGGGTTGGTCCTGCCGGGGTTGGTCTTGCCGGGGTTGGTCCTGCCGGGGTTGTTCTGGTTGAGCCCGCTCTTGCTGCGGGCGGTCTGACCGGTTCTGGTCTGACCTATTCTGATCTGGCCGGCTCTGGTCGCCACGGTTCTGATCGTTGCTGCGCGGTTCGTTCCGGTGCTGGTCGACGCGCGGCGGATAGGTCCGGCGCTGGTCGTTGCTGCGATTGCCGTCCGTACGCTGCGGGGTGTCTGTCCGCTGCTGGTTGTCTGTGCGCTGCTGGTTGTCGTTGCGCGGCGGGCTATCGTTGCGCTGCTGGTTGTCGTTGCGTGACGACGTGTCGTTGCGCTGCTGGCCCTCGTTGCGGCTGGGCTGACTGTCTTGGCCGCGTTGCGGTTGGCTGCGCCGGTTGTCATCGTAGCGTGGGCGTTGATCGCTTTGCCGATCGCCACGTTGCGGATCGCTCTGCCGGTCGCCGCGCGGATCACGTGCGACAGCCTCGGGCGTTTCCACCAGCCCCGCATCGTCATAGCCAAGGACAGCGTGCGCGTCATGGCCAGAGATATCGGGCTGTTCGTCATTGGGATCATCGCGGTAGTCGGCGCGATACTCTTCCCGACGGTCATTGTTCTGAGAACGGTCACGCTGCTGATTGTTCTGGCCGCCTGGCGAACTCTGGCCATTTTGCCCGTTCTGCGAAGTCTGACCGCCCTGAGAGCCCTGAGCCGTCTGGCCATTCTGACCATAGGGCACCTGTCTTGTCTCTTGCTCCGCCGCGATCTCGCGGTTGGCTTCGGCCAGAAGGCGGGTGTAATGCTCGGCATGTTGCAGAAAATTCTCGGCGGCCACGCGGTCATTCGACAGCTGGGCATCGCGGGCAAGGAACTGATATTTCTCGATCAGTTGTGCGGGGGTGCCGCGCACCTTGCCGTCGGGTCCGGAACTGTCGAACACCCGGTTGATGATATTGCCGAGTGTGCGCGGGCGGTTCGTTTTAGAACGCGAACGGGACTTGGAAGAGCGCATGTTGTCCTTTGATCTGTTTGTCCTGAGCCCTGTCGCTTTGGTCCGACGACCAGAGGAAATAACAGCGAAAGGGCGGGCATTCGCAAGCTTCGAGGCCGCCCGTATGGCGTGCCGCGTCGGCTTACGTGATCATCACTAACCACAGGGCCGGACGTCCGGCAAGTGGATTCTACAAACAATCTCCGGGATCGGCGCTCAGGTGGCGGGCACATCACGCTGTGGCAGGGGTTTTGTGCCGGAGACCACGCGGTCACGCCCGTCAAGGTCTTTCAGGATGCGTAGACTGGTCAATCCCTGTTTCTTCAAAAGCGCCGTGACGGCGGCACCTTGGGTCGGGCCAATTTCCAGCAAAAGCCGCCCGCCGGGCACCAGACGCGCCGGAGCACCGGCCGCAATGGCACGGTAGGCGGCAAGACCGTCGCCACCGGGGGTCAGGGCCGACTTCGGCTCCCACTTCAAAACCTCTGGCGACAGGCCGGGCATTTCAGCTTCGGCAATATAGGGTGGATTGGCGACGATCAGGTCAAAATGGCCCTCAACCTTGCGCAGCCAATCGGATTGGGCGAACTTTGCCCGGGTCAGCGCGTGGCGCGCGGCATTGCGGGCGGCCACGCGCAGAGCGGCTTCAGACAGGTCGGTGCCCAGACCCTGCGCGTCTGGCATATCCAGCAAGCAAGAGATCAGGATGCAGCCAGACCCGGTGCCAAGGTCCAGCAGATGGGCGAAGGGGCGGCGCAGCGCTTCCTGAACCAACACCTCTGTTTCGGGGCGCGGATCAAGGGTGTCACGCGTCACCTCAAAGCTGCGGCCCCAGAACAGACGCTCGCCAAGGATTTGCGCCATCGGCTGACGGGCGGCGCGGGCTTTGACGAGGGTGGCGAAGATCTGTGCGGACTCTGGCCTCAGCACGTCTTGCAGATGCAGGGTCAGCCGGTCCGCCGGAACGCCCATCGCCTTGGCCATCAAAAGGCGGGCGTCGCGCGGTGCATCGTCAACCCCGGCCTCGCGCAACTGGGCAATGGCGTCGCGCAGGGTCAGTGCGGCGCTCATTCCATATCGGCCAGTTTGGAGGCCTGATCATGGGCAATCAACGCGTCGGTCACCTCGGCCAGATCGCCCTGCATGATCTGGCCAAGCGAATACAGCGTCAGATTGATCCGGTGATCGGTCATGCGGCCCTGCGGAAAGTTATAGGTGCGGATGCGTTCAGAGCGGTCACCCGAGCCGACCTGCGCCTTGCGGTCAGCCGAGCGGGCATTGTCGATGCGGTCACGCTCCATCTCGTAAAGCCGGGCGCGCAGAACCGCCATCGCCATATCCTTGTTGCGATGCTGGGATTTCTGCGCTGACGTCACGATAATTCCGGTTGGCAGGTGGGTGATGCGAACGGCGGAATCGGTGGTGTTGACGTGTTGGCCCCCGGCCCCCGAGGCGCGCATGGTGTCGATCCGGATGTCAGAGGCCGGGATATCAATGTCGACCTCCTGCGCCTCTGGCAGAACGGCCACGGTTGCGGCAGAGGTGTGGATGCGGCCGCCAGCCTCAGTCGTGGGCACCCGCTGGACCCGGTGCACACCGGATTCGTATTTCAGGCGGGCAAAGACGCCTTCGCCCTGCACATGGGCAGACAATTCCTTGATGCCGCCAAGGTCGGTGAATTGCTCCTCCAGTATTTCAAAGGTCCAGCCCATCCGCTCGCAATAACGCTGATACATCCGCAAAAGGTCGGCGGCGAACAGGCTCGCCTCCTCACCCCCGGTGCCGGGCCGGATTTCAAGGATGGCAGGACGCGCGTCGGCAGCGTCTTTCGGCAAAAGAGCCAGCCGAAGCGCCTGTTCCATCTCGGGAATTCGGGCTTTCAGGTGCGGAAGCTCATCTTCCGCCAGACCGCGCATTTCGGGATCTGACAGCATCGCCTCCGCCTCGGCCAGATCATCCAAAGCGTGACGATAGGCGTTGATTTCGGCGATGACCGGGCCAAGCTCGGAATATTCACGGCTGAGGTGGGCGATGTCAGCCGGGTTGCCGCCGGCGTTCAGCCGTGCCTCGACATAGTCGAAACGCTGGGAGATTTGCGCGAGTTTATCCAAGGGAACCATGGGGGCGGTGTGGCGCGAAAGGCCATGCCGGTCAAGGGCGGAAAGGCTTGGATTGTCAGGCTGGGGCGTCGGCAAAAACCTGAAAAGCGTCCCCACTGACATGGGGTAGTCGTTGACGCCCCCGCCCCCGCGGCCTGAAAGCAAGGTGCTTTGCACCCGTGCATCCTGCACTCAACAGCGCAGTTTAACCCACCTTGCACCATTCCGTCGCCCGGCGATCAAATGGCTCAGCCGTGGGAGTTTTGGACACCGATCAAGGGTTAAAGTCGCGACAGCCAGTCTTTCAGCCGCGCCGCATTCACACCAAAATCGCTTTCACCGAACCGTTGGCGGGCGAAGATATCAAGGCGTGCGCCAGCGGGCGACGGACTGGCCTCGGCTGTGATGTAGTCGGGGTAGCCCATCAGCAGCGAACGGGAGACCCAGGTGATCCGGCCCTCTTCAACACTTCCGGCAAGGCGGGTGGTGCGCGGGGTGGCCAGCGCAACAGCATCCAGTTTTGTCAGCAAATCTGCAGGGTTACCGGCGATACTGCATGTGGCGCGCGCACCTTTGGCAACCAGAGTGACCTTGTCCGCGCAGGGGCCTGGCGTGACAGCATCAGCGCTGGCCACCGCGACATGCCAGAGCGCCGGGTCACTTGGGGCAAGCCGGACATAGGCTTGCAGCACCGCTGTGCCCATAAGGATGAAGATGACGATGTAACTAATTATTTTCATTTACTTTTCACCGTTGCGATTCTTGCCGGTCTTTGCCCAGTGGTACAGGCACACCAGTTCATATGCCACATGCGCGCCCGCGATGGCAGTGGCGCCGGTGGTGTCATAGGGAGGGGAGACTTCGACCACATCGCCGCCGACCATATTGATGCCTGCGAGATCGCGGAGCATGGCGGCGGCTTGCCAGGAGGTCAGCCCTCCCCAGACCGGCGTGCCAGTGCCGGGGGCGAAGGCGGGGTCGAGCGCGTCAATGTCGAAGGTGACGTAGGTGTTTGAATTGCCGACGATCTCTTTGGCTTTCGCAACCACCCAGGCCGTGCCCTTCTCGTGGACCTCACGCGCGGTGATGACATTGACGCCCAGATAATCCTCGGTCGTGGTGCGGATACCGATTTGCACCGAACGGTTTGGGTCCACCAGTCCCGATTTGACCGCCTTGTAGAACATGGTGCCGTGGTCGATGCGGGAATAGTCGTCGTCAGGCCACAGATCGGAATGGGCGTCAAAATGGACGAGGGAGAGGGGTCCGAACTTTTCCGCATAGGCTTTGAGGATCGGAAAGGTGATGAAATGGTCGCCGCCCAAGGTTATAGTTCGGGCATTGGCATTCAGGATTTTGCGGATATGGGCGGTCAGGGTATCGGGAAAATCCTGAGTTCTGGCATAATCAAACGCCACGTCGCCGTAGTCGATGATGTTGAGATCTTCCAAGGGGTTGGTCGGCCAACCGTGCGGCGGATCATAGGGCATCAGGGCCGAAGCCTCACGGATAGCCCTTGGCCCGAACCGGGTGCCAGCGCGGTGGGTGACGGCCTGATCAAAGGGCACACCGGTGATGGCGAGGTCAACGCCGGTCAGGTCTTTGGTATAGGTGCGACGCAGGAAACTGGTCGCACCCCCAAACGCGTTTTCAAACGCATAGCCGCGTTGGGTGGTGCGGGTGAAAGCGGTGTCAACTTGCGCTTTGGCGTCTTCAAGGGCCATGGGAAACTCGGGGATTTGGCTCGGGTCATTGGAACCGGAGACGCCGCTGATCCGGTACTGGCAGGGATAGAGGGTGGGGACGGAATGTCAACGGCTGGATGCCGGCGGTTGGTTAATGCGTTGAAATGACTTTTTTTGTTTTGACGATCGGTCTAGAAAGCGCCTGACATTGGTGAGGCCGGCATGTCGCGGAGCCCGAGAAGGCGGTTAAGAAAATGAAGCGAATCGTGGGGCGCATCCGACCGCTAGTCAAAGCTCGCGAATGAGCAAAGCAACCCGGTTCCGATTATGTGATTCGATCCTAGTGGGGAATAGATTGACACCGGCGATGGCGACTGAGAGGTTAGAGTTTAAATCGCGACCAACTTTGTTCTTCAGAGAAACCGGCTTTCGCAGAAACCAAAGGTCATGCAATCAGTCGACCTAATTCCCAACTTTTGAGTGAAAGCATGAAGATCCAACCTTCCGCCCATGATTTCCTACGCTCAGGACTCATAGCCAGAACATGACGATTGCGGCGAGGGCGCAGGCAGACAGGAAGATGTCAGCGCGCCTGTCAAAGCGCATGGCCACCCTGCGCCAATCCTTCAGACGCCCGAACATGTTCTCGATCTTGTGA